>CAYNCI010000076.1:0-4663 GCA_964396065.1 uncultured Mesohalobacter sp. | reverse complement strand
GAGAACGAACTTCTTGAATATGCGACGGAACGCCTCAATACATTTGATAATATTATCATTTACGGGCCTTCTACAGCGCACAAAACGGCAGTGATATCATTTAATTTTGAAGGGCTTCACCCTTATGATGTAGGAACTCTAGTCGACAAAATGGGAATTGCGGTAAGAACTGGACACCATTGTGCACAACCTATAATGGATTTTTTCAAAATTCCTGGCACGATACGTGCATCCTTTTCTTTTTATAACACAAAAGCAGAAATCGATATTATGATCGAAGCACTCAAAAAAGCAAATACCATGTTATTATGAAATATGTTTTAACCACATTTATATGTTTAGTTTTATCCTGTAAGTCCGCTTCAGGAACTTCGGAATCTGGAGAAATCCCATCAGGAGAATACAAAGTTGTCTCTGTAAAGAGCGACGACTTTAAGCCCCTAAAAGATTATATTTTAAGATTAAATGCTGAAGAGCAACAGCTTGGAGGAATTTTTGACTGCAATACTTTTTCTGTAAATTATCAGAAAGACAACAATACCATTAAATTTGGTTACGCAATGGCCACAAAGATGTATTGCGAAGGCAAAATGTATAACGAAAGTGCATTTACCAGAGTGTTAAATAGCATCACGTCATACACATTCAAAAAAAATGTTTTGAGGTTTTTAGATCAAGATAATAATACAATAATCGAATTAGAATTAGTTGAAAATGAGTAGTATAGTTGATAAACAAAATGAAGTTATCGAAGAGTTTTCGATGTTTGAAGATTGGATGCAACGCTACGAATACATGATTGAACTAGGCAAAAGCCTACCCTTAATCGAAGAACAATACAAAACTGACGATAATATTATTAAAGGATGCCAATCCAGGGTTTGGGTGCATGCAGATTTAAACAAAGACAAAAATATCGAGTTTACAGCAGACAGCGATGCTATAATAACAAAAGGTATTATTGCCATTTTGATACGCGTGTTCTCTAACCAAAAGCCCAAAGATATTTTAGAAGCCAACACCAATTTTATAGACGAAATAGGCTTAAAAGAACATTTGTCGCCAACTCGTGCAAACGGCTTGGTAAGTATGATCAAACAATTAAAAATGTATGCTTTAGCTTACAGTAACGCTTAATTCTAATAGAAATGGAAGACAATACAGTAGATGTAGAAATGTTGGGTGACAAGATTGTTAAAGTCATCAAAACCATTTACGATCCGGAAATCCCAGTAGATATTTATGAACTTGGTTTGATTTACGATGTTTTTGTAAATGAAGATCAAGAAGTGCGAATCATCATGACACTAACCTCTCCAAATTGTCCTGTAGCAGAATCATTGCCTCAGGAAGTGAAAGAAAAGGTGAAATCTATAGACATGGTGAAAGATGTAGAAGTAGAGCTAACTTTTGAACCACCATGGACCAAAGACATCATGAGCGAAGAAGCGAAACTCGAACTAGGAATGTTATAATTTTCACTCTGCATGGAAAACGAAATTGTAAATAGAGTTGCTAAAAGTCCAATAATTACATTCAATCTTGAGGAGTTATACCAGGATGGACCGCGTTTTCAACTGGATATCGCTCAGTTTTTGCACGAAGGACTTATACTTATCGAGAAAAAATTCAGGCAAGAGCTTAAAGATTTTGACTGGCATGTATATAAAAATGGTTTTGTATCCTTACACTGTTCTACAGACGCCATAGTTCCTGCCTGGGCTTATATGTTGATCTCTACTTATCTACATCCTATTGCTAAAAAAGTAGTTGTGGGTACTTCGCAAGATTTAGAAAACATCCTTTTTGCGGAAGCTATAGCAAAAATAGATGCTAAAGATTATGAAAATCGCCCAGTAATAATTAAAGGTTGTAGCAACAAACCCGTTCCCGAAACAGCGTATTTATTGATTATTAATAAACTTCAGCCGGTTGTGAAAAGCTTGATGTTTGGCGAAGCTTGTTCGGCAGTTCCGCTTTTTAAACCAAAGAAATAGTTTGTTAATTAACTAACAAACTTATATTTGCAAAAATTTTAATCAAAATTATTATGAAGTTTACATTCACTTTAAGTGTTTTTGCTATGTTTATTTTTGCGATTGGGTTTTCGCAGACGAAAGAAGAATTACAAGAACAATTAAAAGAAAAACAAGCTCAAGCCGATAAATTTCAATCTGAAGCTAATGCTATTAAATCCAAAATAGATGCTTTGCCAGGTTGGAGAACAGGCGCTTTTGGTACAATAGGAGGAAGCCTGTCACAATTTAACAATTGGTATGCTCAAGGCACACCAAATAACAATGCAGGTAATATTGGCTTTACATTCAATGCCTTTGCCAATAAAATTGAAGATAACTACTTCTGGAAAAATGCTTTAAACATTAACCTTAATTGGATAAGATTTGACGATAAAGATAATCCGACAGACGAAGATAGCTTTAGAGCTGCAACGGATGTTTTTAACTTATCCTCCTTATATGGTTACAGGTTAAGCGAAAAATGGGCTATCTCTGCTTTTACAGAATACAGAACTACTATAATAGACAACTTTAATGACCCCGGCTACTTGGATATAGGTACTGGTGCAACTTGGACACCAAACTCTAACCTCACAGTAGTAATACACCCATTAAACTACAACTTTGTATTCTCAAGCGGCGAGACCGTTTTTGAGTCTTCTTTGGGTGCAAAAATTGTTGGAGACTATACACAATCATTCGGTAGTTTAAATTTTAAGTCAAATCTATCTCTTTTTCAGAGTTATGAAGACTCCAATTTATCTAACTGGACATGGACAAACTCCTTCAGTTATACACTATGGAAAAATTTTGGTGTTGGCTTCGACTTTGCTCTTAGAGACAACAAACAAGAAGCGCTTAATTTTGCTCTAAGCAACTGGGACGAGATGGGCGAACAACCAAACTTTGATAATATAGACAACGACCTTCAGTCGTTCTGGACGTTTGGTTTAAGTTATAAATTCTAAACTTTAGCGTATTTTAAATTTTTAAAAGAGGTAAGTATTTGCCTCTTTTTTCTTAAGTAATAGTGTGTGTAGAGGTATTGCCTCTCTTTCAAATGCTACATACTATTATTTCTATTAAAGCAATAGTATTTGAGGCCAATCAAACTAATAGTATTTCTTTTAATATGCCCAGCTGCCGTTGTAGCACAAGACAGTACTCAAACAAAAGTTGAAAAAGCTTGGAAGTACTCAGGCGATTTTTCCTTATTATTTAGCCAGTCTGCATTTAACAACGAATGGCAAAACGGAGGAACATCCAATTATGCTACAAATGGAGTTATTAATTACAATATAAACTACAAGAAAAAAAATTGGAGCTGGAACACAAGAATTTTGGCCGACTATGGGATATCCAAAGCCGATGGTCAGGATTTTTATCGAAAAACCAGCGATAGGTTCGAGATTAATTCTGTCCTAGGCTATAAAATGAAGAGTAAAAACTGGTACTTTTCTATGATGTTCAATGCATTAACTCAATTTGACAATGGATATAAGTTTGGTAAAAATGAAGAAACGGACCAAGAAACCAGAACCTTGCAAACAAAGATATTGTCTCCTGGGTTTTTTAACTTTGGCCCTGGTTTTTTGTGGAAGAAAAGCGATAAGTTTAATATAAATCTTGCACCGGCAAGTACCCGACTCATAACTGCCGACAGCAGATTTACAACTACACCGGATTACGAAGATGGCGACTTTTTTGGTTTAAATCAAGGCGAAACTCTTCGAACAGAGTTTGGTGCTTCTATTCAAATTTATGGCAAATTTATCCTTCTAGAGAATGTAACAGTCGAGAATTTATTTAATACCTATGTCAATTACCTTCAAAATATAGAAAACATAGATATAGATTATACCTTAAACATAGGTCTTAAAGTAAATAAATACATTTCTACAAATATCACATTTCAAGCTATTTATGATGATAATGCTGTAAAGGGTTTTCAGATAAGACAAGTCTTAGGAGTGGGACTTAATTATAAGTTTTAGACGTACAAGCTTTTTAAATTCGTTTCAGAGTCCTTTAAGAGCACGCTTATTTTTTCATTTAAATGGCTTAAGAATTCATCATCTTTTTCAGAAAATGCATTTTTGGTATTCGAATCGATATCAATTTGACCAATATTTTTCCCATTTAAAAATAAGGGTACTACAATTTCAGATTTCACAGTAAGGCTACAAGCAATATAGTTGTCTTGGGCGTGGACGTCTTCTACAAGAAAAGTACTGTTACTTTCTGCTACCTGACCGCATATCCCTTTTCCAAAAGGTATGACTTTGTGGTCTGTAGGCTCGCCGGCAAAAGGGCCTAAGTGAAGTGTTTTATCATCATGCTCTGCAAAATAAAACCCTACCCAGTCGTAGTAATTTATTTCCGATTTCAATACTTCACAAATCTTAGATAACTTATCAAACACAGTCATGTCTTGATGAGTTAGGACTTCATCTAATTGCTTATATAATTCAGTAGTCATTTTATTTTTTTTCAAAAGTATTTATTATTATGGCATTCAGGATAATATAGGTTTATATAAATTTGTTAAACCCGTATTATGTATTAGAACTTTGTGATGAGAATAAAAAATACAATAAATCAGGATGTTAGATTCGAAAAGCATAGCACCGCTATGGTTAGAGAAT
>CAYNCI010000075.1:0-5566 GCA_964396065.1 uncultured Mesohalobacter sp. | reverse complement strand
GAAGCGAAGCGACTGATTTGCAGTGCTTTTGATTCGTAATAGATTTTCTAATGCATGATTCGGGTTAAACTAACGTGTATAAATCCTGTGCTTAAAAGCATGCTTATTAATATGAATTTTAAAGACTTAGTTCAATCTAATAAAGCCGTCATAAAATTTCTAATCGTTTTTTTTGGAAGTTATTTGGTATTAGCATCACTTTATCAAGCCTTTTTAAAATATAATCCCTTCGAAAATTATTACCCGGATATCATCACACATGCTGTGGCCTATCAAAGTTATTATTTTTTGGATTTTTTAGGCTATACTACAAGTATTTACAAAGACGCTGATTCCCCTTCGATGCTTATTGCTATAAACAACGTAGCAGTCACCAGAGTGATAGAAGGTTGTAACAGCATTAGTGTTATTATCCTTTTTGCTTCTTTCATCATAGCCTTTTCTCGAGGGCTAAAATCTACCTTACTGTTTATTCTGTTAGGGTCAATTACGATTTATGTGCTCAATGTTGTTCGCGTATCCTTGTTAACAGTGGGTCTATATTTTTACAGCGAATACAATAGCCTTATGCACGATATATTGTTTCCGTTATTTATTTATGGCGTCGTTTTTCTGCTTTGGTTGTATTGGATTAGTAACTTTAAAAAACATCAGGCAGCTTGAAAACACCACTAAAAGTTATTTTTTTCTTTACAGCTGTTATAGGCTTTGTAAGTGTTAGACTTTTTGAAAACAGCTTGTTTTACGACCCGCTTATTTCTTTTTATAAAGGGAATTTTCAGAGCAGTGCCTTTCCCGAACTAGACTTTTGGAAGTATAGCCTTAGCTTGGTGTTTCGATTTTTGTTAAATGCTTTAATTTCAGTTGGTTTAATCTGGGTTTTGTTTCAAAACACTACTTTTATTAAGTTTTCAACAGTTCTTTTTACGGGCTTACTTTTAGTTGGGTTGTTTATGTTTTGGATTGTCGAACATGACATTTCAACTGAAAATTATATGTTTTTATTTTACATCAGAAGATTCATAATTCATCCAATCTTAGCGATTGTTCTTATTCCGGCCTTTTATTTTCAGCAATTGTCTTCAAAACTTGAAAAATAAATACCTACTAGTATACTAGGAATTAATATATTTGACCAATTTTTACATCATGACTACAGCAGCCATAATAACTTTATGTGTAATTGTTCTTGCAATTGTTCTTTTTGCGACAGAAGCTTTGCCTGTAGATATGGTGGGTATAACTATTTTAGTTATCCTTGTTCTTACAGGCGTACTCACACCACAAGAAGGGATAGAAGGCTTTAGTAACAAGGCTACCATAACCGTCGCCTTTATGTTTGTTCTAAGTGCAGCACTGCTTAAGACCGGCGCACTTCAAGTTCTGGCACATCGGCTTTCCAAGTTGTTTAAATACCAGTTTAATACGGCGATGCTACTCATGATGCTCATGATAGCCATAATCTCTGCATTTGTAAACAACACGCCTGTGGTCGCCATGTTTATACCTGTTGTTATTCAAATTGCACATACCTCTGGTCAAGACCCCGGTAAAATGCTCATCCCACTCTCTTTTGCTTCTATTTTTGGCGGAATGTGTACCCTGATAGGGACCTCTACGAATATCCTGGTAAGTGGGATTGCCGAGGAAAATGGCATTTATGGGATTAATCTATTTACCATGACGCCAATTGCAGGTATTCTTCTCATTATTGGGTTAATCTACATGTCTTTGATTGGTGTAAAATTATTGCCAAATAATTTATTTGAAAAAACCTTAAAGAAGACGATAGACTTTAACCAGTACATTACTGAAATTGAAATTCTAGAACAATCACTCTCTGTAGGCCAGCAAATTATGAATTCTGAATTGGTAACAGAATTTAATATGGACATTATTGAAGTAAAGCGAAACAAAGATGTATTTACCTTGCCTCAAGGTGATTTTGTGTTGCTGGCAAACGATAGGGTGAAAGTAAAATGTAATGCAGACAAGATTAAGTCGCTTAAAGGAAAGGCAAAATCATTCAGTGTATCTTCAATTAAAATTGGTGAAGACGATTTAACCGGAGAAAATGCTGCCTTGGTTGAAATGGTTATTACATCATCTTCAGAAATACAAAATAAAACGCTAAGTGAATTAGATTTTAGACGCCGATACCGTGCAATCCCTTTAGCAATCAAACAGAGAAAAGGTATATTTCAAGAAGATTTGTACAACATAAGATTACGTGCAGGAGACGTCTTGCTGGCTGAGGTAAAAAAACACTATGTAAAAACTATAAAGGAAAGGGAAACACAACAGAATGCTCCATTTGTGTTGTTGTCTCATGACTATATCACAGACTTCAATAAAAAGAAATTTGCGGTCGTCATGACGCTAATAACTCTTATGGTATTGCTAGCTGCTACAGGTTTAGTTGATATTTTAATTGGCTCTATTACAGCAGTATTATTATTGGTTTTTTCCAGAGTTTTAGAAATGAAAGATGTGTATCGCGCTATAAATTGGAAAATAATATTCCTCTTGGCGGGTGCATTAAGTTTAGGTCACGCCATAGACAAAACAGACTTGGATGTAGAAATTGCCAATGTAATAATAGGTTACTTAAATCCCTTTGGCGTGGTGGCAATCATATCAGGCCTGTACATCACAACATCACTGCTTACAGAGGTAATGTCCAACAACGCTTCTGCTGCGCTTATGGCTCCCATAGCCATTGCCACAGCAGCCACCTTAGGCGCAGATCCTATCCCATTTCTGATTACTATCATGCTTGCCGCCTCTGCAACATTTATGACGCCTATCGGTTATCAAACCAATACAATGGTCTATAGTGCAGGGCAATACAGGTTTAAAGATTTTTTTAAAGTTGGTGTGCTTTTAAATTTATGCTTTTGGATTACAGCTAGCTTTGTTATTCCTTGGTATTTCAATTTAATTTAGAATTAATCTTTAATTTTAAGCAAAACTTCAGCTTAAGCGCCTAATTATTATAAATTTGTTAATGTTAATTTCCAATAATAATTAGGGTTATTCCGTTTTATATTGTTGTATGATTAAACCGAATCCAATATCTTTATGAAAAAGGTATGATTATTGAACATTTTAGACCGTGACCATAAAAATTCAACATAATATGATTAAAAAAATTCTTCTTTTAATTATCTGCTTAGGCACATACAGTGTTGGATTTTCTCAAGATAAAGCGTTTAAAAATGGAGAATGGTTGAGTTACAAAGTAAAGTACGGCTGGTTTAATGCAAGTCGGGCTGATATAAGTATTAAGGAAGGCAATCTAAATGGGAAAGAAGTACATCACATTGTTGGTTTTGGAAAATCCACAGGACTGCTGGATCTATTTTTTAAGGTCCGAGACCGATTTGAAACCTTCATAGACACAGAACATGTCAAGCCTTATAAATTTATTAGAGATACTTACGAAGGAGGGTATACAAAAGATAAAGTCATAAACTTTAATCACGAGACAAGTGTAGCTACGGTAACGGATCATAAAAAGGACACTATACATAAGCATACCTTTAAATATGGCTCTCAGGATATGATGTCTGCATTATTTTACCTTAGAAATGCAGTCGATGCATCTAAGCTTAAAAAAGGAGATGAATTTGAATTGGATATGTTTTTTGATGAGGAGAACTTCGATTTTAAAGCGAAATACATTGGAAAAGAGGTGGTCGAAACCAAATTTGGAGACATTAGATGCTTGATTTTTAAACCTTATGTGAAATCCGGTAGAGTCTTTAAAGAACAAGAAAGCGTTACCGTATGGATTTCTGACGATAAAAACAAAATTCCCGTTCAAGTCGAAGCTGAACTCGTAGTAGGTTCTCTAGTGGCAAAACTTGAAAACTTTAAGGGTTTAAAGCATCCTTTTAAGATTATGATGTGATAATAGAAAGTTCAAAAAGTCCCTAAAACACGTTATCTTTGCAGCTTAAAATTTTAAGCATGGCATTATCAGAACAAGAACTTGTAAGAAGAGACAAGCTTCAACAACTTAGAGCTTTGGGTATAAATCCTTATCCGGCAGACCAAGTTGATATAGATTCAGATACTTCACAAATAAAATCCAATTTCGTAGAGGGCAATACGATTAAAATTGCAGGTCGATTAATGTCCAGACGTATTCAAGGTAAAGCGTCTTTTGCAGAACTTCAAGACTCTTTCGGAAGAATTCAAATTTACTTTAACAGAGATGAAATTTGTCCAGGAGAAGACAAAAGCAAATACAATGATGTGTATAAAAAATTGCTCGATATAGGTGATTTTATCAAAATTGAAGGCGATTTATTTACTACACAAGTAGGAGAGAAGACTGTAAAGGTAAAAGATTTTGAGGTGTTAAGCAAAGCGCTAAAGCCTTTGCCTTTGCCAAAAAAAGACAAAGAAGGAAACGAATACGACGGCTTTACAGACCCGGAACAACGCTACAGACAGCGTTATGCCGATTTGGTTGTAAACCCTCACGTTAAAGATGTTTTTGTTAAGCGTACAAAACTCTTCAATGCCATGCGTGAGTTTTTTAATAATGCCGGATATTTTGAAGTTGAAACACCAATATTACAACCTATTCCGGGAGGCGCAGCAGCAAGACCCTTTATAACACATCATAATAGCTTAGACATTCCGTTGTACATGCGAATTGCCAACGAATTGTACCTTAAAAGACTTATCGTTGGTGGATTTGATGGGGTTTATGAGTTTTCTAAAAACTTTAGAAACGAAGGCATGGACCGTACCCACAATCCGGAGTTTACTGCTATGGAAATTTATGTGGCTTATAAGGATTACAACTGGATGATGGACTTCTGTGAGCAACTGCTTGAGCATTGTGCTATAGCTGTAAATGGAACTACCAAAGCAACTTTTGGCGAATACGAAGTCGATTTTAAAGCGCCGTATAAGCGCATCACGATGAGAGATGCCATTTTGGAGCACACAGGTTTTGATATAAATGCTAAAACTGAAGATGAGCTTCGCGCTGCAGCCATAGACATGGGAATTGAAGTGGACGATTCTATGGGTAAAGGTAAACTGATAGATGAAATTTTTGGTGAAAAATGTGAAGGCAACTACATACAGCCTACGTTTATCACCGATTATCCAAAGGAAATGAGTCCGTTGTGTAAAGAACATCGTGAAAACCCTGAGTTAACAGAGCGATTTGAGCTTATGGTGTGTGGTAAAGAAATTGCCAATGCCTATTCTGAGCTTAATGACCCTATAGACCAAAGAGAACGTTTTGAGGCGCAACTTAAACTGGCAGACAGAGGTGACGACGAAGCCATGTTTATAGACAACGACTTTTTAAGAGCACTGGAATATGGTATGCCTCCAACCTCCGGAATGGGAATTGGTATGGACAGGTTGGTCATGTTTTTAACCAACAACCAATCTATTCAGGAAGTGCTGTTCTTTCCACAAATGAAGCCCGAGAAAAAGAAAGTCGCCTTAACTGATGAGGCCAAAGCTGTATTAGATATTTTAAAGAAAGCAGAGAAAATGGCTTTATCAGATTTGAAGTCTCAGGCCGGGCTGTCCA
>CAYNCI010000074.1:6332-8410 GCA_964396065.1 uncultured Mesohalobacter sp. | reverse complement strand
TCCTACCCTATGCTTTAAGATATATAGCTTCAATTTTAACATAATTACTTTTTAGTATTAATTTTATGTAAAAACTTAAGAAACTTTTTATGTGCTTAAAGTTTCCATGTTACATTTGCAGGCATGAAAACGAAGATTTTAGAACAGGCAAGTAGTCTTTTTTTGGAGTATGGCTTCAAAAGTGTGACTATGGACGACCTATCTGAGCGATTAGGTGTTTCTAAAAAAACCATTTACGAACACTTTGACACCAAAACTCAATTGGTTAAAGAATGTACAGACCATATCTTTCAAAATGTATCTTGTATAATCGATGAAATATGCGAGCAAAATTTAGATCCCATTACAGAAACTTTAGCGATAAAAGAAAAGGTTATGCGCCATCTGAAAAATGAAAAATCCTCGCCACAATTTCAACTACAAAAATATTTTCCGGCAATATCCCATTCTTTAAGGCAGAAGCAATGGGATAAAATGTACGAATGCTATAGAAGTAATCTTAAGCGCGGTATTGAGCAAGGTTACTATAGAAAAAACGTTGATATCGAATGTGTTTTCCGTTTTTACTACAACGGGATGAATTTGGTTAAAGACCATAAAGTTTTTCCACATCAACAATTTTCTAATGCGCATGTGAGCAATCAATATTTAGAATACCATCTAAGAGGTATTGTAACATCCAAAGGCCTAAAGCGTCTAGAAGAAATCCTATTAGAATCAAACTTATCATGAAATATTTATTATCAATCGCTTTGTTATCCCTAAGCCTATTAGGCTTTAGCCAGGAAGGTGAAGTTTATAAACTTTCTTTGCAAGAGGCCATAGAGCGTGCCTTAGACAGCAGTTACGTGTCTTTAAATGCTAGACGAGATCAAATTAAAGCTCTAAAGCAAAAATGGGAAACCACAGCAGATGGTTTGCCACAAATTAATGCCGGTGTAGATTACCAATACAACCCAAAACTAATTGTTACCCCTATTCCGGGTGAAGTTGCCGGTGGAGAACCGGGAACTTTTGTGCCTGTAGCTTTTGGGACGCGACAAAACATGAATGCAACAGCAACTTTAAACCAACTTATTTTTGATGGTTCCTATATTGTAGCCTTAAAAGCTGCCAAAACTTTTTTAGAATATTCTGAAAATGCTAACGAAAAAACCAGACTTCAAGTACGACAAAGTGTTGTAAGCGCCTATGCCAACGCTCTTCTTGTGGAATCTTCTTTTGAAGTTTATAAAAGAAACCTGAGAGCGCTTAAAGAAAATTTAGAAGAAACAGAACAAATTTATAAAGAGGGGCTCGCCGAGCAGGAAGATGTAGAGCAACTTCAAATTACCTACCAACAGCTGAAAAACCAAGTAAGCAATATAGAAAGGAATTTAGATTTATCTAGACAAAGCTTATTGATGATTTTGGGTTTACCCATATCTACAACTATAGAATTAACAGACAATCTTCAACGTTTAGCTACAGAACAACTTGCAGATTTCGACTTACTCGAGACCCAACTGGACCCTACGCAAAACGTTGATTATAAAATTGCTGACAATTTTGTACAACAAAGAACATTGGAGTGGCAACTTGAAAGAAGTAAAGCCCTGCCAAGGCTTTCTGCATTTGCAAATTATGGTGCTACTACTTTTGGAGAAGATTTTATCTTTTTTGACAATAACACTCAGTGGTTTCAATTTTCGACCATTGGCGTAAGTCTGAATATACCCATCTTTAGTTCATTGCAACGCTCCAAACGGACTCAACGCGCAGAAATCGCTATGATGCAAGCTAAAACAGATTTTGAGCAATCTGTAGAGAAGATAAAATTAGAATTTAGTCAATCTAAAAGCGATTACAAGTTTGCCTTGGAAAATTACCAAACATCTATTTACAACCTAGACCTTGCTGAACGTATACAGCAAAAAAACACCATCAAGTTTAAGGAAGGAATCGCCACAAGTTTTGAACTTAGGCAAGCCCAGTTACAGCTATATGACGCACAAAACGCTTATTTACAAGCCATGCTTCAACTCATAAACAGCAAAACCAGTTTAGAAACTGTATTAAATATTGTGGATGTAAATTAA
>CAYNCI010000074.1:5074-6232 GCA_964396065.1 uncultured Mesohalobacter sp. | reverse complement strand
AAAATGAAATCTATATTAAAACTTACTTTCTTTTCACTACTACTTGTTTCATGTGGAAATAAGGAACAATCCATAGATGATATTCTGGCCAGCAAAGACATTAAAAGCATTCAGGCGAAAAAAGATGAAATGGTCTCTAAGCAACAAGAACTTGCAGCGCAAATTAAACGCTTAGACGACAGCCTAAAAATTTTAATGCCCGATGGAAACATCCCTCTAGTCACTGCATTTAATACTAAAGCAGAAGAATTTGTACATTATGTAGAAATCCAGGGAAGCGTAGACACCAAACAGAATATCCTTATTGCTGCAGAAATGAGTGGCGTTCTGGAGCATGTTTATGTTAAAGAAGGAGATCGCGTAAAAAAAGGACAACTTCTTGCCAAAATAGACGATGGTGGCTTGTCCCAGCAAAAGGCTCAACTGAAGATTCAGGCTAATTTGGCCAAGACCACTTACGAACGCCAGAAGCGCCTTTGGGAAAAAAATATTGGAAGCGAAATACAATACCTAAATGCAAAATCCAGCTACGAATCTCTTGTGGAGTCTGTTAATCAGATTGACAAACAAATCAGTAAAACGGTCGTAAGAGCACCCTTTTCGGGAATCATAGACGACGTGATGATTGAGCAAGGCAATGTGGTGAGTGCAGGCATGAGCAGCATAATGCGTATTGTCAACTTAGAAGATATGTATATCAGAGCAGATGTACCAGAATCTTACATCACCAGTATCACAGAGGGAAAAAAAGTTGAGGTTTATTTTCCTGTGTTAGGAAAACAGATAGAGTCCTCTGTTAGACAAACAGGAAGTTTTATTAATCCGGCTAACCGAACCTTTAGCATAGAAGTAGCTGTACCAAACGATGATAACAGCATTAAACCTAACTTAACGTCCAGGTTAAAAATTAACGATTACACACAGGACAAAGCTTTACTTATTCCACAAAGTATTATCTCAGAAAACGCCGATGGCGAACAATACGTCTATGTCCTAACAGCTCAAAAAGGCAATAAAGCCATAGCCAAACAAACCATAATCACTACCGGCAAAACCCAAGGCGATAATATTGAAATTTTAGAAGGCTTAAAACCGGGCATGCAACTCATTTTTGAAGGTGCAAGAAGTGTAAAAGATGGGCAAGAAGTGAGGATAGAT
>CAYNCI010000074.1:0-4974 GCA_964396065.1 uncultured Mesohalobacter sp. | reverse complement strand
AACAAGAGGACGATGTACGTGGCCATAGTGCTTATCCTTCTTTTAGGAGCATCGGCTTATTTTACCATGCCACGTGAAAGTTTCCCGGAAATTAAGGAAACCAAGATATATGTGAGTTCTTTATTTCCCGGAAATACAGCAGAAGACATAGAAAAACTCATCACAGACCCTCTAGAGGACAAGCTTAAAAATGTGAGTGGTGTTGTGGAAATCACATCTACCTCGCAAGAGGACTATTCTATGGTCATTGTAGAGTTTGAAGACGATATGTCTGTAGATATCGCGAAGCAAAAGGTAAAAGATGAAATTGATAAAGAAACCTCGAGCGAAGACTGGCCGACCTTTAACGGGGCTAAAGTAGAACCAAATGTTTTCGAATTAAGTATTTCTGAAGAATTACCAATTCTAAACATCAACATCTCCGGAGACTACCCAGTACAAAGATTGAAAGAATTTGCGGAATACCTTGAGGATGAAATTGAAGATCTGCCGGAAATCAAACAAGTGGATATTCGTGGTGCTCAGGAAAAAGAAGTAGAAGTTGCTGTAGACGTGTATAAAATGATGGCGGCTAAGGTAAACTTTAATGACATCGCCGGAGCCATCCAAAATGGTAATACGACTATTTCTGCCGGAAACTATATTACCAGCGGACAACGACGTACCATAAGAGTTATCGGCGAAATAGACTCGCCCGAAGAGCTTGAAAATTTTGTAGTCAAGTCTGAAAACAACAGCCCTATTTACCTTAAAGACATTGCCACAATAAACTTTAGACCTAAAGACAAAACAACTTATGCCAGAGAGTATAATCCAGAAGCTCAAAAAGGCGAAGCAGTTGTTATGCTGGATGTTAAAAAACGCTCAGGCAAAAACATGGTCGAGGCTGCCGAAAAGATTGCCGTCATGGTAGAAGATGCCAAAAACAATGTTTTTCCTCAGAATTTAAGAGTAACGATAACCAACGACCAATCCTCCAGAACCATTGGACAGGTGGACGACTTGGTAAACAACATCATCTTCGGGATTATATTGGTTGTTACGGTATTAATGTTCTTTTTAGGCTTTAAAAACGCCTTATTTGTTGGCTTTGCTATACCAATGTCTATGTTCCTCTCGCTTACTATTTTGAGCACTTTAGGCTACACCATGAATACGATGATATTGTTTGGACTCATCATGGGCTTAGGGATGCTTGTGGACAATGGGATTGTGGTTGTTGAGAACGTGTACAGGCTAATGGACGAAGAAGGCCTCTCTCGAGTCGAAGCCGCCAAAAAAGGAATTGGCGAGATTGCCTATCCTATAATCATTTCTACAGCAACAACTGTCGCCGCTTTTATTCCTTTAGGCCTGTGGCCCGGTTTGATGGGGCAGTTTATGAAGTATTTTCCCATAACACTCTCTGTGGTTTTGGGCTCCTCCCTTATCGTAGCGATTTTCTTCAATTCGGTTTTGGTCTCTCAATATATGACAGTCGAAGACAAAGAGTTGCCACTTAAAAAAATCATTAGAATCACCATTATATTTGTGAGTATTGGATTGCTTATCGCATTCTTTGGTGGCAAGTATAATGGCCTCGGAACATTAATGATAGTAAGTGCTATTTTAGTTTGGATATACAGGTTATTCCTTCGTCGTGCGAGTTTAGATTTTCAGAATAAAGTTCTTCCTGTTTTTGAAAACATGTACGAAAACAGTTTAACCAAAGCCTTAAGCGGCTGGAGGCCTTCTCTAATCGCTATAGGAGGTCTGTTTTTATTCATAGCATCTGTCATGGCTTTTGGAATATCCGTTCGTGAACAATGGACAAAAATTGAATTTTTTCCAGACAACAAGCCTAACCAAATCATTGTCTATATCGAATATCCTGAAGGAACAGACATCAAAAAAACCAATGCCATTACGCGAGAGATTGAAGACAAAGTTTTCGAAATCGTAAACAATGGCGTATACATCGAAAATGGTAAAAACCTCTTGGTAGAAAGCGCCATTTCTCAGGTTGGCGAAGGTGCCGGAAATCCACAAACCGATATGGGATCTGCCGCAGAAATGCCACACAAAGCTAAGATTACGGCATCCATGAGGGAATTTAAATTTAGAGAAGGCAAGGACAGTGAGTTACTTCGCCAAGAAGTGCAAGAAGCCTTAAGCGGAGTTTATCCAGGTGTTTTAGTGTCTGTAGAAAAGGATGCGAACGGCCCACCCGTTGGTCCGCCGGTAAATATTGAAATTGAAGGCAACGACTACGACGAATTGATTGCGCTTGCCGAAAGAATGCGTGCCTTTATCAATTCTAAAAACATCTCCGATATTGATGAACTAAAAATTGATGTAAACAAAAGTAAACCCGCCATGCAAGTGGTCGTAGACCGTAAAAAAGCAGGGGAATTGGGTGTAAGCACCGGTCAGGTTGGACAGCAACTGCGAAATTCGTTATTTGGTGTAAAAGCAGGTATTTATAAAGAAGATGGCGAAGATTACGATATCTACGTAAGATTTAATGAAAATTTGAGGTATAACAAAAGTGCGCTATTCAATCAAAACATCATTTTTAGAGACGCGTCGAATGGACAAATTAAAGAGATACCGGTTTCTGCTGTAGCAAAGCAAAATAACAATTCCGGGTTTAGCGCTATAAAACACAAAGACACCAAACGTGTCGTAACGGTTTATTCTGCACTTGCGCCTGGTTATGTAGATGCTGGTGCTGCTGTGGAAAAAATTAAAAACGAAATGAAAAACTTCGAAGGTATGCCTTCGGATGTGAAAATCGATTATACCGGACAAATTGAAGAGCAAAATAAAGAACAAGCCTTCTTGATGAAAGCCTTCTTTACAGGTCTGTTTTTAATTTTCTTAATTCTTATTTTTCAGTTTAATTCTGTCTCTAAACCTACGATTATCATGATTGCTATCTTCTTAAGTTTGATAGGTGTGTTTAGTGGTATAGTCATTACCGGAGCATCATTTGTCATCTTGATGACTATGATGGGAATCATCTCCCTGGCAGGTATTGTGGTAAACAATGGCGTTGTGCTTTTAGACTACGCGCAACTACTAATCGACAGAAAGAAAAATGAGCTTGGCATAGGTGAGGATGAAAATTTACAAAAAGAAGACCTACTCGAGCAAATCATCAAAGCGGGTAAAGCCCGTTTAAGACCTGTGTTGCTCACAGCCATCACCACAATTTTGGGCTTAATTCCTCTAGCCATTGGATTGAACATCAATTTCTTTAGTTTGATGAGCGAGTTAGACCCCAAAATATATGTAGGTGGAGACAACGTGATTTTTTGGGGACCATTGGCTTGGACGGTTATTTACGGTCTTGTCATTGCAACATTCCTAACCCTTATTGTAGTACCGGTCATGTTTTACTTAAGTAAAACCGTGAAAATACGATTAAAGAAGGTTGAAGTATGATAACTTAGTTTCCAGCAACCAACATCTTAAAAATTTAATCAAGAATTTTATTAAACCTCACAGCAATGTGGGGTTTTGCTTTTTGTTTTTGTGTAAAAAGCATTTCTAATACAAAATCCGGGTTATAACATAATCATCCGCCGGAAATACTTCTCTGAACATTAATTCCTGATAAGATTTTGCTTTAGAAAAAAATAAGGTGCTTTCAGCAATAAATTATAAGTGCCACTAAACATAAAGATTACTTTTAACTAAGGGAAATGACTTTTCGGGTCCAAAATAATCTCACTGTAACTGAAAGTAGTAGTCATTTTATCCGGATGTTTAGTAACCAAAATCAATATGGAATTTTGAAGTAGTCAGTTTTATAAGTGCTATTAAGAGAAGAATTTAAACGATTACTATTTAAGACAACTAGCGCACATTATAAAATAAATTACTTCATCCAAAACATTTAAAATTAGTCTATTATGAAGAATATTGCATTTTCACTATTGCTTCTTTTTAATTTTTTTTTAGTTAATGATATTAAAGCACAAACGGGTACAACTATAGAACTTAGCGGCTCTTGTATATCACCTAACCCCGTTTCGTTGCCATATTTTGGAATTCTTAGTAGTAAATCAGCTTATGACGGTTCAGGCACCGTTGACGGAAATCCTACTCAAATATCAGTCTATTGGAGTAATCTTGATGGTGGCTTCTGGGGTGTTTATTTAGGTGGAGGTACATTAGTGCTTAGAAATAATAGTGATACTGCAAATCCAAATTCAACAAATTTAGAGACATGGATTCCTGTGGGTAATATAATTACCTGTAACTCATCTATAACTGTGCAAGGTTCTGGCACAATTGAAAATAATGCGCCATCAATCACAAGCGTATCAGTACCATCAAATGCAACTTACGATACCGGTGAGCATTTAGACTTCACAGTGGTGTTTGATGAAATCATCACTGTTTCAGGATCACCAGAATTAGCGATTACTATTGGTTCAACTACTCGTCAAGCTGTATATCAAAGTGGTTCAAACACACAGAATTTAGTGTTTAGGTATACCGTACAAAGTGGCGATACCGATGTAGACGGTATTGCTGTGGGCACTTTAGCCGCAAATGGTGGCACACTGCAAAATGCAACTTTAGATAATGCCGATTTAAGCCTTAGCAATATTGGCTCGACAGCCAATGTGTTTGTATTTACGTCCAATGTTACCTACACTTCAGGAAGTTATTCACCTGACAACCCCAGTGGATTAGATATTCCTAATTACGATTTAACTATTGTAGATGGTACCGCTGTAATTTCTGCAGCGACAAACTTTGATAATGTGATTGTTCAGCCTGGTGCCGTGTTAGATTTGGATGCTAATATTACCCTTACTACAGCGTTGTTATTCGAAAGTGATGCCACAGGCAGTGGACAACTGGCCGATGCAACAGGTGCAAATATTACCGGAAATGTGACTGTGGAGCGTTATTTCTCAAACAATAGAGCCTTTAGACTTGCCGCTTCGCCGGTGACAACTACCAATTTTATATCTAATA
>CAYNCI010000073.1:0-10697 GCA_964396065.1 uncultured Mesohalobacter sp. | reverse complement strand
TCAGCTTCGTTTCTTATAGGTTTTATTTCCATCTTAAATTTCGTTTGCGTTAATTCTATCGTATTCAGCGTGCGTTCCAATAAATCGAATCCACGCCAATTGGTATTCGAAATTAAATTTTACAATAAGTCGATAATCATTCCCTTTGATGTTAAAAACAATTCGATTGTCTTTTAAAATACTTGCATTTGGATATTCAGACCTTAATTCATTAATCGTTTTCCAATTAGACTTTGTAGTTTCACGATACCATGATCTTAGTTGAAGTTCACAATCAGCATGTTTAATCCAAAAATCTCTTAAAGTTCCTCTCGAAAATATTTTCAACTCGATTTATTTATAGCAAATATCTGAAAAAAGTTACCATTATGATAACTTTTATGTTTTTTTATGCATTAAGGACAACGGTAAGTGTATTTTTCATTGCGACCAAAGAAGCAAGGCCCCTTATTTATCAATCGTAAAGTTAGAAATTATCTCCCAGACTTTTAGTATTAACTACCAAACCTCGCCATTGAAGATACATAGTGTGTGCGTTCGTATTTTTACCAAGGTCCATTCTTTGTTACATTAATAAATTTCCCGTTTTCTAATCTAAATGCACCTCCGAAACCAACAAGCCAGAGTCTATCGTTTTGGTCTTTAAATATTTGAAAAACTACCGGACCTTTATTGTCTTCTGATTTTTGAAATTCTATAAATTCATTTCCATTATAAGTATATAAATAGTGTTGATTTGATACAAACCATATATTTCCGTCTTTGTCTTCTGCTATGCTTCCTATGCCTTTTCCATTTTCAACTTTTCCTTTGGTAATATTATCGGAACTATTCTTCGATAACTTATACAAACCAATTTTCGTGGATACCCATAAAGTTCCTTCTTTATCTTCTATCACTTGGTTGACAAAATTCGTTTCAATTCCTACCATTTCTGAAACATTTATTAGCGAATCATTGCCATATGAAAATAACCCCGCATTTGAACTAAACCAAAGAGTGCCCGTCCTGTCTTCAAATATGTTATGAATCATCTTAGTACTTGAAATTCCTAAGCTCGAATCGATTTTGCCTTCAGGAAGTCTAAAATTTGTAAACTCTTGACCGTTGAAAAAGCACAAGCCTTCAATGGTGCCTATCCAGACCCGGTTGCTTTTATCAGTCTCAATACTCCATACATCATTGCTTATTAATCCGTCAGATTCGTGATAATTTGTCACTTTTTCTCCCTCAACACTACTAATCCCATCTGTATGTCCAATCCAAATTTTTCCATCATTGTCTTCCGCAATATCTTTTACTGTAACCCTTTTTCCTGATTTACTTCTTAAACTGTCAATATGAGTAAGCGAGTTATTAGAATATCTAAAAGCACCACCTTCTCCTCCAAACCAAATGTTACCTTTACTATCTTGAAAAATTGTTCTTACAACCTGACTAATTTGATGGTTGATGTCTGAATAAAGTACGAAGTTTTCAGTATTAGATGTATTATGTTTACTATCTTCTAATTTCTTTTCCGAACTGATAGATTTTATTACATTTTTGCTTTTTTCTCCAGTACAAGAACTTACAATAAGAGACAGAATTATAATAGTAAATAGTTTAATCTTTATCATTAGTTTACATTTCGTTGGTATATGACGCACAACTAATATATATCATTAAAAATAAACCACTTTTTTAGTTTTTCTTGCCTTTAAACATACTTTTCCCAATTCGGTTTAAAGGACTTTCTATCTTGTCTAAACGTTTTTGGCTGATATGAGTGTATATTTTTGTGGTGTTAATATCTTTCCACATAAATTGTCAAAGACCTTAGCAATGGTTGTAGGTGGTAAATAAAACGCGTAGGTGTTATTGCTGGCAAGGTCTATCACTGACGAACAACATTTTAAAACATTTTAGCTAGACCCTATTCAAAAAAATTAAAAATATGGGTGAGTCGGTGGGGTACAACCAAAAAAATAAGGCAGATAAATGAATACCTGCCTTATGTTTAATCGTATTTTGATATGATTATTTAGGATCTAAAATATCATCTATTCGTTCAATTAAATCTTGAATATGATATCTTGTCATTCTGTCGCTACTTCTACCTACCGAATTTCTCAAGCTTCTTCTTAATGTGGTTAATTCTGCTCTAACGATAGCTCTAATGTCCGAGTTCTCAACATCTATATTACTTCTGCTGATAAATCTTCTAAAACGAGCAGGTATAGGCGCTTGTTCCTGAGTCATAACATCTTCAAGCCTTGATACATACGTTCTTTGAAGATTTCTTCTTGGTCTGGAAATTTTTCTACCTCTGCTTAGCTCACTAAACAACCCATTTCTTAAATCAGCCATCATTTCTAATGGTGTGTAAGCATCGTCATTTAGTTCTTCGTTTTCCATCATTCGTGCAAAACGGCCAAAATCTAGTAAATCATTTAATGTGCGTTCTTGAAGATTTCTTAGGTCTTCCAGGTAACCATCAAACTGAATTTTGTTGAATATTTCTTCGTCTAACATCCATTCCGGAGTTTCAAAAAGTTGCTCATTTAAGAATTTCATGGCTCTAACTTGCTTGTCTCTCGGGGTATGAACATAAACAGCACCTTCCTGGTCATAAGTTTTGTAATATTCGTAAACACCACCAATATTTGCAGTAACGTGTCCCATGTATCTTCTGTACTGTCCAACAACTTGCGCATACAAATCTTCTAAATCTTGATAGTCCTTACCATCTTCTGCTGTCCATTCTATTAGATTAGGCACAATGCGTTTTAAATTTTCAATACCATATTCGCTGGCTTTCATGCTATCGTCACCGAGGTCTTCGGTTTGAGAGCTTGGATCTATTACACCACCAGATTGTTGACGACCAAATCTGTACATTGGGTCTCCGGCTTTTTCTAAAATCCATTGGTCTAAAATTTCTTTTTCCTCCTCCTGAGATTTGCCAAGAATTGGTTTGTAACCCCATTTGATAGAGTATTTGTCGTAAGGACCGATATTTGGCATTAAAGCAACATCTCCATCCCCTGGCTGAGCTACGTAGTTAAATCTGGCATAGTCCATTATAGATGGTGCTGTTCCATACTTCTTCGTAAATTCCGGATCTCTTAGTTGATCGACCTTGTAGGCTACACTGCTACCCATATTGTGAGGTAAACCTAATGTATGTCCGACTTCGTGGGCAGAAACAAAGCGAATTAATCTTCCCATGATTTCATCTTTAAACTCAACTCCTCTGGCATCCGGGTTTATGGCTGCAGTTTGAACAAAGAACCAGTTTCTTAACAAGGTCATGACATTGTGGTACCAATTGATATCCGATTCTAAGATTTCACCTGTTCTTGGGTCACTTACGTGAGGGCCGTTGGCATTAGGAATTGGAGATGCTAAATATCTTACTACAGAATACCTTACATCTTCCGGGCTCCAATCCGGATCTTCTTCAGGTGTAGGCGGGTCTTTAGCAATGATGGCGTTTTTAAAACCTGCTTCTTCAAAAGCAACTTGCCAATCTTCGATACCTTGTTTGATGTATTTACGCCATTTTTTTGGTGTAGCCCGATCAATATAGTAAACTATTGGCTCCTTTGGTTCTACGAGTTCTCCTCTATTAAATTTTTCAATATCTTCATCTTTCACTTCCAGTCTCCATCTGTCGAGATATGTAAGGGTTTTAGATTTTTGAGCTTCCAGACCATAGTCGGTTTGGCTAGATGTAAACCATCCTACACGCTCGTCGAAATACCGTCTGCGCATAGGGTTTTCAGGAAGCAATATCATAGAATTGCTAAACATTAAAGACAAACTACTTGTACTAGAGTTAGAAGGAGGGTTACCGGCGTTATACGTTTTTACGTGTCTTATCTCTATATTTTTAGGATAACTTCTTATGGTATCAATATAAGAACGAGACTTATCAAGTCTTGACACTTTATAGCTGCTTCTTCTTCTGTCTTGAAGGCCGATGGCTTTTACATCTTCTTCAAATAATTTGGTAGCATTAATTACAACATTGTTGTGGATAGAATCCTTTTTGTACGCAGCAACATCAAAACCAAACAATATGGGCTCAAAATTCGAATTTTTTACAGCCTCTTGAACCGGTAAAGAATCTGCGGCGTAAACTTGATAAGATACAACGTTTAGGTATACTTTATCGCCTTTTCTTGTCCATCTTAACACTTGTTCGTTTTGCTTTCCACCACCAAAACCTAATCCGTTTGCAGTCTTTGCTATACGAGTTACCATTAGCATTTCTCTATTGAAAATGGAATCAGGTATTTCGAAATAGTAGTCGTTTTTTATTTTATGTACTGTAAATAAGCCTTCATCTGTTTTTGCGTCTTTAGTAATGACTTTCGCATAAGGCTTTACACCGTCTTTACTGCTTTTTTTGCCTGGTGCAGACGAAGTTTTGTTTGCGTTTGCTTTTTTCTGTGATTTAAACACACTACAGCTGTTACCGGTAAAAGTTAAAAAACCCAGTAACAAGACCATCATAAATCTGTATTTCATAGTTTGAATTTAAGTTAATATTTATTTGATGTTAATATAGACCTAGAAAAAGACTAAAAGTTTAATCTTAATCGTAAGTGGTTGCTATATAAATGCTTGTAATTAAGTTGAAGAATAAGATTTTGAAGTTTCATTACAAAAAGACGACATCATTTCTTCATCTCATCTTAAAAACATTATTACCTCTATCTACATCAGCCATTTTTTGACTTGGGTCAATTTCAATTGATATGATGTCTGCAGCTGTAGAGTTGATGTTAAGTTTATATGTAGGATAAGCCCAAGCCCAGTCTTTTTCTATGTTCTTCATATTTGGTTTTTCCCAACGCATTATTCTTAAAGGAATGTAATACATTTCGTTTGTTCCATCTTTGTAAGTGATTTCTACCTCAATCGGCATTGGCATCAAGCCCTTACGTTCGAGGGTGATTTCGGTGGTGTCTTCTTTGCTTTCAACAGATTTTATGCTGTAATCTATGGTATTGGTTGTCATGGTCCAATCCTGCAAGTACCAGCTTAATTCGGCGCCAGACACTTTTTCTGCTATTCTGATAAAGTCGTTGGGTGTAGGGTGTTTAAATTTCCATTCATCAAAATACCGCTTTAGGGTTTTCTGTAAATTGTCTTCGCCAATAATATAGCCTAATTGGTTAAGAAAAATAGCACCTTTAGAATAGGCTGTTGCCCCATAAGCGCTATTCCTTTCATATCTGTCGGCATGTGTAGTTTGTGGTTGTTCAAAACCAGAATTTGCCAACGCGTTGTAGTTCATGTACGAGCGTCTTAAGGGATAATTACTTTTTCTATTCATCACTTCGTTTTGAGCTAGACTAGAGATATAAGACGTAAAACCTTCGTCCATCCATTCGTGTAGGCTCTCGTTGGTTGCGAGTAGAAACTGAAACCACGAATGTGCCATTTCGTGTGCTGTAACACCTACCAGGCTACCAAATTTTCTCTTGCCGGTAATCAAGGTACACATGCCATACTCCATGCCGCCATCGCCACCTTGTATAACAGAATATTGCTTGTACGGATAGGTGCCAATATTGGTGTTGAAATAATTCAACAATTCTTCAGTTTTGGGTTGAAGGTTTTTCCAGTTTTCAATGATATTTTCGTCATTCTGGTATAAAAAATGAAGAACCGTTCCGTTTGAAGTTATCAGCTTATCATGAATATAATCCGGGTCTGCTGCCCAGGTAAAATCATGAACGTTAGGCGCATAAAAATGCCAAGTGAGTTTTTTCTTTTTTTGTTTTACTTCTACACCTTCATCTTCATAGCCGTAACCAATTTCGTTAGGATTTTGAAGGTAACCGGTGCCGCCAAGAATGTAGTTTTTGTCGATAGTAATTTTGACATCAAAGTTACCCCAAACACCATGAAACTCCCTTGCAATATACGGATCTGCATGCCAGCCTTGAAAATCGTATTCGGCTAATTTTGGATACCACTGCGTCATCGAGTAGGCGATGCCTTCTTTATTGTCTCGACCGGTACGTCTAATTTGTAAAGGAACCTGAGCATTAAATTCCATATCGAAAGTTGTAGATGTGTTGGGCAGGATAGGCTTGTCTAATTCAACTTCAAGTATGGTTCCTTCAACATGGTAATTCAGCTTTTGTCCGTCTTGTTTTAGCTTTTCAACATTGATGTAACCAATTTCGTCTTCTTTTAGTTTAAAAATTCTATCAACAACTCTTTCGTCCGGATCGGCAATGGTTCTAGAGCGCACATCCATCTCACTGCCCGGTTGAAAAGCGTTGAGGTGTAAATGATAAAAGACTTTGTTTAGTGTGTCTGGAGAATTATTGGTATAAACTAATTTTTGTTTGCCTTCGTATTGATGTGTTTCGACATCCATGTCTATTTCCATACTGTAATCTACATGTTGCTGCCAGTAGGACGACGAATTTTGAGATTTGGATATGCTAAAAAAAAGTATGCTAACTAATAAAAAATATAATTTCATTGGTAAATTTTTTCTAAAAATGAAAAAACCTCAATGTATACACAATGAGGTTTTGAAAAATTTATAATTTAAATGGCGTCTTTACATCTTGCTAGCGTAAATTATCGCGTTGTATAAATTGACCATTCTGCCAGTCTCAGAGATAGCGCTAAATGGCTGAACATTTTCAGAATCGCCACCCACGATAACATCAGATTTGATAGGCAATCCACTGTTTAAAATCACTTCTTTTACTTGTGCAGCAGTCAGTTTTGGGAACATAGATCGGATAACTGCAGCAACACCGGCAACATTAGGAGATGCCATAGATGTTCCTGAAAGGAATTCGTACTTTTCATTAGGCACTGTTGCATAGATTTGAGAACCTGGCGCAAACACGTCTACACTTCCTTTGCCATAGTTAGAAAAGCTAGATACCATTTTAGATCCATATTCTGCTGTTGAAGAACCAACATTTATGAAGTTGTCAGCAATTTCTGTGTTTTGTCCCGGCCATTCATCGTTTGGATATACTCTCTTTTCATCTAAATCTTGAGCGTCGTTTCCGGCAGCATTTACAATTAACACATCATTTTCAGCCGCATATTTGATGGCATCTACAACCCATTCCGGATGTGGAGAGTAGTATTTTCCAAAGCTGGTGTTTATAACTTTAGCGCCATTATCCACAGCATATCTTATACCTAAAGCGATGTCTTTGTCATATTCATCACCATCCGGCACGGCTCTAATAGGCATAATGGTAACGTTGTTAGCCACACCATTGGATCCAATACCGTTATTTCTTACTGCTCCAATTATTCCTGCAACGTGTGTTCCGTGTTTAGCATCCTCTTTTTCAGGATCCGGGCTAATTACATTTGCATTTCCATAATATTTAGTTGACATGTCGTTTGCATCGTCTCCTAAGTTTTCTGCTCGGAAATCTTTCTCTAAGTTAAAGTGATAATTCATTCTTTGAGAAAAATATTCTAAAGCTCCGGATAACTGTTCTTTAGCCCCTTCGATATCACCACCTGTATTGTTTAATACAAATACTAAGAATTGTTTTTGTTGTTTTAATTCTTCTGTTTCCGGTTCAAAAGCCATTAAATCATCTTTGCTGAAGCCTTCGCCTAGTTCTTTTTCAAACGCATCGTAAGCGGCATTTAATTGCTGGGATAATGCCTGATATCTTGTTAAATTGCTTTGGGTTTGAGACTTCTCCTGCTCCAGTTCTTTCTTTGCAGCTTTGTAAACCTTAAAAGTGTCTTTGTCTTCTTCAGCGATTTGGTCTATGGTTTTACCATCAAATTTTGCTTGATGCATCTTTACAATTCTGGTCATTTCAAGATTTTCGCCAACAATATCCCCTAAAAAGTTCCAACCATGTACATCGTCTACATAACCATTTTTATCATCATCTATGCCATTACCCGGTACTTCGTCTTTGTTTACCCAAATCACAGGGCTTAAGTCCGGATGCTCAATATCGACACCACTGTCTAGAACGGCTACAATTACATTTTGGCCTTGGTAATCTTTAATAAGCTCAGTATAGGCTTTTTCTACACTCATTCCGGGAATGGTATCTGTGATGAGGTCCATATGTTGCCAGTTTTCTCTTTGTTCGTCCGACAAAGGAGCCGTCTTTCTGGGTTGTGTATCAATATTTTCAATAGGTGTTGATACGATCACAGGACCTGTCGCCCCACAACCAGCCAACAACGTGGCGGCAAAAATTGAAGAAAAAATAGTTTTAAAACGTTTGATTTTCATGGTTTAATTAATTAAATAGTTCACTAAATTTAAAAGTATCGTTGTGTCTAATGCCTCTTTCTGTTTGTTTAAGATTAATAATGTCGTTGTGAGCGTCATGCTCCAGAAATAAGAAATAATTATTGTCTGCAGCTTCTTGTAAAAAGGCTTTTTTCTCTTTAAGGGTTAATAGCGGTCTGGTGTCGTAACCCATTACAAAGGCTAGCGGGACATGACCTGCTGTAGGGAGTAAATCTGCTGCAAAAACCAATTTTTTATCCTGATAATTGATGATAGGAATCATTTGTTTGTCCGTATGGCCATCAACAAATAAAACTTCAAAGTTTAATTCGTCATAAAAATGGCGTTGCTCAGTTCGTTCTAAAAAATGAAGTTGACCAGCTTCTTGCATCGGAAGCAAGTTTTCTTTTAAAAACGAGGCTTTTTCCCTGTCATTTGGTTTTGTAGCCCATTCCCAATGTTCTTTATTGGTCCAGAATTTTGCATTTTTAAATGCGGTTTCGTAACCAGTCCTGTCTTTGTTCCATTTTACACTGCCGCCACAGTGGTCAAAATGCAGGTGGGTCATAAACACATCGGTAATATCGTCGGGGTGAAATCCCTTTTCTTTTAAAGATTTTTCCAAACTGTAATCGCCCCAACGGTAATAATAGCTAAAGAATTTTTCGCTTTGCTTATTGCCAAGCCCTGTGTCTATCAAGATTAATTTATTGCCATCTTCAACAAGTAGACTTGTAGCGGCAATATCTATCATATTATTATTGTCTGCCGGGTTTGTTCGCGACCATAGTGATTTTGGCACAACGCCAAACATAGCACCACCGTCAAGTTTAAAATGTCCGGTTTCTATTGGGTATAATTTCATCTTAAAATTTAGTTTGCGCAAGATACTAAAAGTCTCACAACTAATTTTGATTGAATATTAATTATACTATTTTTAACCCAAAATAAGTAGTGAAATCTCAATAAAAAGATGTGTCAAATCTGCGATGGTTTGCATTTGAATTTTATTTTCAAACATCTTTTATTTAACTTTCGAACATATGTTAGAATTAGCGTCTATTATAATTTTAGGAATTTTGGCTCAATGGGTAGCCTGGCGTTTTAAGATTCCTGCAATATTACCTCTTATTCTCATTGGGCTAATGGTTGGCCCCATCGCATCGCTCTACACAGAAGATGGCTCAAAATTTATAGAGCCTATTTGGAATGGTACCAAAGGATTATTCCCCGGTGAAAGCTTGTATTATTTTGTGTCTCTGGCAATTGGTGTTATACTTTTTGAAGGGGGTTTAACCCTAAAACGCAGTGAGATTTTAAACGTTAGTAGTGTAATTGTTAAGTTAATTTCAATTGCAGTGGTCATCACATTTTTTGGTGCAGGTGTGGCTGTGCATTTTATTTTTGGATTGTCTTGGGAAATTTCTTTGCTTTTTTCGGCATTAATTATTGTAACCGGTCCTACGGTAATCACGCCCATTTTAAGAAATATACCCTTAAAACGCGACGTTTCTGCTATTTTGAAATGGGAAGGCATTTTAATAGACCCTATTGGAGCATTATTCGCCGTATTGGTTTTCGAATTTATCAACGCCGGTGCAGGTGCTGAATATACTTCCGTTGCGCTAATCGATTTTGGTAAGGTGATCCTTTTTGGGTTTAGTTTTGGATTTACGTTTGCGCATGCTCTTACCTTTTTGATAAAGAAAAGTATTATCCCGCATTACCTTTTAAATGTCGTGACACTGGCTGTTGTTTTAGGTGTTTTTGTGTTGGCAGATACGTTTGCGCACGAATCTGGTCTTTTGGCTGTAGTGGTTATGGGAATTATCATGGGTAATACCAATCTTCCTAACTTCAAAGATTTACTGTATTTTAAGGAATCGCTTAGTGTTCTGCTTATCAGTATCTTGTTTATTCTGCTTGCAGCAAATATCAATTACGAAGACCTGCTATTGGTTTATGATATAAAATCGCTTTACTTGTTTTTAGTAATTATATTTTTAGTCAGGCCAATTGGAGTATTACTTAGTAGTATAAACTCAAATTTAAAGCTTAACGAAAAATTGTTTATCAGCTGGGTTGGGCCTAGAGGTATTGTAGCAGCCGGTATCGCCTCTCTTTTTGGGATTAAATTATCTAACAAAGGGATTACAGATGCAGAATACATTACGCCTTTGGTGTTTTTGATTGTACTTGGTACAGTCCTATTAAACGCTACAACAGCACGCCTTTTTGCAAAAATGGTAGGTGTCTTTTTGAAAAATTCTACTGGAATTTTAATTGTTGGATCTTCCTCTTTTTCACGTATTATAGCGAAGTATTTGATGGACAACAAAAGGCACGTTGTTATGGTAGATAATAATGAAAATAATATTTACGAGGCTAAACAAATGGGGTTAAATGCCTTTACAGCAGATATTTTTTCAGATAATCTTCAGGATAATCT
>CAYNCI010000072.1:7876-11388 GCA_964396065.1 uncultured Mesohalobacter sp. | reverse complement strand
CTTTTGTCAAGCCATCTTTTACTTCAACATTAATTCCGTCGCTAATACCCAAAGTGATTTCTTTTTTTTCAAATTGCTGATCGCCAATCATGACTTCTACGTATGGTTTTTTAGTTTCTTCATCAAATTGAACCAAAGATTCTTTGATGGCCAAAACTTGATCTGCTTTTTCTAGAATAATAGAGGCGTTAGCACTTAATCCTGCTCTTATAAATATATTATCTTCTCTTTCCATCAAAGTACCTTCAATTTCAAATTGTACTGCACCGTTTTCTTCAACACCTTGTGGAGCGATATAATCTAATACAGCATCAAATTTCTCGCCGACTAATGCGCCAACTGTAATTTCTAGAGGCAAACCTTCTTTAATTTTTCCAACTTCAGACTCGTCCACTTTGCCTTCAAAAATCATATCGTCTGTATTAGCGATAATTGCAATAGTGGTTCCTTCATTAAAATTGTTTGCTTCGATAACTTGATTACCTACTTTAACAGGTATGTCCAATACCATTCCATAAATTGTAGATTTAATTTCAGTCGTTGCGGCATCGCCAATCCCTGCTATGGTTCCATTTTTTACAATTTCAAAAGTTTCTTCTGCTGCTTTTAGATTTTGCTTTGCAATGTCGTATGACCGTTGTGCTAAATCAAAATCATTAGCTGAAATAACCCCTTTGTTGAAAAGTTCTTTTTGTCTATCATATATTTTCTTTTCGTTTTCCAGGTTAATTTTTGCCGTTCTAATTTGGTTTTTTGAATTGTTTAAATTAGCAACGTTTGGAACGACCTTTAGCTGAGCAATTAACTGACCTGCAGTGACTGTATCTCCAGCTTTTACAAATAATTTGTCTATAATTCCGGAAATGTTTGGTTTTACAGGCACTTCCTCTCGTGGTTTAATGCTTCCGGTCGCAACAGTTTCCCTAACAATAGTTTCAGTAGTTGGTGTAGTTGTTGCATACTGTACTGGCGGTTCTTGTTCTTTTTGGTACAAATAGAATATTGCAAATCCGAAAATCACCACAATTAGTATTAACACGATTACAGTTACAGTCTTTTTCATAGTATATGGTTTGGGTATTTAAATTTTAAATTATTCTGTTCTTAAAGCTTCTACGGGTTTTACTCTTATAGCATTTTGAGCTGGTATGAAACCGGCAAGAAGGCCTGCAAAAATTAATATGACAAGTGCTATTAGGACAGTAACAAAATCCACACTTGGGTTGATAAACATTGTATCTTGAGAAGGGGCAAATTCTAAGGCTTTGTTAATTCCAAAAAGTACTATTGTTGCAAATGAAATACCTGCCATCCCCGATATGATAGTAAGAAAAACAGATTCAAATAGAATTTGTCCTCTTATTTGCCAAGGTGTTGCTCCTAGTGCTCTTCTTATTCCAATTTCTTTGGTTCTCTCCTTTACTACAATTAGCATGATGTTACTAATACCTATAACTCCAGAAAAGAGAATTAAGATACCAATGAAATAAGCCACAAAATTTAAAGCGGTGAAAAGACCGGTAATCTTTTTAAATTGCTCATACAAATCAAAGTTTCCTATTGCGTTATCATCCTCCGGACTGATACGGTGGCGGTTTTTCACCACATTAAAAATAGAACTTTTTAGAGCTGTAATAGATTCATCATCTTCTGCTGTAATAGCCATCCAACCAACTATATTTCCAAAATTGAACGCTCTAGAGAATGCCGTAAATGGTACAAAAATGTTTTTTTGAGCCTCTTCTATATTCCCATCAGGAGAAGATTTTCTTTTGTAAATGCCAATTATCATAAAATTTACGCCTTGCACTTTGATATAACTTCCTAGGACGGGCTCTCCAACTTCAAACAATTCTCTTTGAACACCTTCACCTATCACTGCAACTTTTCGTGCTTGTTCTATATCATTGTAGTTTATAAACCGTCCTTTTATGATATCTGTCGGCTCTTGCTTTATAATTTCCGGATAATCTCCATAAACGTTATAAGCCCCGGATTTTAGACCATGCGTTACATTATTTGTCCCTCTAAAGCCGCCTAATTGATTTCTAGGTGAAATATACTTTAAACCATCCACCTCGTTCTTTATAGCTTCTACATCGTCTATTTTAAAATTGTATCGCCTTCCTTTTGGCAGTCCATCATAAGATTTTGTCGTGGGCATAGTCCACATAAACATAGAATTTGCAGAAATACCTGCAAAACCTTTTTTAACTCCATTTTCTAAACCATTTCCTGCTGCAAGAAGAAGGCATAAAATAAAAATTCCCCAAAACACACCAAAAGCTGTGAGTATTGTTCTAAACACATTTGATGTTAAGGCTTCAATAACTTCACTCCACTTATCTCTACTAAACATACTATTCGTCTCTTAATGCTACTATTGGTTTAATTTTAGCTCCTCTTCTGGCTGGAAAAAATCCAGCTATGGCACCTGAAATGACAAGAACAACAACAGTTGAAATTGCAACATTTAAATTTACTTCCGGATTCGCTATAAATTCAGTTTGAATGGTTGAACCTACAGCTTCCAACACTAACAAGCCTAAAATAAGCCCCGTAAACCCTGATATTGCCGTCACAAAAATAGATTCATGTAGAATCATCCAAATAATATTTGAAGGCTGTGCTCCTAATGCTTTCCGTATTCCTATTTCTTTTGTTCTTTCCTTAACTATTATAAGCATGATGTTACTCACTCCTATTATTCCTGCAAATAAACTGGCTATACCTACAAACCAAAAAAACAAGTTCATATTAGACATCAGGTCATAAAACTTTTTGGCTTCTTCTATGGAGTTAAAATAATTTACTCCGGAAGTGTCCTGCGGTGCAACGCTGTGTCTGCCCTTTAGTAAGGATTCTATTTCATTTACTAAACTTGTAGAGTTCTTTACAGCTTCTTCATAGTTTGCTGCCTTTGGTAATGTAAAGGAGATGCTGCTGATATCGTTCCCGGCTCCAAATATTTTTTGCATTGTCGAAAGTGGCAAAAAAACTCTGGACTCTTCTCTATCTCCGCCTGGGTCCTGATATACTCCTACTACTTTGTAATTTACACCATTACTTTTTATAAATTTCCCTAATGGATCTACATCTTTAAAAAGCTCATTACGTACTTTTTTACCAATAACAACATTTTTTGTAAATCTTTCTTGGTCTTGCTGATTAATAAATCTACCTTGAATTATTCCAGCGTTTTCAAGAAATTGGTAATCTGACATAACACCTTCGATTCGATAACTTGATGAATTTTCTTTGTACGAGAATACGTTTACCCAACGTTGGTACTTTGCAGATTTGTATTCCAATTCATCCCCATAATTTTTGGTTATGAGGTCGTAGTCTTGATTTTTGAACTGAACCCGTCTTCCTGGATTTAAACCTTTATATTCTACAGTTGTTACACCAGACCATATTTCTACCCTGTTTTGAGCGTCTTGTGCAAACTGCAGCTCGATACCATTCTTCATGCCTTCGCCAATTCCTAAAAGCAATACAAGAATTAGAAT
>CAYNCI010000072.1:0-7776 GCA_964396065.1 uncultured Mesohalobacter sp. | reverse complement strand
GGTAAAGCCACATTGTCCAGCGCGCTTTTATAATTAATGAGATTAAATGACTGGAATATAAACCCAAGAAATTTGTTTCTGTAATTTGCAGCAATTTTCTCAGACAAATTTTTAATCTCAACACCGTCCAAATGGTAAGAGCCTGAGTCTGCTTCGTCTAGCATCCCTAAAATATTCAGTAGTGTTGATTTTCCTGAGCCCGAGGAACCCATTATAGAAACTAATTCGCCTTCTTTGACTGAAAAATTTATACCCTTTAATACATGCAAAGAGTTTTTACCTATCCTGTAAGATTTGTGTAAGTCTTTTATTTCAATCATAAAATGGCCTTTGATAATTAAGACGAACAAATGTCTTATTTGTTACATCTCCTAAAGTTATTCTATTGTTAAACTTATTAAAATTTTCAAGCAATAGTTGAGCATTTCTACACAATGCAAATAAAAAAACCTCAAAATTATAAGATCTTGAGGCTTTATAAATTTGTTAAGCTTATATCTATTTATTAAACCACGCTTTGTAGCTCAACTCTTTATCCAAAACAGATTTTAGGCTAGAGATAGGAACTCGTTGTTGTTCCATCGTATCTCTATGCCTAATGGTTACGGTATTATCCTCTTTTGTTTGGTGGTCTACTGTGATACAAAACGGTGTACCAGCAGCATCTTGTCTTCTGTATCTTCTCCCAACTGCGTCTTTTTCATCGTAAACCACGTTGAAATTCCATTTTAGATCCTCAATAATTTGCTCTGCAATTTCTGGCAAGCCATCTCGCTTAAGCAACGGTAAGACCGCAGCTTTATAAGGCGCTAACACAGAAGGAAGTTTAAGTACAGTTCGGCTGGAACCGTCTTCAAGTGTTTCGTCTGTTAATGCAGATGAAAAAACAGCTAAGAACATTCTATCTACACCGATTGAAGTTTCGATAACATAAGGCACATAAGACTCTCCTTGCTCATGATCAAAAAATTGAAGTTTCTTTCCGGATAGTTCTTCGTGAGCCTTTAGGTCAAAATCTGTTCTGGAATGTATACCTTCTAATTCTTTAAAACCGAAAGGAAAATTAAACTCTATGTCTGTTGCTGCATTGGCATAGTGAGCTAATTTTTCATGATCGTGGAAACGATAATTATCTTCTCCCAAACCAAGTGACTGGTGCCATTTCTGTCTTTCAGCTTTCCAATATTCAAACCATTCTAGTTCCTCACCTGGCTTAACAAAAAATTGCATTTCCATTTGCTCAAATTCACGCTGTCTGAATATAAATTGTCTTGCCACAATCTCGTTTCTAAAGGCTTTTCCTATTTGCGCAATACCAAATGGAATTTTAAGACGACCTGTTTTTTGAACGTTAGCAAAGTTTACAAATATACCCTGAGCTGTTTCCGGTCTTAAGTATAAATCTGTAGCCGAATCTGCAGAGGCGCCAAGCTTTGTCGCAAACATTAGGTTAAACTGTTTTACATCCGTCCAGTTGTTTGTTCCGCTAACAGGACATTTGATATCTAAATCTATGATTAGTTTTCTAAAGCCATCAAGATCATTATCGTTTTGTACTTTAGCCAACCGCTCTGTAATATCGTCTATTTGTTTTTGCCGCCTTAAGACATTAGGGTTTGTGCTTCTAAATTGCTCCTCGTCAAAAGCGTCTTTAAAACGCTTTTGAGCTTTGGTTATATCCTTATTGATTTTTTCGTTGATTTTTTCTCTAAAATCTTCGACCAGAACGTCGGCACGGTACCTTTTTTTGGAGTCCTTATTATCTATAAGTGGGTCATTAAAAGCATCGACGTGCCCGGAGGCTTTCCATGTTTTGGGATGCATTAATATTGCAGCGTCCAGACCTACAATATTTTGATGCATCTGTGTCATGCTTTTCCACCAATAGTCTTTAATATTATTTTTGAGCTCCACGCCATTTTGCCCATAATCATAGACTGCGCTTAAGCCATCGTATATCTCGCTAGAAGAAAAAATATAGCCATACTCCTTAGCATGGGCTATAACTTGTTTAAATTTATCTTGTTGATTTGCCATGCGGCAAAAATATAAAATTAAAGTAAAATTAAATACCCTAAGTAACATTATAAACACTTGTAATTTACGGCTTGGAATAGGTAGTTAAAAGACTATTATACACGACAAAAAATGTATTACTATAGGATATTATCTTAAAGAAAAGTAAAACGAAACAACATATGGTTTAGGCCATAATTTGAACACCAACTGTTAAATTTCTAAAATGAAAACTGAACACGAATAACCTCTCATCCTATCAGATGAATTTATGTTTTTAAACTTCATTTTCAATATATTTTTGAGTAACAACTTATGTATTCAACTGACATTTATCATATTTATTCTCCTTTTTTTAATTGATATTTGAATAGCATATTAAAATACTAGCGCCATGAAAAAGAGCGAAACCATATCCAGCATAATGACTAACAATTTAGTAAAACTGAACATAAATGACAGTTTAGCTAAAGCTGAAGTTTTATTCAAAAAAAATAAAATCAAACATTTACCAGTTGTAAAAGGCAATAAGATTGTCGGTATGTTAAGCTACTCGGATTTATTAAGAATTTCCTATGCCGATGCTACTGATCAATCTGGGAAATTAATTGAAAGTTCTGTTTACGACTATTTTTCTTTAGAAAATGTAATGACACATAAAGTGGTGTGTGTAAATGCTGACGATAGCATAAAACAAGCTGCAGAAATATTGTCTCAAAAACACTTTAGAGCTCTACCGGTTATCGAACATGACAAATTGATTGGTATTATTACTTCCACAGATATTATAAACTACTTTTTACAAAATTGTTTTGCGGAATAAGTAATAATCAATTGGATTAGCAGTCTTACGATTAAACGATTGCAAATAATTCGTATCCCTAAATTTAATAAAAGCTTAATCAAAAAAATTGAGGTTAAATTTTACATTTGTAAAAAAAGACCTTGTCACAAATTAATACATCAAAGCAAAGTATAAATACTGCAATTATTCTAGTAGGTGCAGGAATAATGCTTTACGATTTTATCTCTTCCCCGAGTCATGTTTATTTCAAAATTGCCGGTTTGGTAATACTCATGTTTGGACTTTATAAATCTACCCAACAATGGTCTGACGACAATAATTCTTCTGAAACTAATGATGAAGACGATTCTTTAAAAAATGACAAAAAACATTAAGAAAGGTGATCGTGTTGAACTTATTGATGATATTTTAGAAGGAACCGTTTCTAAAGTGAATGGAGATAGTGTTCTAGTTGAATTCGATGACGGATTCGAACAGGAATTTCTGTCCGAAGAGTTAATTATTTCAAAGCCCCTCAACATTAATCTCGATAAAACCCTTATTAAAGAATCTATTTTACCAATACAGAAAAAAACAAAACCGAAAAAAGAACTCTACACTCCGGAAATAGATTTACATATCCATGAACTAATAGATGATGCCAGCAGGTTGTCCAACTTTGATATTTTAAACATTCAACTTTCTAAAGCCAATGGGTTTATAGATTGGGCAATTAAAAAACGATTTAAAAAAATTATTTTAATTCACGGAGTTGGTCAGGGTGTTCTAAAGGAAGAATTAAAAACGCTTCTCAGGCGCTATGATAATCTCGAATTTTACGATGCCGATTATCAGAAATATGGCTTAGGGGCGACAGAAGTGAAGCTTTATTGACAAATATTTCCGGCTTCTTCTTCAGAAATAATACCTTCTGCAAAAGGTAATACCTGACTCTCGGAAGTGTCATACCTGCCCATTGTAAATGTTGAAAAAGTTAAACTCTCTGCGTTGTTTTGATTATTAAAGGTAATATCGTTAAAGACAACTTGAGTAATAAATGCTCTTGTTATGGTGTTAGCTTTTACGACATTTATATTTACACTTCCAGTCTCTTCATTATTAAGATAATTTGGTAAACCGTCTACGTTGACATCGTTGCTTGGGTTTAAAGCAGGATTTTCTGGATCTTCACAATAATTTAAATCCTCGTTATTGGTAAGAATACCGTCGCCATCGTCATCAGAGTCTAAATAATTAGGAACACTATCGCCATCTGTATCTACATAAAACCCAGGAATTACATTCCCGTTTTCGTCTACAGCTTCCAATTCTTCACTTACTGTTAATACATTATCGTTATCATCGTCTGTATCCAAGAAATTCGGTATACCGTCGCCATCTGAATCGTCATTAAACAGATCTCCATCATTATTGATATCTTCCAGTTCTGCAGGCACACCATCGTTATCGTCTTGAGATTCTATGCTGATAAAAATGGTTGCAGTTCCACCCGTTGTACTTACAAATTCTTCTAAAACTCTAGGTGAACTCGGAGGAACTTGTTGGCAGTAATAGTTGTTACCATTTGTTTGTGCACTCAACTTTCTATACGTAATAACGTTACTGTTATTTATGTTTAAAGATATGGTTTGAGACGTTTCTAAACCTGTAAAGGTTCCCGTAAAATCATCCAGGTTAAATTGAAATGAAATCGCTTCGTTGGTTTCAGGATTTATGTAGTAAAAAACATTCGTATTGTTTTCCTGACATAAGGAAAGAGGTGTATCTTGGTCAAAGTCGAATGTTGTAACAATAATATTCCCATCATCGCAGGAGTTAAAAACGAAAAGACTTATTACTAAAAGGAAAAGTTGAAATATTCGTCTCAAATGAAAAAGTTTTTGAATAGGCAAATTTAGGGTTTTTTTATTCTGAAATTCAAATTAGCTTTTCCATTATAGAATTTTTATAGGTCTGTCCAATTGGAATTTTGTGATTATTTATAAAAATTACATTCCCTTTGACTTGCTGAAGATGATTACTATTAATGCAAAAAGATTTGTGAACACGAAGAAAAAAGTCTGGCAACAAACCTGTAAATTTTTTGAATGTACTGTTTGTAACAAGTATTTTTGAAATTGAATGGACCTTTACATAATCTCCATAGGCTTCTACAAACAATATATCCTTGTAAAGCACTTTATGCAGAGATTTGTTTTCATTTATTATAATCGAGTCAGGATAGTCAACCTTTTTGTTTAAGGACTTTATTACTTTACCAACAGCGTCTAAAAAACGGTCGTAGGAAAAAGGCTTTAGCAGGTAATCTGTAGCGTTTACCTCAAAGCCTTCTACAGCATATTGAGGATAAGCTGTTGTAAAAATAACTTTTGGCGGAAATTGTAAAGATTTGTAAAACTCCAATCCTGATTGGTTAGGCATATTGATATCTAAAAATAAGAGTTCTACTCCTGGATTAAGTTTTAGATATGTATTTGCCTCAGATGTGTTAAAACATGCATATTGTAATTTTAGAATATCTGTTTTGGCGATAAAGTGCTTTATAACGTTCTGAGAAGACAATTCATCATCAACTACAACACAAGATATCATTGTTTCACTATTCATATTGTAATGTTATCGAAGTTGTAAAATAGTCATTTGTATTTTGGATATCGAATTTATGATTTTTTCCGTAAACAATATTTAGATTTTCCTTAAGTGTTTTTAGTCCTATACCAGAACTGTAATCTTCAAAATGGTTTAATGTTTCTATTTTTTCATTTTTCACGTAAAACAAAAACATATGCTCCTCTTGCTTTAATACAATTTCAATTTGTGTTTGATTTCTGTCTGGTGAGGTACCATATTTAAATGCATTTTCAACCAAAGGTAACAACAGCATGGGGTATATTTCAAAATCTGAGTTATTTACTTTTACGTCAAATTTCACTTTTACCTGGTCTGTTCTATGCTTTTGAAAAGCAATATAGTTTTTTAATAAGGTGATTTCATCTTTTAAGGCCACACGCTCTGTATTAGTGTCGTAGATCACATACCTTAAAATATCTGAGAGTTCAACAATAGCAGTTGTTAAGTGTGCTTTATTTTCTAAGGCCATTGAATAAATAACGTTTAAAGCATTAAACAAAAAATGAGGATTAATCTGAGAACGTAAAGCTGAAAGTTGCGTTTGGATGTGTTGCTTCTGGCTTAGCAAAATATCGTTCCTTGTTTTATTATAATATATCCAATCTTCAGCGAGCTTTAGCAAAGTAGAAGAAACAAGTAATATATTGAATACCAAATAGAAATCGTTTCCAGATATATATGAAATAAAAAAATAGTTTGGAAATAGACTATCTATAACACCAATAAAGAACAATTTGAGAAGGGTACCAAACCCAAAGCCTAAAAAAACCAAAGAAAACAAGTATAAAAAATATCGCTCTTTTTTTAAAAGATAAGGTATTAATACATAAAAATTGAATTCTACAGCTATGGCAGCCACAAATAGGAAAACTAAAGTATAGTAGTAGTCAATTTTTACAGGCGGTTGACCATTGGTAAAAACAAAAATTAAGACAACAAAAGCCAGCACCCATAAGAATAAATGAAAAATGATTGTTCTTTTAGCGCTGGAACTATTAGTATAAGACATCGTACTAAGGTGTTGCATTTACTTTGCTTAGAGTAAAGATTTGATCATTATCCCATTTGTCTTCAATATCAGAATTTAAAAACTTTTCTAAGAATCGGTAAAGCTCTTTACTACTAGCTGTTAAAATTAAATCATCTTCATCTATTCCTATCATTTCGTGTTTTATTTTTAATTTCTCCCCTTCAATTAGTCCTGAGACGACGCCTTCATCAAGCCACTTTAACTTAAAGGTATCGTCAGCTAAAAATTCAACCAAACAAACAGAATTTGTATTTAAAATATGTTGTACAGCCAAATTATTTACACCATCCGTATCATATTCCAGTGGGTAAAAATTGAGCATTAAATCGTTATTTACTTTAAATGGCGTTGCAACAAAATAGCCCATTTCTAAATCTTCTTTTTTTTTAAATTTCGATGTTTTATAATACTCCACTACATAGGAACTTTTGTAACGCTCATACATTTTCTTTGATTCTTCAGTAGATTTATTTTTGTTCCACTCTTTTTTCCAAAGTTCTGCAAAGGACTGGAATTTCCAAATAGCATTTTTGCTATTCCATTCGCCTTCTAGTCTTGTATCGTATGATATTTTATCTTGTGTATAAAAAGGATTTAACGACCTTACAATACAGGAATTAAAAAGAAAAACGCCTAACAATAAAATGATGCTTTTAGATTTCATATATAGTTTTATTTAAAATTCAATTCAAATTTGAACATATTCAAGAAAGTAATAAAATTAATTCGTCAAACACGTATTAACTCATGACAAACAAAAGAATAAATAAAATGAAAACTAAATGATAGTAAAGAAAATCATTGTGCTGATTATAAATCTATAAAAGAAATATCTAAGAAACTAAGTGGAGTGGATAATTGTTATCCGGGTAGGATAGATGATATGCAATTAGATAAAGTACATGACAAAAATTGATTTCAACATATTTTCCTCAATTTTTTGCAGCACCCCTAAAAAGGTGAAATTGAGGAAATCAGGATCTCTTTAGAGTAAGGGACAAAACTGATTTTATTACTTTAGGTTAATATAAATTTTGTCATGTATTAAACCCGAATAATGCATTAGAAAATCTATTACGAATAAAAAACACTGCAAATCAGTCGCTTCGCTTCGTTATATTCTCTAACCATAGCGGTGCTATGCTTTTCGAATCTAACATCCTGATTTATTGTGTTTTTGTTTCTCATTACAAAGTTCTAATACATAATCCGGGTTAAAGCAATCAGAGTAAAATTATGGCAAAAAAAAAAGCACCTATCATACTTGATAAGTGCTTTATTTATGAAGAAGGCG
>CAYNCI010000071.1:0-12441 GCA_964396065.1 uncultured Mesohalobacter sp. | reverse complement strand
TTTTAAACCTTGAATTTAAAATAAAAATAGTGACGCTGGAATAGTTTTTTTACACTAAATGGAATTACCAAAATCTTAAGCCTTATTTCCTAAAAAGTATATAAGTTATTTCTTAGATTTGCATTGTTTAAAATTAATCTAAATAAAAATGAAGAGCATTGCAGACTTGAAACGTGGTCAAAAAGCCACTATCGTCGATATTTCTGCAGAGACGATTCCGCTAAAACTTCTCGAAATGGGGTGTCTGCCAGGCAATGAAGTAGAAGTGATTAAAATGGCACAAATCAAAGATCCGCTATATCTTAATATTAACGATACGCATCTTGCCATTAGAAAAGAAACTGCCAAAGCTGTGCTCGTTAAAATTTTGGAAGACTAAATGAGACAAATCAATGTAGCGCTGGTCGGCAATCCAAATACAGGTAAAACATCCGTGTTTAATGCCCTTACGGGTCTAAACCAAAAAGTAGGAAACTACCCCGGCATCACAGTTGAAAAAAAAGAAGGTGTTGCCAAAATATCCAGAACACTTAAAGCCCATATATTAGATTTACCGGGAACTTACAGTCTAAACGCTTCATCTCTGGATGAAAATGTGGTTGTAGAATTGCTCCTTAACAAAAACGATAAAGACTATCCGGATGTGGTGGTCGTAGTGAGTGACATTGAAAACTTAAAGCGTAATTTGCTCGTTTTTACTCAGCTCAAAGACCTTGGCTTGCCTTGTATTTTGGCCATCAATATGGCCGATCGTATGGATAGAAAAGGCATCAGTATCGATATTCCAAAGCTAGAAGAACGCCTTAAAACCAAAGTCGCCCTGGTCAGCGCCCGAAAAAACACAGGTTTTGATCAGTTGAAGGAGTTAATAGCCAACTATAAACAATTGTCAACAGAGGCTTGTTGCGATGCTTCCGTCATTGATAAACAATACTTTCATGAGCTAAAGGATACATTTCCTAACCAAAACATTTACAAGTTATGGTTGGTGATCACGCAGGATGTCAATTTCGGTAATCTGGACAGGAATGAAGTTAAAGCCAAAAAAGAACAAGCTCTCAAAACTAAAACACCTTCTGAAATAAAAAGACTTCAACAGAAGGAAATTATAGTGCGTTACACCTTTATTAATGATACTTTAAAGTTAAGCCTTACAAAAGACATCAATGCAGCCAAAGGCCTTCGGGCATCTCTAGACCGTATTTTAATGCATCGGGTATGGGGCTACGTGATTTTTGCGTTTATCTTATTGGTTATATTTCAGTTTATTTATGAGTGGTCTGCCATTCCTATGGATTTCATAGATGAAAGCTTTGCAGCCTTAAGCGAATGGTTAAAATCCACATTACCGGACGGGCAATTTACAAAACTCATCACCGAAGGTATAGTCCCGGGCATAGGAGGAATTGTCATTTTTATTCCACAGATAGCGTTTTTGTTTTTCTTTATCAGTATTTTGGAAGAAAGCGGTTACATGAGTCGCGTGGTATTTATGACCGATCGTATCATGAAAAAGTTTGGTTTAAGTGGTAAAAGTATTGTGCCTCTCGTTTCCGGTACGGCTTGTGCCATTCCTGCGGTGATGGCTACCAGGAATATCGAAAACTGGAAAGAACGTCTTATTACTATTTTGGTTATTCCGTTTACCACCTGTTCCGCAAGACTTCCTGTTTATCTTATCATTATAGCTTTGGTAATTCCTAACGAAACTTTTCTAGGCGTCTTCAATTATCAGGGATTGGTGCTTCTCTTTCTTTATTTCCTAGGTTTTGGTATGGCTGTGTCTTCAGCTTGGCTTATGCATAAAGTGATGAAAACCAATCAAAAAACCTATTTTATTATAGAAATGCCAAACTACAAAGTGCCCATCCCCAAAAATGTTGCGATTACGGTGATAGACAAAACCAAGTCCTTTGTGTTTGGTGCCGGTAAAATTATTTTGGCCATATCCATTATTCTATGGGTATTGGCCAGCTATGGTCCTAATGAAAAATTCTCCCAGGCTGAAGATATTGTAAAAACTGAAGTTCAAGCTGAAAATCTAAATCTTAGCGACGAAGAACTAGACACAAAAATCGCTTCCTACAAATTACAACATTCTTTTATAGGCTATATGGGCAAAGGCATCGAGCCAATTGTACAGCCTTTAGGTTACGATTGGAAAATAGGCATTGCCATCATTACCTCGTTTGCCGCCAGAGAAGTGTTTGTTGGTACATTAGCCACAATTTATAGCGTAGGTAGCGAAGACGAAGACACCATAAAGAACAGAATGGCTAAAGAGGTTAATCCTGTATTGGGTGGTAAAATATTCAATTTTGCTTCCGGAATTAGCTTGTTGTTGTTTTATGCGTTTGCCATGCAATGCATGAGTACACTCGCTGTGGTAAAACGAGAAACCAATACCTGGAAATGGCCCATCTTTCAGCTTGTGTCTATGACTGCTTTTGCGTATATTGTATCTTTAATTGCTTTTCAACTTTTAAAATAATGGAACTACTTCAGGAAATATTGGTGTTTATAAGCTTTATTGCTGCGGTATCTTTTTTGGTAAAAACCTTCTTTTTTCCAAAAAAAACAAAGAAGTCCTGTGGCGGTAGCTGCGGCTGTTAATATTTAGATTACAATGCGCTTACCGGAATCCCTTAAAAATGGTGATAAAGTTGCCATAGTTTGTTCAGCAAGATTTGTTGAAGTCACACAACTTCAAGAGGCTATTGAGCTCCTTAAATCATGGGGTTTACAAGTAGTTTTAGGGCGTAGTATTGGCAAAAAAGACCAACAGTTTGGAGGCACAGACAGCGAAAGGGCAGAAGACCTTCAGCAACAATTGGACGATACGGAAATTAAGGCCATTTGGATTGCAAAAGGCGGTTACGGCACAGCGCGCATCCTCGACAAACTCAATTTTGATTTCTATGAAAAGCATCCTAAATGGATTATCGGCTATTCGGACATTACGGTTTTACATCTAAAGTTGCAACAGTTAGGCATAGCGAGTTTACATGCGGACATGCCTGTTGACATTTGTTCTAAGTCTCAAAATACACGCTTAAGTTTACAGCAAAGTTTATTTGGAAAAACGTATCACATCAATTACATTTCAAATTTTAAAAATCAAACCGGCTTAGCAGAAGGTGAGCTTGTAGGAGGTAATTTGTCGGTTTTATATTCCGTTTTGGGGACTGAGGATTTGCCAAATTTCAAAAATAAAATCCTGTTTATCGAAGATTTGGACGAATACCTATACCATATCGATCGAATGCTCCTTAACTTGTCAAGAAATGGGATTTTGTCCAAAATCAGGGGATTGATTGTTGGCGGTATGTCGAGCATGCATGATAATAGTATACCCTTTGGGAAATCTGCATACGAGATTGTCGAATTTTACACCCAAAATTTGGATATACCCGTTGCATTCGATTTTCCTGCCGGGCATCTAAAAGAAAATTTAGCCTTAACTTTAGGGCGCAATGTTAGACTAGAAGTTGAAGGAAAAGCAGTAAATCTACAATACCTTTAAATTATGGCAGAACACAATCAATTAGGTAAAAAAGGAGAAGAGCTCGCTTTAAAATTATTAGAGCAAAAAGGCTATGAGATTTTAGCCAAAAACTACCGCCATAAAAAATTTGAAGTGGATATCATTGCCTTAGATAACAACACTCTTGTTGCGGTTGAAGTAAAAACGCGAAGCACTCCGGAATTTGGCGACCCCCAGGATTTTGTAAAAAAATCACAAATTCAAAACCTGGTAGAAGCAGTGGACTACTACATAAACAGCAACGATTTGGATTATGAAGTTAGATTTGATATTGTGGCCATCATAAAAAATAAGCTTGGCACAAGAGTAGAACACCTTGAAGACGCCTTTTTATACCTTTAATAAATACGTATAATTTAAATGTCAACATCAAAACAAACCCATTAACACTAAGACTTTAACCCATAACTTCAAAGTAAAACTTTATATTTTATTTAGCGAAGTATAGAATTCAAGCTTACAACAACCTATTAATTTTGTAAAAAAATAATTATGTCGTCATTTCATACACTTTCAGTAAAATCTATCATAAGACAAACCCCAAAAGCTGTTCAAATCATATTCAATATCCCGGAAGAGCTAAAAGACCAATTTCAATACGAAGCAGGGCAGTATGTTACCCTTTCTGCACATATTGATGGTGAAGAGGTTAGGCGATCATATTCGATTTGCTCAGCTCAAAATGAAGATTTGAGCGTTGCGGTAAAAGCGATTGAAGATGGTGTGTTTTCAAATTACGTCAACACCACTTTAAAGGAAAATGATACTCTAGAAGTCATGCCTCCGGAAGGTCATTTTGTGGTGGATAATTTAGCGGCCACATCACATTATTGTGCATTTGCGGCAGGAAGCGGCATTACGCCAGTCATGTCTATGCTAAAAAGCATATTATCCTCTAACGATACATCAAAATTTGTATTGGTGTATGGAAACAAGACGCCGGAAGAAACTATTTTCTATAAGGAAATTAATGATTTACAGGCTCAATACCCAGATCGGTTTTTTGTGGAATATATTTTTAGTCAATCTCGGGAAGATAATGCACGTTTTGGCAGAATTGAAAAACCCATCATAAATTTCACTACCAAAAATAAATATTCTGATATCGACTTTACAGAGTACTTTTTATGTGGTCCGGAGGAAATGATTAACCATACTAAAGAGGTTTTGTTGGAGAATGGAGTAGATGCCAATCGTATAAAGTTCGAACTGTTTTACTCCTCTGCAGAAGCAAACGAAAACATTACTTCTGACGGCACAACACATCTTTCCGTTATTGTAGACGATGAGACGCATGAGCTGGTTATGCAAAAGGATGAACTCGTCTTGGATGCCATTCTTAAACAAGACATCGATGTGCCATATTCTTGCCAGGGTGGCGTTTGCAGCTCTTGCATTGCTATCGTTAAAGAAGGAAAAGCTCTTATGCAAAAAAACCAAATCTTAACAGATAGCGAAGTCGCAGAAGGCCTTATTTTAACCTGTCAGGCCGTTCCACAAAGCAGTAAATTAGTTGTAGATTACGACGATGTATAATAAATAAAGTTGAGCAATGAAAAAAGCATTAAAACTCATTTCTTTTGCAGCATTGATAGCTTCAGGTGTGTTTTTGGTTTTAAATAGCTTTGAAGCTTTAGAAGGTATTGTCCCCACAGAATTGACTTATCTATTTATCCTCATCTATTTGATTGCAAGTTTACGCTACCATCAAATGGAATTGAAAGATAAGAATGCTGAGATTCAGTATTTAAAACAAAAACTGAGTGATAATAATTCGAATACGTGAAGTAAGCGTATTAAGCTTCTTCTTTTTCTACTTCCAAATCGAACATGCGTTCAATCCAATCTATACCTTCTTGTGTAGACCCGTTGGCATGTCTTAGATGACTCGCAAATTGTCTGGTAATCTTATGAATTAAGCGTTCCTGGAAGATTTTAGCTTGATTTTCGTCAAAGTTTTCGATTTGCTTGGATTGGTAATCTATCTCACCTTCAGCAAAAGTGTTTAACTTTTCTTTTAGCGCTCTAATCGTTGGTGCAAATTTTCTTGTATGCAACCACTCGTAAAAGTCTAGCTTTTGTTCTTTGATAATCGCTTTTACTTTTGGTATGCAGTCTTTACGTTTTTCTAGAGTCTCATCGGTCATTTTAGAAAGATGATCTAAATGTAGTACAGTAACATTGTGAAGGTCCTGGACATCATCAGATACATTCTGTGGTATCGACAAGTCTAGAATAAGCAGCTCTTTTTTAGTATAAATTAATTCTTTTGTTACAGTAGCATGTTGAGCACCGGTAGCTACAATAAGAACATCTGCGTTTCTGATTTCTGCTTGTAAGTCAGAGAAATTTTTAACTATCAAGTTGTATTTTCCGGCGACTTCTTCCGCTTTTGTCTTGGTTCGGTTTATTAGGGTAATGTTTTTGTTTTTAGTATGTTTCACTAAATTTTCACAAGTGTTTCGGCCTATTTTACCAGTTCCAAATAATAAAATATTTTTTGAAGAAATTTGATCTACAGTGTCTAAAATATATTGTACAGAAGCAAAAGATACGGATGTAATACCTGATGAAATTTGCGTTTGATTTTTAATTTTTCGGCTACTTTGTACCAAAGAATTAATGAGTCTTTCTAAAAATGAATTGCTTACACCTAATTTTTTAGATATTAAAAAAGAAGATTTTAATTGGCTAATGATCTCAAAGTCTCCTAAAATCTGACTTTCTAAACCTGCAGCCACGTTGTAAGCATGATTTATTGCATTTTCGTCGGTATGTGAATAACCGACCTCTTTAAATATGTTGTAAGTTCCTTTGGAATGCTTGCAAAGTAAGTTTATGTAGGTTTCAACATTATGAGCAAAACCGTAAATCTCTGTACGATTACATGTCGAGACTACCATAACGCCCTCTAAACCTTGTTGTTTTGCATCGTTTATGAGGTCTACTTTTTGGTCGTAACTCAAACTAAACAAGCCTCTCGTTTTTGCATCTGCCTTTTCATAGCTAATTCCTATCGCAAAAAAGTGAGGAAATTTCGAAACACTGTATTCTAACATCAATTCTATTTGACAATTTAGAGCAAAATTAACGCATAGGTATGATTAAAAATAACGCTAAAAGTTCTATTTTTATCGTAAAATGTGTTTTTAAAAAAAAACTGATATTTATCATTAAATTTAGTTCTAAACATACGTAGCAAAGGGGTTTCTCCGGTAGTTGTTTAGAATTATTCTAAATAAAAAACTGATTTTAACAAAAATGAACAAAAAAAATAACGCTATAAGTTCGGATATGGTGTTTGAGATAGAGCCGGAAATCTTTATTTTAAGGCTAAGCAATACCAATACCGATACTTTAAATTTTCAATATCCTATCGACGAATCTTTTATTCAATTTCACTTTTGCTTAAAAGGTGAAATTTCATTTGGGTTTAATAAAGGGCAATATTCACTTCATATCAATGAAGATAAAAGTCTTTTGTTATATAACCCAAATCAGAAATTGCCCATCAACTTGACTTTAAAAAAAGACTCTCTTGCGGTTTCAGCATTTATCTCATTAAAAAAACTACACCAACTCTTAAGTGCATCAACGCACTACATAGATTTTTTAAATGATGAAAATCAAGATAAGAAATACTATGCAGAAGAAGAAGTAACAGCTTCTATGGCTGTAGTTTTGAGTCAGATGCTGAATTTCCACCTACACCCATCGGTAGAAAAATTGTATCTAAAGGCAAAAGTTTACGAATTATTAGGCTTGTATTTCAACAAAACAGAAGAGATAGATGTGGAGCAATGCCCATTTCTTATAGATGAAGACAACATCAGAAAAATTAAGACCGCAAAAGAAATTGCAATACATCAAATGACCAATCCGCCAACTTTACAAGATTTGGCAGACGAAGTTGGCTTAAGTCTGAAAAAACTAAAAGAAGGTTTTAAAGAAATTTATGGCGATACAGTATATTCCTACACCTTAAATTATAAGCTAGAATACGCGAGAAAATTACTTGAAAGGGGAAATCAAAACGTAAACGAAGTTGGATTTTCTGTAGGCTATAGCACGGCAAGCCATTTTATTGCTGCGTTTAAAAAGAAATATGGGACAACACCAAAAAAGTATTTACAAGAGATTGGAGCTTAAACAAGGTTCTCTAAGGTAAATAACCTAATTTTCTATATTAATCTTGAAACCTGTTATGATTTTTTTGGCCACGAATGCACTAATGATTTCTCGTATTAATTCGTGCATTAGTGGCATATTAAAGTCCGCAGCTCTACGAAGTCTGTGACTTCGAAGCTAAACAATTACGAAAATAGGCAAGCAAGATAGTAGATTGTAATTACTTCTCACATTACCCGTTTTTTAGTCTTGTGAGATTACAAACTTTAGCTTGTGCTTAAATCAAAATATAGGTAGAAAGGTTCTGTCTAATTTTTTCCGAGTTATTTTAGAATGCTGCTTAGCACCCGATAGCTTGCTCCGCCTGATGCGGGGAAAACTTAGTTTTTGGTGGTAGAGTTACTTTCAGAAGTCTACCATGTCATAGTTTGTGCTTCGTCCACCTCCTTCTTCTTGTCGTAATATTCCCTTTTCAATTAAATCCTTGATGTCACGTAATGCAGTGTCAGGTGAGCATTTTGCAATTTTTGCCCATTTTGATGATTTTAGTTTTCCGTCAAATCCGTCAATGAGTTTGTTCAACATTAATCTTTGTCGTTCATTAAACTTAGTATTTTCATGAATTTTCCAAAACTCGTTTTTTCTTAATATTTTATGTAAGGTCGCTTCCGTTGCTGTAAGAGAATCTTTAAGGCAGTGTAAAAACCAGTTTAACCAATCTGTAATGTCGCTACTGCTGTGTTGAACTTTTTGTAAAATTGCATAATATTCTTTTCGTTCAAGCAAAATTTGACTTGACATACTATAATAACGTTCTTTCGTTTTATCTGCACGGGCAAGCATCAAATCCGAAATTGCTCTTGCAATTCTTCCGTTACCATCGTCAAATGGGTGTATGATAATAAACCAGAAATGGGCGATTGCAGATTTTAGAACAGGGTCAATAAGTGAGTAGTCATTAAACCATTTTAAAAATTTATCCATTTCTTTTTTTACTCTATTTGAAGGAACCGCTTCATAATGGACTTTTTCTTTTCCCATTGCTCCCGATACTATTTGCATTTCACCTGTACGATAGCTTCCAACTTCTATTTTATGCATGCCGCTGTGTCCTGTTGGAAAAAGTGCCGAATGCCAGCCAAACAGTCGTTCATTTGTCAGTGGCTTTTGATAATTCTGAGTTGCGTCAAGCATCATTTCAACAACACCTTCTACGTTTCTGTTTGCTGGAATAAGTCCCGCTATGTTAATACCAAGTCTTCTTGCAATTGATGATCGAACTTGGTCATAGTCTAGTTTTTCACCTTCTATTTCAGATGATTTAATAACGTCAAGTGTTAAAGTTGCAAGTGTCGCTTCTTCTTTCTTAGCAAAACCAAGTGTATCCATCTGACCAATAATCTTGCCTTGGAGGCTTCGAACTTCTCCAAAAATAGCGTTGATGTCGGCCTCACGCCAAGTAAAACTTGTCCAGTTTTTGTGTTCGTAAATGTATTTAGACATTTTTAATTTTTGACTTTGCGGCAAATATAAGTATTATTCACCGCATTTTTACGGCGAATAAAGTAATTATTCACCGCAGAGCGACCCGCTCTGCGAAGTCTGTGACTTCGAAGCTAAACAATTACGAAAATAGGCAAGCAAGATAGTAGATTGTAATTACTTCTCACATTACCCGTTTTTAGTCTTATGAGATTACAAACTTTAGCTTGTGCTTAAATCAAAATATAGGTAGAAGGGTTCAGTCTAATTTTTTCTGAGTTATTTTAGAATGCTGCTTAGCACGCGACAGCTTGCCCTGTCTGAGGCGGGGAAAACTTAGTTGTTAGCCTTTGTCCTTTAACTGCAAAAGTACCCTTTTGGTATTTTCATTATGTGGATTCAGAGTTAATGATTTTTCGTACGCCTTTATGGCATTTTCAATGTCGCCTGTTAACATCAGAATTTCTCCATAACTATCATAGGTGTTAAATGCATCTGGATATACTTCTGTGTTTAATTTAAAGATCTTCAATGCGTCCGTTTTTCTATCAATTCTGACCAATCGATAGCCTAAGCTGTTAATTGCCGCTTCTGAAATATTATATCTCTGATCATCCGTGTCTCTTTTATTGATTATGTCAATAATAAGGTCTACTCCATTTTCTTTTTCCAATAAATAGGACAGTCTCCTTGTCTGCGGGAATTTAACCTTCCCGCTGAGGTATTCTTCTATAAGATCGATGGTTTCTTCGGTGTCTGCCATAGCATTCTTGTATCTGAGTATTTTCATCATCCTCCAGCGAATGCTGTTTTCGAGGAGAAGACGGAATTCGGGGTCGTTTTTAAAATGAGCATAATCAATTGGAACGTAATTTAGGATGGATCCACGGCCGGCATTGAATAACTCCGAGCTGGTTAATTCTTTAATATTTATACCGGAGTTGTAAAGCGTATCGGCGGAAACGGCTTTGAAGTTATTTTTAATGTAATCGGAAAAATAGGCTTGAATATCCGGTTCAATGCTGGTTGCCATCTGCACTCTTGGAAAACTAATTTCATATAGACGATCTAGGTTGCGCTGGATTTCTTCCGACTTTATAAGCTTGAAGCTGGCAGACTTAAGTGCGGAATAGGTTTTTGATACCACGTACAAAAACTCATCGTGCGCTACTGCATACAAATCGGATCCGAGACTATCCGGAAATACTTCGGATGTATTTATGAGTTCTTTGATCCTCCAGGCACTAGTGAGGCTTCTTCGCATGATCTGAAGATTATTTTCAATATCCCACATCGTATTTAACAGATCAGCACGGACTTCTACAAGTGCATTAAGTTCTTGCTCACGTAGTTTTCGTTGTTCATTCCAGTTATTTACCTGTAAGGCTAATAAAATCCCAATCATGACAAGTAGTATCTCGCCAAAAGCATATTTCAAATATTTTGCAGTTTTGTTTTGCTTTAAGAGATTGAGTCTTATTTGTCGAAAAAATTTGATCATATGTTGGTGATGAAGGCTAAATGCTCCGTATAACCGTTAGATACGGGTTAAATTAGCGTTTATTTTCGGATTAAATACTAACTTAAGCAATTCCGAGTGGATTCGGAGGTAGTCGAATCCGCTGTAATTGCGGTTATACATTGTTGTCCTTTCGTTATTCACTTACTAACTATTAGTTCTTTTTAAAACCTTTCTCATTTGCTCAGAAGCTATAAGTTTTTTCAGCTTTTCAGCTTCTTTGATTATACCATTTAATTTGAAGGACATCAGCCGATGCTGATTCCTTGCTGAATGAACGAATTGTCTAAATTTAATGTATTCAGGAGATCTTGGATTGGTAATCCAAGGATGATGTTTTATTGCCTCATCTGGATCTTTATTATAGAGATACTTTAGATCGTACCATCCGTCGGAGCATCTAAACTGAAGAGTTTTTACGTTTTGACTATACTCTAGATTGTAGTATGATTCTCTTTCACAAAGCTGGTAATACTTTTGAATTTGAGTAACTAGACTATCTGAGCCTATTGAATACAAACTACCAGTGTTCTTTAATTCTTGAAATACGGAAGTATTTAGGTTAAAGGTGTTTACATAAAATATCAATTCACTTGTTATGTAATCTAAGTGATTTCTTGCCAGATTTTTATCAAGTAAATTGAAAATACTGTCAGTGAATTTTAATTTACTCTTAAAGCCTCCAAATTCAAAAGAATCCAGGCTAGCAGCTCGTTCAATATTTAAATCTAACTCTTTAGATAATTTTATTAGTAACGTGTTATTTCGATCAATAGATAATCTATTTGAGTTCCAGTTATTTAAAGCAAGTGCAATTAAGATTCCAATAACAACTAGGATAATTTCTCCAATGGCATATTTTAAATATTTTCCAGTTTTGTTTTTCTCCATAAGGTCGTAGCGTATTTTTCTAAAGAATTTTATCACGGATTACTTTTTTAAATCTACTTCTTGTTCACAAAGGGTTATTATTTCCTCAATTTTACTTTTGAGATATTTATAATTTCTTTCATTTTTTCTATTCCATCTTCTTTGACTATTCGCAAGATTTTCAAATTCTATTAATTTGTAAACTGCCTTGTAATCCGTATCAAAACCCGAAGTAATTTCAGTGTTTTGGCTCATGCTTTGGGTAGTACTAGTATAATTTGAATGTTTATATAAGAAGGGATATATGATAGTATTTCTTTCGTTTACAGCCCAAGTTTCGTCTTCTTTGACATCATTAAGAATTCCGTTCCAATTTGAGAGGAAGTTTTTTATTCTTTCATTTTTGATTATTTGAATTTTGCCCGAACTTATAATATCGCTTATTATACCATCACTTACGTCATAAGTAACTATGTTCGTTAAACCCCAATTTATTAGAGAATCACTTTCAATTTTAGATAACTTTATTTCACGGTTTCCTGTGTTTTCCAATATTGCTTCACATCTATTCTGAATTAATTGTGATTTTTCTATCGAACGGTCCAATTCATTTTTATTAAATGTAAATTCTTTTTGAAGGGATTCTAAAAGTTGTAATTCTTGTTTGTTGATTTTCCTGTTTTCATTCCAGGTATTGATCTGAAGGGCGAGTAAAATTCCAATTACCACTAAGACGATTTCGCCTAATGCATAAAGCATATACTTACTGAATTTATTTTCAGAGAGTAGATTTTGCCTTATTTTTCTAAAGAATTTTATCATTGGTTTTCTGTTTTTGGATCTACTTTAACCCATTCCGTAATCCCACGAGCACCATGAAATATTTTTAACGTATTTT
>CAYNCI010000070.1:8522-12630 GCA_964396065.1 uncultured Mesohalobacter sp. | reverse complement strand
TGGGTTTTAGTATTTAAAACATTTAAGCCTTCAAACGTGCCAATCCATAAGTTTTGATCATCGTCTAAAGCTATACTTCTTATGTTATCGTGTGTTAACTTCTGGTTTTCAACGTCTGCAGATTTATGGTAATGCTTTTCTACAATTCCTTCTTTATTCAAGAGAAATAAACCTTTACCATAAGTTGCCACCCATAGTTTATCGTCTTTGGCTGGCAGAATACCTTCAATACGAATGTCGTTTAAAACTTCAGGAGAAAAATTGTACTTTATTTTGAAAGTATTTTCAGCATCAGCAATGTCTATAGCGAAAATCCCATTGTTATTCGTGCCTACCCAAAGCAGGTCATTTTTATCCAGGTAACTGGTGTAAGAAGCACTTTCAGCCTTTTCAAAATCTGAAGTTAACAGCGTAGAGAAGTGTGAAAAGTTTTGTTTTTTGGTATCAAATAACAGCAAACCACGATTAGTACTCAGCCAAAGCCTAGAATGCTTGTCTATGCTTATGGTATAAGGTATTGCATTTTGGTATGGTTTAGGAAACTGGTGATTTTTAAATTGATTGGTATAGGCATCAAAAAGGCTCAGTCCTTTGTTGGTGGCCACATACAACTGCCCTTCTGTGTCCTGATTAATATCGTAAATGGTATTGCCGTTAATGGTTGTGCTGTCATTAATCTTATTCTGAAATATTTTGAAATCATAACCATTAAACTTATTGAGCCCGTTTCGGGTTCCTATCCAGATAAAGCCTTTATCATCATTAAAAATTGAAAGCACCGTGCTTTGCGACAAGCCTTTATCTATAGAAAAGTTATCAAACTTGAGTTTATGTTCAAATGAATTTTGTTGAGCATATCCAATACATTGAATGCACATTAAAAAACAAAACAGCCTTAAAATTTTAAAGAATGACATAACGTCTCAAAATTGTTTTAAAAACCTCTAAAATAAGGAATAATTATACTATTTTTACAACGCTTAAAGATTATTTACTTCAGAAAGTCTCATTATAACACCTACTTATAATGAGATATATTTTTTTTAAAACGCTGTTAACATTACTTGTTTTAATCGCTGGATTTGGACTAAATGCTCAAAACAGAGAAAAGTCATCCCTAAACTATCACTGGTATTTTTCTAAAACTGATTCTTTAAAAGGTCAAATTGAAGACATAAAAGATTCTGCAAAAATTGTAAACATTCCGCATACCTGGAATGATAAAGATGTGTTGGATGATGGTGAACGCGGGTATTATCGTGGTGTAGCCTGGTATGCGAAGTCTCTGCATCTTAAAAAAGAAGTGGGCAAAAAATACTTTCTGTATTTTGAAGGAGCCAATCAGGAAACTACGCTTTACGTAAATGGTCAAAAGGCGGGAGAACATGTTGGGGGCTATTCCGCATTTCAATTTGATATTACACCTTTTCTGAATCCTGCAGGAGATAATCTCATAAAAATTAAAGTTGATAATGCTCACCATCCGGATATTCCTCCGCTTTCAGCAGATTTCACCTTTTTTGGTGGCATCTATCGCGACCTTTTTCTTATAAAAACCTCGTCTGTTCATTTCAGCATGAACGACTACGCCTCATCCGGTGTGTATATTTCAACACCCACTGTAAATGAAGATTATGCAAGGGTACTCGTAAAAAGTATATTAAAAAATGATACCGATAAAGCTCAAAAAATCAAACTCGAGCATGATATTATCGATAGCGATGGAAAAATAATTTATGAGAGAAAGCAAAAATTCAATTTGAATCCATTTGAAGAGATGACGTCCAGTTTTGATTCAGAAAAAATAAAGGACATTCAGCTTTGGTCTCCGGAACATCCCAATTTATATCGGGTGGTTTCAAAAATTATTCAGGATGATGTTGTCATAGACCAGGTGGATAATCCGTTAGGTTTTAGATGGTTCAGGTTTGATGCCAACGAAGGCTTTTTCTTAAATGGCAAGCCCTTAAAGTTGATGGGCGCCAATCGTCACCAAGATTTCTGGGGCAAAGGCAATGCACTGTCAGACGATTTACATCGTCGGGATATGCAATTGTTGAAAGACATGGGCGCTAATTTTATTCGACTAGCACACTACCCTCAAGACCCGGCTATTCTTCAGGCAGCAGATGAATTGGGTCTTTTGGTTTGGGAAGAAACTCCTCTCGTAAATGAGGTTACCCTTAGTAAAGCCCATGACGAGCATTCTAAATTGATGGTTAAAGAAATGGTGCGACAGCACTTTAACCATCCGAGTGTCATCATGTGGGGATACATGAACGAAATTTATTGGGCGCATCGATTTTTGGATGAAAATGTTGTTGATGCACATACCGAAGCCACGGTAAAATTAGCTCAGGAACTTGAAAATCTTGTACGACAAGAAGACCCTACAAGGTATACTGCCATGGCCTGCCACAATTACCCGCTTTATGAATCTTCAAAAATTACTGAAATTCCAATGATTGTCAGTTGGAATTTATATCATGGCTGGTATTACGATACCTTTGAAGATTTCGGAAAGTATATGGACGAGCAACATGAAAAGTACCCGGACAGAATACACTTTATCAGCGAATATGGCGCAGGATCGGATGTCAGGTTGCACAGCACCAATCCTGAACGGTTCGATTTTACGGTTGAAGGTCAGAAGCGATTTTTAGAAAGTTTTCTGAGTCAACTATTTGAGCGTCCTTATATAGCTGGTGCTTCAGTTTGGAATTTGATAGACTTTAACTCCGAGAGACGTATAGATGCCATTCCACATCTTAATAGTAAAGGTTTAGCAGAAGCAGACAGAACACCTAAAGACACGTACTTCCTTTTTCAGGCGGCTTTGTCCGACCAACCTGTACTAAAAATTGCAGAAACCAACTGGAAGCACCGTGCAGGTTATCCCCTAAACGATGAGCCATTTGTAAATCAACCGGTACAAGTATATTCTAATGCCAAAACCGTTGAACTTTTTCAAAACGGGAAATCGCTCGGCGTAAAATCTATTGAAAATTTTTCGGCAATCTGGCAGGTACCTTTTACAGATGGTGAGCATGAAATCATTGCCAAAACTCAGGATGAAAACTACAGCATAGACAAACTGATTATTGATTTCAACTTTATGCCTTACGGCTTAAAAAGTTCGACTGAAAAAATAGAAATTGCTTTAAATGCAGGCTCTAATTATTCGTTTTTTGACACCGACGGCCAAGTGACATGGTTACAAGATAAAGCCTATTTACCTGGCAGTTGGGGTTATGTTGACGGCGAGCCGCTATACGTTGCCAACAAAATTGGTACTAAAGAAGACATACAAACCATCACTGAATTTATTCCACTTTACCAAACCATGAGGGTTGGTGCAAAAGCATATCGATTTGATGTGACCGCAGGCAAATATGAAGTGGAATTACTTTGGGTAGAACCCTACCCAAAATCCAGGCGATTTGTTGAAGGCATAGAATCTCCAGAACATGAAGGTGGTTTGCGCATTTTTGATGTGGTCATTAATGGCAAAACCCTAATTGAAAACCTGGATTTACTCAAAGATTATGGCTACAACTACCCCTTCAGAAAAAAATGGGAAATACAAGTTGAAGACCGACAACAAATCAACATTGAATTTTTAAATAAAAAAGGAGAAAGTCTAATTAGTGGAATTAGGATAAGGCAGGTTTGGTAGATATGTCAAACTTTGGGTTAGACTTGGCATGCAGGCGTGTTGACCTGTTTTATGCTTATTGATCCGGTCTTGTATAAGTAAAGATTGTCTAAAAGCCCTGAAAGGGCGATTGTATATCAACATCGGGGTTAACCCGGTGTTGTGAAAATTAGATTATTCTAAAAACCCTGAAAGGGTGACATATGTATCCAAAGTGTTCTAATCCCATAAATAACGCTCATCGTATTCTACTTTGTATTCCTTTAAAAAAGCCCGATACTCTTGTTTGAATTTTTTATTATTATGATGCGCTTTTTGGTTGGTTATATATCTTTCTACGATAGCAACTTGTGCTGGATTTACAGAAAAGCAACCATAGCCATCCTGCCAATAAAAATTTTTATACTTTTCGCCTTTGGTTTTTATCCATTTTGATGAATTGGCCTTTAATTC
>CAYNCI010000070.1:3928-8487 GCA_964396065.1 uncultured Mesohalobacter sp. | reverse complement strand
TTTTCGATAACATACAAAGAATATGAATATGATCTGTGTAACCGCCTACTTTGATTACCTGACAGTCTAATTTGTTGCAAATTCCGCCAAGATAGCGATATAACTCTTCCTCTATCTGCTCATCTATCAGAGCTTGACGATACTTAGTACTGAACACAATATGAATATAATTTTTAACTAAGGATTGAGGCATGTTTATAATTTTGATGTTTTTTGTAACGTGTTGTTTTTATGGATATTGTGAGCAGTATGATTAGAAATATATTTTCTCCATTCTATTATTAATTGCCACGTTCTAATGTATGTCGCCCCGTTCTAATGTATGTCGCCCCGTTGGGGCTGATGTGCTTTTGGGTAATTAGTATGGGTTACACCCATTATTGATGTATGTCGCCCCGTTGGGGCTATGGGTTGGAGGTATTATGTAAACAGCTTAATCTAAAACCTCATAGCTAAACATGCCAAAGCTATGTGGTTCAGGTAATGAAAATTCGATGTGGCCTTCGCTGTCTGTTTTAGCCTCAAAGGATTTCCCATCTCCAAATGCTGTTTTGAATACAACCGATGTTGAAGCAGGCAGATGTGTTTTAATTTTCTTATTCTCTTGGTCAGAGTAAGCACGAAAAATTAAAACGTAGCCTTTTTTATCGCCAATAGATTGAAAACCACTCCAATTTAGTCCGTTAGGCTCCTCACCAATAGGCATGATCACACCGTTGTGAAAATCATGTTGCATCTTTTTGTAGGCCTTAAGTAAGTCCTTAGCAGCAAAAGCTTGCTCCGGCAGTTGACTCATCTCTGCCCATGCCAAAGGTTGTCCGGCAAATGTAGAAGCAACCTGGTATTCAAAAGGTATGTTTATAGGTGCCAGGGGATCGTTTTCCTCATATTTATGGGTATTTCTCCATTTATTCAAAAATTCGACTTGTATTTTTTCTGCCGGAATGTATTTAGAAAGCATCCAAAGGTTTCTTAAGGTATGGTGCGGATAATAATTACCCCAATCGGTATAGCGGTTTTCCATAAACAAGTTGCCGTACTCTAAGAAGTAAAAATATCCCATACGGCGTCCGGCGGTAACATCGAGGTTGAAGACAACTTTGCCCTTGGTTGCTTTTTGTACTTTATCAAAAAACTTTCTCAGTTGTATTTCTGCAGTTTTACCTGATAATTCAATACCATCTATTTTAAAGACTTTTATGCCATAGGTATTGTAGAAATCTATCAGAATATCAGCATCTCGTTCCCAGTTTTCGTAATTATTTTTTTTGCTGGGATTAAACCATAAGCAGATCTCTATATTATTTTTTCGAGCAGCTTTTACAATCTTATTAAAGCCGTTTGGAAACCGTTCTTTATGCGGTTGCCAATCGTCTTTATGCCAATCGTCCCATTGTTGACCTAACTTTGAAGCAGAATTTTTAGACAATCCCTGTTGCCAGCCGTCATCAAGCTGAAGATGTGTAATACCTAATCTTTTTCCTGCTTTTAGCTCTTCGAGAATAAATGCTTCATTCATTCTGCTGTCTTTACTGCGGTCGCCCCAGGTATTAGCGAGAATCATTTCGTCTCTGTCTTTCAACAGTGCTCTTTTTTGTTTTTGATAGTTTTTGGCTTTAATGAGCAAGTTTTCTTTTTCTGAAGTCCCAACACCGATGCTATAGCCATAGCCTTTTGTCCATGCATCCTGAAAAATATGACTTTCAGGAATGCCTAAACCAAGTACAGCAACTTCAGTTTTACTCAATTGGAAATCTTTATAAAGGTAATCGGACTGGCTCTCGCCCAAAGGTGACTCTTTTATGGCAAAGAAACCTTGATTTTTTAGTGGATTTGTAGCTAAAAGAAAATTGCCGGATACTATTTCGGCTTTAGAATAAGCTGAAATGATATAGCTATGAGTTAAGGTGTTATGGTAATCTGTTGCCTCTTTAAAATTAACCACTTCAAATTGCCAATGTGGATTTTCTAGGGCGACATTACCTATGGTGGGCAAAAAATCCTCTGTTTGTTCATCAGACTCAATCATGCTCAATTTCTGAGTTTGTTGTACAGATTTTGTGTCGGGATCTGTTTTCCCTTTAAGATAAAAGGTATGCGTGATTGCAGAGGTATTTGGAAAAATATCTATAATTCGTTTTATGCTGAGCTCATCCAGACTAAACGTAATTGTTGCTCTTAAGAACCCAGGATCTAAAGCAGAAAGACGTTCAATTGAAACAGTTAAGGTATCATTTTTAGCCTTTGTTTTATTAGGGGTTAAACGTAAACCTGCTTGTTTTTGCGGCAACACAAAAGTGTTTCCTGCTTGACTTTTGTCTTCGAGTTCTAGTGGTATAAGCTGACCGCCATTCCAGTTAAAAGTTTGTTTAATACGATTATTTTCTATGCTTAAAATATTGTTCTTAAGTTCTATTTTGCAATCTTCCAGCCGTAAACCTTGAGCTGAAAGTTGAAAATAGCTAAACCATCCTAAGAATACTAAACACAAGAAATCAAGCTTGTTCATAATCTAAAAGAATTAATTATCGTCAGGATCTTTTAATGTATTTTGAAATCGTCTTTCTTCTTTGATATCCACCGGAAGTTCTTTCAACTGATTATTTTCTCCTTTAACTTTAATAATTTCAAAGGCATCGTAAATTTTATCGTCTACAGTATAGGCCGTATAAGTCAGTTTATTCTTTTCTACATCGATAACCTGATACATCTGTGTATTTTCAGCAGACCTTTGCATCCATTCGTGATCGCTTAAACTGTAGGTCTTTGGTCCGGATACGGAAACGACATATACCGTGCCCGAATCTTCGTTCCAAGCATTCAAACCTGAATTTAGATTTTGTCCTCTACCATAGGTGTGGTCATGGCCTTGAAGCACCATATCAACTTTGTATTTGTCAAATATAGGTTTCCAGTTATTCATAATACCTTCATTTACTCTGCCTTTAGCTGCCGAAATGATGGGATGGTGTAAAATCACAAAAACCCATTCTTTTTTGTTGTTTTTTAAAACTTCTTCAAGCCATTTGGCCTGCTGTTCGAAATTTTCGTTGGTATTGAGTGCTATGATTTTGGTATTTTGATAATCGGTATAGTAACATTCGTCTTGTAAGTCTTCCGGTCCATTTTTAGTAAAATTAAATTGAGGATTCCAGTAAGGTGAAATGCCTATTTTTTTCTTATCAATTTTTATGTATTCGTGGTTTCCGGGTATGATGATACTTGGTATCATGCTATGGATAAAACTACCGGCTTTAAACCACTCGCCCCATTCGTAATCGTTTTGGCTGTGATTGATTAAATCTCCAACATGTACAATAAATTTGGCATGTGGTGCTTTGGCGTAAGCCGCTCTAATGGCTCTGGACCAATGTGAATACAATTTGTTTTGGGCATCACCCATGTAGATAAAAGAAAAAGGCTGCACCTTTTCGGTAGCCGTTTTAAATTGTATCCATTCGCTCCAGTACGGCTTGCTGCCCACTCGATAGGCGTAATGGGTATTGGGCTTTAAGTTTTCAAAAGTTACTGTATGGTAATTGGCATTGGTGTAAGGGTTTAAAAAAGAAACAGTCTCTGCCGTATATGTTGTATCGTATTCATGAAATTCCGGAGATGGATCGGCTATAGCTATTTGTGCATAGGCTTTCGTTACAGTTGTATCTGTTCTCCAGGTTACGGTTTGAGAGGTATACGTGTCTTTTGCCCAAGATAATAAAATTCTATCCGGCTTGGGAGAGGCCTTATGGTCAAATTGCGGGTATTTTGGCGGTAAGTTTTTTAGGTGCGTTTGTGAAAATAAGGCATTGGAAACTAAACCAATAACAAAAAATAAAGTAAAAAGTTGTTTAAATAAAATCATAAAACCAATATTACAAAAAACCAGAAGCGAGCCATTATTCAACCCACTTCTGGCTAATATGATAAGTTAAAAATTATCTTAAGCTACCGTCGGCATTTTTAGTCCAGCCAGCAGTCCAATCGTTATCTGCATTTTGAACAGCACCAACAAAAGTGTTGGAAAGAAATGCTGCATTTACAGTAGAAGGGTCAAAATTTTCTTTAGTTACTTGCTCTGCATCCGGCACAAAGTCGTTGGTACCAATACCTGCAATTTCTTCAAAAACAAAATCATCTGCAGTTGGTCCGCCTTGAAGTGCATTGTTAAAGAAAGGGTTAGTCAATGGGTCACCATTGGCATCAAATGTACCATATAGTGCTCTCACCCCATCAGATTTTGCAGCATCACCACCTCTAAAGGTGTAAGAATAGGCTAAAACATTATCACCATTCAAATCAGTAGGAGCAAAATCGTCTTCAACTTTAATATCTTCATCAGGATAGTCTGCAATAATAGAGCTATACACTTTAGCACTTATTCCTCTGTATCTTAAGCCGTCGTCGCCTCCACCGTCCATTCCTGGACCTACCAACGTGATGTTAGCAAGAGAATGTGCAGAGTTATCTCTCATGTATATTTCTTCCTGACTGCCTCTGGCATTTACTCTTACAGCTATCAAAAACTGTCCGGTACCTGCAAAATCATCTCCAATTCTGTA
>CAYNCI010000070.1:2769-3918 GCA_964396065.1 uncultured Mesohalobacter sp. | reverse complement strand
TTACATAAAAGCCTTCATTAGCTGGTAAAAATACCTGAATAAATTCTACAGTATTACTGTTATCGCAATCGGAAACTCTAAAGCCTGTATCCGCATATTCTGTTCTTAAATATCTTACTACGGAATTTTGTACACCGTCTATTCTAAATCTATCCCAATCGCCCGGCTGAGCAGTGTTGTCTATAGCATTTTCAGAAGTCATTACTACCGGTGCATTAGCAGTACCTTCAATAAAAACCTCAGATCCCGGTGTCATGTCTACTTCAACATTTGTGTCGGCTAGATCTGCCAAATAAATGGTGACTCCTTCTTCTACTGTTAAGGTTGAATTGGGTTGAAAGAATAAAGAGTTGCTGATGTAGTACTCTCTTCCATTTGCAAATTTAACATCTGTACCTCCTGGTACGATACCATCCGTAGGTATACCCACATTAAAAATGTCTCTGCCTTTTACATTTATCATATCGTAAACAGCAACATCTGCAGTAAATACAGCTGGAGAAGATTGTTGATCCTGAGTATCAACCAATATGAATTCATATTGCTCAGTATCACCTTCAACTAAGTTGTCTGAAACATTAGCTCCTGTGTAAGTAAAGCTGGTAGCAGTTTCATCTAAATCTATTTGAGCTAAAATTCCACCTCCTCGATTTACAATTAAGGTTTGATTTCCCGCTTCAGCTGTAAGAGAAACAGTCACTTCAATCGGGTCGCCAGGTTTTAAAAGTGAAGTGCTTTCACTGGTAATGCTGATTTGCGGGGTTTGAAAGGTCGGCGCCGGACCATCGTCGTCGTTATCGCAAGCTATGGTAAAAGCTAAGGCGAAAACGCAAATTGTGAGTTTAAAAAAGTTGTTCATTCTTCTTTTCATTGTTTTGGTTTTAATTAATTTATTTATTATTATCTGATTGTTCCATCGATGTTTTTGAACCAGTTACCTTCTGCAGTCCAATCGTTTCCGGCATCCTGGATTGCACCTATAAAAGGTGCATTGTCAAACCAGGAGCTTACAGAAGTAGGGTTAAATGATGAAGGTAAAGAGCCCACAAAATTGTTTATGTTTATGCCCGGCACAGGTTGTTCGGACAAATTGTAGTTTCCACTGTTTAAGAAGAAGCTTTCTGCATCTTCGCTGTAATTTACCCTGTT
>CAYNCI010000070.1:0-2759 GCA_964396065.1 uncultured Mesohalobacter sp. | reverse complement strand
TTATTAAAAGCGTGTATATTATCTAAAATCATTTCATTTCCTAATTCTTCTGTATCTAAATCTTCTAATCTTACCGCGTCATCCGGAAATTCTGTAACTATGGCATTTTGGAATATACCAAAAGCACCTCTTCTAACTCTTACGCCTCTTCGTGTACCATTTTCAGTACCTTCTGCATCGCCGTTACCAATTAAAGTCACGTTACTGACTACAAATTCGGTTCTTGGTTCGGTTAGGAAGAATTCTTCGTCGTTTCTAAATTCGACTGAACGGGCCTGATTCCAGAAGTTTACAGGAACTAGCGTGGCTTGTCTGTCGGTTTGAAACACCCAAAATTGACCATAACCCTGCCAGCCATGTTCTGCCCAGAGACCATATCCACCGTGTTTGATAGCTGAAATATATTTTAAGTTTACACCACCACCTTTTAGCCTAAAGGCTATATTCTCATTGTTAAAAACTTGGATATGATCAATTTGCGTACCGGCACCTACACCAAATAAATGTACACCATGAAGTTCATTTTTCCCGGCGTGTTCTATTCTGATATAGCTAAGTGTTCCTGAGCTTTCGTTCATCGCATTACCTCCGTATCTAAACCCGTCTTCTAAGACCACACTGCCTTGGTTGGTTGGGGCGTTGCCATAAATAAACAACCCACCCCAATCGTCTGCCTGTGGCGTTTCGCCTGTTAAAAGTTTATCACTTGTAAATACAATAGGATTTTCAGCAGTACCCACCGCATTGATTGTTGAACCTCTTGTAATGACTAACCTTGAAGTGGTTTCATCCGGATAGGTTTTAAAATAAATGGTAGAACCCGCTTCTATGGTAAGGTTTCCATTATTTTCTATCGAAAAAGTACTATCTACAACATATGTGTTTTGCTCAAGAAAGCTGTAATCGCCATTTACTCTACCTTTTACTCTAATAACTTCATTACCATTTATATTTTCTACTATTTCAGTAAAGGTTGAACCCGAAACAACACTAAAGCCAAAACTGGCTTCTCGACCTTCGGCGTCTATCAATTGTACAGAGAATTCAGTCGTAGTTCCTAGAGCTTCATCTTGTGGTATCTGATAATCAAACAAGTAGTTTGCAGAAATGTTTCCTACAAATTCGTTTACAGATTCAAAAATGGCACCGTTTTTAAAGACGTCAAAACTTTGAATTCCGGAAGTGGCCTCTAGTTCAAATTCTAAAATAACATTATTTCCGGGCTCTTGGACAAAATTGTTCTGTACTTCAAAAAGCGTATTTAATTTTGGACCGGGCAGAATAAAATCTTTATCTCTTTCGCAAGAGAACAGAAGTACTAGCGTAGCTAAAATTACAGTTGTATATATTTTTTTAATCATCATTCAGGTATTTAAAATCTATAGGATAACCCAACTCTTGACCACCAACCGAAATAGGCTATTCTAGAAATTCTTGAACTATCGCCTTGATATCGTATGGCAGGTGCATTGGTCATGTTAACAACTTCGGTATATATTCTCCAATTTTTGTCTATATCGTAAGAGGCGTTTAAGTCTAACTGTAACCTGTCTTTTTGAATGATATCATCCTGAGATTGACTGGCTATAGACGTTAAAAACTCACCATTGTAGTTTGCCGAAAGTCGTGTAGTAAATTTCTTATAATCAAATGCTAAAGCGGCATTAGCTGTATGTTCTGCCTGCCCCGGTAAAGAAATCCCATCTCTGTCTTGCGTAAACGCATCGGAAAAAGCATAAGTATAGTTCGCATTAAGACTTAAATTTTTGAAAATTCCTGGTAAAAAGTCGAGCGATCTTACAAAATTAATTTCCAATCCAGCCACTTTTGCATTTTCTCCATTTTGTTCTTGTCTAAATTCGAAACCTTGAGTATTAGGATATCCAGGAAATTCATCAGCCAATGACGGATCTATTCTGGAGAATTGGAAATCGTCTATACTTTTATAAAAGGCTCCAATAGATAAAACCCCTACGTTTTTGAAATAAGTTTCGTACATAAAATCAAGATTAAATGCACTTGCCGGTAGTAATTCCGGATTTCCTAAAGACAACCTTACAGCATCTGCATCAAAATTGACAAAAGGGACTAGGTCTACAAAATTTGGTCTGGCATAGTTGAAAACGGACGAAAAACGCAACGCTGAATACCTGTTTAAACTATACTTTAAATGAATATTTGGTAGTATAAAACCATAATCATTTCCTCCGGAAATTGGTGTCCCTTCAACGTTTGTTCCCTGTCTAATCACTTCAAAAGCATCGTAGCCTACATCGTTATACTCATATCTTACACCGGCAAGTATCATTAATTTATCAATTTGAAATCTTCCCATGATGTAAGCCGCATAAATATCCTCGAAGGCGTCGTAAGTATCACTAAGCGATAATCTTCTGGAATCCCACGCATTGTCTGCGGTTTGAAAGAATGCCCTGTTATCTGAAATATAGTTTCTAAACCGGTTTCTATCTACTGTTGGTCCAAATCTGACATTGTCATACATAAAGTTGTCTGGCTCAGTTGTGCCAATGACTCTTAGAAATGCTTCATTAGCTCGCAAAACATTATTGGGATCGTTTATTGCAAACACCACATTATCTCTAAATTTTGAGTTGGTCTGCATTCTTACTTTAGCACCAAACTTGAAGTAAGAATCGTGCTTATTGAAAAGTTTAAAAAAATTAGTGAAATCTACTTTACCTACCATATTTGTGGCGTCGGTAGTTTCAGCGTCTTCTTCGTATCGTCTAAAATCGTTA
>CAYNCI010000069.1:0-13037 GCA_964396065.1 uncultured Mesohalobacter sp. | reverse complement strand
TGTATATGATGAACTTATCACAAGGCGAACAGTCCTTTAGTACCAAAGTAATTATAGAATAACGAAGTAACCTAAACTTTAAAAAACAGTATACCGATGAAATCGAGATTAATATTAGCCCTGGCCTTTGTAGCCTTATTTGTAACAGAAAGCATGGCACAGCCTAGCCTTCCCGGCAATGATGGTGGTGGTAACGTTACAGACAGCCCCATACACTTCTTAATTCCTTTAGCCATGGCTTTTGGAGCGTATATCGGCATTAAGAAGTTGAAAAAACAAGACTAAGGCCTGTAAACTTCACAACAGTTTAAACCATGTCAACGTCATGATATGGTTTAGGGTTTTACGCCTTTGTAAATTTGAAATATATAAAAACCGTCTTAATCTTAAGGCGGTTTTTTGGGTTTAAAGCATGTATTGAGAAGTGATTGTAAGTTCGAATTAATCCTCAAATCTCAACTCTAATTCTAGTCCTCATCCTGAAGGGATGATATGTGTATAGCGCCACATGCATAGCACCACATTCGACCCCATCGGGGTCGCATAGTTTGGGTATTGTATTTGCTTTGTACTTTGTACTCGCTACTTCATACTGAAAAATAAACATTAAGACATTAAGAAGCATTAAGTCGGTAGTCGTTAGCTTTTAGTCTTTAGTGGGTAGTTTATAGTAGGTAGTGATTAACAATTAATTTTCAGTCAGCATCACTCATAACCCCATCACCTTTAAACTTAAAAAACCTTGCGATCATTTGCGCCTACCTGGCGCGCCTTGCGGTTAAACTATACCCACTACCCTCATAAACCCATCATCACAACACCTCTAATCCCAAAAAAAATCCTGCGTCCTTTGGATAGAATAACTTTAGGGACTCTGTATGATTTGCAGTGCTTTAGATTTATAAAAGTTTTTCTAATGCATAGTTTGGATATAGAGCTTGTATTGAGGAGTGATTGTAAGTTCGAATTAATCCTCAAATTTCAACTCTAATTCTAGTCCTCATCCTGAAGGGATGATATGTGTATAGCGCCATATGCATAGCACCACATTCGACCCCATCGGGGTCGCATAGTTTGGGTATTGTATTAGCTATAGACATAAGACCCTTTCAGGGTCGTTGTTAAGGCTTACCCTATTGTTTATAACGATCATAAACGCATCCCCACAACAACTTTAACCCCAAAAAAAACCTTGCGATCATTTGCGCCTACCTGGCGCGCCTTGCGGTTAAACTAAATTCACTACCCTCATAAACCCATCACCTAATCCCCTTTAAACTATAGCACCTAGCGTCCCTTGCGGTTAAACTAAATTCACTAAACTCATCACCTACAAACTTTAACCTCAAACTTTAACCTCAAACTTAAAGAACCTAATTCAACTTATAACTCAAATCCAAATGATGTAATTCCTTCAGCAATTCTGCATTAATGTCCAGGCGTTTCGAACGGCTGTTTGTTTTTAAGTTGATGTTCTTTTTATAATCTACCAGCATGACTTCAATAGGAGCTTTGCCTTCGTGTCTTTCAAATACGGCATTTATTTCAGCTATGCGTTTTTCAGTGATTTTTTCAACATCAATTTTCAACTGTATTTTTTTAGAAAATTCGGGAATCACATCTTGCAAAAGTTTGAAGGACAGGTATTGCGTACGGATTTTACCCGCTTCTCCGGTTTTGCTATTTGTGTATTGCGTAGGCTTTACCTTAAGGTGTAAAAAGTGATCTATGATCAGGTAATGCCTGTTTTTTAGATAGTCGTCTCCAAAAATCCAAAATTCGTGGCTGTCTTTGTAATCTTCGAGGATAAATGTAGCGAAGCCTTTCCCATTTTTAGCGACTTTATGGTTTACATCGGTAACTACCCCTGCGAAGCTCAGTTCTTTATTCACGTATTTTTCCAAGCTCGAAAATGCCCTCAGGTCGGTGTTGCAGTAGTGTTTCATTTCCAGTTTAAACTCATCTAGCGGATGTGCCGACAGGAATAAACCGACCACTTCTTTTTCCGCTTTAAGCGTTTTCATATTATGCCAGGGTTCGCAAGGCGGCACTACAGGTTCCGGGATTTGTACTTCACTGGCATCGCCAAACAAACTCACCTGTGCCGAATTTTTATTCTCCTGGTAACGCGCCGCATATTTCATAATTTTTTCAATAAAACTCTGCTCCGAGCCTTCATTTTGGTGAAAATATTGCGCGCGGTGTACGTTGCCTAGATTGTCGAAAGCACCGGCATAGGCGAGGCCTTCAAAGGCTTTTTTGTTGGCTGCCCTTAAATCGATACGCTTAGCCAGATCGAAAATAGATTTATAATCGCCATCTTTTTTGCGGTGTTCTACTATTGTATCTACAGCACCTTTTCCAACCCCTTTTATCGCGCCCATGCCAAAACGGATGGCGTTGTCTTTGTTTACCGCAAATTTGTAAAACGACTCATTCACGTCAGGCCCTAATACTTCGACACCCATACGGCGGCATTCCTCCATAAAGAACGTGATCTTTTTAATGTCCTTCATGTTGTTGGAGAGCACGGCGGCCATATATTCAGCCGGGTAGTGCGCCTTGAGGTAGGCTGTTTGGTAAGCGATGTAGGCGTAACAGGTGGAATGGGATTTGTTAAATGCATAACTCGCAAAAGCCTCCCAGTCTTTCCAAATTTTTTCTAAAGTCTCTTCCGGGTGACCATTGTCTTTGGCTTGATTGATGAATTTTGGTTTCAAAGTCGCCAAAACATCTTTCAGCTTTTTACCCATGGCTTTTCTCAGGACATCGGCTTCACCTTTGGTAAAGTTGGCTAGTTTTTGGGACAATAACATGACCTGCTCCTGATAGACGGTTATGCCATAAGTTTCCTTAAGCATTTCTTCCATTTCAGGTAAGTCGTAAGTAATTTCTTCTTCGCCGTGCTTTCTACGAATAAAACTAGGGATGTATTCCATTGGCCCCGGGCGATACAAGGCATTCATCGCAATGAGGTCTTCAAACACGGTGGGTTTCAAGTCCTTCATATGCTTTTGCATCCCCGGCGATTCGTACTGAAAAATGCCAACTGTTTCACCTCTTTGAAAGAGCTCGAATGTTTTTTCGTCATCTAGCGGAAACTCGTCAGGTAACAGCTCAATACCATTTTTGGCCTTTACAATTTTTACGGTATCTTTTATGAGGGTCAAGGTTTTTAACCCCAGAAAGTCCATTTTTAAAAGTCCGGCAGATTCAACAACATTATTGTCAAATTGTGTGAGGTAAAGGTTTGAATCTTTGGCAGTTGCAACGGGTACAAACTTGGTGATGTCGTCCGGAGTAATGATAACGCCACAGGCGTGTATCCCTGTATTTCTTACGGAGCCTTCAATAATACGGGCTTGATTTATGGTCTGTGCCTCTTCGTGGTCATTTTCACTCAAGTTAAGCAGCTCGTTGATGTTTTCAAGGTCTTCTGCTCTAAATTTTTCTTTTAGCTGCGCCTCCGTCTTGCCAAAAATCTTACTCAATTTGGTCATGTCGGGAACAAGCTTTGCAATCTTATCGGCGATGTAGAGGGGCAAGTCCAATACACGTGCTGTATCTCTAATGGCCGATTTAGCCGCCATGGTACCATAAGTGATGATTTGCGCAACCTGGTTTTCACCATATTTTTTGATAACGTAATCCATGACTTTGCTTCGCCCTTCATCATCAAAGTCAATATCGATATCGGGCATGCTTACCCGTTCCGGATTTAGAAAACGCTCAAAAAGCAAGTCGTACTTAATGGGGTCTATATTTGTAATTTTTAAACAATAGGCGACCACACTACCTGCAGCAGAGCCACGGCCCGGCCCAACAGAAACGCCCATTTTTCGGGCTTCTCGAATAAAATCTTCGACAATAAGGAAATACCCGGGATAGCCTGTATTGGCAATAACTTCTAGCTCAAAATCCAGCCGTTCCTTAATATCGTCTGTAATCTCGCCATAGCGTTCCTTCGCGCCTTTATACGTAATGTGTTTTAGGTAAGCATTTTCACCACGTTTGCCTTTATCTATTTCGTCTTCGGCATGTTTAAACTCTTCGGGGATTTCGAAAGCAGGTAAAAGAACATCGCTGGCCAGATCGTAAAACTCAATTTTGTTGGCTATTTCGTTGGTATGTAGGATAGCATCAGGATACTCTTTGAAGAGCTGTTTCATCTCTTCGCTGGACTTAAAATAATATTCATTATTAGGTAAGCCATAGCGGTACCCACGGCCTCGTCCTATAGGCGTAGATTGTTTTTCGCCATCTTTTACACACAACAAAATATCATGTGCGTTAGCATCTTCCTGATTTTCGTAATACACATTGTTGGTGGCTACCAATTTAACGTCGTGTTTTTGAGCTAGGGCTACCAAGCTTTTGTTTGCGCGTTCCTCATCTTCCTGATGGTGCCTGTTCAATTCGATATAAAAATCATCGCCAAACTCTGCTTTCCACCATAATAAGGCTTCTTCCGCTTGTTTTTCGCCGACATTCAATATTTTTGACGGTACTTCTCCATATAAGTTCCCGGAAAGGACGATAATGTCCTCTTTGTATTCCTGAATAATCTTTTTGTCTATCCTCGGGACATAGTAAAAGCCTTTGGTAAAGGCTATAGATGACATTTTAGAAAGGTTGTAATAGCCTTTTTTGGTTTTGGCCAACATCACTATTTGGTAGCCATTGTCTTTGTGGCTCCTGTCCAAATGATTTTCACAAACAAAAAATTCACAGCCAATAATCGGCTTAACAAAACGATCGGCCTCTTCTTCGCTTAAGCTTTTTTTATGCGCTTTGGCTGCATTTACAAAGTGAAAAGCACCCATCATATTGGCATGATCGGTCAGTGCTACAGCGGGCATATTTTGCTTTGCCGCTACTGCGATTAAATCCTGCACAGACATTGTGGATTGTAAAATAGAAAACTGACTGTGGTTATGCAGATGCACAAAACTTTGATTTTCGAGTGACTTTAAATTATCATCTAAATCTTTTTTGGAGAGCTGAGTGTCATCGTCTTTTTGCTGAAGTTTCCGTATTTTTTCGGATTCTTTTTTCAGATTAAGATGCGTTAAACCTATGGGCTTAAAGGTCTCTTCATGTTTTTCTTTGAATGCTGTAAGGTAACCCGGCTCTGCGTCTAATGCTGTTTCAGGATAGTGGCCTTTTCTGATAAGTTCTAAAAAACATCTTGAGGTAGCCTCGACATCTGCAGAGGCGTTATGGGCTTCATTAAATGGCTCGTTAAATAAAAACTCGTGTAGCTCTGTAAGCGTTGGCAGTTTATAACCACCACCACGACCACCGGGTATTTGACAAAGTTTTGCGGTTAGCTCTGTACAGGTGTCCAAGACCGGCATATCTACTAAAGGCGTGTTTACACCTGCACGATAAAACTCGCATCCCATTACATTTATGTCGAAATCTACGTTTTGGCCCACCACAAATTTTGCTTTTTGCAGAGCGACGTTAAATCGCTCTAAAGCTTCAGAAAAATCAATACCCTGTTGCTCTGCCAGTGCTGTAGAAATACCGTGAATTTGTTCGGAGTCGTATGGAATATCAAACCCATCCGGTCGAATTAAAAAATTATCATTTTCAATCAGCGTACCCCATTCGTCATGAATCTGCCAGGCGATTTGTATCGCTCTTGGCCAGTTGTCTGTATCTGTAATTGGCGCGTTGTATCGTTTCGGTAAGCCCGTGGTTTCCGTATCAAAAATGATATACATAAAATGAATGTTTGCCGTAAAATTATTAATTGAAAATCTGCTATCCCAATAAACTTCTTAAAAGTTATGAACGAGTGAGTTTTTAGGGGGTAGTGTTTAGCTATTAGCTTTTAGTCTTTAGTCGGTAGCTTTTAGAGGGTAGAGGGTAGTGGGTAGTGTTTAGTCGTTAGCTTTTAGCCGAGAGCTTTTAGTGTTTAGCGGGTAGAGGGTAGTGAAGTTTTTAGTTAGAATTTTTACTAAATACTTGATACTCGGTACTTCGTACTTAATACTTTGTACTTTAAATATTAAGGCTTCGCGTAAAATTCTTTGTGGGCTCTGCGTGAACCTCTACTTAACAAGAAAGCTTCGCGCCTTCGCGCCTTCGCGTGAGATTTCAACATTTAGCTGGTAGAGGGTAGTGTTTAGTCGTTAGCTTTTAGCCGAGAGCTTTTAGTGTTTAGAGGGTAGAGGGTAGTTAGTAGAGGGTAGTTTTTTAGCTTTTAGCCTTTAGCTAGTAGTAAGTAGTTTTAAATTCTAACTATGTACTTAATACTTTGTACTTTAAATATTTAGGCTTCGAGGGCTTTGCGTGAAAAATCCTTTTGAGCTTTGCGTGAACCTCTACTGAACAAGAAATCTTAGCGCCTTCGCGCCTTCGCGAGAGATTTATACATTTAGTTGGTAGAGGGTAGTGTTTAGCTATTAGCTTTTAGTCTTTAGAGGATAGTTAGTAGAGGATAGCTTTTTAGCTCTTAGCCTTTAGCTAGTAGTAAGTAGTTTTAAATTCTAACTTTGTACTTTGTACTCGATACTCAAAAAAGAAACATCAAGAAACTTACTTCATGCCGTCGAGTTGAATGTTTAGTGCTTTGACGCTGATTTGAATTTCGATAATGGATAAAATCAACGAAATCATCAGTAAAACCAAAGACACCCCAAAAATGATACTGCCGTATAACTCCAGTTCTTCGTAAATTAAGAACATACTCAGCACACACAAGAGTAGCGATGTTATACCGAATATCTGCATGTTTTTAATAAGATTGACACGGCGTCTGAGGTTGGAAATCTGAGCCTTGATGTTTTTTTTGGGATCTTCCTGGTAGTTTTTGTGTAAAGTCCTAATAAGCCCGGCAATAGTTAAAAACCGATTGGTATAGGCGAGTAGGAGAAGTGAGATAGCAGGAAATAAAAGCGCAGGCGTGGTAAGAGAAATACTCATATCAAATATTTTAGTTAATAATAAGTATTTTAAAAAGAAAACACAGCCACGTTACTTCTAAAAATATGTAAAATATCTATATGACGTAACACCAATAGTCCGGTGACTACCGTTTAATGCGCTAATGAAAAAGGAATATCGACTAGATAAGAAAAACTTCGTCGTCGTCTTTTGTGTTTTCTGTTTGGCTAAAGATTTTAAGTTGTTTCATCCAATAAAAGAAGAAAACAAAGCCAATAATGACAAATACAAAATTTATGGCATTGGCCATTAACCAAGAATCCGGTTGAATTTCTAGTCTTATATAGGTTAATGGAGCTAATAACACATCCATAAATAAAGATTGAATAGCTTCAAAAAATTCTTTCATGCCTAGCGGGATTATAATTACCTTGCAAAAATAATCATTTGACTGAAATGTTAGCAGATTTTTTTAAACAATCTAAGCCAATTGTGTTTTTAGTTTTAGGCAGCTTATTATCCATATGCTTTTTATTTGAGCTTAGGCAAGTCGACGACCTATCATTCAATATTGAAACACTTGGTATTTACACATTAAAGTTTGTAGCTTTATTTGGAGTATTTTTAGTTTTCAATGCTGTTTTGAAACAGTTTGAGGTTCAAAAACGCCATAGTTTGGGTAACCTATACGTTACCCTGTTTTTATGCCTTTGCATGCCTTTTTTGCTAAAGCATCAGGTCGTGTTTGCGCTGTTTTTTTTATCCATTGGCATATACCAATCTTATCATTTGTTAGCAACTAACAATACTTTGACAATGTATCAAATGGTGTTATTCTTCTTTGTTGCCAGCTTATTTGAGCAAAGTTTTATATACTTAACTTTAATGGCCAGTGTTGCTTCAGTGTTATTTGTGACGCCGCATTGGCGATTGTATGTTATGCCGTTTTTTTCAATTTCTACTGTTGTGATTCTGGTGCAAGCCTATGCATTGTATAGGTTTAATTCACCTCTAGGCCTAGATTTTTTCTTTCAAAAATGGACATTCGATTTTAATATTTTAAACACGAATACGGAAATTTTATATTCAGTTTTTTGGGGTATTGTGTTTTTGTTTTTCATCTTTCAATTTGTGAAAGTCATTCAGAAGCGTGCTATTTTTCATAAAAATAATGCCAAGTATTTTTTAAATTTTTTACTTCTGGCACTAGCCTCTCAAATCTTAACCATTCCTCGCATCGAAACACTTTGGGTATTGTCTATTTGGCCTTTTTCGATTTACATTGCAGATTTTATATGGCAAATCAAATCTAAATTTTGGAAAGAAATTAGCTTGTGGCTGAGTTTAATGATAATCGGGGTGATTATTGTTTTTGGTTAATCCAGCCACGGATGCACGAATGTTTTATAGGAGTGTTGAATTAAGTATAAATTTACTGCCTTCGGGGGCTTTGTATGAAACGTCAATATTAAGGCATTATAAGTCGGTAGCTTTTAATCTTTAGAGGGTAGTTAGTAGAGGGTAGTGGGGTTTTTAGGTGAATATTCACCAAATACTAAATACTCGATACTTCATACTTCATACTAAAAAAGAAACATTAAGCCATTAAGATGCATTAAGGCTTTGTACTCTTTGCGTAGAAAAACTTCGCGGGCTTTGCGTGAAATTTAAACTGTTAATTATCAATAAAAAAAATAAAATCAAGCCCGAAGCATTAACTCCAGGCTATTCGATTATTTATTAAAGCTTGAGTAGCTTTTTGTTATAACGTCCTTTCGGCCTACAAACTAGACTTCAGCTACTTAATTAAGCGTTTGTTTTGTTGTAATCTGCAAGGAATTTCTTCAAGCCGCTGTCTGTTAGAGGGTGTTTTAATAAGCCTTCTATCGAACTCAATGGCCCTGTCATTACATCCGCACCAATACGCGCGCAATCTACAACGTGCATGGTGTGTCTGATAGAGGCTGCTAAAATTTGAGTGTCAAAATCATAGTTATCATAGATTTGTCTGATGTCTGCAATTAAATTTAAACCATCTGTAGAAATATCGTCTAATCTGCCAATAAATGGAGACACATAAGTGGCACCCGCTTTGGCTGCCAATAAGGCCTGACCAACCGAAAAAACCAGGGTGCAATTGGTTTTTATGCCTTTATCAGAAAAATATTTTATGGCTTTTACGCCTTCTCTTATCATAGGTACTTTTACAACAATCTGCTCATGGAGTTTAGCTAAGGCTTCACCTTCTTTTACGATGCCTTCAAAATCTGTGGCAATAACTTCTGCACTTACATCGCCATCTACAATATTACATATATCAATATAATGTTGAGTGATGTTTGCTTGACCGGTAATGCCTTCTTTTGCCATCAAAGAAGGATTTGTGGTTACACCATCGAGAATTCCCATGTCCTGGGCTTCTTTAATTTGTTCAAGATTTGCTGTGTCGATAAAAAATTTCATGATTTGGCGATTTGTTTTAAAGTTTATAGTGTTTTAGTAATATTTTTTCGAATAATTTCTGAGGTAAAATATGCTTTAAAGTTACAGAAAAACATTGTAAAAACGCACCAGAGGTGTAGTTTACTTTTGGAGATGAGGTGTTTATAATACTGTACACCGATTTTGCCAGTTTTACAGGATTTTCCCCTTTGTCCACATCGGCGTCCATAAGGTCTAAAGACATTTTGTAGTTGTGGTAGTATGGCGAATCCTCTTTTAAAGGCGCATGGTAACGGCCCTGAGCGATGTTAGTCGCAAAATCTCCAGGGGCGAGGTTTACCATTTTTATATTAAATTCTTTCAGTTCCATCCGGTAGGCCTCCGTCACTTTAGCAAGCGCAGCTTTAGAAGCGGAATACAAGCCTCTGTAAGGAAGCCCCATATGCGCGGCAATAGACGTAATATTTATGATAAAGCCTTGCCTTTCAGCCCTCATATAAGGCAATACTGAATTGATGACATTCAGCGTGCCAAAAAAATTGGTATCAAAATGCGTTTTAGCTTTGTCAATCGCAATCTCTTCCAAAGGTCCTGTAATGCCAACGCCTGCATTATTAACAAGAATGTCTATTTTGCCGGCCTCGCTAATAATTTCTTCAATACATTTGGAGATGCTTTCTGAATTGGTAACATCCAAAGCTTTAAAAATCACTCCGTTTTTGGTAGGAAATTTTGGATTTCTGGAAGTGCCGTAAACGGTATATTTTTTTTGAACCAAAAACTCAGACACCGCTTGTCCAAGACCAGACGAGGCACCAGTTATGAGAACAATTTTTGACATGCTTAGGCTGTTGAAGTAGCTAAAATAAAGATACAAAAAAAGGCAAGCTACCTACATCACACCGCTACGACCATCTACCTTTGCTGCGTTCCCGCCCTGGAGGATTCGACAGGAGCTGGTTGTGTAGGACTTGCCGCTGCAAATATACAACCTTTATCATTTTTGTCAAATGTATTCCAATTAATTTACAAATTATTAAGCCTAATATGTACTTGGATTTGCTGCTGCTGCGTAGTATGTGTTTTGGTATCAAGTCGCTAGCACATCTCCATTTTGGCAGCCAAGTCTTATGTTTAGTGTTAAAAAATTTTAAATGAAAAAAATCATATATTTTTGTACACAAATTTTAAGATACCCGACATGAGAAAATACTTCTTTATAGTCTTTATGTTTAGTTTGATTTTTGTGGCTTGTGGAGAAAAAGATCAATTTGAAATCGAAATGACTTCAGCTGAAGAGGCGATAACAGTTAACAGCGAATTAAAATTCAATATAAAATCTAAAGACGGCAAGACCATAGATAAACTGGATTACGGCATTCAGGGTATTTCAGGCCAGTCTTCTTCTTCCGAAGTTAGCATCCCTTTAACTGATGTGCTTTTGGGTGAACATGATTTGACTGTGACCATCTATTCTGAAGAAGAAACCTTCAACATAAAAAAAACCATTAAAATATATAATGATGTACCGCCACAAATTTATTCGTTCGAAGTGGTAAACGCCTATCCGCATCAGATCACCTCTTTTACGCAGGGACTTGAGTTTAAAGACGATTCGTTGTTTGAAAGTATAGGTCAATACGGCAAGTCCAAACTTGTTCAGGTAGATCTAGAATCGGGAGACATCTTAAGAGAGCATAAAATGCCTAACCATTATTTTGCGGAAGGGCTTACAATTATTGAAGATAAGCTATATCAACTCACATGGCGAGAAGGCGAAGGCTTGATATACGATTTAAATACCTTTGAAGTCGAAGACAAATTTCGCTACAACAACAGTAAAGAAGGCTGGGGTTTATGCCATGACGACAAGTACATCTATAAGAGTGATGGCACCAGCAAAATATGGCGACTTGATCGCGAAACCCTTGCAGAAATAGATTATATTCAGCCGACAACACATAATTCCATATCCGGAAGCTTCAACGAATTAGAATTTGTAGAAGGAAAGATATACGCCAATACCTATCAGAAAGATGGTGTGGCCATCATAAATCCAACTAATGGTGCTATCGAAGGTGTTATAAATTTTAAAACCTTAAAAAAACAGGTAAAACAACATCCAAAACTTGATGTTTTAAATGGTATTGCTTACCACGCCGCCACAAAAAAGTTGTATGTTACCGGCAAAAACTGGAACAAATTGTTTGAAGTGAAAATCATTTCAAAATAATCCTAACCTCCAAGCGTTTTCTCAACATGATAAATTGTATTAAAAAATATTTACCGCTATGTTTTGTAGCCTTAGTGATTTTAATGTCTTCATGTCGAGAGGATTTTGAATTTAAACCTAGTGCGGGCAATCTGGAATTTTCTGCGGATACGCTTTACCTTGATACCGTTTTTAGCAATATTGGTTCGAGTACCTACCAGTTTAAAGTCTATAACCGCAGCGATGAAGATATTAGCATCCCAAGTGTTGGACTTGAACAGGGCGACATGTCTAAGTACCGACTGAATGTTGATGGCATACCGGGTAAAATTTTGCAAAACGTAGAGATTTTAGCTAACGATAGTATCTTTGTATTTGTTGAAGTTACAGCAGATATCAACGATATCGCTTCGCAAAACCTTCAATTTTTATATACTGACAGAATTCAATTTGATAGTGGCGACCAGCTTCAATCTGTTGAATTGGTTACGCTTGTGCAGGATGCCGTGTTTTTATTTCCGGAACGCTTTGACGATGGCACTACAGAAACTTTAACTTTAGGTCAAGATGAGGAAGGTAATGACATTCTTATAGAAGGTTTCTTTTTAGACGACTCGGAGTTGGTGTTTACCAACGAGAAACCATATGTAATTTATGGGTATGCAGCAATACCGCCCGGAAAAACCCTGGATATTCAGGCCGGTGCTCGCGTACATTTTCATGAGGATAGCGGAATTATTGTGGCCAATACAGGATCGATTCAAGCCAATGGAACATTGAGCCAGGACCAAGAGGCCTTAGAGGGCGAAATTATATTTGAAGGCGATAGGCTTGAGCCTGCATTTGCAAATGTGCCAGGCCAGTGGGGCGCCATTTGGATGACGCAAGGGAGTACTAACAACAGCTTTAATCATGTAACCATCAAAAATGCTACTGTAGGTATGCTGATGGATTCTAACGATGGTACTGATACTCCAACATTAACCATCAAAAACACACAAATTTACAACTCTGCTAATGTGGGTTTACTCGCCAGAACCGGCTTTGTGGAAGCCGAAAATCTGGTGGTGAATAATTCCGGGCAAGTTTCTGTAAACTTATCCCTTGGCGGCAGGTATAGCTTTAAACATTGCACTATTGCTAATTTTTGGCAAAATTCATTTCGGCAATTTCCCGCCTTGTTGATTGAAAACCAGCTGGAAACACAAGACCAAACCTTTGTGTCTGATTTGGTTGAAGCCACCTTCTCTAATTGTATAGTTTATGGCAATGAACGAATAGAGGTTAACTTTAACCGTTCCGAAGAGGCAGCATTTAATTTTAAATTTGAAAATTCTTTATTACGTATTAACCCTTTCAACAATCAATTATTTGACGAACCGGAATTTGATATTGAAGACCCCACAAAATATGAAAACATCCTTTTAAACGAAGCGCCTTTGTTTTTTAACCCGCAGTTTAATCAACTTATTATCAGTAGTGAATCTCC
>CAYNCI010000068.1:0-14154 GCA_964396065.1 uncultured Mesohalobacter sp. | reverse complement strand
GAGAACGTAAGAGACTGGAACATCTCCAGACAATTGTGGTGGGGACATCAAATGCCGGTTTATTATATCACTACAGAGGAAGGTATAGATAAAACCAATTATGTAGTGGCTAAAACCAAAACTGAAGCACTTGCAAAAGCCATTTCAAAATCTAACAATCCTAACCTCACTGAAAATAACCTAGTCCAGGAAGAGGATAGTTTAGACACTTGGTTTTCATCCTGGCTTTGGCCTATCTCTGTATTTGATGGCATTAGAAATCCTGACAATAAAGAATTTAAATACTACTATCCCACAAAAGATCTGGTAACAGGTCCGGATATTTTATTCTTCTGGGTCGCTAGGATGATCATGGCAGGATACGAATTTGCAGAGCAAAAACCTTTTGACAATGTCTATTTGACAGGTCTCGTAAGAGACAAAAAAGGACGAAAGATGTCTAAACAACTGGGTAATTCTCCAGATGCGATCAAATTGATGGAAAAATTTGGTGCCGATGGTGTTAGAGTTGGCTTGCTGTTAAGTAGCGCTGCAGGAAACGATCTTCTTTTTGACGAATCTCTATGCCAGCAGGGGAAAGGCTTTGCTAACAAAATTTGGAATGCGCTTAACCTTATAGACTTATGGGAAGTAGATGACAACTTAGAACAGCCCGAGTATGCAAAAATTGGTTTAGAATGGTACGAAAACAAACTTCAAAAATGCCTTGAGGAGGTAGAAGACCACTACTCTAAATACCGCATCTCAGATGTGCTGATGAGTTGCTACAAATTGGTCTGGAACGACTTCTGCTCCATGTTACTAGAGATTTTAAAACCAGACTATCAAAAACCAATAGACCCCATATCCAAAGCAAAATGCATTGAGTTGTTTGAAGAAAATTTAAAGCTTCTTCATCCTTTTATGCCCTTTGTTACAGAAGAAATATGGCATGCGATAAAAGAAAGAAGCACAAAGGAAGCGCTTATTGTGTCTTCATGGCCAGAACTAAAATCCCATAACGAAGACCTCATAACCGGATTTGAGATTGCTTCCGAGGTGATTACACAAATCCGATCGGTGAGAAAATCTAAAAATATCGCCCCTAAAAAACCTTTACACCTTCAGGTAGAAAACAAAGAAAACTTCACTACAAGTTTTGATGGGATCATTAAAAAGTTAGGACATCTCTCTGCTATAGAGTATATTGATAATCAAGAAGAAGCTGCAGTTGGTTTTAGAGTAAAATCTAATGTCTATGCTATCCCGCTAGAAGGTCAGATTGACATTGAAGCTGAAAAAGAAAAACTTGAAAAGGAATTAAAGTATTATGAAGGCTTCTTAATATCTGTTGAAAAGAAATTGAACAACAAACGTTTTGTCGACAACGCACCAGAACAGGTTGTAAACAAAGAAAAGCAAAAACAAGCAGATGCCCTGGCGAAATTGGAAACTTTAAGAGAGAGTTTGAAGAAGCTTTCTTAAATTATCGGTTACGAGTTTAATAGTCTATTCTGTATATCTATAAAAAGAAATACCCTGAAGCGAGTTCAGGGTATTTTTAGTTTATGTTAGTAAGTTTAATCGTTGTGCATAAAAGCTTGTTTTCCAAGCAGTTCTTCTTCGGTCTCTACATTATCTTCATCAGGCACGCAACAGTCTACGGGACATACTGCTGCACACTGTGGTTCTTCGTGAAAGCCCATACATTCTGTACATTTATCCGTCACGATATAGTAAAATTCATCACTCACCGGTTCCTGAACCTCATCTGCATTAACTTCCTTGCCATTTGGCAATACGATGTTACCGTTTAAGTCTGTCCCATCGGAATAACGCCAATCGTCCGCTCCTTCATAAATTGCCGTGTTTGGACATTCTGGTTCACATGCTCCACAATTTATACATTCGTCTGTTATCTTTATAGCCATCTTTGTCTTTTATTGTATTTTTACAAATTTAAATAATATATCACTAATATCAAATCTATGCTTGCTTTTGAAAGGAGAAAAAAAGCATTTGTTCAACTTGGCAGCCAAATTGGTAAACTTCTCAATCGTTATAATGATGTCACACAGGCCTTAAATGAATTTCAGCAGGTAATTCAAATTTCGAATCACGAAAACCAATGGTTCATTGAAGAGAACATCCATTTCGCACTTGAAAACTGGCAAAACTCACTCAGCGAGGAAAATATCGATAACTGGTTGAAAGCCTACGATTTTTCAACTGAAATTGAACCTAAAACCATAGGTTTAATCATGGCAGGCAATATCCCGCTAGTAGGTTTCCACGATTTTTTAAGCGTTTTGATATGTGGGCATCGTGCAAAAATCAAACTTTCCTCCAGTGATAAAAGGCTACTCCCCTATTTATCAAAACTATTAATTGAAATTGAACCGGCATTTGAGGAATATATTCTATTCGAAGAGCATACCATAAAAGGTTTTGATGCCATAATTGCTACAGGCAGCAACAATACCTCAAGGTACTTTGAATATTATTTTAGAAACAAGCCACACATTATCCGAAAAAACAGAAATGGAATATGCATTTTAGATAGCACGGAGACAGCTCAGGATTTTCAGAATCTGGGAAAAGATATATTTCGTTATTTTGGATTAGGCTGCAGAAACGTATCGAAACTTTTTGTGCCTAAAAACTACGATTTTAAGCCTTTTTTTGAAGGAATTTCGAATTTTGAAAGCTATATCCATAACCATAAATACGCTAATAATTACGATTACAACAAAGCCGTTTACCTTATGAGTGACATTGATTTTAAGGATAATGGCTTTTTAATACTTAAAAAAGACACATCCATTACAACACCTATTGCCGTCTTGAATTATGAGGAATATGAAAATGACGCTAACCTTAAAAATTCATTAAAACATAACAAAGAAAATATTCAATGTATTATTGGAAATCATCATCTTTGTGATTTTAAATTTGGAGAAGCACAAGAACCAAAATTAAACGATTATGCAGATGGCATAGACACCATAAAATTTTTAAAACAACTTGATACACCTATAACATTATGAAAAAACACAACTTTAGTGCAGGACCATGTATTTTACCACAGGAAGTTTTTGCAGAAGCCTCACAAGCAGTATTAAACTTTAATAATTCGGGCCTTTCCATTTTGGAAATTTCTCATAGAAGTAAAGATTTTGTTGCAGTTATGGAAGAAGCTAGAGCATTGGCTTTAGAGCTCCTTGAATTAGACAACAAAGGTTATTCTGCTTTGTTTTTGCAAGGCGGTGCAAGTTTGCAGTTTTTAATGTCCGCATATAACTTACTAGAACACAAAGGGGCCTATTTAGACACAGGAACCTGGTCTGCTAAAGCCATCAAGGAAGCTAAAAAATTAGGTCATGTAGATGTGGTTGCCAGTTCTAAAGACAAAAATTATAACTACATCCCAAAAGGCTATCAAATTCCAGCAGATGCCGACTACTTTCATTGTACAAGTAACAATACTATTTTTGGGACGAGTATAAAAGAGTTTGCAAAATCTGAAGTGCCTGTAGTTTGCGATATGAGTAGCGATATATTCTCAAGACAACTGGACTTCTCAGCCTTTGATCTCATCTATGCCGGGGCTCAAAAAAATATGGGACCTGCCGGAGCGACATTAGTGATTGTAAAAGATGATATTTTAGGTAAAGTAAGCAGAGACATCCCTTCTATGCTGGATTACAAAATTCATATCAGCAAGGACAGCATGTTCAATACACCACCGGTATTTGCTGTGTACACCTCTATGTTGAATTTAAAATGGCTAAAAGCTAAAGGCGGTATTTCGGCTATTGAAAAAGAAAATGAAGCTAAAGCGCACCATATCTATTCAGAAATTGATAGCAATCCTTTATTTGAAGGCTTTGCAGCAAAAGAGGACCGTTCTTTTATGAATGCAACTTTTAACCTAACAGATCAATCTTTAAAAGAAAGATTTGAAAATTTACTTAAAGAAGGAGGCGTAAACGGACTGAATGGGCACCGAAGTGTTGGGGGCTACAGAGCGTCTATGTACAACGCTTTGCCTCTGGAGTCTGTAAATGTAGTTGTGGAAATCATGAAAGAAATAGAAAGAAAAGCTTAATTTAAAAAGAACCAATTATATTTATACTATGAAAATTTTAGCTAACGACGGAATTTCACCAGCTGGCGTAGAAGCGCTAGAAAAAGCCGGGCACGAAGTTCTTCAAACCAAGGTAGCTCAAGAGCAATTGGAGAGTTACATTAATGCTAACAACGTAGATGTACTTCTTGTGAGAAGTGCAACAAAAGTGAGAAAAGACTTGATAGATGCTACCGCTCTAAAAATTATTGGGCGTGGTGGCGTTGGCATGGACAATATAGACGTGGAATATGCCAAATCTAAAGGAATACATGTCATCAATACACCTGCAGCGTCTTCGGATAGCGTAGCAGAGCTTGTGATGGCTCATATATTAGCTGGTTTTAGATTTTTGCATCAGTCTAACAGAGACATGCCTTTAAATGGTGACTCACAGTTTAAAGAGCTCAAAAAAGCATACGCAGCAGGCATTGAACTAAAAGGCAAAACAATGGGTATTGTTGGCATTGGCCGTATAGGGCAAGCCGTTGCAAAACGAGCTATTGGCATGGGAATGAATGTGATGGTACATGATAAATTTGCTGAAAATGTAAGTGTAAATCTCGATTTCTTTGACGGACAGCAACTAGAGTTTAAATTAAAAAGCGTTAGTTTTGAGGAACTTCTGGAAAATGCCGATGTGATAACGTTTCATGTTCCTGCACAAGACAGCTATATTTTAGGTGCTAATGAAATTGAAAAAATGAAAGAAGGTGCCGCAGTGGTAAACACTGCTCGTGGTGGTGTTTTAGACGAAAAAGCAGTGATCGGTGCGTTAAATAATAAAAAACTGAGGTTCGCTGCACTAGATGTCTTTGAAAACGAACCAACACCAGAAATTAAACTGCTAATGCAAAAAGAATTATCATTGAGCCCACATATTGGTGGTGCTACCTTAGAAGCGCAAAGCAGAATTGGCACAGAATTGGCTCAACAAATTATTGATTTATCAAATTAATATGCTAAGAAAACATTACTTTCTGTTTATCACACTGCTTGCATTAACTTTTGCTAATGCTCAAGAGCAAATAGGTTTAGCCTCTGTTAGACCACTTGCTCACGAAGGAATGAAGACAGAAAGTAATGTTTATTTTTCTCATGACAGCTTGGTGGCCTCTCACCGAAGCATTCCCTTAGGAAAGATTGTTCGCGTGACAAACCTTAACAATTTAAACTCGGTAGAACTGAAGATAAACGACAGAGGCCCTTTTGTTAAAAACCGAATTATTGATTTATCTCAAAGAGCAGCATTCAATTTAGGCATCAGTCTGGGCGGTGTTGCAAATGTAAAAATTGAGGTTCTGGCAGATGATGCCGTGATTTTAAAAGAAAAATACCCTATCGACACGAGCTTACTCATTAGAGAAAAAACATCTGAAACAGATACCCTGGCTCAAAATCCAAATTCGGAAAACCAAAACAATCCTTCTGCAAAGCCTGTAGCTCCACTAAAAGAGGTAAATATCCAACACGAAGAGAAGAAAACGTCTACTCAGGAAGAGGGTGAACAAAAAATAGAAGTTATTAAAGCTGTAGGTGCTTTTAAAGAATCCGACAAAACTTCTGATTTAGAAGAAATTAAAACGGATAAGGAAACAGTTAAAGTCACAGCAAAACTTACATCAGTAACTTTTAAAGAGGATAACCCGTTACTTAAACCGACACCTCAAAATACAGAAGAAGCCAAAACCGATGCTACAACTGCAGGTACTGAACTAAAAGAAACACCTGCTCCAACTGAAATTAAGCAAAATCTAGAAAAGAAAAAAGAGTTGGATACAAAGGTAAAACAGACCCTTGAAAATCTTGATATTCAGACAAATCAGCAAAAAGAAAGTTCAGGTATTAAAACCACTGAAACAAAAGAAACTTCAGCAGCACAATTCGAAAAAACATCTGAACTTGAAAAACATATAGGAAATTTTAGCCTTCAGGTAGCAAGCTTTTCAGACAAAAAAGAAGCTACAGACTATGCTGCAAAGCTTTTATCCGATAAAAAAATTTATAATGTAAAGGTTTTTCAAGATGAACAAAACGGTACAACTGTATTTAAAATTTATGTTGGAAAATACACGGCACTTAAATACGCTCAAGCCTACAAAGAACAATTGAGTGCAAAAGGCATAGACGCCTTTGTGGTTGCCATAAATTAATATTACTCAATAAGCAAAGTTTAGCTTCTTAAGATATTATCCAGTTTTCGACCTTTTGCAAGCTCATCTACAAGCTTGTCTAAATACCTGACTTGACGGGTTAAGTCGTTATCCAGTTCTTCTATTCTGTAACCGCAAATCACACCTTTTATCAGAGAGGCATTCGAGTTTAAATCAGCTTCATCAATAAATACTTTGAATGTAGATTTTTTCATAATGTGATTCTGGATTTTATCATCATCAAAACCTGTTAGCCAAGTAATCACTTTATGCAATTCTTGCTTACTTCTCCCTTTTTTTTCTACCTTGTTAAGGTAATGTGGATAGACTGAAGCAAAGGTCATTCGAGCTATTTTTTCATGATGTTTGTCTGTTGCTTTCATAATATTAAATGTTTACAAATTGAAAATTAATAATTTATTAAGAACATCAAGAATATAATAGCTTAAACTGTTTTGATAATCAGCTTGAAAAAGCATATATAACACCCAAAAATTAACTTACAAAGCCTTCCCAACGTTTCATATAGGTTATAAAATCTGGACCTAAGCCTTGTTCTTTAAGGTAGCTTTCCGATACTGGTGTTTCAACAGGTTTAAAATTAGGATTATTCATCACTTGTACTGGAAAATCATAATGTAAAATCGCCGAACGGCCAATGCTTACAAAATCTACTCCAGCCTCTAAAACCTTTTGAACATCTTTAGCCGTGTTTATTTTTCCCGCAACAGTCAACCTTACATGACCTCTTTCTATGTCGGTAAAGTGCTTCAACAAGGATTTGTGTTGTTGTTCCTTTTCCACGGGGTCTTTAAATACATCCCAAAGCGAAATGTCCAAAAAGTCCACTTGACTTTCATCTATCAATCGCTCACAAATTTGCTTAACTTCAGATAATTTCATTCCAAAACGCTCAGGAGATAAGCGTACACCTAAAAGAAAGTCGTTACCACATTGTTGTCGAATTGCATCAACGATTTCAAATAGTAGTCTAGAGCGGTTTTCAAGATTGCCTCCATATTCGTCTGTTCTTTTGTTGATATCGCTGCTTAAAAACTGCGTAAGGATATACCCATGAGCACCATGAACTTCTACTCCATCGTAACCGGCTTGTTTAGCTCGAATAGCCGCATTAATAAAGTCATCACGCAGTTGTTTTACTTCGTCTAAACGCAATCCTCGAGCATTATGCTTAGGATTATCTGAAGGGCAAACCGGTTGCTGACCAATGAGTTCTTCAGGAGAACGCATCCCCGCGTGATGTAATTGAACAACAGCAAGACTTCCATGTTTTTGAATTTCATCGCTTAAGCGTTTGTGACCATCAATATGAATATCAGAAAATATACCTAGTTGCCCGGGAAAGCCTTTTCCTACCTCTTGGACGTGAGAAGCACAAGTCATTGTAATGCCAAAGCCACCTTTTGCTCTCAGGCTTAGCCAATGAAACTCATCGTCCGAAAGCCGACCGTCTTCATAACTTTGGGTATTGGTCATCGGTGCCAGCATGAATCGGTTTTTGGAAGTTTTGCCGCAGGAAAATTTTAGGGTTTTAGAAAATTGAAAGGTCATAAGCTTAATTATTGTGATATATTTACAGGACTAGTAGATTTGTATGCTGAAAAAAGTAGTAAATATCGTATTATTTTTATTTGTTGTAAGTAGTTTTTACGCCCAAAACTATGAATCTTATTTTGGCACCAGCGAAACACATGTCATTCAAATCAATAACAATTATACGTTAGGCATGTATCCTTACGCGATAGACTCTTTATCGATTACCAATACGGTTAGCACCTCAGATAATCTGCTCCTTAAGGAAGTGGAATATTTTAGATATTATGACCCAGACAACGCCATAGGCACTTATTATTTACGTGAAGATACGTCTTCGGGTAAATTATGGATCCGTGCGTCAATAGACGGAAACGAATATTTGGTTGCGGACATGACTTTAGAAATTGGCGATACTATTAATATTTTTAGCCCGTACACCACCTCTTCAGTATCGGATGTCAGTTACATAAACGGTAAAAAGCATATTTTCTTTAACAGTAATTATCCGAACGGTTTTCCTGGCGTTGTGTATTCAAGCGACAACTTATTTTTTAAAGAAGGTGTGATACCATTTATGGTTTGGGAAGTTATTGGAATGGATACTGGCGGATATTTCGCAGAGCTTTGGGGCGAATCTGCTCCGGTCTGCATTACAAAAGATGGTGTGGAAACCTTTTCTATAGATAGTTACTGGACGATAAACACTGTACCATTTCAGTACGAAGAGTGGGTGTTTTGTCATATGGTGGACCTATACTATAATCCTATAAGCACAAGTAGTTTCGTCAAAGCAAACGTTTCAATCTCTCCAAATCCTGTTCAATCGCAATTTAAAATCGTCTCTCAAAATTTACGGATAAATCAAATTGATATCTTTGATGTTTTAGGCAAAAAAGTGAAATCTATTCACCCCAAAGAGGAACTTGTAAACGTTGAAGATTTGAAAAAAGGCTTGTATTTTGTTGTTATGTATTCGGATTCTGGCAGACAGACTCAAAAGATGTACAAACTATAAATCATCTTGGCATAAATATTGGTGCGTATATATTACAAAATCAAAGATTTAAATCATGAAAAAACTTACATTCCTATTTACCTTACTTTCAATTTTTGTGTTTATTAGCTGTGAGGACGACGATGGCAATATGCCTAATACCAATACAGAAGAATTTTCAGTTGAAAACAAAATTTACAGACTATCTAGTTTTATCCTTACAGAAGCTGTCGACTTGAACGGAGATGGTATATATTCATTCGATCTTGTTGAAGAAGAGGATCCTTGTAGCATAAGTTTTTATAAGATTAGTTTTCTTGAAGACAAATCAAGACATCCGGCGTGGGTTAGCCTGTCATTACAGGTTGATGAAAATAGTAATGGAGATTTGGAACAAAAATCACCTTGCGGAGTCTTGGACGGAATACTTCCATATTGGCAGGAAAACGACAATACTATCGTATTTTATTACGACACCTGGGAATCCCCTGATATCGTTGGAGAATTATCTGATGATGGCCAACAAATCACCTTTAATGCAGCGAGTAATAGCGGTGCTTTATTTTATCGAGATATTCTAAGAGAAGATGGAAGTATTGTTGAATACCAGGATAATATAAAGTTGATTTATACCTTGATGGAAGAATAAACTTTTTATTCTCAAATCCCTAGCCCAGACCCTGCACAGGCGGGATTGGAAATCCTGGAATCTAAAGATGTATTCCAAAATAGTTGATGTTGTAGCGATTTTATGAGCCACATCATAGACATATTTTGTGCATTTTGAGGTGAGGAATTGAAACGAATAGCAGTAAATAGCTCCAACAAAAAAACGGCCACCGAAATATAGTAGCCGTTTAGTTTTATTCAATAGCAAAATATAATTTAACTCAATACCTGCTGCACTTTGTCTGCCGCTTCCTGGAACAATACCGCACTTTCTACATTTAGTCCGGAACTGTCGATAAGTTCTTTGGCAATGTCTGCATTAGTCCCTTGAAGTCTGACGATGATAGGCACTTTTATCATGTCGCCCATGTTTTTGTAAGCTTCCACAACGCCTTCAGCTACTCTATCGCATCGGACGATACCACCAAAGATATTGATTAAAATCGCTTCTACTTTTTCATCTTTAAGAATTAAACGGAATGCTTCTTCTACACGTTTGGCATCTGCTGTACCACCAACATCAAGGAAGTTGGCTGGTTCTCCACCGGCTTGTTTTATCAAATCCATAGTAGCCATAGCCAAACCTGCACCATTTACCATACAACCTACATTGCCGTCAAGATTGACATAACTTAAGCCAGCTTCTTTCGCTTCAACTTCAGCAGGGTCTTCTTCTCTTATGTCCCTCAATGCTGCATAATCTTTATGTCTAAACAAGGCTGAGTCGTCTAAAGTAACTTTAGCATCAACTGCTAATATTCTGTCGTCACTTGTTTTTAAAACAGGATTTATTTCAAAAAGAGATGAATCCGATTTAACATAAGCCGTATAAAGCGCAGTCACAAATTTGGTCATTTCTTTAAATGCTTTACCGGAAAGCCCTAAATTGAAAGCAATTTTTCTAGCTTGAAATGGTAAAATTCCTGTTGCGGGATCAATAGTTTCAGTAAAAATTCTATCAGGAGTTTTTTCTGCTACAGCTTCGATATCCATACCACCTTCAGGGGAGTACATGATCATATTACATCCGTTTGCACGATCTAAAAGAACAGAAACGTAATACTCTTCCGGTTCACTATCACCAGGATAATACACATCTTCGGCAATTAATACTTGATGAACTTTTTTTCCCTCAGCACTCGTTTGAGGTGTTACAAGATTCATCCCAATAATTTGATCAGAAATTTCTTTAACTTCTTTAAGGTTCTTGGCTAGTTTAACGCCGCCGCCTTTACCTCTACCGCCGGCATGAACTTGAGCTTTAACAACATGCCATCCTGTTCCGGTTTCTTCAGTTAATTTTTTCGCAGCCTCTACTGCTTCTTCTGGTGTAGTGGCTACAATACCGCGTTGGATGCCTACGCCAAAACTACTTAAAATCTCTTTGCCTTGATATTCGTGTAGATTCATGGTTATTTTTTGTTGTTTTTTGTGAAATTTCCACAAAAATAAGTATTTATAATCGGGAAGCAATTATTTTAAGATGAATTATCATTTTCGATTTAGGATTTTGAATTTCAGTTTTTAGTTTTTTTGAGTCAACATTACTAAACAATTGTCATTTAGCTAAATTTTAGGCTAAAAGAATCTTTCCTATCCCTAAATTTGTAGTTGTTTTTGGAAAAATTGAATTAATGAAAATAATTTGCATAGGTCGTAATTATACAGCCCATATTGAAGAGCTTCAGAATGAAAAACCCGAACATCCTGTGGTGTTCATCAAACCGGACTCTGCCGTATTGTTGAAGGGTAATCCCTTTGTTATTCCAGAGTTTTCTAAAGATGTACATTACGAGGTTGAAGTTCTAGTAAAAATTAATAGGCTAGGCAAGTACATACAGCCTAAATTTGCACATAAGTATTACAACCAAATTGGCCTTGGAATTGATTTTACAGCTCGGGATCTTCAATCTGAACTCAAATCGAAAGGTTTGCCTTGGGAGAAAGCTAAAGCCTTTGATGGCGCTGCTGTAATTGGTACAAAATGGATAGATAAAGCTGAGTTGAATTTAAACAACCTCAATTTTTCACTTCAAAAAAATAATGACATCGTACAGCAAGGTAACACTAGCCATATGCTTTGGAAAATAGACGAATTGATCGCTTATGTATCTCAGTTTTTCACCCTAAAAATAGGTGATATTATTTTCACAGGCACACCAAAAGGGGTTGGCAAAGTAGTTGAAGATGACAAACTGATTGGAAAAATCGAGGAGCAGGAAATTTTTAATATAAATGTAAAATAGATGTTTGCAGAAATCATAACCATTGGTGATGAAATCCTGATTGGTCAAATCATAGACACAAATTCAGCTTTTTTAGGCAAACAGCTTAACAAAATTGGTGTTGAAATCATTCAAATCACATCGATAAAAGATGAAGAAGATAAAATAATCAAAGCTATAAAAGATGCTGAAGGCCGAGCTGATGTGATTATTACTACAGGTGGTCTAGGCCCAACAAAAGACGATTTGACGAAAAATACACTTTGTAAGTATTTTAACGATGAGCTCGTCATGGACAAAAGCACACTCGATCATATCGAAGATATTTTTCAAAAATACATAAACCATCCTATTTTAGAAGCCAACCGTTCGCAAGCCCTTTTGCCCTCAAAATGTATAGCTTTGCAAAACAAATACGGCACTGCGCCAGGTATGTGGTTCGAAAAAGACGGAAAAGTAATTGTATCTCTTCCCGGCGTACCTTTTGAGATGAAAGCCTTGGTATCTAACGAGGTGATACCTCGAATAAAAGACCGCTTTAACCGACCGTTTATAGTGCATAAAACGGTATTGACCTATGGCTTAGGCGAAAGTGCTATAGCAGACAAAATTGAAGACTGGGAAAACAATCTTCCAGATTTTATAAAACTGGCTTACTTGCCGAGTTTAGGACGTGTAAGGTTACGCCTTACTGCAAGAGGAAATGATGAAAGTGAGCTCATTAAGAGCATAAATGAGAATGTAACATCTCTGCATAGTTACATAGGTAACATTATTAAAGGCTATGAAGATGAAAGCTCTATTGAAGAGCAAATTGCTTCAATTTTAACAGAAAAAAAATTAAGCTTGGTTACAGCAGAAAGTTGTACAGGTGGTAAATTGGCATCTATTTTTACATCTATTCCTGGTGCATCTGCTTTTTTTAAAGGAAGCGTAGTAAGTTATGCCACATCTGCCAAACAGGACGTACTAGGCATACCCAAAACACTCATAGACAACTACTCAGTCGTGAGTAAAGAGGTGGCTAAAGAAATGGCTTTAAAAGCTAAGGCCATGTTTCATGCAGACATTGCGGTTTCAACAACGGGCAATGCCGGCCCAACTAAAGGCGACAGTGATGCAGAAATAGGTACTGTTTTTATTGGAATTGCAACAGAAAATGATGTTATTGTAGAAAAGTTTAATTTTGGCAACCATAGAGAACGAGTCACCCAAAAGGCCGTAAATAAATCTTTGGAAATGGTTTTCAATTTGATCACTAAAAATGAATAATGCGTAACACAGTAAACATAAGAAACAAAAAGGCTAAATTTCAATACGAGATTATTGATAAATACACTGCAGGCATTAAGCTTGTTGGAACGGAAATTAAATCCATCCGCCAGGGAAAAGCCTCTATTGCCGAAAGTTTCTGTGAATTTAATGATAAAGGTGAACTCTTTGTCGTCAATATGACAATTGAAGAATATTCTCATGCCTCACATTTTAACCACAGGCCAAAAAGTGAACGTAAGCTCTTGTTACAAAAAAGAGAATTAAGAAAACTTCAAAAAGAGGTTAAAAACACAGGACTAACTATTATTCCTTTGCGTGTATTTTTAAACGACAGAGGTTATGCTAAGATGGTCGTCGCGCTTTGCCGAGGTAAAAAATTATACGATAAGCGAGAAGATATTAAAGACCGAGATAACAAACGACGACTAGATCGGGTGAAGAAGGCGTTTAATAATTGATAGGCCCTCCTTTCCCGAATCTTCGGGACTCCCAAAGGGAGGAATTGTATCTCAGATTTAACGTACAGAAAACATTAGAACGTAAAAGAGTTAAAAAATTGAAGGATATCATCGACCAACTTCCTGCAAAAGCCAAAGCCGAAAGAAAGGAAAATCAGGCGTTTTTTAAAAAGCTGAAACGCAAACCACCTAAGCAGCTAGACTACATCATGCAGGACTTACATGATGAAACATTTGAGGAAATTGACTGCCTGCAATGTGCCAATTGTTGTAAAACTACAAGTCCATTGTTTACAGACCGAGACATTAATCGCATCTCAAAACACTTACGACTTAAACCTCAGCAGTTTATAGACCAATATTTAAAAGTTGATGAAGACGGCGATATGGTGCTTCAATCGAGTCCGTGCACATTTTTATTGACCGATAATACCTGTATGATTTACGAAGTGCGTCCAAAAGCCTGTGCAGAATATCCACATACTAACCGAAAGAAATTTCATCAAATCAGCAATATCACTTTAAATAACCTCAGCATCTGTCCGGCTGCAGATCGAATTGTAGAAAAGCTTAAAGATAATTTGAAGATGTAACATCTAGCTTGTTTAGCGATGTTTCAATTTCTTAATACCCCTTGTTTTAAAGCAAGCCATGAATGCACGAAAGCTCTAAACTTTGTTGCGTTCCTTGCGCAAATCTTTTGCGTCCCTTGCGGTTA
>CAYNCI010000067.1:0-14332 GCA_964396065.1 uncultured Mesohalobacter sp. | reverse complement strand
ACTTTCTGATTATGAGTCAGATACTCTAACCAACTGAGTTATAGGACCTGATTTTAATTAAAAAATCGGAATGCAAAAGTAAAGTAAATTTTCAATTTCGCAAGTACTTTTTCAACAAAAAACAAAATATTTACTTTTACTACAAATGCCTTATTCCATTTCTTGACATAACTCTACTAACACACCATTTGTAGATTTTGGGTGCAAAAAGGCAATGATTTTATTATCTGCGCCTTTTTTAGGCTGTTCGTTAATTAATCGAAACCCGGCTTTAGTGAGGCGTTCAATTTCAGCGTTTATGTCTTCAACATCAAAAGCCACATGATGTATGCCTTCGCCTTTCTTTTCAATAAATTTGGCGATTGGCGAATCGTCTCGTGTAGCGCCTAACAATTCAATTTTATTTTCACCTGTTTTAAAGAAAACGGTCTTTACACCCTCACTCTCTACTTCTTCAGATTGATAAGCCGGCTTTCCTAACAGAGCTTCATATATTTTGGTTGTAGCTTCAATATCTTTTACAGCGATGCCTAAGTGTTCAATTTTTCTCATAATCTGTTGTTTTAGTGCAAAAATCGTGTTTTAAACCATTTCAATTTATGATTACACTCACTTTTTAAAGACTTAATACATCAATTGTTGTAAATTTGAGGAAAACGAAATTTTTATGCGATACGACCCAATTAATAGCCAATTGTACATTACAAACAGAAAAAATTTTACGGCTAAAATGAAGCCGAATGCTCTGGCCGTTTTTAACTCTAATGATATTTATCCAATAGGCGCAGACAGCACCATGCCTTTTCAACAGGATAGAAACCTGTATTATTTGAGTGGAGTAGATCAGGAAGAAAGTATCTTGGTCTTATTCCCGGATTGTCATAAAGAAAAACACCGTGAGATCTTATTTTTAAAAGAAACAAACGATCATATTGCGGTTTGGGAAGGGGAGAAGCTTACTAAAGAAAAAGCCTTGGACGTTTCCGGCATCAAAACGGTATATTGGTTACAGGATTTTGAAAAGATTTTTAAGGAATTAATGGCTCAAAGTGAAACCATATACGTGAATACCAATGAACATTACCGAGCCAATCCTAATACAAAAACACGTGAAGATCGGTTTAATGCCTGGGTGAGAGAAAACTATCCAGCCCATCAAGTAGCCAAGAGTAATCCTATTTTGCAACGCTTACGTTCTGTAAAACACCAATTAGAACTGGATGTCTTGCAAAAGGCCTGCGATATTACCGAAAAAGGCTTTAGACGAATATTGAATTTCACCGCTCCCGGGGTATGGGAATATGAATTGGAAGCTGAATTTTTACATGAGTTTATAAGAAATCGCTCAAGAGGCTTTGCATACACGCCTATCATCGCGAGTGGAAATAACGCCAATGTGTTGCATTATATTTTAAATAAAGATTTATGTAAAGAGGGCGATTTGATTCTGTTTGACGTTGGTGCTGAATATGCGAACTATTCGAGCGATATGTCCAGAACAATACCTGTAAATGGAAAATTTACCAAACGTCAGAAAGAGGTGTATAATGCCGTATTGCGAGTAAAAGACGAAGCGACAAAGATGCTGGTTCCCGGTGCCGATTGGGAACAATACCATGTAGAAGTGGGAAAACTAATGACCTCGGAATTGTTAGATTTAAAGCTTCTGGATAAAGCAGACGTGCAGAACGAAAATCCGGATTGGCCTGCGTATAAAAAATATTTTATGCACGGCACTTCTCACCACTTAGGTTTAGATACACATGACTATGGATTGTTGTACGAACCGCTACAAGCTAATCAGGTATTTACTGTCGAACCGGGAATTTATATTCCAGATGAAGGTTTTGGCATTCGATTAGAAGATGATGTAGTGATTCAAGAAGAAGGCGAACCTTTCAACCTGATGAGAAATATTCCAATCGAGGTTGAAGAAATTGAGGAATTGATGAATAGTTGAGATGTAGTCTTTAGTAGGTAATTTTTTGAAATAAAAGCTTAGAAGGGGATAAGTTGATGAGATGATAAGTTGATGAGATGATAAGTTGATGAGGTGAGAAATATGTTTATAAATGTAAAAATTTAAAATTACGACTTCATTATCCGACATTCAGTATTCCTTGTTCATAATTCAAATACAGAACATCGGAACATTAAGCCAATTGTTATGTAAAAAAGCTTAGACTTTTTGTTCTTATAGATTTGTAAATCAAATAAACTTTAAACTTATCGACGACTAAACTTTTATATAAAACATTAAGGAATTAAGGGACATTAAGATGTAGTGAGTATTCGCTAATTGTTCATGGGTTATATTCCAGCTGTTATAGCTTTATTAGTCATGGAATGAATCAAAAAGTAATACCGAATCAAGTCAAAGATTCTCGAACACCAATTAACGCATTAAAATTACGACCTCATCATTCGACATTCAGCGTTGCTTGTTCAAATACATGATCTTCGAATATTAAGCGTGGTAATAAAACCATTAGCCCTTAGGCTTTATTTTTAATATACTTAAGGGCTAACAGTTAAAAGCTAAGAGCTTGCTAAAACTCACCAAATCGTTCATAAGCTGCTTTTTCAAGCGCTTCTCGATGATCAGGATGTGCTATAGATGTCAATGCCATAGCGCGTTGTTTCATGTTTTTACCAAATAAATTTACTACGCCATACTCCGTAGCGACATAATGCACATGTGCACGTGTTGTCGTTACACCGGCGCCGGTGTTTAGGAATGGTACAATTTTACTTACCCCTTTTTTGGTAACAGATGGCATGGCGATGATGGCTTTTCCACCTTCAGATAATGAAGCACCTCTAATAAAATCCATTTGGCCTCCCACACCGGAAAACTGGAATTGACCTATCGTATCCGCACAAACTTGTCCGGTAATATCAATTTCTATGGCAGAATTTATGGCGGTGACTTTAGGATTTAAACGTATGATAGCCGTATCGTTTGTATAGCTGGCTTCCTTAAAGTGTACATAAGGATTATCATCTATAAAATCGTATAGCTTTTGCGATCCCATGGCAAAACAAGTCACGATTTTATTAGGTTTTACTTTTTTGTCTTCACCTGTAATGATTCCTTTTTCTACAAGGGGTAAAATCCCGTCAGAAAACATTTCAGTATGAATACCAAGACGTTTATGGTTTGTCAGGTTGGTTAAAACGGCATTTGGTATAGCACCTATACCCATTTGTAATGTGGCGCCATCTTCAACCAATTCTGCTATATTTCTACCAATACTGGCTTCTATTTCATTTGGTTCGACAATGTTATGACTAAAGATGGGGTTTTCTACATGAATAGCCGCATCAATTTTACTTAAATGTATAATACCATCACCATGTGAACGTGGTACTTTTGGATTAATCTGAGCAACGACTGTTTTTGCCGTTTCAATAGCGGCGATAGTTACATCTATAGACGTTCCCAATGAACAAAACCCATGTTTGTCTGGTGGCGATACCTGGATAATCGCTACATCTATTGGTAAAATATTGTCGCGAAATAATTTATGGATTTCACTTAAAAAAATAGGAATGTAGTCGCCTTTTGAAGCATTCACTTCCTTTCTTACATTTCCTCCTACAAAACAGGAATTGATTTTGAATGCCTTTTTGTACGGGTCTGTGGTGTATTTGGCTTCACCTTCAGTATGCATTTGAATGATTTCTACATCTTCCAATTCATTATGGCGTTCACATAAGGCATCAATTAAAATTGTTGGAGTCATCGCTGCACCTTGCAAAAACACTCTATTTCCGGATTTAACAAAACTTACAGCTTCGTGCGCTAAACTATATCTTACAGTCATTTTTAGGTTATTTTATCACTTTTATTGGTTGCAAAATTAGACTAATACTTATTGTTAAATATGACAAGCGTCAATGTTTACTGATGTTTTGAAATGATTAAATAAAAAATGAGGTTGATGAAAGAAGAAGAACAGGTGTTGGACAAATTATTGGACAGTAAAATGATAAATCATTAATTTTAGTTGAAGATTAAAGCGTTTATATGATTGAAATTAAAGTTATACTGCAATTTAATTCAAATGCTTTAATGACTTAATAATAAATATGTTGAAATTTATAAAAGGGCTTTCAAATCTTCTAAAGTGTTGGCGTCTTTGATAGATTTGTCTTGTCGCCAACGTATAATTCTTGGAAATCGCGTTGCCACTCCGCTTTTATGTCTATTGGATTTTGCGATACCTTCAAAAGCAATTTCAAAAACATGAAAAGGCTCTACTTGCCTGACCGGACCAAAACGTTCTATTGTATGTTTTTTTATCCAATTGTCTACAGCCCTGAATTCTTTATCTGTTAGTCCGGAGTAGGCCTTGGCAAAGGTAACTAATTCGCTATGGTCATCATTCCACAGGCCAAATGTATAATCTGTAAAGAGGTTACTGCGGCGCCCATGTCCTCGCATGGCAAAGGTAAGCACAGCATCTATGGTATATGGGTCGGATTTAAATTTCCACCAATCTCCTTTTTTACGTCCTACGCCATAACTTGATGTTGCTCTTTTAATCATCAATCCTTCAGATTTTATTTCTCTGGCCTTTTCACGCTCTTCTTCTGCCTCATTCCAGTTATTAAACTCTAAAGTAGGAGAGAGGTGAAAAGGTGTAATGGCTTCACTATAAGACTTGTAAACATTGTCTAAAATATGCCGTCTTTCCTTAAAGCCAAGTTGTCGTATGTCTTTTTCATTCCATTCTAAAATATCGTAAGCTTTGAAAATAACCGGTATTTTCTTCAATATGGTATTAGAAATCGTTTTTCTGCCGATTCGCTTTTGTAATTCTTTAAAATCGCCAATCTCATTATTGGGAAAGGCTAAAATTTCACCATCCAATACTGTTCCGTTAGGCAAGACATCTTTAAATTCTTCAAATTCCGGATACTTCTCTGTCACCAATTCTTCACCTCTTGTCCAAATGAATAATTCATTGTTTCTCACAATAAGTTGTGCTCTTATGCCATCCCATTTGTGTTCGAATAGCCAATCTTTTATATGGCCTAAATCTTCAAGCTGTTCTTCAAGGGCGTGTGCTAAATAAAAAGGATAGGGCTTTGATAAGTAGTCCTCTTTATGTTGTTCTAACACCAAAGACTGAAATGTAGTGTTTTGGGGCGTCCAATCGCCCATAAGTTTGTAAGCCAGAATATCTTTTTCTATTCCTGTAGATTGTGATAAAGCCTTTGTCATCAGTTTTTGACTAACGCCAATGCGGAAACCGCCTGTCATCAGTTTGGTGAAGACAAATCTTTCGTAATAATCTAATTTAGTCCAGTGTTCAAATAAATACTCTTTTTTTTCTTCGTCAGATTTGGACTTCAGCGCTATCATGTCTTCAAGATATTCGTAAAGACACTTTTCGTTTGTCGATTCCTGATTGGGAAGCACTAAAGCTATTGTTTCGGCCAAATCTCCGACTATATGATAAGATTCTTCAAACAGCCAACTTGGTATTTTAGACAGTTCGCTGGCATATGTTCTTATCTGAGTACTGTTTACAGGTCTTGATGGTCGTCGGTGCGAAAGAATAGCAATTGTCCAAAGCTTATCTTTGTCATTAGCCTTATCAAAATAGTCTTTTAGAGCCTTAACCTTAGCATTGGTTTTGTTAGTGCTGTCTATTTGTTGAATAAGTCGCGCAAAGTCTTTCACTTGTTTTTTGAGTTTATCAGTTTAGTGGTTTATGGGTTTAGGAGAGGTGATTTGTGTTTTATGTTTCATGTTTGAAGCCTTAAAAATAAAGTTTATAGAAATTTTATTGTCTACAACACATTGTTAATCAGATTATTATTTAATTATTACACTCTCATATTCCTAAATTCTTCATTGCAAAATTATTACATTAATTCATCGTTGTATTGACACATTGATACATTATTGCATTGTTACATTGATTCATCGTTACATTATTACATTGACACATTGTTACACTACTTAATCCATTTCTTCCTCTTCAAATTGAGTTTGTTCTGTTCTGGCATCGTAGCCAAGTGTTCTCAAATATTTAGAAAAAATATCCATATAACCATGTGTGCAGATTACCTTTTCGCATTCGGTGGCCTTGATAGCGGAAAGTAATCCATCCCAATCGGCGTGGTCGCTAAGCACAAAGCCTTTGTCTATTGCTCTTCTTCGTCTTGCACCTCTGGTGCTCATCCATCCACTTGCAGAACCTGTTACATAAGGTACCATTTTTCTTATCCAGGGCGAACCCTGCGCACTAGGTGGTGCGATAACAATATTGCCAATTAAATCCTGTTTTTTAGTATCTCTTGTAATGCGATGCGTTTCAGGAAATACGTGGTGTTGCCTTAAGACATCAGTCATATTTTCGATAGCAGCATGTGTATAAATTTTACCTAAAGAAGTATCTAAGTATTTTAAAATACGTTGTGCTTTACCTAAAGAGTATCCTAAAATAACCGAGGTCATTTTGTTGTTTTGATTGTCTAGCCACCAATTATTGATTTGATCAAAAATGTCTTGCTGCGGTTGCCATTTAAAAACGGGTAACCCAAAAGTACATTCTGTAATCAGGCAATCGCACTTTATGGGCGTAAAGGCTTCTGATATGCCATCGTCTTCGGTTTTAAAGTCGCCTGTATACACCCAAACCTCACCTTTATATTCTACTCTAACTTGTGAGCTGCCTATAATATGTCCTGCCGGATGAAGGCTGAATTTCACGTTATTAATAATAAAGGATTCTCCCCATTCCATACCTTTTACTTGAATATCGCCTAAACGATGTTGTATTATGGGGACATTAAGGCGATGGGTGATATAGCTGCCGTGGCCATATCTTGAGTGGTCTGCATGGCCATGAGAGATGATTGCTTTTTCAACCGGTCGCCAGGCGTCAATATATACATCTGCCGGAGGACAGTAAATTCCTTTTGAGTTGAAAACAAGTAAAGCTTCTCGCATTAGATTGAATATACAGCCTAAAATACAAGCTTTAGATATAAATCTGCTAACCGTCTATCCTATTTTAAGAATAAATAAACGTAATGCGATGATCTTGCCTTGGCATAAAATAAAAAAACCGTTTCACATGTTATGAAACGGTTTATGTATTTATTGGAGATTTAAAAGCTATTCTACTTCTACTTCTTCTGTATTGTCAATTAAAACTTGCCCTCTGTAATATAACTTACCTTCAAACCAGTGAGCTCTGTGGTATAAGTGCGCTTCACCAGTTGTTGGATCTGTTGCTATTTGTGGCATTTCTGCCTTGTAGTGCGTTCTTCTTTTATCTCTACGCGTTTTCGAGGTTTTTCTTTTTGGATGTGCCATAACTAGTCTTTAAGTAAATTTTTTAATTTATCCCATCTAGGGTCTATATTGTCTTCTTTTTCTTTTATTTCTTTATCTGTACTCATTTCATTCAACCTGTCAAGAATTTCTGAGTCTAGCGTTCCGTCTTCAACACCGGGATGAATTTTTTTCTGCGGTACTGCCAAAACGATGCATTCGTATATGTATTGCTTAATATCTAACTCGTGGCTTCCACTTGGAATGGTAATTAAATGTTCATCTACTTCTTCAAAATGGTCGCCAAATTTTACAACAAGGCTTACCGTATTTTGGATTGGTAAATCAAAATTTTCCAAAGTCAAATCACAAGAAACATTTACAATGCCTTCAATTTGAATATCTAATTCTAGGTGTGTATTCTTTTTTATTAAAAAAACATCAGCCTTAACATCAGATTTTTCGAATTCTTGATAGTCAAAATCATCAAAGAACGTATTGTTAATATCGTACTCAAAATGGTGCTTACCTTCCTTTAAACCAACAAATTGCAGGCAATAATCTCTGTCATTTTTATCCATGCCTCACTTTTGAGCGTGCAAATATAAAAAATATTTCTATTGTACGGTTTAGTTTACAGCATTTTATAGCATAAAACGAAGAGAAACCAATATTAAATCTGATATTAGTGTATTTAGTGTTTGTATTTCACTGAAGTCGTCTTTACTTTTAAAGGATTTTCAGTTAATTGATTATACTCATTTCTGTTGTTAAAGATTTTAATCGCTTCAAAAACTGCTTTGGTAAAAGAGCTCGGATCAGCTTCACCTTTTCCGGCAATGTCAAAGGCGGTGCCATGGTCCGGTGATGTCCTGATGTAGTTTAAACCCGCTGTAAAGTTTACACCTTCTCCAAAAGAAAGTGTTTTAAAAGGAATTAAACCCTGGTCATGATATGCCGCAACGATGGCGTCAAAGTTTTTGTAATTTTTAGACCCAAAAAAACTATCTGCTGCATAGGGGCCATACACATATTTATGATGTTCATCTAAGGCATTATTCAGCTCGTTTACTGTTGGCCTTAGTACCTCGTCATCTTCCTTTCCGATAACACCATTATCTCCTGTGTGAGGATTTATGCCTAATACTGCAATTTTTGGAACTGCTATTCCAAAATCCATTTTTAAGGAATTGGAAATGGTTTGTATTTTTTTCTTGATCACTTCGGGTGTAATTACCGTTGTGATGTCTTTTAAAGGGACATGGTCTGTTAAAAGCCCAACTTTAATTTGTTCAGACACCATAAACATGAGCGCGTTGCCGCCAAATTCCTTTTCTAAAAAATCCGTATGTCCCGGAAAATTAAAATCTTCAGATTGAATGCTGTTTTTGTTAATAGGTGCGGTAACTAACACGTCAACATGATCGCTTTTAAGCGCGTTTACTGCAGCTTTTAAGGAATTTATAGCATAGCTGCCTGCATTTTTTTCTTCTTTACCAAATTCAATTTTGGGATTGTGTTTTCCTAAGTTTACAACATTTATCTTGTTAGCAATTGCTTTTTCGGGCGATGAAATGCCTTGCAATTTCAGGTTTAGTTTGAAATGTCTTTTTAGATAGGACAGCATTTTTGTATGGGCAAAAATTACGGGCGTACAGAACTCCAGCATGCGTTCGTCCTCAAAGGATTTAAGAACTATTTCTGGTCCTATGCCATTTATGTCACCTATACTTATGCCTACTTTTGGTAAAGAACTTTTATGTTTCATTAAATTAAATTTTTATCGAAAATAAATTACACCTAAATAAAATGTAATATTAATTCTTAATTTATGGTGTAGAGAAAAAATCGTCTAATTTTGTTAAGCAAAGATAATAAATAATAAAGGTCATGTTTACAGGTATAATTGAAGAAGTTGGAACAATTTTAAATATTGAGAGGGATAAGACTAATATACATATAGATGTTGAAGCTAATTTCACCTCAGAATTAAAAATTGACCAGAGTGTCGCGCACAATGGTGTTTGCCTTACAGTTGTGTCTATAGACAAAGAAAACAATACCTATCGAGTCACAGCGATAGACGAAACCTTAAAAAAAACTAACCTAGGTAAGTTGAAGGTAAACAGTCCTTTAAATTTAGAGCGAGGCGCGAGGATAAATTCACGATTGGATGGACATATTGTGCAAGGCCACGTAGACCAAACGGCAATATGTACTCGAGTTGAAACGCAAGATGGCAGTTGGATTTACAGCTTCGAATACGATGCTTCGCTTAACAATGTGACGATCGAAAAAGGCTCTATTACTGTAAATGGCGTTAGCCTAACCGTTGTTGATAGTGGCATTAATACCTTTAGTGTCGCCATAATTCCTTTTACTTACGACCACACCACCTTTAAAACGCTTGCAGAAGGCGATACCGTTAACCTTGAGTTTGATGTTATTGGCAAATACGTAAAAAAATTGATGGCACTTAACTCCTAATGCATAGAGGGAGTTATCAATAAATTTAATATATCGTATTAACTATATTTTAGTAGATTTATAACTTTTTAAACAAGCATTGATTTACGGTTATCAATTTCTACTAAATGAAGTATCTAAATTTTAAACTCTTACTGCTACTTTGTATGGCAGTACACCTGAGTGTTTTTTCTCAGGATAATGTCGATTGCCCAATTGGTCTAGATATTCATATAGCAAATGATGTTTCTGGCTCAGTAGACGCTACAGAGTACGACCAGTCTAAAAATTTTATCACGCAATTGGGTGTGTCTTTTGCGGCCTCTTTAGGCGAAGCTAATGATCAAACACGAATTTCTATTAGTAGTTATGCATCCTTTGATCAAAATGAAGAATACGATTTTCCTATTGCGGGACCAAATTATACAACTAAACTTACAGATATACTTTCGTTTCAGGATTATCCTAGACCATTTTCAGGAGGAACAGATTTGGATGCAGCATTATTAAATGCTTTTAACCATGTAAATCAAAATCCAATCCCGGAGCGTGATGTTCCTAAGTTGATTATATTATTAACCGATGCCTTTTGCAGTCAGGTATCTAATGCGGCTATTGATGTAGCTACACAAATAAAAAGTCAGGGCTATGTCATTGTAGTTTTAGCTGTTGATGAAGCTGCAACATGTGTTGAACTGGAAGGTGAGGCTATAGCGTCGCCAGGTGGTTATTTTTCAGCCAATTCTTACAGTGAATTGCAAAGTACTGCGGTTTCATTTATTCAAAGTATTGCCGACCTGGGATGCGATAGCGAACCGCCATCATTATCAAATGCCTTCGATTTAACCATCTCGTTAGATAATTATCAGCTTACCAATTGTAATCCTGGACCAGCTACCGGCACCGTAGATTTTACCATTACTAATTTAGATTTTCTAAACCCGTTTAACGACGTCTTAAAAATTTCATTTTACGATGGCGATCCTACTCTTCCTGGCACACAGTTCTTGTTTACTGAAGATTTAAGCGTCCAGTCAGTACCTTCCAACAACGGGACATTTGTGTCTCAAATAAGTAACCCCTTATTTTTGGCCGCACCACAAATTTATGCCATCGTCAATTTTGATGGCGCTATCCCTGGCAACGAAGTCCCGATAAGTTTTTCCAATCTCGCAAATCTCGTTGAAATAGATACAGAAGAACAGGTAGGGAACAACATTTCGAATTCAATAAATAGGGTAGACGAAGCCGGTTGCGATTCAGCAGTTATCAATGTACAGGTAACCAACTCCGGTGTTGGTTGTGATGATCAAGTTTTTTATACCCTTCAAATATGTAATAATGGAAATGGCGACGCCGTAATGAGTTTTAACGACATTACCGCTTTTGCACCTTCAGGATTTAATTTAGTTGAAACCACTTTAATCGGAGATAATCCTTACGTGACGGAATTTGGTATTGGACCAGAGCAAATTGTATCTGATGATGTGAACCTAGAGTTGAGAGACTTATTTGCAACAGACTTAAATGGCGATGGTCATATCGATGTTATTGCAGCAAACTTGGATCCGGAGGAATTAGGCTGGTATGCCAATGACGGAGCAGGGAATTTTGGTGCTTTTCAACCCATAACTTCTTTTATTGGTACGGGTAGAATTGTTCATGCAGACGATTTGGACAATGATGGTGATCAAGACATTATTCTTGCCGGCGATTTTCCTAATGAAATTGCCTGGTTCGAAAATGATGGTAATGGAAATTTTGCGACTCAACAAATTATTTCTTCATCACTTAATATACCTACAAATATTTATACTGCAGATCTTGATGGTGATGGAGACAAAGACCTTGTCACAGCCTTCTTCGATGATAACAACGTGGTGTGGTATGAAAATGATGGTACAGGAAACTTTGGTCCACAGCAAGTTATAACTACTGCTATTGTAGATCCAAGTGGAGTATATGCTGCAGATTTGGACGGCGATGGCGATAATGATGTTATTTCTACTTCTGAAGCAGATGATACTATTGCATGGTATGAAAATGATGGTACCGGAAATTTCGGGGCTCAACAGATTATTAGTAACAACTCACAATCAACAAATAAGGAAGTTTATGCTGTAGATTTAAATGGAGACGGCTCGAACGATATAATTGCTAATGGTGGAAACCAAGTCTCATGGTTTGCGAATGATGGCAACGGGAATTTTGGTGTAGAGCAATTTATTAGTACGACATCTTCGCAATCGCAGTCAATTTTTCCTATCGATTTTGATCAAGATGGAGATATCGATGTACTATCCTCAGCCGGAATAAACACCACTCAAGCGGTCTTGTCTTGGTTTGAAAATGACGGTACCGGTAATTTTGGTCCAGAGGAATTTATTACGGGCGATATCAATCGACCAAGAACCATTATTGGAGCAGATATGGACAGCGACGGCGATTTTGATGTGTTATCCATGCATTCATCTGAAGACAAAATTGTTTGGTATGAAAATTTAATTGTCAGCAAATTACCGGCGTTTAGCTGCGTAACATACCAATACGAGTATAATATAACAGGACTGCCGGCCGGTGATTATGATTTTACTGTAAACATAGATGCAGTTGCCGATGCGGGTATCAATCCTTTCGTGCTTTTCACCCCTAGTAGCGATTTTACTTTCGATGGGCAAAGCGGATTAAACGGTTTTGAAGGGATTACAAATTCTACTGATGATATTTCTTACGATGGAGTTACCGTTCCCTGTGTTCCGGGAGAGCAGATTCTTGTGGAGGTTAATTTACCTGGTGACGGCAGTTGTCCAGGCGATTTTGTAAACGCCACTGTAACTATAAACAATCAAAATGGTCTTACGCTTTTTGATACACTACTCACCTTGGATTTAACGGGTACAGGAACTTTTTTTAGTGGCGAACCCTTTAATATTACAAATGGGCTGGTTCTGGCTGAGCCAAACACGTTCGATCCTGATTATCCTAACGTGCCTAATGCCATTTCACAACAAAATGGTGTTCAAAGCCTTCAAATTTTTACACTTCCGGGTGGTGTTTCTACATTCAATATCAATATATTGGTAGGAGAGGGGCCTACTTCACTTTTTGCTGAAGTGTCTCAAATCCCGTTAGATTTTAATTCAGCTGGAAATGCATCTGATTCTGCATCAATTACACCATCATTAAATCCGGTCATCACCGGAAATTGTCCAGCAGACGTAAGCGTTACGGATACGATTATAGTTTTAAACTATTCCGTACAAAATGCTGCTAATATTACATGGAATTCTGGAACTAACGGCGGTTTTGCAAACCCTAATTCAGCCTCAACGGATTACATTATTACAGATGACGACAGAGCAAACGGGTATGTAGATTTATCTTTACAAGTCACCTCTACCGGTGGCTGTCTGGCATCTGTGAGTTGTAGAGTATTTATTACGGGTGGTGTTTTTGATTATGGCGATGCACCGATATCTTACGATTTAAATGAAAATGCTGTGCCTATCGCTGCAGGTGCTTTAATCAATCCAGATATCTATTTTGGCGCCAACGTCCCTGATGACGAAAGTACTAATCAACCTTCTGTGGATGCTTCAGGAGATGGAACTGACGAAGATGGCTTGTCAGTCTTTTTATTTGAAAATCCAATAGCCGGAGATTTGTTTACTGTTCAAATTGAAATCACAAACAACAGCCCTCAGGAGGCCTATGCATACGGCTATTTTGATTGGAACGACGATGGTGATTATATCATAGATCCACTTGAAAAATCTACTTTAATCACTGTTCCGCCATCAACAGGGACGAATACCTATGATTTGTCATTTAATGTGCCAAATGACTTCTTACCAACAGACTTAGGCAAATATTTGAGGTTGAGGTTAAGTACTGATGAACTTGCCGCGAATGTGCCCTATGGAACTTCTGCAAATGGTGAAGTTGAAGATTATATTATCTTTCTAAATGATGAAGGTTGTGCTTCAATTGAAGATGATATCGTAGATCCAGTGCCTGTAGATGTTTGTATCGATGCCACTCAGGTCGATATCGCCGACGAGACTTTTGTTTTCGATTTAACACAAAAAGATGACGAAATCACTCAATCTAATCCGGATTTTATGGTCTCTTATTATGAAACTCAATCGGATTTAGATAATGATAATCCAATTCTAACTCCAGCCAACTATACTAATACAACCAATCCTCAAACTTTATTGGTTAAAGTTGAAAGTATTTCGACAGGATGTGAGGCCTTTACAACACTAGACTTAATTATTGGGGTATTCCCTGTTTTACCGGATACCATACCTGGTCTACAGGAATGTGATGATGATGGTGATGGCTTTGCTGAATTTAACTTGAATGTTGTAGCTTATAGCATCTTAGCATCGCAACCGGGCTTTAACGCTACGTTTCACAATTCTGAAACAGATGCTGAAAATGTGGTAAATCCCATAGCAAACCCTTCCAATTTCACCAGTGTATTTAATCCCCAACAAATCTGGATACGCATTGAGAACCAGTTAAACCCATCCTGTTATGCGGTGACGAGTTTTGAGATTGAAGTTT
>CAYNCI010000066.1:13613-14802 GCA_964396065.1 uncultured Mesohalobacter sp. | reverse complement strand
ATAAAAGGTATTTATATAAAAGACATTAAAGGAATAGATAAAAAAGAAGATTTTGTACCTGTAATCATTCCTTGACTAATAAAATTATTTCAACTAATATATAAATAGCTTTTGAATAAAATCTAGAGCTCTAAAACCCAATCCTTTTCCGCTTATTTTGCTGGATGTTTTCGCGTTTCATCAACAGCTGTGCTTTCTTTAGATCTTCTGTCTTTAAGGTTTGAAGAAGATTTTCATCCACATAAGACACTTCGCTTATACGCTGTGCATGTTCCATTTTGCAATGGTCGAAAAAATTTCTTACCCATCTTGCATTACCAAAATTAGGCCTATCCATACTTGTTTCTTTTGCTATAATTTCAGGAAGCAGCTTTTGGGCTTCCGGAGAAATAATATAATGCGATTTTTGAAGCATAACAAGGAATATATCCACAAGTTCCTGAGCTGAAAATGTTTTGAAATAGAATTTTCTATTGAAACGAGATTCTAAGCCCGGGTTAGAAGTGATAAACTCCTGCATTTCTTGTTCATATCCGGCAACAATCACAATTAAATGCTCTCTGTCGTCTTCCATCCGTTTAAGAAGTGTGGCAATGGCTTCGTGGCCAAAATCTTTTTCTCGACTGGAAGTTAAAGCATAAGCTTCATCTATAAATAACACGCCATGCATGGCTTTATCTATAACTTTATTGGTCTTCATAGCGGTTTGCCCTACATAACCAGCGACTAAATCTGAACGGCCTACCTCTGTAAGTTTTTCTTTTTTGATGATGCCGAGTGACTTGTATACCTTGGTTAAAAGGCGGGCAACAGTCGTTTTACCCGTACCCGGTGGACCAAAAAAAACAGAATGGAAATTGATTTTTTGAGTACTCAAGCCCTTTTCCTGCCGTTGTTTCTCGACTTTCAGGTATTTTGCTAAGCGTTTAATTTCTGTTTTTATGTTTTCCAAACCTACAAGCTCATCCAACTCTGATAAGATATCCTCTAGTGTTTCTTCTTTTTTCTCCCGGTAATCAAAAGCGTAACTATTTTTCAAATCGGCATAAGTGATGGTTCTTAGCTCTTCGATACTTAATGGTTTGTTTACTTCTGCTTTTTCGGCAACTTCTTTTGCCAACCGGCTGGACTGGTTTTTTAATAAATCTTCAAATAAATTTCTGACTTCTCTTGCATTTCCAAAGTATTT
>CAYNCI010000066.1:0-13513 GCA_964396065.1 uncultured Mesohalobacter sp. | reverse complement strand
GTCTCCAGCGCTTCCTTTCCAAAATCGCTGGAACCATCTTTATTAAGTGCATAAGCTTCATCTATAAATAAGATTCCACCTAAGCTTTCTGTAATTTTTTCATTGGTTTTTATGGCTGTTTTACCAATATATTCGGCTACCAGTCCCGAACGATCTGTCTCAACAACATGTCCTTTAGTTAACAATCCAAGTGCCTTAAAAATTTTACCGATTAATCGGGCAACTGTAGTTTTTCCAGTACCAGGACTACCACTAAACACCATGTGCAGGTTAAGGTTTTGATGGTCTAACCCAGATTCCTCCTTCATCCGGCTAATCCTTAGATAATCGATAAGAAGTTTTATTTCTGCTTTTATTTTGTCCAGCCCTATAAGGCTGTCAAGCTCTTTCAGTGCTTCATGTAGTTCAACTTCATCTATTCCCCTTTCCTGTTCTTCTTGAGATTCGACAAATTGAGCTATCTCCTTTTCAACATCAGTTATTTCTTCATCTAAAAAATCTTGTTTTTCAAAATTCTCTAAGGTTTCTTCGCCGTAAGCACCTTCATTTTCAATTTTATTTCCGACTTCATTTTCAATCCTAACATATACCACATGCCATAAACCATGAGCATAAAAAAGATGCTGAATATGATATCCTTTAGCTATGGTTTCCAAAAGATATTCGCTTGGAAACGCTTTAACCAAATTATAACCCTGATCGGTGTAATTTGGGTTTTTCGCGCACATAAGCCAATAGCTGTCGTCTGCCACAGATATATAATCGATATATAAGTCTTTCTCCCAAAGTTCACTTATTTCTTTTTCAGGAAAATCCTTATATGTCTTGATAGTATATTCTTCTAGTGGATTGGAGAAAGACGCCGATGCAAAATAGGCATTCCCAACAACCTTTAGCTGCTCAATACGGCCATTCGAAGATGTCCAATCGTCGTACTCTTGTTGGGGGAATTCGTTGGGTGAATAGACCCAGGACTGAGAATTTAAATCTGTTCGATAATCCAAGACAAAAAACCATCTTTGTGGATCATAACCAAATGTAGAGACGCTGAAGTTTTCATTCATTAGCTCATTAAATGTGTCATTTTTTAAGGTCTTTACTTCAAGATATCTTTGCTCCGGATCCTCATCATTTCGTTTTCTGAATACAAAGTACCAGACTTGGTTTAATATTTCTATTTGTTCGATTAAGTAGCCGTTTAAAGTGTATTTTTCAATTTCTTTTAAGTTGAAATCTTCTTGCCATAAGACAACAGCTTCAGTATTGGATAACACGCCTTCGTGATCCTTTTTTGTTTTCTTCAATCTTGCTTTTTCTGCATCAATCACCTTTCTTAATGTGACTAAATCTTCATGTCCGGCCTCTATTTCTTCTGCCTCCGTGAGGTACTTATCTGCCAAATCTATATTACCGTCTTCAAGCAATTTTTGAGCTAAATCGTACTTAACTTGTGCAAGTTTGGAAAGGTCTGAATTGAAAAGCGAATCGAAAAAAGACATAGTAACTTATTTAATAATAAAGGATAAAATTTCTGAGGTAATTGATAATTCCGAAAACAAGCATGAGTGAGGCAAGAATTCCAACGAGTAGAATTGTAAATAAGTACCCCATACAACCTAGGTTGATGCTGCCTTTAGTTTTTGCGGTCAGAAAATTGAACGATGGAACACCGATTAACAATCCTGCAAAAAACGCCTCTAAAGTATTGCTATAAGGAGATTTATCCATATGCTTTAGCCTTTTATCTATTAAATATTGTGGCGAAAAGCTTGCAGCAATATAAAACAATATCGATGTCCACAACCACCACATGTCCAGAATAACATACCAAAAGGTATGAACCTCAGTTTTTTGAGAAAAATAAAGAAAAACACCTAAGATAAGTGCTGCAAATACTAATACTTTAGAGCCTGAAAATACGCGTTTTGCGTTACTGTTAATTACTTCTCCAAGTTCATTAATCCTATGAATGACAAATTGATCTGTAGGCAGAAGCATCTTTGCTTTATCTAGCTCCTCTAAGGACTTTTGGATATGGATTTTTTTTGTGGGCTTTCTTAATTCTTCCTCGTTTGCAGCAGAGACTAAGGTCCAGTGGTTAAATGTATTATCTAGGTATTCTAGAGCTAGTTCATTTTCTTGTTCTAAGGCATCTTCAGGTAAGGAAGAGGCTTTTCGCTTGGCCTTAATGTCGGATAGGCTTATTCCTTTAAATCTGCTTTGCTTAAAACTGATAATAATGTGAAATATGATCAGGAGAAGGATTCCAAAAAAAATCACATCCCACATGTTGTCCTTTAAAGACAATAAGAAACTTTCAAAATCTAATTGAAAAATTGGATTCGCAACGATGAGATGGTATAAAGAAACATGTCCCATTACAACAAAGCATAATTTTCAAATTTAGGAGAAAACGTACTTAAAATTTATGATGAAAATCAGGTCTACTTACTTAAAGTAGCTCAATTGTAATAATGGATAGCTTCTATTATTTTCTATTCGATAAAATTCAAACAGAATTAATAAATGCAAAAGTGATGTAAGCTGTAAAGAACATTATTTTGAATACCTAGACATGGTATATAAATCTCTTGAATAACTTAAAAATCAGATTTATAATTTTCTCTGAAATCATCCCAAGAGGTTTCCTCAAAATGCTCTTCGGCAAAGAATTTCATGATCATATCAAAGGACTTGACATCAAGGTATCCTGGAATGCGTTGTAGTATTTTGTAGTCTTCACTTAAGAAAACAACGGTTGGATAGCTCATTTTACCTTCCATTAGACTGGCTGCAAATTCGTGATAACCTCTTCGACCCTTAGGAACATATTTAAAGGAATAGTTTTGAAACACAATCTCTTCTCTTTGCTCAGCATTGAGTTTTACGGGATAGAAATTTTGGTTTAAGTAGGCTGAAATCTCTGGATGCTCAAAAGTATCTTTGTCCATTTTTTTGCACCAGCCGCACCAATCGGTATACACATCTATAAACACTTTTTTGGGTTGTTTGCCTTGTGCTTTATCTCTCTCCGCAGCCAAAACCGCTTCTTCTATACTCATCCATTTTACTTTCTTCTCCGTAGTTTCTGAGAATGAGTCTTTTGTGTTATTTGGATAAATACCAAAACACAAAGCTGCAATAAAAAGTATTTTTAAACTTAATAATTTCATATGTGCTAATTTGCCTAAAAATAGAGATTAATTCTGATTTTTAAAAATCTGGAACTTTAATCTTCCCACTCCTTTCCGGTTCGATATACGACTCCTTTAAAAATGGCAACCACTTTATTACCACAAGTTAGTTTTACAAAGCTAAATCCTAATTTGTTTTTGGTAACATCCAATTCGGTTTCTGCCATTAAGTAATCACCTTCTTCGAGTGCTTCTATATGATTAATAGACGTTTCGATAGACACTGCAAACTTACCATGCGTATTGGCAGCAAAACCAAATGCTGTATCTGCTAAAGCATAAGCTATTCCGCCGTGGGCTTTTTGCATAGAATTAAGCATGTCATACCTAATCTCTAATCCAAGCTTGCAATAGCCTTCGCTAACGTCTATAATTTCTATGCCCAACCATTGCGAAAATGGATCTAAGGACAACATTTTATGTGGAATATTCTGCGGTTCTAATTGTGGCATGGTATTACTGTTTTTCGGCAAAAGCTTTAAAGTCCTGCTGATATTTAAGTGATTGCTTTTTAAATAAGCTAGGCATAAGAAAACCCATCACTTTCATCATAAAGGTTTTAAATTGAAATTCCTGCTCTGTACGGTATAAGGTCGTTTGGTCGTCAATTTTTTTGAAAGAATTCTTGACAATATTGAATACGCTCGGTGTGGTGTAGGTTGTGACGTAGCTTTTAGGTAAATCTTTTTTAGTTATTTCTTCAATCATCTCCATTTTACGTTTACCCATTTGAAAAACGACTTTACATTTTGCGCCTTCTTCCCCTTCATCGCCAACTATTGGTATTTTTTTAACAAAACCTTGCATCCATAACTTATCGTTTTTTCGGTTAGAAAACAATTCAACTACCTCGGAAATAGGCTTACTTATCTGAATTTCAACATGATATTTCATACTACGATTTTAGGGCAAGGTAATACTTTTTTTACATAAGTTTGTTGACAGATTAAAGACTAAATTTTATGAGATGTGAATGGGCTAATCATCATGAGCTGGAAAAAGAATACCATGACAAAGAATGGGGTGTGCCAGTCTATGATGATGAAAAACTTTTTGAATTGTTGACTTTAGAAGGTGCTCAGGCAGGGCTTAGCTGGCTAACCGTATTGAAAAAAAGACAAAATTATTCTGACCTATTCTCAAGCTTTAATATCCAAAAAGTAGCTAAATACGATGACAACGTAGTGAAAGAACTTTTAGAAAACGATGGCATTATTAGGAACAAACTAAAAGTAAAATCAGTAATACTAAACGCCAATTGTATTTTAAAAATTCAAGAGGAATTTGAAAGTTTTTCCAAATACATTTGGGCATTTGTAGATTACAAACCTATTCAAAACACATTCCAAACTCATAAAGATGTCCCGGCAGCAACCGACATCTCCAAAACATTGAGTAAGGCTTTGATTAAAAGAGGATTTAAGTTCGTAGGCCCTACCATATGTTATGCCTTTATGCAAGCTGCAGGTTTAGTGAACGATCATACAACTAATTGTTTTAGGCACAAAGAGGTAAAAGCTTTAAGCCATTAAAATCCAATTAGTTATATTTCATGACATGATGTAAAATCTCTAAAAGCAGATATTTAAACTTGTATATTTGTGCAAGTCTACATAGGATTCAGCATGCTTTTTGGATATCTTAAACATTTTTAAAAATCATTCTAATTATTCGTTAACCTCATATCTTTTTAAATTATATATTTGCCCTATGGATATCATAGATGCACTTATTCTTGGAGTTGTTCAAGGATTAACAGAGTTTTTACCAGTATCTTCAAGTGGTCACTTGGAATTGGGTAAAGCAATATTGGGTGACAATTCTGTCCCTAAGGAAAGTTTATTATTTACCGTTGTGCTTCATTTCGCCACAGCCTTAAGCACAATTGTGGTGTTTAGAAAAGATATTTTTTCTATCATAAAAGGCATTTTAAAGTTTGAATGGAACGAGGATTTACAATTTTTATGTAAAATAATCCTCTCCATGCTACCTGCGGTTGTTATTGGTGTTTTATTTGAAAAAGAACTTGAACAACTCTTTGGTGGCAATATCTTACTTGTGGGTTGTATGTTGATAGTTACAGCTGTACTTTTATTCTTGGCAGATCGTGCGAGAAGCACCGGAAAGAAAGTTTCATTTATGAATGCTTTTGTTATTGGAATCTCCCAGGCTATCGCAATGCTTCCAGGTATTTCTAGATCTGGCGCGACCATTTCTACATCAGTTCTTTTAGGAAACGATAAAACCAAAGCAGCTCGATTTTCATTTTTAATGGTCATTCCTCTTATTTTTGGTAAAATCGCCAAAGATATTTTAAGCGGCGACCTAAGTTATGAAACCTCGAATTTCACCTCTTTAACTGTTGGATTTATCTCTGCTTTTATTGCCGGAATATTAGCTTGTGTTTGGATGATTAGGCTTGTAAAAAACAGTAAACTCTCTTATTTTGCTGTATACTGTGCAATAGTTGGAGTTATATCTATTCTTTTTGTTTTACTATAACACTCTGTAAATTCAGCTGACTTTAAATTGATTAAGACGTTTTCTTTGATGGCATGTCATGGAGAACACTTAATATATATTTTAGATTTTATTAAGTATTGTTGTATATTTAACTTGTTAAAACCTATTTATCATGAAAAACATACAAACAGAATTAAAATGGTCAGTGCTATTTACCGCAATGAGTATAGCTTGGATTTTTCTCGAAAAACTTGTCGGATTACATGATGAGCTGATTGAACATCATCCGATTTATACCAATTTATATGCTATACCGGCAATCCTCTTTTATATCTTAGCCCTTAAAGAGAAAAAAGCTAACTTTTACAAAAGTCATTTTAAATACAAAAATGCCGTTGTAAGTGGGTTAATCCTCACCTTTATGATTACGTTGTTAGCCCCATTAGGCACCTATGTATCTGTAGAATATGTGTCCCCGGACTTTTTTGAAAATGCGATACTAAAGAGTGTAGAAATGAATTACTACACTGCAGAAGAAGCATCAGAATATTTCAATACTTCAAACTACATGCTGCAATCGCTAATGTTTACTCCAGTTTTTGGTATTGTTACCACATTAATTGTTGCTATTTTTGTAAGAAGTAAATAAATATATTGTTACACATTTTACAATAAATGAATTACTTTAAAGTTTATCAATAAAAATTATACATATGAACATCCTTAAAATCTCTTTAGTTAGCTTATTGCTATTTTTTATCACCTCATCATATTCTCAAGATTTTGCTCAGAATGCCGTTGGATTACGGTTTGGAGGCGGAAATGGCTTCGGCACAGAAGTAACATACCAAAGAGCACTCGGAGAAGGCAATAGATTGGAAGTCGATTTAGGCTGGAACTCAGATGACGATTTTGATGGGTTCAAGCTCGTAGGACTGTACCAATGGGTATGGTATTTAGATGGTAATTTCAATTGGTACGCAGGTGCTGGTGGCGGTTTAGGCAGTTACGACTATGACAATCCGATCGGTCCCGATGTAAATGACACTTTTTTACTGTTTGCAGGTCAAGTGGGTATTGAATACAACTTTGACGAAATTCCTCTACAACTATCACTGGATACTAGACCGGAATTAGGTCTAGGTGACATAAGTGATGATCTGGATTTTGGAATTGCTCTTGGCGTCAGATACCGATTTAATTAACATTTATTAGTGCTAGCTATTGCTTGATTAGGTATTCTTTTTCTATATTTAGTACAGAAAATAGAATCTCATGTCAAGTATATTACATCAGCAAAAAGATGGCGTAGCCTATCTGTATTTAAATAGACCGGAAGTTTTTAATAGTTTTAATCGGGAAATGGCTTTGTCCTTTCAAAAGCATTTAGACAATTGTGCGAATGATCCAAATACTCGAGCAATCGTGATTTATGGTAAGGGAAAAGCCTTTTGCGCAGGTCAGGATTTGCAGGAAGTTAGTAAACCAGAACTAAATCCCGGATTTAAAAAAATTCTGGAAGAGCACTACAATCCCATTGTGACTAAAATAAGAGAAATGCCTAAGCCCGTCATTGCTGCTGTAAATGGCGTTGCAGCTGGAGCTGGAGCTAATATTGCACTCTGCTGTGATATTGTTGTGGCTTGTGAAAAAGCAAGTTTTATTCAGGCCTTTAGTAAAATAGGATTGATTCCCGATAGTGGAGGTACTTTCTTTTTACCTAAATTGATTGGCTTCCAAAGAGCATCGGCTCTAGCCATGCTAGGAGATAAAGTTGATGCCGTAGAAGCTGAAAGAATGGGTATGATTTACACCTATTACTCTTCCGAAACTTTTGAAGACGAGGTAAACAATTTAGCCCATAAAGTAGCCAATATGCCTACTAAAGCTTTAGGATTAATTAAAGACGCGCTTAATCGCAGTATATATAATTCTTTAAACGAACAGCTGGATCTAGAATCAAAATACCAGATAGAAGCTGCACAATCCGAAGATTACCAAGAGGGTGTGACTGCATTTATAGAAAAGCGAAAACCAAAATTTAAAGGAAAATAAAAACTCTTATTAACTTTAAGCCAAAAAAAGGGATGGCATGAATTAATCGCCAAGCTCAACAGCTCGGTGGAAAGCTGCGTATGCCGCATCTTTAATTAATTCTTTTACATTGTTATCTTCCATAGAATCTAAAGCGGCACGGGTTGTTCCGCCTTTGGACGCCACACGATTCATCCATGTTTGTGGAGATAAATCTGAGTCGTTAAACAACGCAACTGCACCTTCGAAGGTATTACTTACAAGCACTTTAGAATCGTTATCAGAGAAACCCATTTTTGTTGCAGCTTCTAACATAGATTGCATAAAGTAAAACACGTAAGCCGGACCACTTCCAGAGATTCCTGTCGATTTGTTGATAAACTCTTCGTTCTTAACATGTATAGATTCGCCGGTTGTATCCAACAAGTTTCTTACCATGATAAGCTCTACCCTACTTACAGCCTTAGATGCTGTAAAAGAGGTTACGCCTTTACTAACTTTTGCCGGAAGGTTTGGCATGGTTCTCACCACTTTGTCAACCCCTAACTGATCAATAATTTTCTGAATGGTAACCCCTGCCATCAACGAAACAATAATCTGTTGTTGATGCACATAAGGTTTTAACTTAGTGAATAATTCTTCAGAATGGTATGGCTTTACTGCAATAAAAATAATATCTGCTATAGTGGCGCATTCCTCAAGATTATCAAAAGTTTTAAACCTCTCATCGTCGGATAAGCTATCACGCACTTCAGAAGACACATCGTAAATCATCAATTTTCTTCTGTTTAAAAGTGTCGAACTGGCCATTCCTTCTGAGTAAGTTAGCCCCATATTACCTGCACCGATTACTAATACTTTCATTTTTCTTATATATTTTAAAACAAAAAGCCCCAAAATTGGGGCTTTTGCTATGTGATTATAATTAGATTATAAATTCTTCATTCCGTCTTCGATCATTTTGTAGAACTGATCTATTTTAGGAAGAACAACTATTTTAGTTCTTCTGTTTCTAGCTCTACCGTCTGCAGACTCGTTAGATTCTAATGGCATATATTCTCCTCTTCCCGCTGCTATCATTCTTGCAGGATCTACACCATAATCTTTTTGTAATACTCTAACAACAGATGTTGCACGTTTTGTACTTAAGTCCCAGTTGTCTTCAAAACAATCTCTGGAAATAGAAACGTTGTCAGTATGACCTTCAACCATAAATTCGAATTCCGGTTTAGCATTGATGACCTGAGCAACTTTTCCTAGAACTTCTTTAGCTCTAGCAGTTAAGTCATATTTTCCACTTCCAAATAGTAATTTATCTGAAATAGAAACGAATACAACTCCTTTTTCAACACTTATTTCGATATCCTGATCGTCCATGTTTCCAATAGCGCCTTTCAAGCTTGTTACTAATGCAAGCGTTACACTATCTTTTCTATTGATTGCATCTCTCATGGTTTTGATCTGAAGATCTTTTTCCTGCATGCTCTCAAGTGTTTTTTGTAAATTTTCTGCACCTTTTGTTGTAAGTGTAGTTATTTCACCTTGAGTTTTAATTAAAGAAGCATTAGTTTCTTGGAGTGTTTTGATTTGGTCCATGTAGGATTGCACCAAGTTTTTCTTTTCATCCTCGCACATGTTCAACTTCATGTTGGCATTGTCAAGTAAAGTTTTGGTTTGTTGCAATTCAGATTGTGCTTCATCAAATTTCTTTTTAGAAACACAAGACGTCATGACAATTGATACTAGTAAAAGACTAACAAAATATTTCATAGATTCATTTTTAAAATTAATTACAAATTTAAGGTTTGAGGTATTGAATTTAGTGGTATTAACATTACTTTAAAGTGGTTTTTTATCACTTCTATAGACTTTTTGCTTTAAAATGTAATATTGAAATACAATTGAGTTGATGTTTGAATATTTTCGAATTTTAAAGTCTTTAGAACGTTTTTTAAAAACAGCTCCAAAGTTAACATAAAAAGAGACATGTGCCTTTAAAATAGCAAAAAAATGTCTGAATTGTCCTGATATTAAAAATTTTAAACCGGCAACACCGTCTAATATCAATCTAATAAATACTAACAAAAAACTAACAGGCGGCTTCACATTTTTAATAAGGTTGTATAAAGAGTTTCTAAAGTTTAAAAAGGTTTTTTGAGGGTTGTAAGCACTTAATGTACTACCTCCTTTGTGGTAGACTACAGAATCCTTCGCGTACTTGACTAAAAAACCTGAATTTAAAACGCGCCAACATAAATCTATTTCTTCCTGATGTGCAAAATAATTTTCATCAAGAGCACCAACTTTATAAAACACATCTTTTCGAATAGCCAGAGAAGCCCCGCTTGCCCAAAAAATATTGGAGTCTTCATCATATTGTCCAATATCTTTTTCAACGGTATCAAAAATCCTTCCCCTGCAATAGGGATATCCAAATCTGTCTAGAAAACCACCTGCAGCACCGGCATATTCAAAATAGGCTTTATTTTTATAATCTAAAAGTTTAGGTTGGACCACTGCTACTTGTGGTTCGGTTTCAAAGATTTTTCTAATTGGTACTAGCCAATCTTTAGTCACCTCAACATCATTATTAAGCAGGATAAAAATATCTTCATTTAACTTTTTAAGCCCTTGATTGTATCCACCTGCGTATCCTGAATTAGACTCATTCTTTATAATCTTAACTTTTGGATAGTTTTCTGAAATATACTCAATAGACTTGTCACTAGAGTTATTATCAATAACATACACATTAGCATCTTTGGAGTGCATTACAACACTGGGAAGAAAAGTTTGTAAAAGCTCTAATCCGTTCCAATTTAATATAGCGACTGCAATTTTCAATGTTCTGGCAATTCCTTTAAGAAAGTATACGTTTCCTGTTCTAAATCAAGTTTGCAAAAGTAGTGATTTAATCCATTAGTAATCATCAGGAAATCTGCGTCAAGCACCATATTGTATCTGGCGATTTGATCGAAGGTATTTTGGGATATTTTCACCTCTGGTGCTTTACATTCTACAATTAGCTTTATGTCGCCGCTAGAATAGTAAGTGACTATATCACAACGCTTGGTTAATCCATTTAATTTTATGGTCACCTCTTCTGCCATAAGCTGAGCAGAATAATTTTTACAATCTAGGAGGTAATGCACACAGTGCTGCCTTACCCATTCTTCTGGCGTGAGGATTAGAAATTTTTTTCTAAGTCTGGAAAATATCCTAATTTTATTTTGATATTTTTGAAATCTAAATTGAAATTGAGGAAAATTTAAAGGTTTCATTCAATACTTATAAATCAAGTCTTATACACAATTTGCTCATGAAAGAAGCAAAAGCTTTACTTAACCGGTTAAAACAACAAAATTACAAACCCATTTACTTACTTGTTGGCGAAACCGAAACTTATTTTGTTGATATAATATCTAAGTACATTGAAGATCATGTTTTAGCCGAAGATCAAAAGTCGTTTAATCTTAGCGTACTCTACGGAAAAGACACTAAAGTTGATGATTTGATAAATTATTGCAAGCGTTTCCCTATGATGGCGCCATATCAAGTTATCATTTTAAGAGAAGCCCAGGACCTCAAACAGATAGAAAAGCTTGAAGCTTATGTGGAGAACCCACAGCAAACCACAATACTGGTCTTATGTTATAAATACAAAAAGGTAGATGGCAGAAAAAAGATTTTTAAAACTATTAAATCTAAACATGAGTATTATGCCACCAAAAAACTTTATGATAATGATATCCTGGCCTGGATAAGTTCTTCGCTTGAAAGAATGAAGTTTACTATCGACCCTAAAGCCAGCAGAATGCTACTGGAATTTTTGGGTAATAGCATTTCTAAAATTGATAAAGAACTAGAAAAACTTCAACAAATCTTACCTCAAGGCACTACAATTTTACCTAAACACATTGAAGAATATGTAGGTATTAGCAAAGATTACAATAACTTTGAATTGGTAAATGCCATTGGCAGAAAAGACGAATTTAAGGCTCAGAAAATTGCAAAATATTTTCTGGAAAATCCCAAAAATCATCCTTTTGTTGTTACAGTTGGTATGATCTATAGTTTTTTTAATAAACTACTTATTGTTCATGCCCAACCTAGCAAAGACAAAAAACACCTTTCTAGCGTACTTGGTATCCCTGTGTTTTTTGTTAACGATTACATCCACGCTTGTCAGAAATACAACCTTAAAAGCACTACCAAAATTATAAGCCTTATCAGAGAAGCAGATGCTCAGAGTAAAGGTATTGGCGTAAGTCCGGTCGCAGGTGTAGATCTGTTAAGACCATTGTTGTACAAAATAATGAGGTCTTAAGAATTCTTAGCCTTTAACGCATCAATTTTTTTAGCCACTTCTTCGGCTTGAGCCGTTTTTTGATCAGCTAATTTTCGATTGGTTTTCGACAACTCGAAAGATTCTTTTTGAAGTTTTGCGTATTGTTCTTTTAATTTTTCTAATTCTGACTTTTTCTTAAATAATCCAAACATGTTGATATTTTTTACAAAAATCCTTTATAAACCATTCAACATTTTACTAATTATACCTAATTAACCTTTATTTAACCACGTATACATCATTTGCTAAAGTATTACGATTTGATAATTTTCATTTTTGACATTTATACAAATACAGAAAGGTGACTAGGTTAAGATTGAGAATCCCTTAATTTATTAAGCTTTAAATCATCTTTAAATGCGACAGTAAAAAAACTAATCCTACAAAACGCTTCACTAACATCAGTTTATTCCTAATTCTAGCTTTTTACGTTCTACTTCGGTTCTTAATTCTTCAAAAAATTCAAAGAATTCATTTCCAAAGAGCGTGTAGTCTTTTTTAAGTGTAATAACAGAATCTTGTAATTTTGTAATATTGGATGTTCTGTTATTCATCTGGTTTAAAATTGATTTTAACTGCTCAACATCGGCATAACTATATAACCAGTTATACCTTTTAATCACAGGAATAAGTTGAATAACATTTTCCGGCAAAAATTGCGTGTTGCTTTCTAGAATATCATAAAATTCTAAACTGAACTCCAGAAGTGGTGTTTCGGAATAGCGTTCGAAATTTTTAGCCAAAAAATGATCATAGAACATATCTACAATCACCGCACTATAATGCCGAAACTCTTTAAACAACCTCTTTTTACTGGTCTTAAAAATGGTATGATTATCCGTAAAAGTGTCGATATGTTTATGTAACAATACACCTTGTTGCACCTGTAAGGGTAAAGTTTCAAATAATTTTCGCTCTAAAAAATCAGCAATAAAATTGCCTATTTTAACCTGCTCGTTATCGCCGGAAAGGTAGATGTGTGCTAGATAATTCATGGTCTAAAATTAAACGAAAATATAATTTCGCTCCTAATTTTTATATAAAACATCACAATATTCCTCAAACTTCAACCATAACTTGTTAATGCTCGCATGATAATATTTGATAGTATTTATGTTATTCTGAGCTAATGATATGATTAAATCATATTAATAGGACATCCCAATACTAAATTTAAATTTACTTTAAACAGGTTTCATTTTCTGGTTTATTTCTAAAGGATTTATGCTGAATTTGTAATTTTTTAGACGCCACTGTAAGGATAGGTTAAGCGAAGTAGTTGATGATTGGAGGTAATTAACACATAAAATAGCCATTAGCAATTATCGCATTAATACCATAGACGATACACATGTGTCTTTTTTCTATAAAGACTATAAGCAAGGGGATAAAAATAAAATCATGCGATTGACTCATGCAGAGTTTGTAAGACGCTTTGCTCAACACATCTTGCCTAAACGTTTTATAAGAATCA
>CAYNCI010000065.1:0-14924 GCA_964396065.1 uncultured Mesohalobacter sp. | reverse complement strand
TTTAGCTAGTAGTAAGTAGTTTTAAATTCTAACTTTGTACTTTGTACTCGATACTTAACTCTTATTATTCAAAAAGCTTCTTATCCCAATCAAACTAATTTTGAAGCTCTTGAGGAGGCGATTTTGGAGGCTAAAACACCCAAAATCAGGGTAGTGCTTAAAACTATAAGAAAGGTTGCAATACTTATTTTTACAGGATAGGCTAATGTGGCAGTTATAGGAATAAAGCCAAAGTGAAGTTGTAGCCACACCACTATAGCACCAATACTAATTCCTGCAATAGACCCTAGTACACAGGTTATCATTCCTTGTAAAAAGAATATAAAACTAATTTGAGATGGTGTTGCACCAAGGTGAGAGAGTGTAATAATATTTTCTTTCTTATCTAATATAGACATGATGATCGAGCCAATGAGATTAAAAAGCGCAATTATAATGACTAATGTGCTTATCAGGTAAACCATTAGATTTTCGGCATTCAGCATTTTGTAGAGTTGCTCGTTGAGTTGTAATCTGTTTTTTACTTCAACGGAAGATGGGAATAAATTGGAAATTTCAGTTTTTATCAATTCCTCATTGGCATTTGGTGCCAGAGCTATTTCGATAGAGGAGTATTCTTGGTCTTTATAGCCTAAAAGGTCTCTTGCTAATGTATGTGTGCAAAACACGTAGGTGTTGTTGTACTCTTCGGAAATCCCGAAAATCCCTCTCACCATTGTCGGCAAGCTTTTAAAAGCTGTTGTAGGATCAATAATTTGTCCTTTGCCTGGTTTTGGCACAATAAAATCAAGAAAAGCACTTTGGTCTAATAATCCGATAGAAAGTTGCCTGCTTAGTCCATTTCCAAGCACAACCTGATAAGGCATAGAATTGTTAAGCCATTGTCCTAAAAACACATTTCCTTTTACATTACTCACTTTTACATAATTGGAATCTATGGCCTTTAAGATGGCCGGGACATTTTTTTCCTTAAAACTAAGTATTGTTTTTTCCTCTATAATTAGAGATGCATAGTCAACACCCTCAATATTTTTGATTTTGGAAAGTAAATCCTCATCGATTTCAAGGCGTTTGCTTTCCAGAGGAATAACCTTTAAATCCGGATCGTACTGATTGGCAAAACTTAAGCCAAAATCCTTTAGGCCATCAAAGGCGGAAAGCACGATAAATAGTGCCAGGGACGTCCCAAAAATGCCTACGATGGCTAAGTAGCTTATGATGTTTATTGCATTGTTTTTGCTTTTGCTTAGAAAGTAACGCTTAGCGATGTAGAATGAGAAATTCAACGTTTTTTTCTTCTGGATAAGAGTTCAGGATTTTTTATAGGGTCGTGTTTTCCTTTAAACGCATCTTCTACTTCGCTAACATAATTTGCCGTATCGTCGTGAAAAAAATGCAATTCCGGAACTCGTCGGAGCTGGTTTTTTGTTCTTAAGGCCAGTTGGTGCTTCACTTGGTTTGCAAGCGCTTTAATTTCTTTTAAAATAAAACTGGTTTTATCTTCAGGAAAAACACTTAAATAAGCTTTTGCCTCCTGCAAGTCAGAGGTAACATGTACTTTAGTAACACTAATAATAAGGTTTAAGTGTCCGTTAGTTCTTAAGTTATGTTGAATAATTTCGGCTAAATCCTTTTGAATGATTTGGCTTATGCGTTGTTGTCTTTGAGTTTCCATAGCGCAAAATTACGGTTTTGAGTCGAATTAATTCAATTTAATTGAATTACACTAAGCAAGAAGAAAGAATATCAAAATTGTTTTAATCTTTTAAATTCGGTTTAAAAGTGTTTAACAACAAAAATTTAAAATAAAATTGTTGTAAATTCAACCTGATAATTTTGTTTCAAACCTTTACAAATGAAACCACATAATATAACTGCTTTAAATGCTTTTTCTTTAATTGCCATGTCATCCTGGGGATATTTGGCTTCGGCTACACCATCCATAACATCCATGATTCCTGCTGGTATAGGTTTAATTTTACTATTTTCTTATACTGGGATAAAAAAACAAAACGCAATTGTTGTTAGTATTGCGGTGTTTCTCACTTTGCTTATTCTGGTGGCGTTCTATTGGCCACTAGTTGCCGTGATTAAAAAAGAAAATTATTTAGGCGTATTTAGGGTAGCTTTTATGATGGCTACTTGCTTGATTTCTTTGGTTGTATTGGTAAAACATCTTATGCGGTCTCGAAGAAATTCGGCTTAAATGCTCTTATACATTCCCTATAAATAGGTGCAGGACAACCCCAATTAGTGTTAAAATTACAACACCTAAAAGAACTAATAGAAAAAGCAAAAATTTTAAAACTAATTGTCCAAATCCTAAGTGGAGTAATTTGCTGTAAGTAATTAAATAGTAAACCGCAAGGAGAAATAATGCGTAAATTGAAAGACTTGGTGTTGTATAAATGCCAATGATAAACAAAATAGCACCAACAAATAAGCCTAAACCTTGTAAGTAGCTGTTGATAATAAAGTGTTCTGCAAAGTTGAATTTTTCCCACCCAAATACTAAGAACGACATCAGCGTATACAGTGGCATAACAAGAAAAGAAAATAAGTTGAAGTATTTTAGGTAAAATCTCATATTTTCTTCGTTTTCCTTTTTCATTTGTTCTCTGTCCATTATAGGGGACTTTTTTCCTTCTTCGGCGTTTAAATTTTCAAAAAATTCCAACTGAGCTTCGTTTATGTTTTCGGTTATTTTGATGTATTCGTCGGATAGTGAATTATAAACCAACATGCCGAAAGCGGTACAAACTGCAAGAAAAACGATTGGCGACACATATCTTTTACGCACACCGGAAATGTAAGCATGCATTACTTGATGTGGCCTAATAAATAAATCGGTAAATGTTCTTACATAACTGTTATCCCAATTGAATATAAACTTAATAAACGCCTTAATGATTTCCAGCATCTGAGGCCGTTCGTTCACTATCTTTGCGCCACAATCTGGACAATAGCCAGCTTCCTCTGGCAGTATAACGTTACAGTTTTTACAATTCATAATACCTTATCATTTCATGAGTTCGAAGCAGAGCTTATCGATATTAGACATGTTTTTATGATACGCAGAAACATTTGATAAAATGATAACCCCTTTCTTATTAGACAAGTCTAAAGCAAAAGAGGAGCTGTAACCTCCCGTACCGCCATTATGCCAAATCCATTCTTTGTCTTTTTTTCGTTTTAAAATGTGCCAACCTAGGCCAATGCTCATCGAATTATTAATTTTGAATGTAGGCTTTTGAGTAAGGGTCAATTCATCATTTTTAGCCTGAAACTGAGCTATTCCAAACTTGGACAAATCAGTAACCGAAGAAAAAACAGCACCGCAACCCGCTAAAGCATCAAAATCCCAGTTGGAAGTAGCTTCTCCATTAGGCTTTAGCCCCTGGACAAGCCTAGAACTCGTATTTTCTCTTAGACTTGTAGAGGCTTTCATGTCATACTTCTTAAACAGGACTTGTTGCAATAACATTTCATAAGACGTTTCAGAGATTTCCGCCAATAGAAAGCCTAATAAGCCCGAACCAAGATTAGAATAGGCGTATGTTGCGCCAGGTTTCTCATCTAATTCCAATTCGGAAGTTAAATATTCGAGTAGCTCTTTCTTTCCATAATTTTTGTAGGGGTTATCTCGGTCACGTAGGGATACATCTGAATTAGAAGGTAGTCTTGGTAATCCCGAAGTGTGGTTTGCAAGCTGTTGAAAACTAATGTTTTCCTCTGTGTTGATATTTACCTCGAGATAATCTTGAATATTATCATTTAGTCCTAATTTATTTTCCATAACAAAATGGGATAACAGTGTTGCAGTAAATACCTTAGTTATCGATCCAATTTCGAACACACTGTTTTGATTATCAATCAGCATTAAGGTGTCATTTTTTCTTATTACACCTGCATGTTCAACGTCTTTATCGTTTATAAATGCTATGGCAAGTTGTGTGTTGTTTGGAAACTCCTTAGCATAATCAAAAATCAAATCGTATTTTTCTTTGTCTATCGAATGCTTGGTATGTTCTATGCCGTTTATGGCTGTTTTTGGTTTATCCCAACAGCTGCTTAAGCTTAGAATGGCTAGGAGTGCAAAACAAAATATAAATTTAGGTATCATGGGAATACTATTTACTTCTTGTTAAATACTTAATGTAAATATATAGAATTCACCTAATTGTTAGTGTGATGCATATAAAATTCTATAAAAAAGTAATATCTTATTTATATTGAATATGTATAAGGTCCTAAATAAACGAAGTGCTGTTAATTTTTATTTAAACGAAATTTTATTTGTTTGATACTTTTATAAATTCGTTCAACAAATCTAAAAAACACTTCACATCATGATATCGAAATTTTTAAAAATAGGTTTACCTGTTCTTTTTATAGGCGCATTATTTACCTTATTATCGTTCAAACCAGAACAACCCAAAGAGTTTCAAGGAAGAGCAATCTATTTTACAAAATCTAAGTTGGAATTAGGCAGATGGGGTGAAAGGATGAGTGAGGCTCAGAAAAAACAAGTTAAAGCCCGTCTAAAAAACAGATTGGAAAAAACATATACATTGGATTTTAATGTAGAAGCATCTGTATTTGAAGAAAAACAAAAACTTGATGCCTATTCCGGTGCGACAGATTCATGGGGTAAAAACTTCGCTCGTGGCACACAATACAAGAATGTAAAAGAAAACAAGTTAATCCAAAGTCAGGAATTTTATGGAAAGAAATTTCTTGTGGTTGATGAATTAGAGCAAATAAATTGGCAGATGGGTCAGGAAACCAAAAAGATTGGAAATTACGATTGCTATAAAGCAGTTGCAGCAGTTCCAACCGAAAACTTGAAATGGTTTGATTTCTCATGGAGCGAATTACGCCAAATGCAAAACGAAGAAGAAGGTGAAGGCGAGGAGAAGCAAATTGAAATGACCACAATAGAGGCTTGGTACACCATGCAGATACCGGTAAGACACGGACCTGCTGAGTTTTGGGGTTTACCGGGATTAATTCTCGAGGTAAGCGCCGGCGATACTGTTATGCTTTGTTCAGAAATACAACTTAATCCGGAAGATAAAGTAGAAATAACACCTCCATCCAAGGGTAAAGAAATTACCAAAAAAGCTTACAAGGAAACCATTATTGCTAAAATGACAGAGATGAGAAATAATATGGGAAGACGAAGAGGATAATTCTTAAATCTTTGTTATCTATTTTAACTTAATAGACACCATGTAGTCTAAAGTTGATAGACCTATTATTTCCATGTAATTCAAATTTCTTAAAATGAAAAGATTTTATACGCTTCTGCTCATCTTTGCAGTAAGTTCTACTTTTGCACAACTCAAATTTGAAGGCGTAGTTGTAGATACTTTAAATGTGCCATTAGAATTGGCTAATGTTGTTGCCATAAACAAGGAAACTAGCGCCTTAGAATCTTATGGAATTACAGATGTAGAAGGTAAGTTTAAAATACAACTCTCTAAAAATCAAGCTTACAAAATACAAGTAAGTTATGTTGGTTTAGAAACATTTTTTGATAGCATAGTCACTACTACACAAGACGTATACAAGAAATATGTTTTAAAGTCAGAGAGTATGCTTGATGAGGTTACGCTTAATTATAAAATTCCCGTAAAAATTTCCGGAGACACCTTAATTTATGATGCCGATTCTTTTAAAACAGGAACCGAGCGGAAGTTGGAAGATGTCCTGGAAAACTTGCCCGGCGTAGAGATAAATGAAGATGGGCAAATTGAAGTTGAAGGTAAGGTCGTTAACAAACTTATGGTGAATGGGAAAGATTTTTTTGATGGCGACACTAAATTAGGTTCTAAAAACATACCCTCTTCAGCTGTAGATAAAATTCAGGTGTTACGTAATTATTCTGAAGTAGGCCAACTGAGTGGGGTTAGGAATAATAACGACAATGTAGCCATGAACATTAAACTGAAAGAAGGAAAAGAAAACTTTTGGTTTGGAGATGTTACTGTGGGTGGTGGTACTTCCCCTGACGAGGCTTTGTACCTTGCTCAGCCCAAGCTGTTTTATTATAGTCCAAAATACACCATCAACTTTATAGGCGATTTAAACAATGTTGGTGAAGTGGCGCTAAGCAGAAGAGATATAAGAGGTTTCGGTGGTGGTTTTAGAAATATAAGCCGTAGAAGTGGAACAGACATCAATATTGGCGATAATAGCTTAAACTTTTTAACCAACCAGAATAATGCACTAGAGGTCGAAAACCGACTCGCCACAGCAAACTTTAGCTATTCGCCAAAATCGACGCTCGATATTAGTGGATTTTTAATCTTAAACTCAAGCGAATTTTTATCAAGACAACGAAGTAGTATTCAATATACAAATAGTGAATTAGGAATTCCCGATGAAGAAACTGAGCAAGTAAGTGAAGAACGTTCTGATCAAGGTGTAGTCAAGTTGAGCGCCTCTTTTCAGCCTAATCTCAATAACCAATTAGATTACGATGTTGTGGGCAGGATATCTAATGACGAACAAAATCAGCTCGCAAGATCATCCATATTAGGCGATACTGAACAGATTGACGAAGTAAACCCTTACAGCATCAATCAAAATTTAAATTACTACTTCACATTAGACGAGAATAACATATTTGCATTTGAGCTTCAACACTTACTCAAGGATGAAGATCCGTTTTACAATGCTTTTTTACCAAACGACCCAAATTCAAACGAAGATCCTTATGACTCTACAGCAGATTCGCTTGGTTTAGACAAAACATTTAACAGATACGATCTTGTGCAGAACAGAAGAATTAAAGCCAATCAGTTAGATGCTAGAATAGACCACTATCACATTTTAAATGAAGTTAGTAATTTAAATTTCACCTTAGGAACCATTTACAGTCGACAACAATTTGATTCCAGGCTTTTTCAGTTTTTAGAAGATGGTGAGGAATTTGACCCAACACCTTTGATAAACGATTTGGAGGGTAACCCTCTAACCACAACCAACGATGTTGTATATAATTTTAGTGATATTTATCTTGGCGTGCTTTACCGGCTAAAAACCGGAATTTTCACACTCAGTCCCGGTGTATCTGTACATGCCTATGGCAATAAAAATGAACAAGATGGTGTAACATATGAAGATAATTTCTTTAGGGTGTTGCCGGAGTTTGAAGCCTTGTTACAATTTAAAACAAGTGAATCTTTAACTTTCAGGTACGAAATGCGTAACCAGTTTACGGATGTGTCCAGATTGGCTGAAGGCTTGGTGGCAAATCGATTTGACAGTTTTCAATATGGAGAACCCGAACTTCAAAATGCCTTGTCTAATAACTTAAGCTTGTTTTACAGAAGTTACAACCTCTTTAACAATACCAATGTCTTCGCCAGAATGGCCTATTCTAATAACGTAGACCAAATCAGGAACGACACTCGTTTTAACAGTGTTATCCGTAACAATACCTTCTTTAATTCAAGTTTTGCAGACGAAACCTTTAGCACTTTTGGAAGAATCCAAAAAACCTTTGGTAAAATAAGAGCGGGTTTAAATGCGAATTTTAATTACACGAAATTAAACCAGTTTATTCAAGGGCGTAGGTCTGTAAATGAAGGTTTTACGCATAGTTATACACCTAGCATAAGAACCAACTTTAAAGTAGCGCCTAACGTAACTTTAAGGTACAGCTACAGTGTGACCAACAATAACCAGGGCGATAGAGAAACAACCTTTATCAGAAGTTCACCGTCTATAGATTTTGATGCTTACATCTGGAAAAAGTTGACGTTTAGAACCAATTATTCTTACACTGTTCAAACTCAGGAAGGCGGCAACTCACAGTCTTTTCAAACTTGGGACGCACGATTAAACTACAGAAATGATCGTGATGCCAAATGGGAATATGAGTTTAAAGTTACCAACTTACTCAACATAGATGCACAGGTAAGAAACTCTGCAAACAATATTTCTGTTTTTACTTCAGAAACATTTATTCTACCTAGGTTGATTACTTTTAGAGTGGTCTACAACTTATAAGAGTATTTCGAACAGTAGGTTTTTAGCCTATTTTTGGAGCTTAAAGCGCATAAAGATGAGCTAAGATAATCGCTGAAAAATCATAGCGGTAATATACGCATCGCCTAATGCTGTATGGCGGTTGCAGGATTTGATGTTAAAAACTTCGCATAATTTGTCAAGGCTGAAGTTTTGCTCGTGTGCAAAATGCCCTTTGGATTTGTAGAGGGTGTTTGTGTCTTTTTTTAAATTCTTAAGTTTTCCGGCGCCGAGACGTTTTAAAGCTTCATTCACCATGGCACAGTCAAAATTGATGTGGTGTCCTACCAAGATGGAATTGCCTATAAAACTGAGAAATTCCTTGATGGCTTCTTCTTCAGAAAATACAGCTTCGGTTGAGGTTGAAGGCAGAATACCGTGAATTTTTATACTCTCTGTGTTTTGCTGCTCTTGCTGTATCATCCATTCTTTATTGTCTTTTACAAAGATTCTTTCTTTAGAGAATTTTACTGCACCAATAGATAAAATGCGATCGACTTTTGGATTTAGACCTGTAGTCTCACAGTCGAAAGCGACATAGGTATTTTGCTTTTCGTGTTTAAATTTAGAAAGGTAATCTTTCCAAAACTCAGGATAGTCTTTAGATTGAAACCAGTTTAGCCAAGACATAGTTTAAATATTTATTGAGCAAAGCTTAATTGGACTTGAATGTGCCTTCAACTTGATTGTTGTACTTAATGAATACGAGTACATTTTATACAGTTTAGGAGGTAAGATGTTGTCAGCTTTTGTTTTCATTTCAAGATTAAGTAAATACTATTTTAAGTAAAATACGTTAAGTTAAACCTGGCTTTTAATGCATTTTGAAGACTTTTTATGGGTTTAAACAGGTATTTCAGTTTGTTTTTGTCGTGCTTGCTCAATGTATTTAAATCTACAAAACGTCCGGAATGCTGATGCGTAAACCCAGAGGTTGTCCTATAATGTAATAACTCATAAAAACTCCTGATGCAAGAATTAAACAACTCAGCATTTTGTGGTTCGAGTTCTATCAGTTTTTTAAAACGCTCAACGGTTTGGACTTCTCGTATTTCTTTAGATAGCGCTATAACTCTGGCACCGTCAATCAGCGGCATGAGTGCTCTGGCTTTTAGGTCAAATTCGTTCTTATGTTCGCCGTCGTCTTCGACAATAAATTGTTTAAAGAAGCTTAAAGGCGGCGGATTTTTAAGAGCATCACTGCCTAAATAGGCATAAAATGTATCATTATTTTTTAGTAGAGTAAAAATAAATTCCGAGAGCTGTTTTTCTAAGCTACCTTCACCGTAAACCCCTTTAAAATCAAAAAAGATGTTACAAAGTAATACGCTTTTTTGTGTTGGCGATTTTATCCATTTGGTAAACAAGGCTTTCCACTCACTAATCGACAAGCAATAGTCCGGGTTACTAGCCATCATGTTAGCAGGGCATTTTTCAAAACCAATAGATTCTAAAGCCTCACTCAATTTTTTTCCCAATTCTAGGAAATAAGTTTTTGTATTTTCTATCAAGTGCTCTTCAACATCTTCGTAAATCAGAGCGTGGTCTTGGTCTGTCATAAGAAGTTGTTCGCCTCTGGCTTGACTGCCTAAAAACAGCCACCTAAAATCACACGGCGGTTTTGTTGGCATGTCTTGAATACAAAATTCAGCACAGGTTTTGAACATTTCCTGATGTATGCCTTCTGTGAGGTCTAAACAATGTGAAATGGGCAGGTCTGTGGTCAGATAAGCTTTCAACATCATCCCCAAATAGCCTCTGGTTTTTTTGAGGTCGTCTATAGATTTTGCTCTTTTGATAGCCTTCAGCAAGGCCATGGGATTGGTTGCTTGGGCAGTCACGATGTCATGCTCTGAAAGAATACCAACAATTTGCGTTTCCATAGTCCCATCTTCTGTAACACATAGATGACCAACTCTGTGTTGTATTAGCAAAATTTGTGCTTGAGCAACACTTATTGTAGGTTGCACACATAGTACAGGACTACTCATAATATCAGAAACCTGCGCTTGAAGAGCAATTTTGCCTGTAGCAACATGCTGTCGCAAATCTTTGTCGGTAATGATGCCCACAGGTAAATTATCCTTTGCCACTAAAGCCGAGCTTATGCCAAGGTCTGTCATTTGCCTGGCGACGATGTATATGGCTTCCTCTTCATGCGTACAAAATGGCTTTGGCGTAAAGTTTATCTGCTGAAAAAAATCAATATTAACAGATTTATCTTCTTTAGAAGTCAAATTCGCGGAAAGCAAAACCCCTTTGTTGGACTTGTCATCAGGTTGGCGTTGATTGGAGGCAAAACTGCGAAGCAAAAAGGTCGAAATAGATTGGTGTTGTAAAAAGGGTTTAAATTCTTCAAAAGGAATGGCATACAGCATAACGTCTGTTTTGCTAACAGCCTGCATGGCATATGTCTTGTCTGCAAACAAAGGTCTCAACCCCATGACATCGCCTTCGTCGCAAACGTCTATGAGGTTCCATGAATTTTGATAATTAAGCTTAAGATTTACTAAACCTTGATTAACAACATAAAAATGAGGATGTGTGCTGTCACCCTGATCAAAAAGGATTTTGTCTTTTGGAAGATAGATAACTTCAACCTCGCAAGATAGTTTGTAACATTCGTCCACGCTCAATCCGTCAAATGGCGGGAAATCTTTCAAAAAATCTGCTATGCGTTGAGCGATAGTGTTTTTCATAGCTTAAAAGTAATTAAAATATTTAGATATTTTTAAGAAAATAGCCGTAAACTTCACTTTTAAAAAGCCTTTTACTCGCTTATTATTTCTTTTATTTGCTAGAAGTAAACCTTACTTTACAAACTTGACTTATAATCCTTTAGATTTCAATTTTCATATGAACAAATTTTCAATCGCTACCATTCTTTTCTCTTTTATTATTTTAATTGGCTGTAAAACAGAAAACAGTGCTACTGACAAGGCAGAGGCTCAACGCGGATTAACTGCTGAAAAAGCCATGGTGGTGAGCGCCAGAAAAGAAGCTTCCGAAATTGGAATTGAAATCCTAAAACAAGGTGGAAATGCATTCGACGCCATGATGGCTACAGAAATGGCTCTGGCTTTAACCTATCCTGTAGCCGGGAATTTAGGTGGAGGCGGTTTTATGGTTTATCGGTTAAATGATGGCCAAAAAGGCAGCTTGGATTTTCGTGAAAAAGCACCTGTCAAGGCTACAAAAGATATGTATTTGGACGAAAACGGCAACATCATAGCATACAAAAGCAGACATGGTGTTTTTGGTGTAGGCGTTCCCGGAACCATTGCCGGCATATTTGAAGCTCAAGAAAAATTTGGACTTCTAGAGCCTGATGCGATATTAAAACCAGTTATTGAATTGGCTCAGAAAGGCTATGTTGTGACAGATAAACAAGCCAAAAGGCTTCAAACCTTTGATAGTTTACTGTTGATGGTCAATGGGAAACAAACGCTTTACCATAAAGGCATCAAAGCAGGCGATACGATACGAAATTTAGCCTTAGCGAATACGCTGTCTAGAATTGCCAAACATGGGAAAGATGAATTTTACAAAGGTGAAACTGCAAAATCGCTTGTAGATTTTATGACGCAAAGAGGAGGCTTGCTTCAACTCGAAGACTTGTCAAAGTACGAGGCCGTTTGGAGAGACCCCATAACGTTTAATTATGATGATATGACAATTACGTCGATGGGCCCGCCATCTTCCGGCGGAATTTGTTTACATCAGATTTTTAATATGCTAGCAGCTTACGACCTTAAAGAATTAGGACAGCATAGTACCGATTACATTCATTTGATTGCAGAAGCCGAACGGCGCGCTTATGCAGACAGAAGTTACTATCTTGGCGATCCGGATTTTGTCGAGATACCGATTGATACCTTGGTAAGTACGACTTATGCTAAAACCAGAATGCAAAGTTTTACTTTCGATTCTGCTACAGCTTCAACTGAATTATCTTATGGTAAAATTCCCGGTTTCGAGAGCGAAGAAACCACACACTACTCGATAGTCGATCAGTTTGGGAATGCAGTTGCCGTGACCACAACCATCAATGCCGCTTACGGCTCTAAGTTGTATGTGGAAGATTTAGGTTTTTTTCTTAATAACGAGATGGACGACTTTAGCAGTAAGCCCGGCGCTCCAAATTTTTATGGTTTGGTTGGAGCTGAAGCCAATAGCATTGCACCGGAAAAGCGCATGCTTAGTTCTATGACGCCTAGCATTGTCGAAAAAGACGAGCAGCTTTACATGGTTGTAGGTACACCGGGCGGTTCAACCATAATCACCTCGGTCTTACAAACTATATTGAATGTTTCCCAATTTGGAATGACGATGCAGCAAGCTGTGGATACGCCTAGGTTTCATCACCAATGGTTACCGGATGAAATACGGATGGAGCCTCATGGGTTTAGCCAGGAAACCAAAGCAGAATTGGAAGCTTTAGGCCACAAGATAAACGAATCCAGATCGCCAATTATTGGAAAAGTGGATGCCATTTTAGTACTAGACAATGGCCAATTAGAAGCTGGAGCTGATAAAAGAGGTGATGATACAGCCGTCGGATTTTAGACATTTAGGTCAAAATTTCAGGTTTTTTGCCATATTTAAGTTGTCAAAAAGAGACTTTTGTCATAGTTTTAGCTGACATTTTGAGTAATTTCTGTTACGATTTAGCCCTAAAACGGCATCAATTAGGCTAAAAATGTTAAAATTTATAATTAGCAGAAAACCAGCCTTGTAAAATTTACTAAAACGTTTGAAAATATTTCGTAAACGTTTGAGGTACAGTTTTGTACAAAAACATTTAACATAGAAAAATCTTTAATTTAGTACCTGTTTTCCAAAAAGGTATTACTATTGCATGAGTAAATTTGTATAATTTATAATTAGAAACAATGTACGCGAATCATGTAAATATGATTTCAATGACCTTGACAAAGCTTCAAAAATCAATCGAAGCCTGATTACAGATTACATTCTGTATTGCTAATTCACACAAAAACACTAACCTTAAAAACTTAAAAAAATGTATTCACCAATAATTTGGGCTAATCCCTATAGATTGAAACTCGTAAGAGAAGAAAATAGAAGATACTATTTAAACAAGTTAAAATTTAAAAAACCGGAAAGAGAACAGCAACCAACAAAAGAAAAAGCCTTTTCAATGCTTTATAAATCTTTTGCGATTGGAAGAATGTTCTAGAAAAAAGTAACTGTACTAACCTAAATGAAAAACTCCCTACGCTATGATGTCGTAGGGAGTTTTGTATTTATAATTATTCCAAGTCTATTTCTATTCTTGTTTTCTCAACTTCTTAATACCAATATACGCCCCAAAAGCCAACGCCAGAGGAATTAAGAAATGTATGGGGCTGTCTGTAACATTACCTCCATTATCATTACCGGGAAGGCTTGGTTGTGCTAGACTTTCAGTAATAAATAAGGCTACAAAGGCTATGGCTAATATTAATCTCGATTTCATCGTTGTCAATTTTTTTTAAAGATTAGGTTACGTCGTTATTCAATAATTACTTTGGTACTAAAGGACTGTTCGCCTTGTGATAAGTTCATCATATACACACCACTGGATAACTTGTCTGCGTGTATTTGCACTTCTTGGTTTTGTATATCCAACTGCTGCGCATAGACCTGCTGGCCTAAGACATTAGTTAGCGTCACTTGAGCTGCCCCAGATAAGCTAGGGGTAGACACGTAAAATCTTCCGTTTGGCGCAGGGTTAGGATACAGATTAAAGTTATAGCCAAAGGTATTTTCAGCTATGCCAAGAGTCGTGTTATCAAACACTAGGCTAAAACGGTCTTCGGCAATGCTTGCAGGGATATTGGCATCTACTGTAAAGTCGTATACAAAACCATCTGTTAGTTCTGTTTGTGTACCCAGATAGGCATCGTTTATAAATATTCCCATGTTTGTGGGCAGATTAGCCATCGTAAATACTAAACTGTAAGTTGAGCCTGTATATCCGGTGGTTTCCAGCTGAATATGATGTCCAATACTTGGCATAGTTTGCTTATCGATGTACTTTAAGCCATTGTTTACAATACCAATATTTTCATCCGGGTTAGTAAATTTATCAGCATCTTCTTCACCACCTGAAGTGGTAAACTGGTTGTCAAATCGAAGTCCAAAGGCATCCCTTTCAACATCTCCATTTTGTAATTCTGAGGACAGGTATAGTCTGGCATTCACGTAGAACATGGTAGTTTCATTAAACACGATATCCAGAGGTTGTGACGCATCTGTGGCTTTATCGGCCTCTTCAAAAGTTATAGATGGTGAAGCTGCTGTAGTTTCTATAAAAAATGCCGAACCGGGTTGAATAAATTGAGATGAGCCTGAGGTTGGAGTTGGTGGTGGTGCGATATTACAAAGCCCTGTATTAGAAACATCTAGCGATACCCAAGCACCGTTTGTGCCACTGGCTACATTTCGAACCCAAACCGTATTGCTTAAGTTTGTTCTATCTACTGCGCAAAGGTCTACTATAGATTGGTAGGGGTTGGCTATCAAATTATATTCTCCGGGTGTATTGCTTAATTGTGGTGTTGAGCCGGTATTTAGAGTCACTTGTCCTGTTCTAAAATCAGTGCTTAACCCCGTTGTTCTTAAAGTGGTTTCTTGAGCGCTTGGCGGACTAGTAGATAAATTAGCAGCCGTTCTGTCTCCACGAATAAATATGGTGTAAGCTTCGCCTGCGATGAGAGCGGTATTATCTGTATTAAGAATATTGGTATAATTGCCATTGTTGTAACCAAACATGGATGCATTACCCGATTGAGTAGCATCAAAGCCATTATTGCCGGCAGCATCTCCTGTAATATGTGTGCCAAGATTAGCCTCATAACCATCATCACCCGGATTTAAACCGC
>CAYNCI010000064.1:0-14966 GCA_964396065.1 uncultured Mesohalobacter sp. | reverse complement strand
TTGCTTGCCTATTTTCATTATTGTATAGCTTCGAAGTCACAGACTTCGCAGAGCGAGACTTGCTAAAGTTTCTAGTTTATAAGCTGTTACAGGCAAAAGTTTGGAATCTGTTTTAAATACCAAAAGTCTGGTATTTATTTTAAAAATTTCGACTGAAAACAAAATTAAATGGCAATTTTGGCACTACTGCAACAGCCAGACCGTTTTACTTCATAACGAGAAAATGAAAAAAGTTGTCTAATAGGACTACATTTTGTACTTTTGCTAGGTGGGCAAAAAACGGAAACTATTTTTCTTTAAGGACTATTTTGAGGACTTTTACGAAAGTCAAACGGAAAAGGTAAAAAAGAAAATAATTTGGACTTTAAAAGTCATCGAAGAACTTGACCGAATACCCGAAATTTATTTAAAACACCTAAAAAATACAACTGGACTTTATGAAATAAGAGTACAGGTAGGAAATAACATTTTCAGGATATTTTGCTTTTTCGATTTGGACAATTTAGTAATCATCGGACACGGGTTTCAAAAAAAGACACAAAAAACACCTAAACAACAAATAGAAAGAGCCGAACAAATAAAAAAGGAATATTATGATACCAAAGAATAAAAGTCTAAAAAGCCTTGACCAATTTATAGATGAAAAAATAGGTAAAAAAGGAACTGAAAAGCGCGAGGAATTTGAAACAGAATATGACGCTTTCAAACTTGGTGTTCTAATTCAACAAGCAAGAGTGGATAAAGGGCTTACCCAAGAACAATTGGCTGAGCTAGCAGGAACGAATAAATCGTACATTTCGAAATTGGAAAGAAATTTAAAGGATATTAGATTTTCGACCTTACAAAGGATTATAAACGAGGGATTAGGTGGACATTTGGAAATTTCAATCCGATTAGAATAAAAAGAACGAAGGCACAACAACTAAGTTTTCACCGCATCAGGCGGGGCAAGGTCACAGACTTCGAAGAGCGAGGGTAGAACACTTCCAGGTGTTGCAGCATTAGATTAGTTGCTTAATACATCTAATATTCAATAAAAAAGGATTTTCTATATGAAAATCCTTTTTTGCTTTATAGACTTTTATTTAGGTCTGTTAGAACCAGGTCTTTAATTCCTCAAAATCTAACCCGCCATAATTTCCGCTGCTCATTAAGAGTAATACGTGATTATTAAACTGTTTTGTTTTTAGGTGAGCGTGAAAATCTTCAGCATTTGTAAATACGGCGATATCTTCCCTGTCAAATGAGGCTTCTATCTGCTGCTGACTCAACTCCGGCATGCGTTTTATTTCTAAAGCTTTTTTAGAGTAATAAATCAGAACTTCATCAGCTTTATCCAAGGTATTTTTGTATTCGGTTAAAAACGAAGCGGTTAAACTACTATAGGTATGTAACTCTAAACCTACGCATAACTTCTTTTCAGGAAACTGTAGTTTTACGGCTTCTGTTGTGGCTTTTACTTTAGACGGGCTGTGCGCGTAATCCTTAAAAACAATCGTGTTTTCAGTTTCTATGATTTTCTCAAGCCGCTTAGAGGCGCCTTTAAATGTAGAAATGGCTTCGTAAAAATCTTCTTCATCAACACCCATATGCTGGCAAATCCACTTGGCACCGGCAATATTTTGAAGGTTATGTTCTCCAAAAACTTGTAACGGCATTGGACCTTCGTCCGTTTCTAAATACGTTTCGCCATCACTAATTTCGTAATTTGGAATGCTGTAGGCATGTTTTCGAGTTGGCTTAGATGCATTTAAAGCAATCTCATTTAGTATAGAATCGTTTTCAAAATATACCAATGTACTGCCGTTGGTCATGCACTCTGTAAAGTCTACAAATTGCTGTTTGTAGGTTTCAAAATCCGGAAAGACATTTACATGATCCCAAGCGATACCGCTTATTAGCGCAATATTTGGCTTGTACCATAAGAATTTAGGACTTCTGTCTAAAGCTGAAGACAGGTACTCGTCACCTTCTAGTAAAATAAAATCGTTTTCTTCTGTTAAGTGTACCATATTGTCAAAGCCTTCCAATTGTGCCCCAACCATAAAATCGGTGGGTTTGGCATGATAGTCTAATACATGCAAAACCATCGATGTAATTGTAGTCTTGCCGTGAGAACCTGCTATAACGACTCTGGTTTTGTTTTTGGAATGTTCGTAAAGCAGTTCTGGATAGGAATATATTTTTAAACCTAGTTCTTGTGCTTTAAGCAGTTCCGGGTTGTCTGCTTTTGCGTGCATACCCAGAACGATAACGTCTATGTCCGATGTAATGCGTTCGGGCTGCCAACCCATCTGTTCTGGCAAAATGCCGTGTTGTGCTAGTCTAGTCCTCGATGGTTCAAATATTTGGTCATCACTGCCTGTAATATCTTCACCTTTCTCCTTTAATGCAATGGCTATATTATGCATGGCGCTGCCGCCAATGGCTATAAAATGGTATTTCATTTGTCGTGCTTCAAAATAAACTATGCTAAAATACTATTATTCTATAATAACTCAAGACCTGAACATATAACTTATGTCTTTCAACGAGCCGTCATGCCGAATTTTATAAAGGTGTTGGTTGCTGGTTTTACTTTTTAAATCACCATATTTTGGAATAAAGCTTCCCAGTTTAATATATTGAAAGGGATTGATATTGAAGTCTTTAGGTAATTTAGAACGGCCGGAATACCAGGCTACTTTTAGCTTAGGATAATTTTCTTTTATAAAAAAAGCCAGTTCGTTAATCCTTATTGGAGATGCGTCGCCGCCCATAAAGCACAAGCATGTTATAGATTTAGCATACTTTTCTAGTATTGAAATTAAGCAATTTTCATTCAGCCGTTCACCAATATCCTTAAACAAATGAGGGCTGTGGCATCCTTTACATCGGTTTGGGCAATTGGTAATGTTGATGGCTAAAGTTACCTCGTCAGGGATTTCTTGAAAAACAATATCGTAGTTATAATACTTCAACATAAGTATCTGCTTTTTCAGTTTTGTTTTTTAAATAATGCCGCTCTTCAGCTTCTTTTTGTCTAGGTTCAGAAAAACTGCTTACACGTTTCATATATCCGATTATACGGGTTAGGTAATCCACATTTGTGCTTTGGCAATTTGGACAGCTGCTTAAATGCCTTTTGTCTATGTGTCCGCATGCATTACAAATTGTATTTGGAATATTAAATGTAAAATAGTTACAACCTTCAAGCGCAGCAACCTTCAATAACTGTCTGTATTGTTTTTCGCTTAGATGTTCATCTAAATTCATATGTAATGCAGAGCCGCCCGTAAGATGCTTTATGTACTTTTCGCCATGCATTTTAAATTTGTCTAAAATATTTAGAGTGTCGTCTTCAACTTTATAAAAATAGCTGTTGTAGCAATCACGAGGCACTACAAAACCATCTTCTTTATCCCATTTGGCGTGTTTTACACCTACATTTTCAGCAGGAATCATTTCGCAATTAAACATGACCTCTTTAGACCGGTAAGCTTTATTATATTTTTCTATCAAGCCTAAAATATCTTTTACAAAAGCTTCGTATTCAGCATTGTCATTAATTTCAATACCTAAGAATTCTGCGGCTTCAACAAGTCCATTAATGCCAATCGTTAAATACTGTCTGCCAAGGTTGATGTAACCGGCATCAAAGAGCGGTAACATTCCTTTAGTCTGCAATCCTTTAAGGTTTTCATTGTAGCCTAATTGAACTTGGTGAACTAAGTCCACAACATCTTCAAGAAAATGAAGATAGGGGATGTTGTCTTTTACCGCTTGCTGTACACAACGGTTTAAATTTATCGTCAATACACTTTTAGATCCTGTTGAAACGCCTCCGGCACCCAAGGTATAGCTAAAACCATTATCCTGAATTTCATTTCTAAGTCTACAACATGAGCTTAGACTGTCTACATTGTCACTTAAATATGTAAAAAACGAATGGCATTCACCATACATTTGTGCAGTGAAATTAGCGTATTCTTTATCTTTTATATCTCCATTTTCAGACAGCAAGGCCATGGTTTCTACAGGGAATGTTAATAGTGTTTTTGTACGCTCTTTGTTAAACCATTTCATAAAACGCTTTTGCAACCAGCTTAGGCCATTCCAGTCTGGCTTACTTCCATCCGGAAACACAAAATTGCCAAATAAGCTTTTAAAATAATACTTGTCGTAGTAAGCAATATTCCAGAAAACGGCTTGAAAGTTACGCGCGCCTGTGGGCTGGTTTAAAGAATACACAACTTGTTCAAAGCAGTCTGTTATTACTTTGTCTATGCTTCGCTGTCGTTTGGATAAATCGACGACTTCATCGCTGCGTAGATAATAATCTTCGCCATATTCTTTGCCTACAAAGTAATTCATGTACATTAAAAACTCTGGTGTAGCGCAAGCACCACTCAGCATGCTCGATACAATAAATACCATATTGATAAATCCGCCACAAAAGGATTTTAAATTGGTTGGTGCTGTAGAGTTGCCACCAATTCTGGATGTGCCATGCAGTAACCATGGATACATGGTGATGCTGGCACAGTAAGGCGCGAGGCTGGTCTCGTCATTTTTATAAATAAAATGTTGATTTAGATAGTTTAAGTATTTCTTAGACAATTCTTTGCCATACAATTCTGTAAGTCTTTCTGTTAACAAACGCCTGTTGAGTTGAATAAAATTACTTTTAGGCAATTCGCCAATAAGAGTTGCTATATTCTTTTGATCTACGTTGGCATTGGAATCAAATTTACTTCCTGATGCTGCATTGCCTGCTTCGCAATAGTCAATAAGAAATTTGGCTTGCTTGATGGTTTCTCTTTCTTCAAAGTGTTTTTGGCGATAAAGAATATAGGATTTTGCAGCATCAAAAAAATGTTCTGCCATTAAAGAAGTTTCGACCTGATTTTGAATATCTTCTACACTTAAACCATCTTTTATTCTCAGACGATGTAAAACAGCAGTTAAGTCGTCTTCAGTAGCAAATGTTCCCACAGAGAGGAAAGCTTTTTGGATGGCACTTTTTATTTTTTCAATTGAAAATAATTCATTTTCGCCGTTTCTTTTAACAATTGTCAATCTTGTTTTTAGCATTAGCTATAGGTTTGGTTGGTTTGAAGTTGAGTTTTTAAGCTGATTTTTCTTGCTGATGTATTCGATTTCAATAAAAATGACACAAAATATTGGCAATCAATTCTTAATAAAATGGAGCATCAAAATTTCAAAAAAAACCAAATTTTAATACAAAATAACTACTTAAAATGCGTTTGGAGGCTTGTGAAATTTGGGCTTATGAACAAGTTTTTCAACCATTTAACACTCTTTTTTTGCGTGTATGTAAGACAAGATTGAAAGTAAAACTTCGACTTAATTTTCATCTCGCTAGTACTCAGTCAGTCCTCTTTATTTTAAAATTGGATTTAGGATAAATAATTGTAATTTAAATCATGTATAAATTAAATCTAATAAAATACTTAAATTTGTTTGTCATGACCTTAACCCTTATTTTTGACAAAAATTAATTAAAACACACAATGGCAGGTATTTTATCCTCTTCGATTGCAAGAAAAGTCGCTATGGCGCTATCAGGTTTGTTCCTAGTAGTTTTTCTTGCACAGCACTTTACGATTAATCTCACATCGGTAATAAGTCCTGAGACCTTTAACGAGTGGTCTCATTTTATGGGAACCAACATATTAGTACAATTTGTATTGCAGCCTATCCTGATATTCGGGGTAGTTTTTCATTTTGTAATGGGCTTTGTTTTAGAAGTTCAAAACCGAAAAGCACGAGGTGGCCAAGGCTATGCCATGTACAAAGGTTCTGCAAACGCAAGTTGGTTTTCTAGAAACATGATTATTTCAGGTATTGTTATTTTATTATTCTTAGTCCTTCACTTTTACGACTTTTGGGTTCACGAAATGACAGTGAAATACATTCAAGGCGATATGTCTGGTTTAGATGAAGCCGGCAATTTTAGATATCATGCAGAAACTGTTGCTAAGTTTGCCGGAGATCCTGTCCGTACAGGTCTTTATGTGTTAGCATTTATCTTTTTAATATTTCACCTTTTACACGGTTTTTCATCATCATTCCAATCTGTTGGTTTCAACAACAAGTATTCTGTTGCCTTAAAGACATTTACAAAAGCTTTTGCAATTGTTATTCCACTTGGTTTCGCTTTTATAGCTATATTTCACTACATAACACAATCTTAAGAAACGACTATGAAGACATTAGATGCAAAAATTCCAGACGGTCCATTAGCTGAAAAGTGGACAAAGCATAAAAACAATATTAATTTAGTTAACCCAGCTAATAAGAGAAATATAGACATCATCGTTGTAGGAACCGGTTTGGCCGGTGCTTCTGCTTCTGCGACACTTGCAGAGTTGGGGTATAATGTTAAGACCTTTTGCTTTCAGGATTCGCCAAGACGTGCGCACTCGATAGCAGCACAAGGAGGTATTAATGCCTCAAAAAACTATCAAGGTGATGGTGATTCCGATTACAGATTGTTTTACGATACAGTGAAAGGTGGAGATTACCGCTCTAGAGAAGCCAACGTATATCGTCTGGCTGAAGTTTCTGGAAACATCATAGACCAATGCGTAGCTCAAGGTGTGCCGTTTGCCAGAGAATACGGCGGGTTGTTAGATAATCGTTCTTTTGGTGGTGTTTTAGTGTCCAGAACATTTTACGCAAAGGGGCAAACGGGTCAGCAATTATTGTTAGGTGCCTATTCGGCTATGAACAGACAGATTAACCGTGGAAAGATTAAATCTTATACACGTCACGAAATGATGGATTTAGTACTTATCGATGGTAAGGCTAGAGGAATCATAGCCAGAGATATGATTTCCGGAAAAATAGAAAGACATTCTGCACACGCTGTTGTGTTAGCTTCCGGTGGATACGGTAACGTGTTTTTCCTTTCTACAAATGCTATGGGAAGTAATGTTACTGCTGCATGGAGAGCGCACAAAAGAGGTGCCTTTTTTGCAAACCCATGTTTTACGCAGATTCACCCAACTTGTATCCCGGTTTCCGGAGAATTACAGTCTAAGTTGACTTTAATGTCCGAATCCCTAAGAAACGATGGGCGTATTTGGGTGCCTGCTAAGAAAGAAGATGCTGAAGCAATCAGAGCCGGTAAATTAAAACCAACACAAATCCCGGAAGAAGACAGAGATTATTATCTTGAAAGACGTTATCCGGCATTTGGTAACCTTGTGCCAAGGGATGTTGCTTCCAGAGCTGCTAAAGAAAGATGTGATGCAGGTCATGGTGTGAATAAAACTGGTGAAGCTGTATATTTAGATTTTGCCAGTGCGATTGAAAGATATGGTAAAGAAAAAGCTTATACTTCCGGTATCGAAAACCCAACTAAAGAACAAATTAAAAAGCTTGGTGATGAGGTAATCGAATCCAAATATGGTAACCTTTTCGATATGTATGAAAAAATTATTGATGAGAATCCATACGAAACGCCAATGATGATATATCCTGCTGTACATTATACCATGGGTGGTCTTTGGGTAGATTACAATTTGATGACTACAATTCCGGGTTGTTATGCTACAGGAGAATCTAACTTCTCCGACCATGGCGCAAACAGACTTGGGGCTTCGGCTTTAATGCAAGGTTTAGCAGATGGTTATTTTGTGTTGCCTTACACTATAGGAGACTATCTGGCAGACGATATTAGAACAGGACCAATTTCTACAGAACACAAAGCTTTTGACGAAGCAGAAAAAAATGTTGTTGATCAATTAGAAAGTCTAATAAACGTCAAAGGAGACAAGCCTGTAGACTACTTCCACAAAAAACTGGGAAAAATTATGTGGAACAAATGTGGAATGTCTCGAAATGCAAAAGAACTCAAAGAAGCTATCGAAGAAATTTCTGAACTTCGAAAAGAATTTTACGCCAACGTAAGAGTGCCGGGTGATGCACATTCTAAAAACTCTGAGTTAGAAAAAGCAGCACGTGTAGCAGATTTCCTTGAGTTAGGCGAATTGTTTGCTAAAGATGCTTTAGATAGAAACGAATCTTGTGGTGGTCACTTTAGAGAAGAATACCAAACAGAAGACGGTGAAGCGCTTCGAGATGACGAAAACTACAGATATGTGGCAGCATGGGAATATAAAGGTGAGCCAAAAGACGCTGTTTTACACAAAGAAGAGCTTGTTTATGAGAATATCGAATTAAAAACTAGAAGTTACAAATAACATTATAAAGAGATTAAGATGAAACTTACACTTAAAATATGGAGACAAGAAGGTCCTCAAGCTAAAGGAAGTTTGGAGACTTACAATATAGATGGGATAGAGGAAGATATGTCTTTCTTAGAAATGTTAGATGTACTAAATGACAAATTAGTAAGAGAAGGAAAAGTTCCTATTGAATTTGACCACGATTGTAGAGAAGGAATATGTGGTTCATGTTCGTTGATGATTAACGGAGAGCCACATGGTCCAGACAGACGAATCACAACTTGTCAGTTGCACATGAGACGATTTAATGATGGAGACACCATTGTTATTGAGCCTTTTAGAGCAAAAGCATTTCCAATTATTAAAGACCTTATCGTAGATCGTACAGCTTTTGACAGGATACAACAAGCAGGTGGGTTTATTTCTATAAATACATCTGGAAATACGATAGATGCCAACAGTATTCCTATTGAAAAAGATAAAGCAGACATGTCCTTTAATGCTGCAACTTGTATAGGTTGCGGTGCTTGTGTCGCGTCTTGTAAAAATGCTTCAGCGATGTTGTTTACATCTGCAAAAGTATCTCAGTTTGCTTTACTTCCTCAAGGTGAAGTTGAGGCGCATGAGCGTGTAATGAATATGGTACATCAAATGGATAAAGAAGGATTTGGTAACTGTACAAACACAGGAGCTTGCGAGGTAGAATGTCCAAAAGGCATTTCTCTAGAAAACATAGCCAGAATGAATAGAGAATATTTGTCCGCCTCTGTAGCTGGGTAGTTTTAAAAATCATATGTTCCAAAATACCAATCATTAATTTTGATTGGTATTTTTTTTGTCACATGGTTTTATAAGGTCTAACAAAGTTGCAAGGTTTTTTAAAAGTGAAATATTTATGAGGACTTTAATTTCAAATTTAAACCTTAAATTTATTCCATATAAAAGACATGTAACTAGCTGAAAAACAAATTATACTCTTTTTTTGAAATCAAAATAATCATCAAAAAATTTTATATATTCAAATCGTTTTTTTTAAAGGAATAAAACCTATCTTTGCATCGCGAAAAATTGCTTTTTTTTAACAAAACGTTTAAATTAAAAAATACATACCAAATGTCTAAAACAAAAGGTAAAATTGCTCAAATCATTGGACCTGTAGTCGATGTTGCATTCGAAAGCAGTAAAGATTTACCAAACATCTACGATTCTTTAGAAATAAAAAGAAAAGACGGAACAACTTTAGTATTAGAAGCACAATCTCATATTGGAGATAACATTGTTAGAACTATCGCAATGGATAGTGTTGATGGATTGTCTAGAGGTACAGAGGTTATAGCAACTGGAAATCCAATCCAAATGCCAATTGGAAAAGACATTTTCGGTAGATTATTTAACGTTACAGGAGATGCCATAGATGGTATGGAAAATTTGCCAAAGCAAGGTGAAAATGGTTTACCAATACACCGTGATGCTCCAGATTTCGAAGATTTATCTGTATCTACAGAAGTTTTATACACAGGTATAAAAGTTATCGACCTAATTGAGCCTTACGCGAAAGGTGGTAAAATTGGTTTATTTGGTGGTGCTGGTGTTGGTAAAACAGTACTTATTCAGGAATTAATTAACAACATTGCAAAGGGTCATGGTGGTCTTTCAGTTTTCGCAGGAGTTGGAGAAAGAACTCGTGAAGGGAATGACTTGTTAAGAGAGATGCTTGAGTCAGGTATTATAAAATATGGAGACGATTTCTTACACTCTATGGAAAATGGAGGATGGGATTTGTCTAAAGTTGACAAAGCAGCTATGAAAGAATCCAAGGCGACTTTTGTTTTCGGACAGATGAACGAACCACCAGGAGCTCGTGCCAGAGTTGCACTTTCTGGTCTTACAATAGCAGAATACTTTAGAGATGGTGCCGGAGATGGACAAGGAAAAGATGTTCTTTTCTTTGTAGATAATATTTTCCGATTCACACAAGCGGGTTCTGAGGTGTCAGCACTTCTTGGACGTATGCCATCTGCTGTGGGTTATCAGCCAACATTAGCGACAGAAATGGGTGCGATGCAGGAAAGAATTACATCCACTAAAAAAGGATCTATTACTTCTGTACAAGCAGTATATGTTCCTGCGGATGACTTAACTGACCCTGCGCCGGCAACAACATTCTCTCACTTGGATGCCACAACAGTATTGTCTAGAAAAATTGCCGAGTTAGGTATTTATCCTGCTGTGGACCCATTAGATTCAACTTCAAGAATTCTTACAGCAGACATTTTAGGCGAAGATCACTATAACTGTGCTCAACGAGTAAAAGAGTTGTTACAACGCTACAAAGAGCTACAAGATATTATTGCTATCCTTGGTTTAGATGAACTTTCTGAAGAGGATAAACTTGCAGTATCTAGAGCAAGACGTGTACAACGTTTCTTGTCTCAGCCTTTCCACGTAGCGGAGCAATTTACAGGCCTTGCCGGTGTTTTAGTCGATATCAAAGATACTATTAAAGGTTTCAATATGATCATGGATGGCGAGTTAGACCATTTGCCTGAAGCAGCATTCAACCTTAAAGGGACTATAGAAGATGCTATCGAAGCTGGTGAAAAAATGTTAGCTGAAAACGATTAAAAACTCACTTTATGCACTTAGAAATAGTAACTCCGGAACAAACCTTGCTAAGTCAAGACGTTAATTCTGTTACTTTACCGGGTATAACAGGAGAATTTCAACTATTAAATAGTCATGCTCCTATAGTTTCCACTTTAGCTGAAGGCCACCTTAAGCTAGAAAAAGGTGTAGAATTAAGTGAGAAAGCAAAAGCCGTTTTTAATGAAGAAGGAAATAAACTTTTACTTGAAATAAGAGGCGGTGTAGTAGAGTCTAAAGACAATAAAGTAATCGTATTGATAGACTAGTAGCTTCAATTATTTCATATAATTTAAAATCCGATTTGTAAAGAATCGGATTTTTTTATTTAAACTTGTAACAACCTTGGGCAATTTTATACTAACAAATAAACTTTTTTTATGCTAAAAAAATTTCTTTACCTGCAGTGGAAGCAATTTAGACGGTCTTCTTATTTTGAAGCAGCGCTAGCCATAAAAATACTTATAGTTTTAGGTATACTTTATTTCGGAGGGATTGCCATCTTAGCCGGTGTTGGTCTTTATTTTATTCTAAGAAAAGCAGTGCCGGACGTAGATCCTATTTTAACTCTTAATCGATTTTTGATATACTGGTGGCTTTTCGATTTGCTGCTAAGGTACTTTATACAACAAGTCCCTGTGCTGAATATTAAACCGCTTATGATTATCCCTGTCAAGAGAACACAAGTGGTAAAGTTTCTTTTAGGTAAAACGGCACTTTCTTTTTTTAATATTCTACCGCTTTTGTTTTTTATTCCTTTTTCCATAGTACTTATGGTAAAAGGCTATCACCCGCTTTATGTTCTAAGTTGGTTTGTAGGTATATTTAGCATAGTGTACTTCAATAATTTTGCTGTATTTTTAATTAACAAAACAAAGTCTTATTTCTTTGTCATTATTGGTACAGTGTCTGTTTTTATGGCTTTGCAGTATTATGGTATCTTTGATATCACACAGTATGCTGAGGTATTTTTTCACGGTTTATATACTACTCCAATATATTTAGTTATACCTATTGTGTTGGTTGTGAGTTTGTTTTATGCAAACTATAAGTTTTATATCAACAATTTTTATATAGATGGTGCAGTCTCTAAAAAGACTGAAAAAGTTCAAACCCTTGAGCTGAATTTTGTGAACAGATTTGGTAAAACAGCACCGTTTCTAAAAAATGACATAAAGATGATTTTAAGGAATGCCAGACCGAAGCAAGTTTTGATCATGTCATTTTTCTTTTTGTTTTACGGACTTATATTTTACACACAAGATATTTACAGGGAAATGCCAGCCGTATTAGCATTTGCTTCTATGTTTGTAACCGGTGGCTTTTTATTGTCTTTTGGTCAATTAGTCCCTTCCTGGGATAGCGAGTATTACAAGTTAATGATGAGTCAGAACATTCCTTACAGAGAATATTTAAAGTCTAAGCTTATACTTATGGTCTTTGCTGTATCAGTTTCCACTCTACTTAGCTTACCCTATTTGTACTTTGGATGGGATATTTATAAACTCATTTTAGCAGGAGCTTCTTTCAATATAGGCTTAAATTCTTTTATCACCTTATATGGAGGCGCATTAAATCGTGTCCCAATGGAGTTAAATGTTAAGGCTAAAGCTTTTCAAAATACTAATGGATTCAATCTAACTCAAATGCTTATCAGTATTCCAAAAATTATTGGTCCAATGGTTATCTTTTATATTCCATATTACTTTATTGGTTTTGATGCAGGCATTATAATTCTGGCATTAAGCGGGTTACTGGGACTTGTATTTCAAAACCAATTCTTAAATATCATAGAAAACTTATATCAAAAACAGAAATACCAAACAATCGCCGCTTTTGGTGAAAAAAAATAACATAACATGATTAGCATTTCAAATATTAGTAAGTCTTACAACGGTGTTGAAGTATTAAACGTTGAAAATATTGAGATTCCTAAGGGTCAGAATTTCGGTCTTGTAGGAAATAACGGAGCCGGAAAAACGACGCTTTTTAGTTTGTTGCTGGATTTAATTAAACCCACTACAGGCGAAATCATTAATGGCGATATTGTGGTGAGTAAAAGTGAAGCCTGGAAACCTTTTACTTCTGCGTTTATAGATGAAAGTTTTTTGATTGGTTATCTAACGCCTGAGGAATACTTTTACTTTATTGGAGAGTTAAGAGGCGTAGCTAAGCCTGATGTAGATGAAATGCTTGCAGAGTTTGAGGATTTTTTCCACGGAGAAATTCTAAACCAAAAAAAGTACCTTAGAGATTTGTCTAAAGGAAATCAAAAAAAAGTAGGTATAGTAGCGGCTTTAATTGGAAAACCTGAGGTTATAATTTTAGATGAGCCTTTTGCCAATCTTGACCCAACTACGCAAATAAGGTTAAAAAAAATTATTAGCGATCTGACTTCACAAAAACAAACTACGGTATTAATCTCAAGCCATGATTTAATGCACGTTACCGATGTGTGTAAGCGAATTGTCGTTTTAGAGAAGGGCAATGTAGTAAAAGACATTACAACTACCGAAGAAACACTTAAAGAGCTAGAGGAGTACTTTAGTCAGTAAACCAAGACCCCCTAAGCGTCGAAACCTGACGAGTGACTTTGGTATTGGCTTGTTTTTATTCCTTTAAACTATTGATAAATGAGGTGTCAAATTCTTTTTTAAGAATGGTCACCTCTTCGACGTTTTCGTTAGGTATGGCGATGGAAAGTACATAATGTTTAACTTTCCATGTATTGTCTTCAAAAACAACAACGCCGGATCCACGGCAAATCCCCATTTGTGTATTGAGGAGTTCGTCAAACCAGGCTATATTTTCGTATGGTTTATCGTAAATATTTCTTTCCAAAGTTGAAAAACTCCATGCTTTTCCTCTTTCGAAATAAGGTTTGGCAAACTCCAAAAAGACTTTTCCTCTCCAATTTTCTGTCGCATCGGTACCAATAAAGACACAATCTTCGGTCATAAGGCTTGTGTAGGTGTCAAAGTTGGCTTCAGCTGCTGCTTTATGCCATTCTTCAAGCGTTTGGTTTATGCGCTCTGTTTTTTGAGCAAAAGATAAATTGATGGCAATTGCCAATGTAACAAGAGAGAAATACAATTTCATGATAAATTAGGCTTAGCTTTTATACATTAATACAGGCGATCTTCCTTTTTTAAAAATTTTATTAGAATTATGTTTTCCTGCTCTTAGTTTTTTTTGTTCTTCTTCCGGTAGCTTGATGATATCCTTGCATTCTGTAGAGCAGCAGTTATCCATTTCTTTGGCACAGTCTTCACATTGTATAAACAACAAGTGACAAGCTTCGTTAGCACAATTTACGTGTGTGTCGCAAGGCTTACCGCACTGGTGGCATTTGGAGATAATGTCTTCCGAGATGCGCTCACCACGTCTTTGGTCAAAGACAAAGTTTTTACCTAAAAATTTATTTTCTAAGCCTTTTTCCTTTACTTGTCTGGCGTATTCAATGATACCGCCATCCAATTGATATACTTTTTTAAAGCCTTTATGTTTGTAGTATGCGCTGGCTTTTTCACAACGAATGCCGCCGGTGCAATACATCACCAAATTCTTATCTTCCTTATAATCTTTTAAGTCCTGCTCGATGATGTCTAATGAGTCTCTAAACGTATCCACATCAGGTGTAACCGCGTTTTTAAAATGCCCGATTTCACTTTCGTAATGGTTACGCATATCTACTAAAACCGTATTAGGGTCTTCGATCAGCTCATTGAATTTTTCAGCATCGACGTGTTGTCCTTTTTTGGTCACGTCAAACGTGCTATCGTTAAGGCCGTCAGCCACAATTTTTGGCCTTACTTTTACTTTTAGTTTTAAGAACGACTTGTTATCCTGCTCGATGGCGATATTTAGTCGCACATCTTTCAAAAAATAGATCCCATCTAAAAATTCTTTGAATTCAGTAAAGTTAACTGCCGGTACCGAAAGTTGAGCATTTATACCTTCTTTGGCCACATAAATTCTACCAAGAACATCCAGTTCGTTCCACTTGATGAATAGATGATTTCTAAAAAGTTGAGGATTTCCGATATGCGCATATTTATAAAAGGAAAGCGTAAGCCTTTCTTGGCCGGCTTGTTCAATAAGGACTTCCCTTTCTTTAGCGCTTAAAGT
>CAYNCI010000063.1:0-15053 GCA_964396065.1 uncultured Mesohalobacter sp. | reverse complement strand
TAAAATTCACAAGCCTAATCCCATACATGTCAAAAAGAAGCCTATTTTTGTAGCTGTTATATACTAAATCGCATAAAATTTAGTTATTCAATAGTTTAAAGGACCTGTTTTTATTTTGAAATTATTATATAAACTAAGCTTAATTACACTCATCATTGGTTCACTAGCTGCCTGTTCGACAAGCAAGAACAAATTTATGAACAGGAACTGGCACGCTATGAATACCTATTACAATATCATTTTTAATGGCAATGAGGCCATAAAAGATGGTATTACAAGTGTTGAAAACGAGTATCCTGAAAATTACTGGGATATTTTACCGATCGAACGTTTACAGGAAAAACCAAAGCCTAAGGATATTTTTAATACCCAAGGCAAGCAGGAAGAAGCCAAAAATCCGGATTTTAAAAAAGCGGAAGAAAAAGCCACCAAAGCCATACAAAAACACTCCATGTTTATTGCGGGCGAAGAGTACAATCATCAGGTAGATGAAGCTTTTTTACTTTTAGGTAAAGCAAGATATTACAGCCATAAGTACATTCAGGCTAAAGACGCATTCGGGTATATCCTCAATCATTACCCCAGAAGTAGCGAAATTGTAGATGCAAAAATTTGGACAGAAAAGGTAAATATGCGACTAAAATATTACGATTTAGCGCTCAAAAATCTTGAAAAAATTAAAATTGATTATCCTGAACTGCCCGAGGAGGAACAAGTGCATCTGAACAGTATTATTGCCGAAGCACATGTGTTAAACGAAGACTATATCGAAGCAATCGTAGCCTTGGATCAAGCAATTGCAATTTCTAAACCTAATGGTACGCAAGGACGACTGCTTTATATAAAAGCCCAACTCTTTGACAAGCTAAATTTGGTTGATAGTGCCAACGTGACCTATCAAAAAGTGATTGATTTGAATCGAAAATCCCCTAGGACGTACATGATTCATGCAAAATTAGAGCAATTAAAGAACATCCCTCAAGACACGTCTTCTTACACCAATTTGATGTTCAACTATCAAGAACTGGTAGAAAATCGCGAAAACAGACCGTTTTTAGATTTTATCTATTTCGATATTGCAGAGTACCACAATGCAATGGATTCCATTTCAGTAGCTGTAGAAAATTACAACAAATCCTTGTCCAAAGTATCTAAAGACAAATACCTGTATTCTCGAAATTACTTAAGGCTTGCAAAAATCTATTTTGACAAAAACAAATACAAAACAGCCGGACAATATTATGATAGTACACTTATTCATTTGGATAAAGAAAAAAGAGAATACAGGTTAATTGCCAAAAAGAGAGAAAACCTGGAAGATGTCATAAAATATGAAGCCATTGCACAAGAAAAGGACAGCATTTTAAAGCTTGTCCAAATGAACAAAGAAGAGCAAATAGCCTTTTTTGAGGATTATATCGAGACTCTAAAAGAAGAAGCAAAAAGTGTATTTGCAAAGGCTAAAATGGCTGGGAACAGTCAAGCAAATATGGCAAATTCTAATAGCAAAGCACAAGATAGACTTGGTGCTAATACCACAAGCATGACGGCTAGAGCTAGAGGTGCAGGTGGTAACGCGCCAGCAAGTTTTTACTTTTATGACAGTAACCAGGCACAGAGGGGACTTCTTGCCTTTAAACAGACTTGGGGCAATATTCAATTGGCAGACGACTGGAAATATGGTGGTTCACGTTTTGGCGAAAAACAAGGGGAAGAAGGTGAAGAAGAAGAAAAAGACCCCTTTGCTAACGACCCTATGTACCAGGTAGATACTTACCTCGTTCAGATCCCAACAGAACAACCTGTTATTGACAGCCTATGGATAGATCGTAATTTTGCGTATTACCAACTAGGTGTTATCTACAAAGAAAAGTTTAAAGAGTACGATTTAGCCAAAAACAAATTCGAGGATCTTCTTGAGAGCGACCCGGAAAAACGCTTAATTCTGCCTAGTATATATAACCTTTACCTTATTGCTGAAGAACAAAACCTTCCTAGCGAATTAGAAAAGTGGAAAAGCAAAATTTTGGACGATTATCCAGAAAGTGAGTACGCCATGTTGCTTCTAAATCCCGAAAAGCTGAAGGAAAGTGAAAACAATCCGCAGAATATTTACAAGCGGCTTTACAAAGCATACGAGAACAAGCAATATGAGATGGTTATAGCACAAGCAGACCAGAATGCAAAACGCTTAATTGGGAGACCAATCACTCCAAAATTTGAGCTCCTAAAAGCTTATGCCATTGCAAAAGTAGAAGGCCTAGAAGCATACAGAGAAGCACTGAATTATGTAGCCCTTACCTACCCTCAATCTGACGAAGGCAAGTTTGCACAACAAAAATTTAACGAATTAAGACAAATTACTCCACCAAGTTTTAGGCCCGATACAGATGAACAGAAATATAAGCTCGTTTATTATTTTGATGATCAATTAGAAAAAGAAGAATTTCAAAACCTATTAGATGATGCCCTTTTGGAGCTAGAATTAACCTACAAAGTTACCCAGGAAGTCTATACCTCGACGAGACAATTTATTGTAATAGACGGCCTTAGCAGTTTGCTTGGCGCGCAAGGTTTGGCAGAAATATTTATTAAAGAACAATATTTATCTAAAAATTTTAATTACTTTGCGGTATCTGACGAGAATTATAACATCATTCAGATACACAAAAACTTAGATGAATACCTTAATAAATTAAATAAGTAGCATGTTTTCTGATAAAAGCAAAACCAAAACAAAGCAAGATTTTGCCAATGAGCAAAATAAAATTGCGCAAGGAACCAAAATAATAGGTGAAATTGTATCTGAAGGCGCCATAAGGATCGAGGGGCATTTTGAAGGGATTGTTAAGGCTAAAGGAAAAGTTGTTATTGGAAAAACAGGTGTTGTAGACGGAGACATCTATTGCGATTGTGCTGATATTGAAGGCAAAGCCATAGGCACACTTAATGTTCAGTCTATACTTAGCTTAAAAAGTACAGCCGTTATATCCGGTGATGTGATTACCGATAAGTTAGTTGTAGAAACTGGTGCTTCATTCAATGCAACATGTAAAATGGGTTCCGAAGTAAAGTCTTTGAAAGATGTACCAAAAAAACAATTCAAAGAAGAGAAAAAAGCCTTTCAAGCCTAACAAATTTGTAAGATTTACTTCTGCAGGTTTACAAATCGGAGTTACCATCTGGCTAGGGAACGAGATAGGCAAATGGTTGGATACTAGATATAGCAAAACCTTTTTTGAATCTACAGTTACGCTTTTCTCAGTATTTGTGGCTATTTACTTAGTCATAGTTCAAGTCATGAAAATTTCTAAAGAAAATGATTAAACAATTTAGTTTATACATTATATCCTTTTGCATTCTTTTTTTTCTTTTACACTACACGCAAGATTTCATATTATCTGAAAAAGGCATAGAGATTAATTACAATTTATGGGACACAAATCTCTTTTTTGCTTTTGCTTCACTTATCATATGCATACACTTCTACATTTTTTCAAAAATTAAGCTGCTTAAGCCGCAATTGGGTTATATTTATTTGCCTACTATGTTTATTAAAGGGGTTCTTTTTTACTTAAGCTTTAAAAACTCCGTTTTTGCAATAGATAACCTCTCGGTAGCAGAGCGTCTTAACTTGTTGATTCCCTTACTATTATTTCTTGTTTTAGAGGTTTTATTTATCATTAAGATTCTCAATAATAAAGCCGCTTAAATAATAAATTAAAAATTATCAGGTTTTTTTAATAAAAAGCGTACTTTTGCACGGAATTTTACGGTGTACTTTTTGATTTTATTAACAATGCATAGTTTACGACGTTTTTTAAAACCTATAGTACTGATTCTCACAGTACTTTTTTCTTCTACAATATTTGCTAAACAAGCTGAAAATGGAGAAGGACAAGTAAATACAAAAGAAGAAGTTGAAGATTATATTCTTCATCACATCAAAGACTCGCACGACTTTCACTTATTTTCCTACACAAACGATGCTGGAGAAAGAAAACATGTAGGTTTTCCTTTACCTGTTATTATTTGGACGTCTAACGGTTTAGTTTCCTTTATGTCTTCAGAATTTCACCATGATGATAATGGTGAAGTAATAGTTGAAAAAAGTGGTTTAAAGTTTGCTAAAGTACATAGCAAAATTTATGAACTTGAAGAAGGAGCGTCAGACATTACATTTGATGAAGAACATCACCCTGTAAATGCAAGCAAAGTTTTAGACCTTTCTATAACCAAAAGTGTTGTTGGTATACTTTTAATAGGTTTATTAATGCTTTTTTGGTTTTCCAGATTAGCCAAACAATACAAAAAAAATAAAGTACCAAAAGGCTTTAGCAGAGTTTTAGAACCCTTAGTGCTTTATGTAAGAGACGAAATTGCTAGACCGAATATTGGCGAAAAACACTACAGAAAATTCACAGGCTATTTGTTAACGGTATTTTTCTTTATATGGTTATTAAATCTTGTAGGCCTGACACCATTAGGTTTTAATGTTACTGGTCAACTTGCAGTAACAGCCAGCTTAGCCGTTTTCACATTAATCATTTACACTTTTAGTGGTAATAAACACTACTGGGGCCACATCTTTTGGATGCCTGGTGTTCCAGTCTTAATTAAACCTGTATTGGCTGTAATCGAATTAGCAGGTGCATTACTTATCAAACCATTTTCACTTCTTGTGCGTTTGTTTGCAAACATTTCTGCAGGCCACATTGTTGTAATGAGTTTGATTGCAATCATGTTTACATTAAAACAAGATTTAGGTGTAGTAGGAGCGACAGGTTTGTCGTTAGTCTTATCATTTTTTATAACATTAATAGAGGTTTTAGTCGCTTTCTTACAGGCTTATATTTTTACAATGCTATCTGCGTTGTTTATAGGTATGGCTGTGGAAGAACCGGAACATCATTAATACAATTTAGTTTAATTTTTAAATACATTTATTATGTACAACTTAATTGGAGCAGGTTTAATCGTAATTGGAGCAGGTATTGGTCTTGGCCAGATTGGTGGAAAAGCAATGGAAGGTATTGCTAGACAACCAGAAGCTTATGGTAAAATCCAAACTGCAATGATTATCATCGCTGCACTTTTAGAAGGTTTAGCATTTGGTGCGTTATTCTTAGGAAAATAATCTACCAAAGAAAAAACAACAAACACAAACCTGTAGCGGTTGGTTGCAGGTTGTGTTTTTAAAAGATTAGACAAAACAATAACTTATGGAAACATTATTAAACGACTTTTCTCCAGGCTTATTTATCGTACAAACTGTATTGTTATTACTATTAATTTTTTTAATGGTAAAATTTGCTTGGAAACCAATATTAAACTCGCTTAACGAAAGAGAAGAAGGGATAAAAGATGCGCTTGACGCTGCTGAGAAAGCTAGAAAAGAAATGGAAAGCTTGAAAGCAGATAATGATAAGATGAAGCATGAGGCAAGACTAGAAAGAGATGCTATGCTTAAGGAAGCGCAGGCTATGAAGAAAAAGATTATTGCCGAAGCAAGCGAAGAAGCTGAGAAAAAAGCTGAGGAAATTATCACAAAAGCACAAACTGCTATACAAAACGAAAAGAAAGTTGCTATTAATGAACTTAGACTTCAAGTTGCTAAATATTCAGTAGAAATTGCTGAAAAAGTTTTAGAGCACGAATTAAGTGATAAGAAAAAGCAGATGAAGCTCGTAGATACTTTGGTAGAAGACGTAAAGCTAAACTAAAACTGAACAATGGGAAAACGTGCTGCAAACAGATATGCAAAAGCCCTTATTGATCTTGGGATTGAAACCAAATCCCTAGACAAATTAGTAAAAGATATAAATGACATATCTGCAAGTATCCGAAACAGCTCAGATTTAAGAGCAATATTAAAAAGTCCTGTGGTTAGAAGTGAGGACAAACTTAGTATCCTGAACACTGTTTTTAAAAAGTCGGACAAAGTATTGCTTAACTTGTTTGAAGCTTTATCATATCACAACCGATACGACCACTTAAAATTAATTTGCGATGCATTTGTTCACCTCTACAATAAAGTAAACAACATTCAAGAGGCGCATATTAAGTCGGCTGTAGAGTTGGATGAAAAATCTTTAAAAGCTTTCAAGAAAAAGATAAAAGACATTACAGGAGACGATGCAAAAATTACAACTTCTGTAGAAAAAGACCTTTTAGGAGGTTTTATTTTAAATATAAATAACTTACAATACGATGCCAGTATATCTGGTAAATTAAATAAGTTGAAACAAAACTTACATAAAAGATAATATTATTTTTTAACGCATAATAATTATGGCAGAGATAAAACCAGCAGAGATTTCAGCAATCATAAAAAAACAAATCTCAGGATTTGAGTCTAAGGCATCTTTAGATGAAGTAGGAACTGTATTAAATGTAGGTGATGGTATCGCTAATGTGTATGGCCTAAGCAATGCAGAATATGGAGAATTAGTAGAATTTGAAGGTGGTTTAACCGGAATGGTATTAAACTTAGCAGAGGATAACGTTGGTGTAGTCCTTTTTGGTAAGTCTACGCATATTCATGAAGGCGAAACTGTAAAAAGAACTAATAAAATTGCTTCAATTAGTGTTGGTGAAGGATTTACTGGTAGAGTTGTAAACACTTTAGGGCATCCTATAGACGGTAAAGGCCCAATAGAAGGTAAAACTTACGACATGCCTATCGAGAGAAAGGCACCTGGTGTAATATTTAGACAACCTGTTTCCGAGCCACTACAAACCGGAATTAAGTCGATTGATGCGATGGTTCCTGTTGGTAGAGGACAAAGAGAACTTGTGATTGGTGACAGACAAACTGGTAAAACTGCTGTTTGTATAGATACCATTCTTAACCAAAAAGAATTTTACGATGCTGGAAAGCCTGTTTACTGTATTTATGTAGCAGTTGGTCAAAAAGCATCTACTGTTGCCGGTATTGCAAATTTACTTGAAGAAAGAGGAGCCTTAGCATATACAACTATTGTAGCTGCAAATGCCTCTGACCCATCACCAATGCAGGTTTATGCACCACTAGCAGGTGCTGCAATTGGAGAGTATTTTAGAGATACTGGTCGTCCGGCTTTAATTATATACGATGATTTATCAAAACAAGCGGTAGCTTATCGTGAGGTATCTTTATTATTAAGACGTCCACCGGGTCGTGAAGCTTATCCAGGAGACGTTTTCTACTTACACTCAAGATTATTAGAGCGTTCTGCAAAAATTATTGACGACGATACGATTGCATCACAAATGAACGATTTACCGGAATCATTGAGACCAATGGTAAAAGGTGGTGGTTCGTTAACTGCGCTACCAATTATAGAAACACAAGCGGGAGACGTTTCTGCATACATCCCAACAAACGTAATTTCGATTACAGATGGACAAATCTTCTTAACATCCGACTTATTTAACTCCGGTGTTAGACCTGCAATCGACGTAGGTATTTCGGTATCTCGTGTTGGTGGTTCTGCACAGATTAAGTCGATGAAGAAAGTTGCAGGTACGCTTAAACTGGACCAAGCACAGTATCGTGAATTGGAAGCCTTCGCTAAATTCGGATCGGATCTTGACCCTGCAACAATGAGAACTATCGAAAAAGGAAAAAGAAATGTTGAGCTACTTAAGCAAGCAGAATCTGATCCTTACAAAGTAGAAGACCAAATTGCTGTAGTATACGCTGGAACTAAAAACTTGTTAAGAAACGTTCCTGTAGATAAAGTAAAAGAATTTGAGAAAGATTACCTGATGCTATTAAATGCAAAACATAGAGATGCTATGGATACGCTAAAATCAGGTAAACTTACAGACGAAGCCTTAAGCGCACTGGAAGAAGCAGCTAAGGAAGTCGCTTCAAAATATTAATAAATTAGACTAAGCATATGGCTAATCTTAAAGAACTTAGAAGTCGTATAAGCTCTGTGAGCTCTACTATGCAGATTACCAGCGCCATGAAGATGGTGTCTGCGGCTAAGCTGAGTAAAGCTCAAGAAGCCATTGTGGCAATGAGGCCTTATTCTCAAAAACTAACACAGCTTATCCAAGGTTTAAGCGCAACAGTTGAAGACGATTTAGGTTCGGCATTAACCGAGCAAAGAGAGATTAAGAAAGTGCTAATCGTTGCCGTATCTTCTAACCGTGGTCTTGCCGGAGCTTTTAATGCTAATGTGATAAAACAAGTTAAACTTCTCATCGAAAAGGACTATAAAGATCAGGACGTTGAGGTATTAACAATTGGTAAAAAAGCAAATGATATTTTAAAGAAGACTGAAAGTATCTACCATCACGACCAGCATATATACGACGATTTAACTTTCGACAATTCTGTTGAAATATCTTCAAAGATCATGAAAGCTTTTGAAGATAAAGAATTTGATAAGGTTATTCTTGTATACAACCATTTTAAAAATGCTGCTACCCAATATGTAGTTGCAGAAGATTACCTTCCTCTTGTACCTGTGCAGGACGACTCCAACACATCACAACAACTGGATTATATCTTTGAACCTAAAAAAGATGAAATCCTTAACGCTTTAATGCCTAAAGCATTAAAAATCCAATTGTTTAAAGCAATAAGAGATTCTTTTGCTTCTGAGCATGGCGCAAGAATGACGGCAATGCATAAAGCAACAGAAAATGCAACAGAAATAAGAGATGCGCTTAAATTAACCTATAATAAGGCAAGACAAGCTGCCATTACCAACGAGATTCTGGAAATCGTGGCTGGTGCTGAGGCTTTAAACGGGTAATAATACATTCGTATAAGTAATAAAAATAGCTGTTTCAAATTGAAACAGCTATTTTTATTTTTATATAGTTTTAGGGTCAATTAAAGTTAACTTCATCCAAGCTAACTATAGAGCTAAATATTGTGTCACTTACATCTGTTACTGTGAATATAATATAAGCAGGTGAACCAACTTGAGCAAAATTTAATGTTTCTGTTATCCAGCCTGTTTCGCCGGCATAGCTGTCACCATTGTCAGGGAAATTAGGGAAACCTAAGCACTCTGTATTGTTATTTCCTACTAGGTTTACTGTATTAACGACTTCTACATATGCGCCATTTGGACCTACTACAGTAGCTACAAAACTATCATCGAATTGACTGCCTACGTATTCCTGAAATTCAGCACTAAGAAAATTATAGTTAAATGTTACAGATGATATATTAGAATTGATTGGTCCTAAAATTGCTAGACTTGAAGCATTACCAACTGCACTATCGGAAGAGACTAAGGCATCCCCTGAACTGATTAACGCGTAATTGTTTCCGTCTGTAGCAGACAAACAGCCGATTGGTGCGGTGGCTACAGCGCCATCACCAACAAACAAAATACCATCGTTTACATTTTCGAAACTGGAGTTACTATCAAACGAGCCTGAAGAAAAATTGGATACCTCAAACGATAACACAAAATCGGCGTCCAGACCATTTCCACCATCATCTTGAATATTTGCCTTCAACTCAACAGAGACTTGCGAATTGGGAGTGTAAGGATCATAAGGCGTAAACATCAATACAGCAAAACCATTGGATGCTTCACCTATGGAGATGTTACCACCAACAATATTTCCGTTATTGGTTACAGTAAAATTATCTTCCAATGAATTCAAATATAACTTGTCATTAAAGAAGATAATAACCGGCATATTTACGGGATAAGCTTCAGGAGAATTTAAAGCAGGTATTGGTTGTGCAACGCCTAAACTTTCAGTATCACCCGTGTCATTTTGCGTAGCAACAGCGCCATTTGCAAAATTTTGAATGTTGTAGGTGAGTTGTGGGGTCGGTTCTTCTTCGTTTGTGTCATCCGAACACGAATAAAAGAAAACAAATGATAATGCCAAAATACATAAATAACCTAGCTTTTTCATAGTATAGAATTTAAATTAATATAAGCCTTGATAACACAAATTTAGTGAAATTCAACTATTTTCTATAACATTTTATTTTGATATGTTTAAGAAAAGATTGCTATATAAATATATTTAAATAATTAATTACACGATTGATATTTAATACTTTATAAATTTAAATTATCAACTTCATTTATAAATTCAAAAAAGTTCATAAAAGTAAATTTATAGGTAATTATTAAATATTTATTAATTATTTTAACAATACATGACTTTTGTCAGTTTTTATAAAAAACTAATATTAATTGAAGCGCAATAAACTATTGTTTAGTTGAAAAAAATAGAATTTTGGCCTTACTTTAGAGCATCCATTAACTACTTAGATACCGATGTAATTAGAGGCTGAAAAATAGCCTAAAACTGATTTTGTAATGATAATTAATCTAAGGAAATACTATCAATCAGTAGTTCAAAATCTTCTTCCTTTTTATTGCCTATTAGAAACCTTACTTCTTCAATCGTACTAAAATTAAAATTCGGCAAGTCTAGCCTACGCCCTCTAAAGCTTGGTTCAAATTTTTGAAGTGGTAGTTTAATCGTTTGCCATTGTCCGTTTGTAGAAAAGGACTGAATGTAAGAATGGGATTGCCTCGCGGAGCCCTTTAGTCTAAATTGGTAAGTCTTCCCATCGCCTTTTACTTTAAGAACTATAAATTTTTGTTCTGTCTGTATGTCAACAGAGGTTCTTAACATGACTGATGCAAATCCCCCATAATTTTCTAATGAAACATGTCCGGAGAACTTGGCGTGGTGATTCGGAGTTAGGTCAATCCTGCTATTAGAAACGCCTCCCATAACGCCATCGTTTACAATTTGCCAATCCTTGAGGTTAGACATCGCATCAAAATCGTAAATTAGAGTAGGCTGGTTCATAAATAAGAGGATAAATAGTATGTTGAACGAAATTTTCAAAAAAGAATTGATCAATAAAACTGTTTCTGTATAAAATATAACACCTCACAAAATTAATGCATCTGTGAGGTGTTGTAATTGTTAGTAAATCACTTACTTTATTGGGTTAGGCAATTCTGTAAAGCCCATATTGTATAATGTAAATGCAAAGATGTCTACTTGTTCTTGTATAACCATTGCTGTTGGTTTTCCGGCACCATGTCCTGCATCAGTTTCTATTCTAATAAGCGTTGGATTAGGACCGCTTTGTTTTGCTTGCAATTCTGCTGCAAACTTAAAGCTGTGCGCCGGCACTACTCTATCATCATGATCGCCTGTAGTAACCAGTGTTGCAGGGTAAGCTGTGTTGGTTTTTACATTATGAACCGGAGAATAGCCAAGCATATATTCAAACATCTCTTTACTATCTTCGGAAGTACCATAATCATAAGCCCAGCCAGCGCCAGAAGTAAAGGTATGGTATCTAAGCATATCTAAAACACCAACTGCTGGTAAAGCAACTTTCATTAAGTCCGGACGCTGCGTCATAGTTGCGCCTACTAATAATCCACCGTTAGAGCCACCTCTGATGGCCAAATAGTCGGATGAGGTATAATTTTCGTTAATTAAGTATTCTCCAGCTGCAATAAAATCGTCAAATACGTTTTGTTTTTGCATTTTAGTTCCGGCAATATGCCACTCTTTTCCATATTCTCCACCACCTCTTAAATTGGCAACAGCATAAATACCACCTTGCTCTAACCAAACTGTATATGCTGTACTAAATCGTGGTGTCAGAGAGATATTAAATCCACCATATCCATAAAGTATAGTTGGGTTCTTTCCATTAAGTTCTAGGCCTTTTTTGTGTGTAATTATCATAGGCACTTTAGTTCCATCTTTAGAAGTGTAAAAGACTTGTTTGCTTTCATAATTCTCCGTATCAAAATCTATGGCAGATGCTCTAAACAATTCTGATGTCCCTTTTTCTATATCGTACTTGTAAATTGACCCTGGCGTAACATAATTTGTAAAGCTGTAGTATAATTCTTTTTCATCCTTGTCTGCGCCAAAACCACTTACAGTTCCAACACCCGGCAACTCGACGTCTCTCACCAATTTACCATTCATATCGTATTGCTTAATCTGAGAAACGGCATCTATAATGTATTCAGCAAAAATATAACCTCCGCCAGTAGATGGACTTAATACATGCTCTGTTTCCGGAATAACTTCTGTCCAATGTTCCGAAGATATATTAGGGTAGGTGGCTTTTACAATTTTGCCATTTGGTGCATTGTGATTGGTATAAATCCACATCTCTGCGCCATCACTGTATAACAAAGATACATCGCTGTCATAATTTTCCATAATTGGTACTAAGGACGAATTGGGATCATTAAGATCTTTAATAAAACCTTGATTCCCTGAGGTTGAAATTGAAGCAGATATTAGTAAAAACCTGTTATCATCGGTAACACCACCTCCAACATATCTATGCTTTTCTTCCGGTGTTGCTCCAAAGATAACTTCATCCTCAGCCTGTGGCGTACCTAATTTATGGTAATACAATTTGTGCTGGTCTGTTTTTGCAGAAAGTTCGCTTCCTTCAGGCTTATCGTAACTAGAATAATAAAAGCCATCATTTCCTTTCCAAGATATTCCGCTAAACTTTACATCAACTAGAGTATCTTCAACAACTTCGCGGGTTTCTGTATTCATGACAATTATTTTTCGCCAATCGCTTCCTCCTTCTGATATAGAGTGTGCCGAAAGGTTGCCATCTTCAGAAAAACTTAAGCCGGCTAAAGAAGTTGTTCCGTCTTTGCTAAAAGTGTTAGGGTCTAAATATACCTCAGCATCAGCTTCAGTTTTTGCCTTAGGGTATCGGTATAACACAGATTGATTTTGCAAGCCATCATTCTTATAAAAATAGGCATAATTACCTTCAAAGAATGGAGCACCAACTTTTTCGTAATTCCATATTTCCGTGAGTCTTTTATTAAGTTGATCTCTATATGGAATCTGTTCTAAGTATCCATAAGTCACTTTGTTTTGCTCTTTTACCCAAGCTTCAGTTTCTTCACTACGATCATCTTCCAACCAACGGTAAGGGTCTTTAACCTCTGTTCCAAAATAAGTATTTACCGTATCCACAGTTTTGGTATCGGGATAGTTGATCGTTGCAGTCTCTTCCATGCTTTTATCATTTTTACAGGACACGAAAACGGTCGCAGCCATTACAAAAAAAAGTGTTTTTCTCATATTAAATATTTTAGGCTAAATATAAAGCTATACCATTAGTTTAATAGTTTATGAATTGTTAAATAAAAGCACAAACCTGTTTTAGTCTATCAATCATAATATATTCTAAAGCAAATACTTATGCAGTTTTAATTACGTAATTCTTTGAAGTTTTAGTCTATTACAATCTATATAAATTACATTTGAAAAATATATTAGAATTTTGAAATCTAAACGACTGTATTTTATCGATGCTGTTAGAGCATTTGCGATACTAATGATGTTGCAGGGTCATTTTGTAGACACACTCATGCTCCCTGAATATAAAGACAAAAGCCATATAGCTTTTAATATTTGGTCGTATTTCAGAGGGATTACAGCGCCTACCTTTTTCACTATTTCAGGACTTATTTTCACCTATTTATTATTAAAGGCGAAAGCAAAACTGGAAGATTCTAAACGTATGCGAAAAGGCATCATTCGTGGCGTTATGCTTATTGCTACCGGTTATCTTCTTCGAGTACCGATATTCGATTGGTTTTACGGGAAATTTAGTGCGTATGTGTTGGTTGTAGATGTCCTCCAAATCATTGGGCTTTCGCTAATCGGAGTTGTAGTCCTATATATTCTCTGTTTTAAAAACACTTTGGCCTTATCGATTGTTAGCTTTTCTTTAGGTTGTCTAATTTTTGTCACAGAACCTTTATATAGAGGAATAGTATTAGAAAATGTACCCCTTTTTTTAAGCAATTATTTCTCAAAAGCCAATGGTTCTGTATTCACATTTTTACCTTGGTTCGGTTATGTATGTTTTGGCACTTATATCGCATGTGTGTTTAACAAATACCTAGAGAAACCAAGATTTAAAACATTGATTATTGTTCTTTTTTTTGTAGTGGGTTATGTATTAATCGAATGGTCGTCTTATGCTTTATTAAACCTATCAAGACTAACCGGTATTCACTTGTTTTATGAATGTGCTTATTTTAATTACCTCTTTACTCGACTTGGCAATGTTTTGATTTACTTCGGAATATTTTATGGACTGGAACGCTATTTAAAGCATCCTCTAATATTAAAAACCGGTCAAAAAACATTATCAATTTACGTTATACACTTTATCATAATTTATGGCAGCTTTACAGGCTATGGGCTTAACGCTATAATTGGCAGAACGCTTACACCATGGGAATCGGTTATTGGCGCTATATTGTTTTTATCTGGTGTTTGTGTTATTGCCTTCAATTATGCCAAGACAAATGCATTTTTGTATAGAAAATTAAGAGCCTTGGTGAAATGATTGGTTTGTAATTGTTTTCCTGTCCATTTTAGCCTCTGCTTAATTTCAACAGCACTTTATCAACACTTTTGGTTTCAAAAAACTGTATAAATTTTAGCGTGAGCTTTAATAAGCTTAATCGTGGGTTTTTTATAATTTGACTCAACTTTAAGGTTAACTCGTCCAGTCCGTTAATGGCATCTTGATTATCCGGATGACCTAAAGACCAAAATAAATTTGCGGAATTCCATGACTGCTGTCTAGCTTTTCTCATGCTAAAGTCTATTATTTTTTCATCCGAATGTTGCCCTATCCAATCCAACACAAACATTAGTGGAGAAACTCGACTAAGACGGTCTTGCATCTCGTTGATAATTTGTTGTAAGATATCATTTACCTTATCAAAATCTTTTTTTAAGTTGCTTATATCTTTACCCTTCATGATTTGTGCTGCGGCAATGCTTAAATCCAGATTTATATGTGCATTCATTCCAAGCAGAATATGTTGCAAAATAGACAAGGATTCTCTTTCCTGTCGAAAGGCGAATTCCCATACTTTAGATGCTTGTGCGTTGGCTTTGTAAGCATAATAAGCGTCGATGTAAAGGTTTGCAAAAACAACATCAAAAGATTCTAATCTCGCATTATCCTCAAAACGGCCTTTTGCAATTTCTGAAGCTATTTCAGCTGTTGTACGCCTGTACACATAAGCGAAATA
>CAYNCI010000062.1:0-15083 GCA_964396065.1 uncultured Mesohalobacter sp. | reverse complement strand
TGAACGAGATGAAATATGGGATGAAAATGTTGTAAAATGGTTATTTGGTGATGATCAAAATGAAAAAAGAAAGTTTTACAAGCGGTTGGGAGTTGAATAATTTCTGCAATTAAATAAAATAAATCATGGAATTTATAGACAAAGAACTTGATGATTACTGTATTGACCATACGCAGGAGGAACCAGAACTTTTAAAAGCATTATCCAAAGAAACCTGGCAAAAAGTCCTCATCCCTAGGATGCTCAGCGGACACTTTCAAGGTAGACTATTAAGTTTGATATCAAAACTCATTGCCCCTAAAACCATATTAGAAATTGGCACCTATACTGGTTATTCTACTCTATGTTTAGCTGAAGGCTTAGCGAAAGATGGCAAAATACACACCATCGACATCAATGAAGAACTGGTCGATATTCAACAAAAATATTTTCAAAAGTCAGACTATACCGATCAAATCATCAGCCATATTGGCGAAGCAAAACATATTATCCCTAAGATTGATGAAAAATTCGACCTAATCTTTATCGACGCAGATAAGAGTAATTATGCTATGTATCTGGATTTGGTTGTTCCAAAACTAAACCCAAAAGCCGTGATCTTATCGGACAATGTGCTTTGGAGTGGTAAAGTCATAGATGATAAAGCAGATGATACCGATACCATTGCTTTGAGGGCATATAATAAAAAATTGAAGGAACATCCTGATTTTGAAACGATTTTACTTCCCGTAAGAGATGGGTTGAGTATTAGTCGGTATAACAACTAGTTTTAAAATTACAACTATGTCATGCTGAACTCGTTTCAGCATCTTTTACAACTGGTTATTTTTGAGCCTTATCCTGCATATGCGGAACAGGGTGACAGCTATGTATAATCATAAATTAATTCTAAGATTTAAACTTCTGTATTTACCTTCAATACATTTGTATTCAATCGAATTCAAAATTTATAATTTAAAATTCTTAATTCATATAAATGAAATACACGACACTACCACATACCGATATCAAAGTAAGTAAAATTTGTTTAGGCACCATGACATGGGGTAATCAAAACACTGAAGAAGAAGGCTTTGCTCAAATGGACTTGGCGCTGGACAAAGGAGTTAATTTTTTTGACACCGCAGAGTTATACCCTGTGCCGGCTACAGCAGAAACTTATGCCCGTACAGAGAAAATTATTGGTAATTGGTTTGCTAAAACCGGAAACCGAGACAAAGTGGTTTTAGCCACAAAGATTGCAGGACCTGGCGACTACACCGCACACATCAGAACGAATGGCTTTAGTAAAGAAGCCCTTAACGATGCCGTAAATAATAGCTTAAAACGTCTTCAGACCGACTATATCGACTTGTACCAATTGCATTGGCCGGAAAGAACGACCAACACCTTTGGTGTTCGTGACTATCCAAATAATCCTAAGGATGCATGGGAAGATAACTTTAATGAAATTCTTCATAATTTAGAAGACCTCATCAAAAGTGGAAAAATTAGACATATAGGTATTTCTAATGAAAAAGCCTGGGGAACGATGCGTTATCTAAGTGAGTCCAAACAACATGGTTTACCAAGGATGATCACTATCCAAAACCCCTACTCTCTTCTATGCAGAACATTTGAAGGAGATTTGGCCGAGACTGCAATAAGAGAAAACATTGGGCTTTTAGCTTACTCTCCTATGGGGTTTGGAGTGCTTTCAGGAAAGTATATAAAGGGTAAAGCTGCTGATAATGCCAGACTTAAATTATTTCCCAGATTTGCCAGATACAGTAGCCCACAATCTACAGAAGCCACAAAACGCTACCTTGATATTGCTGAAGAAAACAATCTTAGCTTAGCTCAGATGGCCTTAGCTTTTGTAAATAGTAGACCGTTTTTAACAAGTAATATTATTGGAGCGACCAACTTAGAACAACTAAAAGAAAATATTGACAGCATCAATATTACGTTAAGCGATGAAATTGTAAAACAAATCAACGCTGTGCATGCTGAGATTCCAAATCCGGCACCATAAAATCGAAATCTAATTTTCATTCAGATTGAAACCACCAAGATTTGTACTGCCCATAATTGTATTATCCCAATTTTGCTGTACCTCTTTGTGGTTTGCCAGCAATGCTGTAATGCAAGACCTTACACTTAATTTTGGTCTTGATAATTCAGCCATAGGGCTTTTAACGTCTTTTGTTCAATTTGGATTTATTGTGGGTACGTTTTCTTTTGCAGTGTTTAGTATTGCTGATAGATTTTTGCCTTCAAGAGTGTTTCTAATTTGTGCAATACTTGGCGCAGTATTTAATTTGGGATTATTACTGGAAGAACATTCCTTAAACAGTATCATTAGCTTTAGATTTATGACGGGTTTCTTTCTTGCCGGAATTTATCCTGTGGGTATGAAAATCGCCTCAGATTATTACGACAAAGGCTTAGGAAAATCCTTAGGCTTTTTGGTTGGAGCACTTGTGCTCGGCACCGCTTTCCCCCATTTACTCAATTCCTTTACCGGAACAATATCCTGGAAACTTGTAATTACTTTAACCTCCATAATTGCCGTATTTGGTGGGCTGTTAATGGCTTTATTTATTCCTTTAGGACCATATAACAAAAAAAGTTCAAGTTTTGAATTTTCTGCTTTTTTTAAAGTTTTTAGAAAAAAGGAATTCAGACAAGCAGCATTTGGATATTTTGGACATATGTGGGAGTTGTATGCTTTTTGGGCTTTTGTCCCCTTAATGATTACAACTTACAATTCACTAGTGGATGAAAATGCTGTTAATACTTCATTATGGTCCTTTAATATCATTGCAATTGGTGGTATTTCGTGTGTTGGAAGTGGTATATTGTCCGTAAAATATGGCACTAAAAAAGTAGCTAGTATAGCCTTATTAATTTCAGGGTTATGCTGCTTATTATGCCCATTTATGTTCCACGTAAATCCTGTTATTTTTCTTTGCTTTTTATTGGTCTGGGGCATGGCTGTTATTGCAGATTCACCTTTATTTTCAACCCTAGTCGCTCAAAACGCACCTGTACAGTTTAAAGGTACTGCTTTGACCATTGTGAATTGTATAGGCTTTGCGATTACTATTTTAAGTATTCAACTGATTTCATATACATCGATACTTACAAGTAGTGTTTTTATTTACGCAATTTTAGCTTTAGGGCCTGTTTTTGGATTGTATAAATTATGGAAATAATGTATTAAACGCTTAAAAATTCCTTCAATATTTATTGAAAGTTAAAAGAATTCTGTTTCTGCCCATACACCTCTTCAGGCCGTTTTAAGGTGTAATTGGAAGATCTACAAGCTGCAAAGACCTGCCGTTTTCTAATTTGTATTTTTTACTAAAATTAGGCGCTTTAAGTCCTGTATAAAATACCGCAGCAGCAGGTATGGCTAAAAGAAAAGAAGAGGAATCTACCAGAACTCCCATGATGAATGCAATGCCCGCGGTAGATGCAGCTGTGTAAATAAGAAATGCGGACGTGAGAATATATATGACTAGTGGATCTTTTTTTATCATTATGATATCTTCAAGATTTACGAAAATATTATTGACATAAATAGTGTCGTCTTTAATAAAAAGCTTACCCCTTAGTCTTGTTCCATCAGTGGTTTTAATTTTCACTCTACTGTTGTTTTTGAAGACAATCGCCTTTTTTGTGTCTTCTTGAATGACTTTTAAAGCTTTTTCCTGAGCAAAGCAAGTTTGGGATAACAAGAAAATCAAAAGGCCAATACGTACAGATTTCATTTCACTACATTTGGTATATAGATAAGACATTTTAAAGGATAAATACCCTACTGTAATAGTCTGATTTTTTTATAATGAAAAAGGCAAACCCCGAAGAGAGGTTTGCCTGCTAACAAATATTAAACACTAAATGTGTATTTTTTTTAAACTTTAAAAAAGTCTAATTATTATAACATTAAGGTTTAATGGGTTTATATTTTAACTGCTCTGCCAAAAAGCCCATCATAGCTGAATAGAGTTCCATGCGGTTTTCTTCTTTGGCAAAGCCGTGACCTTCATCGTATTTTACCATATATGGTACATCAACACCTTTTTCCCTCAATTGCTTTACAATCTGATCGCTTTCATCGATGTTTACACGAGGATCGTTTGCCCCTTGGACAACGAATAAAGGTTTTTTAATTTTATCTACATGAAAAGCCGGAGAAACCTCATTCATGATTTCTTTTTCTTCCTCAATAGCAGGGTCGTACCAAATTGCCTTTAAAATTGGCAAATACGGCGTCCAGTATGCCGGAATGGTTTCCATAAAAGTGAATAAATTAGATACACCAACGTAGTCAATACCACAGGCATACAGGTCCGGGGTTTTGGTAAGTCCTCTAAGTACAGCATAGCCACCATGACTGCCACCATAAATAGCTGCTCTGTCTTTGTCTACCCAACCTTTGTCAATCACATATTGTAATCCATCTTCTACATCGTCCATGGCTTTACGGCCAATTTCTTTAAAGCCGGCTCTTAAAAACTCTTTCCCATAACCACCACTAATTCTAAAATTAACCTGTAGTGTCGCATAACCTCTACTGGCAAACAATTGCGTTTCCGGATTAAAGCCCCAAGAATCTCTTATGCCTTGTGGACCACCATGTGGGTTTACAATAACCGGTACTGGGCCATTTTCAACTTCTTTTGGAAGTGTGATGTACCCGTGAATATCTAGGCCATCTCTGCTCTTAAAGGAAATCGGCACCATATCAGCCATGTCTTCCTCTTTCAACTGTGGCATTAAATTGTATAGCAATTTAATTTCATCTTTCTTAACGTCGTAAGAGTAATATTTACCGTAAAGCTTATCGCTGGTCACGTATATCAAATACTGGCTCTCATCGTCTGTTCTTGCAGTAAGGTAGAAGTTATAATTTGGAAATTGCTTTGTAAGTTTATTATGTAGTTTCTTGTAATAATCACTTACAGGAACGATGACATTCTTTTCACCTTGATAACTGTAATAGTCTAACTCCCAATTTCTGTTTCTTGAAATTGAAGCGCTTCCGGCGTCATATTTATCATTTGAAAACAACTTTTCAACAACTTGTTTCTTAGCCAGGTCGTATTTATAAATTTCAACTTTATCTGTTTCCAAATTAGAAGCCACATAAGCGTCGTGAGGATTATCAGACGCATAATCAAAACTGATGATATTGAAAGACTCATCCCACTTTGTAGATTGCATCAATTGATAATCACCTGGCTCTATGGCGTAATAAAACTCTGTATTTATGCCATCTTTAAGTCGCATAAAACCTCTTAAATTACCGTCTTTATCAAATTCATAACCCATGATAGGGTTAGCTAAATCTGTATTTTCATACAGTTGCTCAACGTCACCTGTTTTGATGTTTATCTTGTAGGGATCAAAGACCTGAGGATTGTTCTTGTTCATAGAAATAATCATGTGATCTTTGTCTTCTTTAAGAGAGGCTAAAATTTCAACTTTAACACCATCATAAGGCGTTAATTCTTTTTGGTTGGCTCCATCAACATCAACTGCAAATAAGTGGTAATCTTCATTTCCACCTTTGTCCATAACATAAATGAGACGATTTTCGTTTGCCCAGCCGTAACCTCGAACAAGTTCTTCGCCTTCAGTAATCACGCGTTTTACTTCATTTGTGTTAATGTTTTTTACGTAAACATGATTTTTCAAATTATCGTCTTTTTCACGATAACTCATATATGTGCCATCCGGCGACAATTGAAAGTCTGAAGACGCCGGTTTGGCAAAATAATCTTTTACCGAATATTTATAATTTGCTTCTTCCTTATTGGCTAATGCCTTCAATTCTTCAACTGTACTTGGCAAAGACGTATCGCCGGGTTTTTCAAGTTCGCCTTTAGTTAAGTTTAAATCAAATTCCATTCCTGCTTGTTTAAATTTTCCTGTAATAGTACTATCTTCTAGTGTTCCTTCGTAAGTGATTTGACCACCCATAATAGACATGGTAAGCGTATTATCTGCAAATCCTACCTGATCTACAGGAATTCCGTTTGCGCCTTGGCTGGGGCTATCCATTGTTGCTGTTAAGCCATCAGCACTTTCTGTAATGTGAAAAATAAGTGGTATTTCCTGTCCCATAGCGTTGAGCTTACCACTCCAGTCGCCTTCGACTGATTGTGCTTTTGATGTACCAAAAGCCAATGCTAATACAACAGCAAAAGTAAATTTTGATATAATGCTCATAGGTTTAATTTTGATTACTGTTGTATAGGACGTAAACACTAGATTTTCGTTACAAAAAAATTAATTTTAATTAAAATAAAATCCGTTGGGACCAATACCTGTTGAAGTTTCGAAAACTAAATTACCGTTTAAGTCATAAATTTCTACAAAACCATCCGAAGCAAAATCGGTAGCATCCGAAATGTATATCAGGCCATCGTTGACTTCAAAACCATACATCGCACCAAATTGAGAATTAGACTCATAGGTGAGAATCGGCGTGTTGCTTAGTGAAGAATCACCAAGGCCGGAACTATATACTGAAGAACCAAAGGTATAGTAAAATCTGCCGTTATCGATATCCAAATTGGTTGCACCGGATATATCGCTTGGCAGGGCTAATGTGGAAATAACGTCTAGGGTAGAAAGGTTAATAACATCCATGCCTGTATCGTGCAAAGCATACATCAGATTAGCATTTATTTTAATACCACGTAGGCCTTCGCCGGTGGAAATTTCAGTGTCAACTGCATTCGAATTGGGGTTTATAACACTAATCCCACTGCCAAAACCAAATGCTGCATTTTGCACGTAAAGTTTACTGCCATCGGAGATGATAAATTCTACTGCTTTGCCTATAACTATTGGCGTGGATGGCGCAAGAGTATTTGTATCAAAAACAGCAACGTAATCATCGTCCGAAGTGTTAAAAGAGGCTTGGTTGGTTACAAATATCTTATCGCCATGAACTACACCGTAACGTGGATTGTCTAATCCGGTTGTGATTTCGCCAATTTTTTCAAACGAAAATCGATTTACTATTGTTATCAAATTAGAACCACCACTTATGATATAGGCTCTGCCTTCGTCGTCAAAAAACATGTGTTGCGCAAATGCCCCTAAATCTTCACCCGTATTTACAGTTGAAAAAATCTGCTGATCTACTCTACTAAAGTCTTCAGAAATAAAGCTTACACTACCTGTGCCGCCTTCGTTTAAGACAAATGTGCCTAAATCAAAATCGCCTTCAGGCAGTTCCGGTGTTGCATCGTCGTCTGAACTACAGGCTGTTAAAATTAAAATGACTGATAGTAAATACAGTTTTAAAATGAGTTGAAATGTTTTCATGTTTGTGTTTAAAAATTAAAATTGAGTAATAAGTTGAAGCATAAATGTTCGTCCGGGCATTGGTCTGTTGTCTACAGCTTCGTAGGCCAAGTCGAATATATTTAAGCCTCTTAAGCTAAGTTTAGAATTGAAAAAATGAGGTAATCGTTTACTGATTTGTGCATCAAACAAGTGAAACCCGTCCACCCTTCGGTCCGGGTTATTGTCTGTTTGTGTAAATACCGATCCGTTGTAAAGCCAGGTAAATCCAAAATCCCAATCCTCATATTTGTAGATAAAATTAGAATTTGCAGTATGAAAAGGCACATAAGTGAGCTGGTTTCCAGTAGCTTGGTTTTCAGAAATGGTGTAAGCGTAGTTTGAAGTAAATTCTAGAGCTTGCTGACTTGAAAACTTATAATTAAATTTCATATTGGCTTCTCCCCCATAAGTCTGTACATCTTGTGTATTTTGGGGTTGCCACACTCCAAATTGATTAGGAAGCCAGCGTATCATATCTGTTATATCCATATAATACCCTGTTAATGAAAGACTTAATATATCATTAAAATCATAATGAACACCGAACTCTGTTTGATATGCGGTCTCAGGATTTAAATCAGGATTGCCGCTATTGCTCCAAAACAAGTCATTAAAAGTTGGTAAGCGGTAATTTTTAGAGGCATGAATACGAAATGCCCATTCTTTATTTAAATTAAGTTTACTTCCTAAACTGAATAAAAAAGGGTTTTCATAGTTGTCGTTAAGATCTTGCCTTAGCGTCACTTCGTAATTCCAATGATCCGACAGCTCGTGCTGAAATAAAAACGATAATCCGGCTAGATCACGGTCTGCATTAACTAACTGATTGCCATCGGCTTGTGCATTTTGGTAATTCAGGATGGCTTTGAGTTTCATTGCCTTAAATGAATACATTAATTCATATTGAAGCCATTGCGTAAACACTTCTGATGTTGAAGAAGTATCGCGATCGAGGTTTTCAAAAAAAGTAAATTCTTCAGTCAGGTAGGCTATTTTCAATTTAGATTGAATGTTATTTGATGTATTTTGCCATTCAATCATATTTCTAGTGTCTACATTATCGTATTTTGTCCTAGGGTCGCTGGTGCGGACTAAGGAAAAATGCCTTTCACCAAAGGTGAAATTGCTAAAATAACTCAACACATCATGATCTGATATGTCCAATCTTACAACAGCATCCAAACTATTCATATAAAATTGGCCATTCTCATTTAGACGATTTTGAGAAGGAATATCATAATCGTTATCGGATTGTCTTCGAGCAAAAGCTAATTTAAATTTAAGTACGTCGACCTGTTTCTGAAATGAGTATCCGGTTTCTAGCGTATTAAAACTACCAAAACCAGCTCTAAATTTGTGTTGCTCTTCAATGTGTTTTCCAATATTTTGATTCAAATGTATGCTGCCACCTATAGCACCTGTGCCATACACTACGCTTCCACCTCCAAATTTGACATCAATACTCGTAAAGTTAGCTGATAGTAAAGTATTAAAGTCTGTTTGACCTGTTAGCGAAGAGTTGATGTTTACGCCATTCCAGAGGACTGCCGTCTGTTGAGCTGTTGTGCCACGAAAAGATGCCGAAGCTACCATGCCATAGCCGTTTTGCCTAAAATATATTGGGGTTTGGCGTTGAAGAATATCGGTTAAAGCAAAACCATTTTCTTGTATAATGGAATCTGTAAGCCTTACTTGTTTTTGCCCTGTATTGAATGTTTTTAAATTCTGATCGGACAAGTAAATGGTATCTAAAGTTTGGACAGACGTATCCTGAGCACTTAATACAGCGCTAAAGAGCAGAAATAGCGAACAGATAAACTTATACTTCATACACATTCAAAATCTTTATCCCGAAGATTTAAGAATTGGTTATGCAATCTGGCAGGTCTCCTGGCTCGCGTCTTTGTAAAACCTTCCCATTAAAAAAAAACAGTGGTAATAGACTATTACAAAGCGCTCCGAATAATACGGAACTAAGCTTACAGTTGCGGGAACAGCTGCCGTTTCTCACGGCATTCCCTTTTAATTTATTCCATCAAGAAAATGAAACAAAACCAAATGCTTTGCAAATGTATATCTTATTTTTGCAATAATGACTTTGGACGAAAAATATATTTCACGCTGCATTCAGTTAGCCAAAAATGCATTAGGCAAAACCTACCCAAACCCGATGGTAGGTTGTGTGATTGTTTACGAGGGCAAAATTATTGGTGAAGGCTTTCATCTTAAGGCGGGCGAACCTCATGCGGAAGTTAATGCAATTAACTCTGTTGAAGACAAAAGTCTATTACCAAAAAGTACAATTTATGTAAGTCTGGAACCTTGTAGCCATTACGGAAAAACACCGCCATGTTCAGATTTAATTATTCATCATAACATAAAAAATGTGGTGATTGGCACGCAAGACCCTTTTGCAAAAGTAAATGGTCTTGGCATAAAAAAACTATTAAGCGCCGGCTGCAATGTAAAAGTTGGCATTTGCGAACAAGACTGTTTTGAGCTTAATAAGCGTTTTTTTACTTTTCACGAAAAGAAAAGGCCTTACATTATTTTAAAGTGGGCACAGTCTGAAGATGGCTTTTTAAGCCCACATAAGTTTGAAGATGAGAAGCCTATGCAACCTGTATGGCTAAGTAATTCCTATTCTAAACAGCTTGTGCACCAATGGCGTGCTGAAGAGCAAGCCATATTGGTAGGCACGCATACCGCCTTGATGGACAATCCTGAGTTGACCGTAAGATTAAGCTCAGGAAAAAACCCAATTAGAATTATAATCGATAAAAATCTACGTGTGCCTTCAACGTATAAGATTTTCAATAAGGCATCGGAAACCCTGGTGTTTACACAAAAAGAAAAGAAAAACCAAGATCATCTCTCGTATTGTAAAGTCGATTTTAGTTCCGGTATTATTCCTCAAATCTTAAAAGAATTACATAAAAGAGACATACAATCGTTGATTGTGGAAGGCGGCAAATACACTTTAGACGGCTTTATAGATACAGAACTTTGGGACGAAGCACGGGTGTTTGATGTTCCTATCCAATTTAAAGGAGGTACGGCTGCACCGCAATTTTCTTTTAAGGGAGAAAATACATTAAAAATGAAAGATAATACCCTTAGCTTTTTTTACAATACATAGACAGTTTAATAGTCTTTAAATTTGTTTTGTAATGTAAAGTATAGCCTTTGCCATTAGTTTAAATTATAATCCGGAACTGAAATCTTTTTGACAAAAATTAGTCCATCATAAGTTTCTGCATAAATTTTACTCACCAAAATTTTATGCAGTGGTTTAGGTTGATAACCGCCACCTGCGATCAGCAAATGTTTTGATTTTTTATTAAAAAATGGTATTGGTGTATTCAAATCAACAAAATATATGTCTTTATCGACCGATGTAAGTGTTTTGGCATATGTATTATTGAAAGGTTTTTTAATATGGTAAGTTTTCCAATAGTTTCCTTTCTTTTTATCCAAAACCAAACCTTTTATTATTCCGGTACCAAAATCAAAACCTAGGCTATAATAATCATCACCATAAAGATTTTTCAAATGACGCCCTAAGTTAATGATATTACTACCGGAATAATACATTTCTTTTTTATTAATATGAGTATTATGAGCCCAAATAAAAGCTTTAGCATTTTCAGATTCATTTTCTATAATGTATTTCACATTTTCAAACATTTTTAGATCTCTGAATTCTGTACTTTTTGGATATTCTTCTTTAACTAAAGATGCATATTCAGTGTAATTTATCAAGTAATCTAAACTTCGCAAAATATGTCTATACTCTATACCTTCTGTTTTGCAGTCTAGCAACTGTTGCTTTAGTTCCATTAATTTTGGTGTTTGTGCTTGCCACCAACTGTCTTTTACACTAAAGTCTATTTCCCTACTTGCACAGCTATCAGCAACAGTTAAAAGCCCATTATCGATACTAATGTTATTGCGGTTTATAAATTCTCGTAGTTCTTTATTGATGTTTCGTCCTATTTGAATATCCATTCCATAAAATCGAATGTGTTCTTCTTTCGGTTTTCCTAGATTATAATTCCTCATCCACTGCAGAAGATTTACGATTTCTTTGGTATACCAAAATCCGTTACTAAAATTTTCAGCAATCGTTTTTACATCTCCTTTTCCGCCACTTATCCACTCATTTATTCCGTATTCAGCTTGGTAAGATTCTTCCATTATAAAAACCTTAACCCCATGAACTTTTACCAAATACTTGAAAAACTTAGCTTTAATATCAAAAAATTCTTTGGTGTTGTGAGATGCCTCGCCAAAGCCGAATATTTTGGCGTTAGCAAATTTATTAGGAGTGTTTTCTTTAAAGTATACTAATTCCGTATCAGGGTTTGCATCTTCAATTTCAATTAAATTGTTAGTGATCCAATTTAAGGCTTGTTTATCTTGCGATAACAGAATAAAAGGAATAAAAAAGATGAAAATTGATAGAAGTTTTTTTATCAAATTTATTGATGTTTAGCGTGTGTAAAGCAGTCCTAATAAAAGGTCGTTTTAATACCTTTTAGACTTTTCTGTGTGCCGGTTTTTCACTTCAATCAAATCGTTTATGGCATCCCAAAGTGCGATTCTTTTTTGCAATGCTTGTTTGGCGACTGTAAGCGTCTCGTTCCATTTTTGTTCGTCATTACCGCAAAGCTCTTCAACCATCTTAAGCGACAGTGGCCCATGTTCGTCTCCATCTAACTCTATGTGTCTTTCAAGATAGTATGTCAATTTGTTATAGGACTTGTTTTCTGTTTCAGCATTTTTTAGGATTTCAATAAACATATCCGGGATAACATCTTCTCTACCAAAAGTAAATGCCGAAGCAATAAGATGAGTCTTTTTGGTGTTTACAATGGAAAATGTGAATTTTACAAAATCGGCAACTCTTCTATTGATATGGATTTCGTTTAAGGCATACTCAATTGAATTTCCAGACTCAATTAGCCTTATGAAATGATTAATCTCAGCGGTACTTACATTAGCTTGAGTCATAGCATCCAAGTACATTTCAAAATGACTTTTTGGTTCTCCAAGCTCGTTAATATCGCTTTCTTCGCCATGTACAATTTCGTTTATAAATCTCGCAAGTGTTGTGTTCTTTGATGGCACCCAAGGAACCTGAACGCTAGTCAATTCGATTTGAAGAGACTTTAAAAGCGACATAAAATCCCAAACCGCAAACACGTGATTTTCCATAAAAATCCTAATGTGATCTACAGTCTTTAGGTTTTTGAATAGCTTGTGATTTTGCAATTGACTTCTTAATTCTGAAATCTCATTTTCAATATATTTAATTCTATCCATTCTGTTTCTATTGCTTTCTTGATATAGGTTTTAATTATTATGAATTGTAGGTTCACAAAATTAACCTCGAGTGAAGCTAAAGCATGATTTTTAATAGAATTTTATCTTTTAACCAAAGGATATTTAATGTTTGATTGTGGAAGGTGGGACATACACGTTACAGCGTTTTATAAATGCCCAGCTTTGGAATGAAGCCATTGGATTTAAAACTCCCAAACACTTTGATAAAGGCATCTCAACCCAAGATTAAATAGTAAACCTCAAAAAAATTAGTTTTAAAAACGACTTGCTTAGCTTTTATCATCATACCAGTTTGGGATTATAAAGTCTTTATTAAAATACAGTGTACAATATCGACGTCACTGCTTTAGGCATGGAATTCTTTCAATAATAAAAAAACGGCTCAAAGAATTCCTTGAACCGTTTTGTTGTTATAAGTAATCTACAATTTGATTTTTTTACATATCAATTGCCATCAGTTTTGAACTGGAAGTTGTTTTAGAAAATACGATGTGCTTTCCATCAGGCAAGCATTTAACTCCAGACTCGTCTTCCTCGCTGTTAGTAAGTATTTTTTGATTTTTTCCATCCATAGAGGACATTCCTATATCGCTATTGCCGTTTCTTGTAGTACTAAAAAAGAAGTCTTCCCCAGAAGGAGAGAATGTAGTGAATGTATCCCAAAATTCTGAAGATACCAGCGTTGTGGCGTCTCCTCCAGCTAAAGGCATAATAGCAACATTAAAACCAATACCATCATGTACACTTAACATTATCGACTGCCCATCTGGTGTAATGTCTCCCATATTGGTATAATAATCGAAATTTGTTATGCGCTCAGGATTGCCACCTTCTGTAGATACTTTCCAAATTTGAGAATACCCATTTTCTTCTGTTGTGCTGTAAAATATATCTTTACCATTTGGGTGCCATGTCGCTCCAAAAGCCTCTTTACCAGAAGTTAACTGACTTGATTCTCCACTGGAAACTTCCAACAACTGTATTATAGTATTACCACTCTCATCTTCCGTAGAATAGGTCATATGTTTACCGTCTGGAGACCAGGAAATACCCCAGCTATCTCGCTCGTTTTTTGTAAGTTGGGTAGCTTCTCCTCCATCTGTTGGCATAATCCAAATATTCATAGTATTACCTTTATCACTAATAAAAGCTAGTTTAGAGCCGTCAGGTGAAAAAAGCGGACTCATTTCGCTGTCGCTTGATTCGAACAATTTTTTAACCTCTTTATTTTCCAAAGTTATCATGAACAAATCATTGCTATCGTCCTGATCTGAAATGTAAACAATAGAACTGCCATCCGGTGAAACTTGTGCGCTGCGCTCATAAGCGTCTCCTGTCGTGAGTTGTGTCAACTTTTGGTCCTCTAGAGACATCATATATAAGTCGGAACTGGACATCCGTGTCCCAAAAGCTAATGTTTGTCCATCAGGAGACCACACAAGTCCACCTTCGGATACTTCATCATTAGTTACCTTTTCTGGCTGGCCACCTTCAACATTTATTTTCCAAATGTCGCGGTTACCGTTTTCAGTCGATAAAAAAGCGATTGTTTTACTATCAGGAGACCACTTGTAACCAAAAATAGTATTCTCCAATTTACATAAGACTTTACTTTCGCCGCCGTCTGCTGGCATTACCATCAAACTGTTCTCTTTATCATCATTAACAGCATAGAGAATATGCTTACCATCAGGTGACCAGGTTGGAGCACTGGTATTGGTGCTTGGATCAGACATTACCTTTAATTCTTTAGATTCTACATCTATTACTCCAAAATGAGATATGCCATTGCTGCTGGATGTGTATAGTATTTTTGTGCCGTCAGGGGACCATTCTCTACCATTTTCGCCAACATCGCTATTGGTTAAGGCTACGGGATTTCCGCCATCAGAAGGAACCACCATAACATCAAAATTTCCATTGGTATTACTGCTAAACATGATGTGCTTGCCATCAGGCGACCACGATGGAGCAAAGTCTAGGCCTGGAAGACTAACGATTCTTTTTTCTTCGCCACCCTGAGAAGACACGACGAAAACATCGGGAACTGCGCCTTTATCAGAAGAGAAACATAGTTGACTTCCATCAGGAGACCATTGAATTCCAGATACCCAGTTTACCGGTTCTATAATCTGTTTTACTGTCCCTGTGGCAAGTTCTTTGGTATATATAACTGTTTTACCAGATTTTTCAGCAACATAGGCCATGTATTTACCATCGGGTGAATATTGCAATTGATTTTCGTTACCATCACCATTTGTGAGTTGGGTAATCCCATTTGATGATTTGGTTTCCAGCTCAGCTTCCTTTGGTGCTTCGGTTGAAGTTTTTTTACATCCTATAACAATAAGCATTGAAATTAAGATGACATAAATGTTTTTACGCATAAT
>CAYNCI010000061.1:1458-17511 GCA_964396065.1 uncultured Mesohalobacter sp. | reverse complement strand
AAAAGTCTAACTTTTTCTAACCCATTGATTTCTGAAGGCTGTAGGGGTTTGGTTAGTTTCTTTTTTGAATGCTGTATAAAAAGAGGATTTAGAATTAAAACCAACGCTATACAAGATTTCTAAAACAGTAAGTTTTTTTTGTGCCGGATCCTGAAGGATTTTTTTAGCGTCACCTATACGGTATTCATTGATGAAATCAAAAAAATGCTTGTTCAACTGATGATTAATCAGCAACGATAGTTCTTTCTCCGGAATGCCAGCTTGCGTGGCTAATTTTTGTAGGGTTAATTCGGGGTCTAGATATGGCTTTTCCTGAACCATTAATAGTCTAATTTTTTCCAGAGTTTTGTGGTCATCTTGGCTTATTTCCCTTTTAACTGATTTGTTTTCAATACCAGAATTTATTGGCTTGAGGTTTATGTTTACCCCTTTGAAAAGCTCCGGTTGGTATAAGGCTTTTAACACAAAAAATATGGTGATAGATAGAACAGAAAGGCTTATGACAACATTGAAATTTAAGATATAATCCTCAAGATTTGACTTTACAAAAATCCATCTCGCCATAACAAACACATGTCCTATACAAAAAAGAATAGTAATTTGAAGCAACCATTTATATAAGGCATTATTCGCATTAGCGTAATTTTCAAGATATACCGTTTTGTATTGTCTTAAGACTAAAAAAATGCCAATCATGTAAAGTACATATTGTATCTCACCTATAATTTCACCTATCAACAAACTATGTTCAGAAAAGCTAGTGGCTTTAAAAATAATGATAAAAGCAATAAATGGTATAAAATGTAAAAGGTGCTTAGCTTTAATCTTAAAATTGGAATAGCAAGCGGATAAAACATACAGATAAAACAAGGGCAACTGCGCCAGGGTTGAGGCCATTTTAAAACTTTGAACCATCGGGTAGTTTTCTGTCTGTTTGGTAAAAAAGCCTATTAAGTCGAATGCAATAAAGAGTAAATAAATCCCAAAAATAATATTAGGGAGTCTGCTGCTTTTAGTTTTTACAGTAAAGAGAAAAACAGACAGCAATACCATCAAAAAGACAGCAATTTTTCCAAAACTTTCAATGAGCTCTATTTTACTTTCCAATCCTTGAATAAATTTTTTTTAGTAAGCTTATTCAAAAATATATAATAGTTGTAATTAAAAAACACATCAAATTTAATTGTTGGAATTAAATTGATGTGTTTTATAGAGTTATAATTGGTATAAATACTAATAATACTACAAGTAAGAAATATAATGACTTAGATTTTGCAGTCTATTATTATTCTCCCATAGGCGTATTCACCGCCGTTTCTACGTTTAATTGCTGGATATCTCGGTCGAAGAGGTAAAGACCACCTTTGTCGTCGCCAATCATATTGATTTTATCGAGAATTGTTCTTGCTGTGGCTTCTTCTTCAATTTGTTCCGAAACATACCATTGTAAGAAGTTATGAGTTGCATAATCTTTTTCCTGAAGGGTAATGTGTACCAATTCGTTAATGCTTTCCGATACAAAAATCTCGTGCTTGTATAACATTTCGAACATCTCTTTAAAGGATGTAAAGCTCACATTAGGCGCATTTAACTCCGAAATATGTGCATGACCACCTCTTTCATTTACAAACTTGATAAGTTTAAGCATGTGCATACGCTCCTCATCAGAATGTTCGTACATAAAGTTAGAAATCCCTTCAAGGCCTTTTACTTCAGCCCAGACAGCCATAGCTAAATACACTTGAGACGATTCTGCTTCTATTCTTATTTGGTCGTTTAATGCCTTTTCAACAGTTTTTGATAACATGAGTAATTTTTTTACAAAGCTAAAGTGTTTTCTGCATGACAATTGTTAATAAAAATAGAATATGTATTTTTTAATTTAATCTAAATAGAGATGGGTTTATTTGTTTTTAGTTGAAAAATTACTTTTTCATCGCCCTAATCATCTTTTTGATACGATCTTCCAATTTTTCGGAAGACATTTTTTCTCTTAACCTGTCTGTAATAATTGGAAATGAAAATGGTGTTGGGTAGTCACAAACCTTTATTATAATGTCTTGTTCGCTTATTCTTTCCAGGGCTTTTAACAGCCTTCCCTCTTCGAGACTATACTCAAAAGTTTCGCGATAAGCTTGTAAAAACAAAGGGTTGTCGGGTTCATAATCTCGAAACACTTCAAATATGAGTTGCGATCCGGATTGAAGATGTTTAGACTTGATCACTTTTCCGGGATATCCCGAAAACACCAAACCTGAAATTACAGCAATATCTCTGAATTTTCTCCTCGCCATTTCTGTGGCATTGAGACTTTTATACAACTCTGTATTTACGTTTTTGTTCTGCCAAAGGGCTCTGTTTTGTAAAATACTGATATCAATTTTCTGATCCGATAAGAGTTCAAACCCATAATCATTAAAAGCTAATGAGAAACTGATGGGTTGGTTTAAGCTTATTCTGTAGCCAATCAAACTGGCCATAGCTTCATGCACAAAACGGCCCTCGAAGGGATAAAACACATGGTGAAAGCCTTCTCGTGTCTCAAAAATTTCAATGAGAAACTCATTGGGTTTGGGTAAGATCGATTCCAGCTTTTGGCGTTCTACAATGGGTTGCAAACTCAGGTGTTCCGGCGATTGGTTATGCACTTGGTCCAATTGATACAGCTCTTCTCTAAGCCCTTCACTTAATTGTGAAGACAAGCTTAACCGACCACCCATCCAACTGGGCACTTTGGAAGATTTGGAAGTGGATTTTCTTACATACACCTGCATTTGTTTTATCCTTACCAATTCTAAGGTTTTACCTGCAAAAGTGAACACATCACCGGGATTGAGTTTAGAAATAAACCATTCTTCTACACTGCCAATAAATTTGCCGGACATGTATTTTACTTTTAAGACAGCATCGCTCACAATACTTCCAATCTGAAGCCGATGCCGCATGGCCACCCCTTTATTTTTTACCCGATACAATCCATCTTCATCAATCACTACTTTTTGAAAATCATCATAATTCTGAAGCGATTCTCCACCTGTCGTGACAAAACGAAGTGCCCATTGCCAGGTGTTTTCGTCTATAGCTTGAAAACAAAAAGTAGATTTTACTTCATTAAAGATTTGGCGAGGTTCAAAACCTTCTGAAATGGCAAGAGTAGTAAGGTATTGTACCAATACATCAAAAGAGTTGATGTGAGGCAAACGTTCTTCCACGTTTTTTTCTTTTACCGCTTTTTGAAGCGCTAAGGCTTCTACCAGTTCTATGGCGTGAGTAGGTAGGAAATAAATGACACTATCTTCGCCCGGCCTGTGGCCACTTCTTCCAGCCCGCTGAACAAACCTGGCCACCCCTTTTGGCCCACCAATCTGAATGATGGTTTCCACAGGAGCAAAGTCTACGCCCAAGTCTAAACTTGAGGTACATACCACAGCTTTAAGCTGATGGTCTCGAAGAGCAGATTCTACCCAAAGCCGTGTGGACTTGTCTATACTGCCATGATGCATAGCTAAGTCGCCTGCAAATTCCGGATGTTTTTCCAATAACTTCTGAAACCAAATTTCGCACTGCGAACGTGTATTGGTAAAAATTAAGGTACTTTTAGAGTTCTTGATGATAGGTACAATTTCTTCCAGCAGCTGAAGACCCAAATGCCCACGCCATGGAAATTTGTCCATGCTTTTTGGCAAGATGCTCTTAACGTGAATTTGCTTTTTGATGTTGGCAATAACCATTTCCGTTTCAAAAGCATAGTAATCTTCGCCCAGCAGCACTTCAAGGGCTTGATTCAGGTTGCCGATCGTTGCCGAAATGCCCCATATTTTTGGTGCCGAGATGCTTTTTAATCTGGATAAAGCCAACTCAATTAACACTCCTCTTTTAGTCCCTAATAGTTCGTGCCATTCATCTACAACGATAGCCTTGCATTGCTGAAATATTTTCGGGTAGTTTTTAGACGCCAACAGCAAATGCATACTCTCCGGCGTTGTAATAAGGAGGTCCGGCATATTACGCTTTTGCTTTTGCCGCTCAGCATTAGAGGTGTCGCCATTTCTGATGCCTACGCTAATGTTTAAATTCAAATCTGCGATAAGCCGTTCTGCAGAAGCTTTAATGTCTATTGCCAAAGCGCGCAATGGTGTTATCCAAACCGCTTTTAAGCCCTTTTTTTGTTTTTTTGCCTGGATGATTTCAGCGAGGATGGGTACCCACAGGGAATAGGTTTTACCACTTCCTGTTGGGGCATTTACTAAACCACTTTTGCCTTTTGCATAAGCCTGCCAAGTCTCTTTTTGGAAGTCGAAAACCTCCCAATCTTTGGACCTAAACCAGTCTTCAAACACTGTAAAATCTAATGGCATCTCGCTAAAGTATAACGAAAATCTGAGTTGCTTTGCTTTATTTAATTTTTATTATCAGATGTATAAAAGCAGAGTAAAAATGTTGAGCTTATGTTTTAATCCCCATCATTATTAACAAAGAACACGGCATTTGCCATAAACAGTTTTCCATTTTCCCAAAAGGCTCTAAACAAAACGTTGTCCACAACGTACATTACACTTCCTTTACCTACACGCTCCTCTCCAAAAACGAGTGTGTTTTCTATTTGCTTTTGTGCTAGGTGTCCCGCAAAGCCGGAATACACGTTATTGTCTTTTATATAACCGACATTATATGCATTATCCATTAACTGATAAGACGAAGGACTTAATTTTAGGGTAAAGTAATGCTTATCGTATCCAAAGGCCATTGGATGTGTATGATCTACTTCTGCTTTGAAAATCGCTCCTGTTATAAAACGACTCATATTATGTCTTTCTCGTAAAGCATAAGCTAAGGTTTTATTCTTTTCTGCTTCTTTTTTCTTAACTACAGAGTCTTGTTTTTTCTTTTTTAGTTTAAAGGCTTTTGAATTTGCAAAAAGTTCTAGAGCATCCTGAATGGCTACAAGTCTTCCTCCTTCTTTAACCCATTGGTTAAGTTTTTGTAAACTATCAGCCTTCAGCATGTGTTTGTAGTTTCCGTTAGGAAGGATGATAACATCATACGGATCTAAATCCAAAGAGGTGTAGGACTCAAGGTTTATTGAAGTTAGCGGATAGTTGAGTTGTTGTTCGAAAAAATGCCAGACTTCACCGTAATTTAAAGAAGATATATTTTCGCCAGAAAATACCGCAATATTTGGTGGATGAATCAACTTTATGTCCGATGACCCAAGGTCTGGTGTTTTGTCTGAAAACCCTGATGTTATGGACATTAAATCAACTTTATACGCCTTACTTAATTTGGCTAAATGACTACTTAAATCCTGAAGGTGTATATTATCCCTTTGGGTGATGATTAGTGCTCCTGCTTTAAATGCGTTTCCGTTTGAAGTAAAAGGCTTTTTTGAAAACCTAAGGCGTATCCCATTTTGAATTAAAGCCGATAGAAATTTGGCGTCTGCCATAGAATCCCACTCGCAGATATATGCAAAAGACTTCTGTAGCGTAGGGATTTCTTCGGTTTTGCTTTGTTCTTGTTTTACACTTTTCACTTTACTTTTGCTTGCAATAGCTTCCAGGCCGTAAGCATAAGGTAAAGACCATGCTGTTATGTCGTAGGTTAAGGAATCTTCAAGTTTTGCGTTTGGCTCAAACAGTACTTTTACCATTTTAGCCTTAGGCTGATTGGTATGAACCACAACTGCATTATCATCAACCTGCATACTGCCTGCGCTGCCTTTAGCATAGTGGTATCCAGAAACTTTTTGCTTAGAGGCATTTTCGTATTCAATGTCATGTTTATCCAAAAGACTAGTCAGCCTGTCCAGTTTTTCAGGGTTACCACGCATCACATAACTTTTGGTTTCTAGTGCATTGTTTTGAAAGAATTGTTTAAACTCTTCATTAAGTTTAGCTGCATTTTTAGAGGCTATTTCTACTGTAGACAAGCCTGTAGTTGTATGGTGCTTTATACGGTCTATCAGGGTAAGCGTGTCTTTTTCTTTAGTGAGTATGCCTAAGCCCGCTCTACCATGTCCTGCCTGCTCATAAGTCATACCAATAGCACCCATATAGGTTGGGTAAGTGTCGCCATAGCTTGGATAGAACAAGTCAAATCGTTCTCTTGTAAAATACAACCAGCCCTCTTTGTCAAAGTATTTGGCATGGTTTTTACCAATTTGCGTTTGAAAATCTCGTTGCCAAGGGGTAATGATTTCATGATAAGGTTTGGCCGCTGGCGCAAAATAATAATTGTTGTCTTTGCCTTGTTCGTGAAAATCGACATGAACGTGTGGCATCCAGGTGTTGTAGACTTTAAGTCGTTGTTGGGTTTCCACTTGCGTAGCCCACATCCAGTCTCTATTCAGGTCAAAAAGGTAATGGTTGGGTCTCCCACTAGGCCAAGGCTCATTATGTTCTGTAGCCTGAACATCTACATTGTAAGGTAACCTTCCTTTTTGCGTGTACCAGCTCACATACCTCTGTCTGCCATCGGGATTAACACATGGATCTATGATGACAACCGTATTTTTCAACCATTCCTGCTTTTCCTTTAAAAGTGAATAGATGGTTTTCATCGCAGCTTCTGTAGAAGACGCTTCATTGCCGTGCACGTTGTAGCTTAGCCAAACAATAGCCGTTTTGGGCGCTTGAGAATCTCCGGGCTTTAGGCCGGCATTGATCAGGTTTTGCCTTTTAATTTCTTCTAGGTTTTTTATATTTTCCGGACTTGAAACAACAGCAATGTAAAGGTCTCTGTGCTCGTTGGTCTTACCGTAATGCATGAGTTTTACCCTTTCAGGAGAAGCGGCTTCAACTGTTTTGAAATAATCTACAACTTTATGATGAGGTGTAAATCTAGTACCTAATTCATAGCCCAAAAAGTCATTAGGTGATTGTAGTTTTTGTGCTTTTAAATTTAAGTTGAAAACTAAAAAGGATATCAGTAAGATGTAGGCATTTCTCTTCATGAATATTTAATTTTGGTAAAAATAGGATTTTTAAAGACATCTATTGAACCACCACCAGCTCATATGAAAATATATTTTTGGATAAAAACAAGATGGATATGAAATACTTAATTGTAATCAAGCAACCTATCTCATTTGAAAATCTTACCTATATTTAACTAAATATTACTTGCAACCTAAACGTGAATTTCCAACCACTTAAAATCTGGCTTCAAGCCTTTCGTTTTATTAAAAACCCAAAAGATCAAACAGATGAAGATCAATCAATAGGCTATAAAATAAAGCAATTATTTTCAATTTTGATTCTTAACATTATAATCGGAATTGGTCTTGCTTTTCTGATTTATCTAGCTGAAGAATTTGGTTTTGTAAGTACAGACACTCACTTTATAGATGAATGGCAAAAGACAAAGTCCAATTGGGTTATTTTATTCTTAGGCGTATTAGCAGCACCAGTTATTGAGGAAGTCCTTTTTAGACTTTTTCTCAGAAAAAAATACAATCCCATCAGGCTAATAAGTTTTATTGCTGGTTTACTCCTTCCTTCACAAAAAATTAGGGTAAAAGAACGTATAGATAGAAACTGGCATAAATATTATGGCGTTTTTTTTTACCTCACAGTAATTTTATTTGGCCTGTTTCATATCAATTATGAGCTATCGCCTACTAAACTTCTGTTTACTCCACTTTTAATTGCTTCTCCACTTATAGGTGGTTTATTCCTGGGTTACTTGAGAGTAAGGTTTGGCCTATTGTGGAGTATTTTGCTTCATGGCCTATTTAATTTTATAGCTATAGGTATTTCATTACTTTTCATATTAACACCAGTAACTGATTTTAGAATTGAGAACAAAGCATATGTCTTAGAGGTTAATAGGAGTGGTTTTGATTCCGGCTCTTTTGTAAATACCAGTAGTGATACTATTATTTTTGAAAATGTAAAATTTAAGTACTTAATGACTAGACTTCTAGACTCTGAAGAGACCAACATTATTATTGAACCTGACAATGTGAAACTGGAAAATATAAGTCTAAAGTTTATAAGTTTGAAGGACAGCATACATTTCAAAGACATAATATTAAAAGACCTTCAGGAGCAGTATAACTTTAAAGTTATTAAAGATACTGTAAACCAGAAAGGTTGGATGCTGTATTTGAGCGATCGAAAACTGCTTTATCAAAATGAAAGTCGAACAAGAGACTATAAAACCAAGATCATCAAATCAGATTCGATTACAATGACTATGGTTAATTTAGATGAAATGACTGAAACTTTAAATTCTTATTATAACGAAATTATTTTTACAACAATAGAAAACGATGACCTGTTCGATTTTAAATTACAAAACACAGATTTTGACGTCTTAAAACAAAAATTGAAAGAAAAATTTGGATTAGAATTGAGGAAATCCGTTCAGGATAAAGAATTAATAATCTTACGGTTTAATGAATAGTCTCCAAGCCCTAGCCCTGATAGTAGTGTAAATCCTGTGCAGATGGCTTTGCTGCAATACAACATTTTAAGGGCGACCCAAGAAGCCCGCAAAATGGTAGTTATTGTGCAAAGGCACAAACAGATTGAAACGGATAGCAGGTTTCTGCTCCTAAAAATTAATCGCGGGAAACTTCCAGGATTTCAAATTCCATAGTGCCGTTGGGGACAGTAACTTGGGCTGTTTCTCCTGCTTTTTTTCCAAGCAATCCCTTACCAATTGGGGAATCGACTGAAATTTTACCAGATTTTAAATCGGCTTCACTCTGAGCAACAAGCTTATAAGATAAAGTCATGTTGTTGGCTTTATTTTTAATTTTCACAGTACTGTGAATGAGAACTTTAGACACATCCAATTGGGATTCGTCTATGACTCGCGCACTAGCTACAATTTCTTCAAGCTTAGCAATTCGCATTTCCAACATGCCTTGGGCTTCCTTGGCGGCATCATATTCAGCATTTTCACTTAAGTCACCCTTATCTCTAGCCTCTGCAATTGCCTGAGAGGCTTTTGGACGCTCTACGTCTCTGAGCTGATCAAGCTCTTTTTTCAGTTTTTTAAGCCCTTCTTCAGTATAATACGATATCTTACTCATAGTCGTTATGATTTTAAAATTATTAAAATAAATAGCCAAAAGGTGCTTTGCACTTCATGATGTTATTCGAGAAAGTCCTTAGGATATTTAATAACAAAATCCCGCTATGACGGGATTGCTATGCAAAAGTACTAAATTTGTACCAAACCTAAAAGAAATCCGCTATGTTGAATAGAATGTTGAGCTGCTTGTTTGTTGTTTTGATGTGTTTTGGTTGTAGTAATGACGACGAGATACGAAATAATCCTAATTTGTTGAATATTCAGTTTTCTATAGATTTGGACTTAAGCTTACCTCAATTTAGTCCGTTAAATTTTCCTGGGAATGCGATTTATGTTGGCGGACCGGGTATTGGGAATGATGGTATTTTGGTGGCGAATACAGGGAGTGGTTTTGTCGCATGGGATGCATCGGATCCTAACATGATACCTTCAACTTGTACACGTCTGCAGATCGATGGTCTTACAGCATCAAATTCCTGTCCTAATCAAAATTCTTACAGCTTGGTTACAGGGCAGCCGTTTCAAGACGGGCTACAGTATCCTTTATTTAATTACCGAGTGAGTGTTAATGGAGATGCAGTTGTGGTTTTTAACTAATTGGGTTTTATCATTTATCAATTCATAGACTAATAACCATTTCTTACAAAGACGCGCTTTAGTTTTTTTCTATTTGTAGACGAAATGTATAAAACCTGAGTTCGATTAATAATCTTGTTATAAAAAACAGAATATCAATGTTTTGCCTTTGTCAGGTTGAGCGCAGTCGAAGCCTTACTAAAATTATAGATAATAAAGCACCCTTCGACTGCGCTCAGGGAGACAAAACTCTATAATTCTAATATAATCATATGAATATAAATGATATAACAATCGAACTCAGGTTTAAAAGCAAATGGAGGCTTATTGATGAGCTATACACGCCTAAGAAGCTCTAATTGAGCAGTTTCCTCTAAAAAAAATCATAAATAATTAAAATTCTTTCCTAAATATCAGTTGTTTTTAGTTTTGTTGAAGATTATTCGCTTAACTTTAAACAAAAAATTCATGAAATCTAAAGGAATTGTCTTATTAATTATTACCACGATCATCCTTGTCATGCTGAGTATAATGGCAGCCTTGGATTTTCAGTACGCCTGGATTTTTAGTTTAACCACCATAGGACAAATATTGCTTGTTATAGCTGTATATCACGTACTAAAGGACGATTACCAGACCGAGAAAGAATTTAAAGATTGGTACGAGGATAAGCCAATCGATTCTGAAGCTAACATGCGGTAAACTTCATCGATGTACATGTAAAAGTCAATAGGAATAGCATTAACCTTTTCCGCGTCTCTTTGGTGACCTAAGCGCACTATAACCAGGTTGTCTTCCGGAATAGCAATCACGTATTGTCCCAGTATGCCTCGCATTGCGAAAACATCTTTGTCCATATAATCTGAAAGCCAAAAGCCGTAGCCATATTCCGGTGAAGCTTTAAAACGAGGCTTAGTCGCCAAGTCTACAAAACTACTGTCTATAATCTGCCGGCCCTTCCAATTTCCTTTTTGTAAATACAGTTGTCCAAATTTGGCATAATTCCTCGCGTTGGTCGACACACAGCAATAAGTCTTTTCCATTCCGCCTTCTTCATCCAGTTGCCATAGCCCAAAATCATTCATCCCTAATGGCTTCCAAAAGCTTTGGCTCAAGTAGGCAGAAAGGCTCTTTTTGGTAGCCTTTTCAATCACCATGCCCAAGAGTTGAGTGCTGCCACTTAAGTATTTAAAGGATTTTCCCGGTTCTTCAGAAATTTCTAGAGTCTGAATCAACTCGCGTATATTTTCATCATAATAGGCTTGCGCTGTTATCGAGAAAGGAGAAGTATAATTTTCGTTCCAGCTTAAACCACTCGACATAGACGACAAATCCCCAACGGTACATTTTGAAGCAAATTCACCTTTAAAATCAGGAAAAAAGTCGGTTAAAGGTTGGTCTAGGCTTTTAATATACCCATCTTGAATGGCTTTAAACAGTAAACTTGTGGTAATGCTTTTGGCCATCGAAAAAGAGTTGGTTTTAGATTTTTCATCGTAGCCTTCAGCATAATTTTCATATAAAATTTTCCCGTTTTTGATGATCAGAAAAGCAACAGTCCCGTATTTTGCATTTATTTTTAAAAGGCGTTCTGTAGGTTCTAAAGTATTGTAGCCTTTATCTTTTTCCCACACCTGAGGTGTAGCTGTTTCGATAGTTCGGTTGGTAAAGTAAGGGTGATCGTCAATAAATGCTGTGGTGTGTCCGGTCATGTACACCACGCGAATACCTTTTAAAATATAGCCGTTGCCGGTAGCGTAGAGACCAATAATAAGAACAAGAATGATGATGGCAAGCCATTTGAGGCCTTTGGCGAGGACTTTCATAAAATATACTTTTTAGAATAAAGCAAATATCTGTGTTTTTAGATTAACAACCACACCTTCTGCTAACTACCCAGGCCTTTTCTTTTTCGTTTATAGTGTAATAACAGCCTGCCCCATGGTCTTTAGGGCCATATTCTAAGGTCTTGTCATACCATTTGTAATTATTAGTTTCTGAAAGTGAATCTTTATTGATGTCCTCTATCCAAGTTTTAAGCTTTTCAATGTTTATTTTGGGAAAAGTGACCGTCATTCTCGCAAAACCTTCCTCGGCACATTCGTCCAGATTAAAACTTATTCCGTATGCAAACTGTTGCTGAAATGCACAAATACTTTCAGGTTCGTATTCTAAAAATTGCACATTGGTTTTTGCTGAAATGGGCTTGTAATTTTGTACGAGGTATGTATAAACTTCATCCTGGTATAGCGAATCGCTGACCGCTTCGATGTGTGCTTTTTCCACCTTGGCAAATTGAAAATCCTGGGCAGAACTACTGTTGAAACTAAGGAATGCTATGGTAATATAAAGGGCTATGGTTTTCATGTTTTTAAGACTTAATTGGTTATTAGTTTTCTTCAGACCTGAGCTCTATCAATGTTTATCCTTGTCAGTCTCAAAGTTCAGATAAGAGTCGAAGCCTTACTAAAATAATAAATAACAAAGCACCCTTCGACTGCGCTCAGGGTGACAATAGTCTACAATGCCAATATAATCATATAAATAGCTATACTTTAGTAAACGAACTTAATTTTCTACTCTCTTGAAACATTTCCCTGTGATGATGACTTTATCTCCTATGGGCTTAATGTCTTCTATGCTGTTAATAACATATTGAAATTGAGGATTACCAATGAATTCCTTGAATAACTCTTTGTAGAAGTACCATTCTACAATAGAAAACAAATGTTCTGGTTTTTCTAATAATTCTTGAAACGAACAATAGTTTGCCTCCGAAAAATCTGAGGTTTCGTTATACTTTACATCATCGGCTTTTATTTCAATCAGTGTTTGTTGGTAAGGTCCTTCAAGCAGGTGACAAAAGTGCACTTTATCCATAACCACCTTATACTCTATAACGATATTATGCTCTAAAAACCGTCCGAAATTTAAGCCATCATTAAGGGTAAATATGGCCTGGTCTGAAAGTTGATTATTCAAGTAAATTTCCATCATCATCGATTTTATCTCTAGAATAGGTATTCATGAGTTCAGAAAACACATAATCTTCAGCATAAGTATGGGGTTGTTCTAAATACTGGTCCGCTATGTTTTCTAAATCGCTTAGCCTATGAGGTATGCACTTACATTTTTGCTGAATGAAAAGATTGGAGCCTAGCTTCCCAAGGATGATTCTTGGCAAATCGTCTGTTAGTAAGCCAATGAGTCCAACTAAATCATAATTATAGGCTTCAAAAGCCAGTAAAGCTTCTTTCTCAGAAGTCTTTATGTCGTCTTTAAGCTCCAGATAGGGAAGCAGGGCTTTTAGGATATCCAATTCATAATTAAGGTTGAGCGCATGAGAAATAGAGGGAATATAGCTTGTGCAAAGTTCTTTTAATTGTTTTGCCCTAGGGTCTTCAATAAACTTTAAGTCGGGTAACACATCTGCAAAAGGGTCTATGTGTTTGGACAATTTATGAGTGTACTTAGCAAATGCTTCAAGGATTTTAAAGCCTTCGTCATAGCCACAGATGGCCAGGCATAAAGCTGCAGAATAGACATCGTCTTCGTTAGGTGAGTTAGTATATTCCAGTAAAATGGACTTATCAACCTGTCTAAACCCGGACTTGATAAATAGTTCTAAATGGTAAATGGGCCAGTTTGATGCTAAAGCATACTTTACAGCTGTGTCTTCTCCATGGTCTTGAATAAGCTGATAGAGCTGAGGTAAAAACCAAGGTTCGTCTTCTGGTGTAAAGCCGTGGAGTGACTTTTCCAATGTTTGATATGCTTCTGCAAAGGGTAATGGCATCACTAATTGATAAACTTAAGACGTTTTAGCTTCTTTTTAAACGCTTTACAGGCTTCTTTGGTTTTAAAAGGAATCGAGAGAAAGTCCGGTGTTTCGTATTCGACACCATCCTCATAAAAGATGACTTTTTGGTTGATGCGCTCTTTAAAATGAAGATTACAACTGCAGGCAAAACTGTTCTTTAAACTTTCAGGGGCGTCAACAATTTTTATGTTTTTAATGTTGCTTTTCTGTATCGGACTTACACGCTCGGTCTCGATGTTGTCTTTATGGCGTAAGGTTTCTCTGATTTTGAGAAGCTGTGCTGTGGCATCGTAAGACTCAAAAGTATATGTCCATTGGTAATGGTCTTCTTTAAGAATGGGCGTTTGGTCTAATAAGGATTGTAAAGTTTCTGCCAGGCTATCCTTTTTTAGTTGACCGTAGGAAGAACTAAAATTCCATAAAGCTAAAAAAAGAAAAATGCGTACCACCATGTTTAATTTTTGTACAAGATAAGTAGTTTTTAGAATATTTAAAAGAAAGAAGATCTTGCATTGAGCTGCAGCTGGTTTGACTTAATGTATTCCAAAACCATTTCCATACCATCTTTAGAGAGGCAATAACACCATAGTTCACCACTGTAATGGTACGAAAATACCGCTTGCAGTTGTTTGGCATATATAAATCCGTAAGGCAAATACTGCCCTGTTACAAGATTAAAATAAATGGGGATAAAACGAGATAAGTCTTGAGACGAGTATAGGCTTATTCCACCATCATAATGTGCTCTGCCAAAGAGTGTTTTTAATGCCTTATAGTTCGCTTTTGTGTCCGGGTGAAGACCTTTTAGCTTATCGTCGTCAAACCAGTTGGTCTTAAACAATGGCACGGCCAGCCATTCTAAGCTATGGGTTTCAGTTAGTTTTACCAGCAGACCAGTAAAATAATCAATGCTTTCTGTGTTTTCTGGCGCATCTATGACCAGAATGCCTTCCGTTTTTGAGTCTATGTCCGGCTTTGGGTCGGTAATCGCTTTAAAATCGTCTAAGGCGTTTTGGTAAATGCCTTCCAATTCTGCCTGGCTATAAAAACGGGTTTTGTTCAATGCTTCATCAAAATATTCGCCTTCTTCATGCCAAAAGTCTTCTTTTTTAGGACGATTAATGTGCTGCCAGTGGTAGATAAAATCGGCAAAGTTTTGATCTTTTAGGGCGATATGTCGTGGGATGAGGTGCATTTATATTGAAGTATTTTAATTTTAAATGGGTAATGAATAGTGTTCAGCTATTGCAGAAATAATGGGTTTTAAATACATAGATTGGAGCATTTAGAGTCATTAAAAAGTCCAAAAAAATTTATTAACCCCAATTATTTACAGCTTTTAGCCTTTTCTATATCATTACTAACAAATTGCTCTGAACCGCCTATGTTTATGTAGTAGTTAAAACTCTTCAGAGCATCGGCGCAATTGCCTTGACTTAATTCATTCAGGCCTTTTTTATACCATAACATAAGGATGTCTCTTTTGGCTTTGTTTTGAAATTTTGCCTCTACATCAGTAAATTCCAGTGTAAAATCACTGTCATATAGAGCATAAATGTTTTCCTTTTGGCCACTGCCTAACATCTTTTGTTTTGGGTGAGCGCTTTCGTACCAAAGCAGTTTGCTTTTTTGTCGACATGCCTTAGATGGTTCTGCTTCTGTAACAGTCCCATACATTACTGTAAACGGCGTTAGCACCTCGTTATTAAGACTAAGGTTGGCATTAACGGCATTAAATTCAATTTTTAGGGTTTCGAATAGTTTTGGGTTTATATCTTCATTTGTATAAGTCGTTCCTTCCGGATCGATAATTCGTTTTGGCGCTACCTCTACATCTCTGCAATAGTTAATCTGACCGGAAGCGTCTTCTTGAAAAGAGACAGAAACCTGAATAGCGGTTTCTAAAACCCAGCCGGAATTTCCGGTATCGTTAAGTTTTACATTTTCCCAGGTTTTGGTAAATGCTTTTTTTTGGACTAAAATAGGGGAGAAGCTGGTTTTAATAAAAACCCCTAAAAGGCAAACAGCTATTAGTGAAAGGGAATTTTTTATCATAAGTAGACTGATTTTTCAATTTTTGACAATAAAGTAATTAAAGGTTTTGCTGTCAATACCCAAAACATGTTATATTTTGATTGTATCAAACCTAATAGGAAACACTATATTTTACAAAAAAATGTCACGAATGACATAAAAAGCCACATGAACGACATTCATTTTTTCAGTGACTTTATAAAAAGAAAGGGTATTCTTTATTCAACAGATTTTTTGAGCTGGCTTATAGGTTCTGGAAAATGGAGTCCACTGACATGAGTTGAGTTGAGTTTTCTAATTTTAAACGTTTTAATGGAGAAAATTAAACTTCTCTGCTTTTTTTTATGTTGAGTTTAACCCATTAATAATTACTCATCCCTTACATGCTTCAGCTTTCTTCACATCATTACTAACAAATTCTTCTGAACCGCCTATGTTTATGTAGTAGTTAAAACTTTCTAGAGCATCGGCGCAATTGCCCTGACTTAATTCATTCAGACCCTTTTTATACCATAACATAAGAATATCTCTTTTGGCTTTGTTTTGAAATTTTGCCTCTACATCAGTAAATTCCAGTGTAA
>CAYNCI010000061.1:0-1358 GCA_964396065.1 uncultured Mesohalobacter sp. | reverse complement strand
CCTCTACATCTCTGCAATAGTTAATCTGACCGGAAGCGTCTTCTTGAAAAGAGACGGAAACCTGAATAGCGGTTTCTAGAGCCCAGCCGGAATTTCCGGTATCGTTAAGCTTTACATTTTCCCATGTTTTGGTAAATGCTTTTTTTTGGACTAAAATAGGGGAGAAGCTGGTTTTTACAATAACGCCTAACACACAAACCACGATTAAAGCAATGAAATTTTTAGTCATAAATAAAATCTTTTGATACAAGGCTAAAGAATTGCTCCTTTTTAAGGTCACAAATCCCTAACATTAGATACACTTCAAAACCCGCAAAATTAAAATGGACGCTTTGTCTTTTAGAGTTTCAATTTACGAGTGGCCTAAAAAACTTTACGAATCGCCTAATTTGGATTAACATCTATGCGATTTGCAACTCCTTGGAGCGGTCTGCCCAAAGGCAGACCTGCGCTCAAAGAGTCTGTCTAAATTCAGTAGTACTTAAATTGTAAAAAAAGAACAGAGTTGAAAAACGAGGGTGCGTCTCTCACAATACATTGGTTTTTTTCTATCATGCCATTAAGCCTATTAGGTTTTAAAGCTTATAATCTGATTGCGGTATATTTTGACCAAATTTTGAGGGTATGAACAGTATAATATATCATCTGATGTTCGACAAGCCATAAGGAAATAGCTGTACTGTACATTTCATACTTAGGTCTTTAGTTTTTTTATACCAATAAAAGCTCCAATAGCCATGGCTAGAGGAATTAAGAAATGTATGGGGCTATCTGTAACGTTACCACCGCCATCGTTTCCGGGAAGAGAAGGCGGCTGTGCTATGCTTTCTGTTACAAATAAGGCTATAAAGGCTAGGGCTAATATTAATCTCGATTTCATCGTTGTACTGTTTTTAAAAGTTTAGGTTACTTTGTTATTCTATAATTACTTTGGTACTAAAGGACTGTTCGCCTTGTGATAAGTTCAGCATATACACACCGCTAGAGAGGCTTTCTGCGTGTATTTGTACTTCCTGATTTTGTATATCCAACTGCTGTACATAGACTTGCTGACCTAAAACATTGGTTAAGGTCACTTGAGCTACGCCAGTTAAACCAGGTGTAGTCACATAAAATCTTCCGTTATGTGCAGGGTTAGGATACAGGCTAAAGTTATAGCCAAACGCATTATCCGTTGTGCTTAATGTAGTATTATCAAACACCAGACTAAAACGATCTGATGCGATGCTTTCCGGGATGCTGGCATCTACCATAAAGTCGAATACAAATCCATCCGAGAGTTCTGTTTGTGTGCCAAGGTAAGCATCGTATATAAAGACAGCCATGTTTTCAGGCAGATTAGCCATTGTAAACACTAA
>CAYNCI010000060.1:0-17640 GCA_964396065.1 uncultured Mesohalobacter sp. | reverse complement strand
TCTAAAGGCTCTGTTGTTAGAGAAATAACGCTCTGCAGTAACTGTTCCACTACCGCTTAAGGTTCCTGTAAAAGTATCGAATTGAGCTGTACCTGTAGCATCACTTTTAAAGGTGATTTGACCGTTGTTAGTGATGTTTTCGTTTACTTTTAGGCTATGTGTGGGTTGAACTACAACTTCACCATTTTCGTTCTCTACATTTATAGCATTGACTTCAAAAGCTGAAACTATTTCTAAAGCATTGTTGCTGGACGTCGTTTTTGACGGAATACGAATATTGGAAGTAACCGTTGGCGCGTTAGTTTCCGACCAATTTGCAGCCAAGGTATTGGTGGTTGAATTTGTGCCCAACCAAATAAAATCCGATACAAATCCTTGCCAACGTAAAAAGGGATATCCGTCATTGTCATTGGAGTTAATTCCCCAAATATCATCCGTTTCATTAAAACTCCAATTGGCTTCTAAAAATGTTGTAGCTTGCTTCATTTGTACTGTAGTTTTTTTGGTAGCACCAGCACCACTGGTTTGAGAGGACTCATAAAAATTTGCAGTACCATTCGGATTATCACTATCAGGATGAATAAAGCCTTTATCTCCACCAGTTGCTGTTGTATAATCTCCAGTGGTGTAACAGTATCTTACGGTACCCGCATTTTTATTGTTGCCAATGAATGCTGCAAACCATCCTCCTGTGCTTCCTCCGGAATTGGTCACGTCTCCGAGGCTAAAGCAGTTTTCTACCAGCCCCCAATTCTCGCCAATAAATCCACCTGTATCATCGCTGTCAGCAGCATTCGTTCCATCCACATTGCCTGTCGAATAGCATTGAGTCACTTGCGGTGTTCCATCGCTATCATCATTACGTCCAATAAATCCTCCTACATTGTCACCCTGGGCATTTACATTGGCCGTAGAATAAGACGAAGTGACACTTGATGCATCATTTTCCCCGATAAAACCACCGGTATTATTGTACCCTGTAACAGTTACATTATCAGAATATGAATTACTGATACTACATCCGTTGAATGCATAACCAATAAAACCACCAGTCCAATCATCACCTACAACAGTAATAGTGGTAAATAAATTAAACACATTGCTCCCCGTAATTGTACAAGTTTCAGCTCTGCCAATAAAACCACCAATATAATCTTCTGTAGAGCCATTAGCACTAACGGAAGCGGTGCTAAAACAATTTTGGATAGTGCACCCTCTAGCATCCCCTAGAAATCCGCCTACAAAATTATTACCTGTTACTGTACCACTATTTTGATCGGTATAACTTGAATCAGATATAGTACAATTTAACGGGTATCCAATTAATCCACCTACAAAATCTACTCCCGTAACTGTTGCAGTGGACGAGCAGCTTGTAACGTTCACCTGACATTCGCCAATCAAACCGCCAACATCTTCGCCACCATCAGAAGCCACAGTGCCTTGAACACTGCAATTGCTTATGGAACCCGAGCCTGTTGTGGAAGCCACCCCAATCAAGCCTCCTATATTTGATCCTGCGTCGCTTCCTCCACTTGAAGTTACAGTCACATTTGCATCACAATTTGAAATCACACAATTATTGGCCTCACCAATCATTCCACCAAGTTCATATTTGCCGGTAATGCCTGTTCCTGTGGTTCCAATAATTTCTACATTAGTTATGGTTGCCCCGGTAGCATAGCCTGCTAAACCACCAACAAAATTATCTCCACCAACAACCTGCAGAAGGCTAAGGTTAAGATCTTTTATCTCACCTCCATTTATAAAACCAAACATGCCCGCGTAATTAGTGCTTTGGGATACGGAAAGTGCCCGGATGTTGAAGTTACCACCATCATAATTACCAGTAAAATTTGTTGTGGTATTTCCAATAGGTGTATGATTAGCGGGAGTAACATTGATAAAATCAATATCAGCTGTTTGTACAAAATTAGCACCCCAATGGGCAGGTGTAGCTGCTAAGGTACTCAAGTCTGTCGTATTCGCAATTTGATAAGGATCTAAGGCAGTTCCAGTGCCTCCACTGTACTGAGCCAAAATCAGACTGGTTTTAAGAAAAACCGCTGTAAACAAAACTAAGTAGTATGTTTTCATATTAATAAATTTAAAAGTATTGTTAATAAATAACAAACTTACATAATTTTATTAAAAAATATACTAATCGATTTTTTTTTATTTTAATTTACAGCATGAGCCAAACTGTAAAAATCATACAAGAATTAATTGACAATTTTGATGTTTATCATCAAAAGGCATCAGCTCATGAACTTAATTTGAAAAATTTTGCACGCTGGCTTTATGAAAAAGAGGTTTTAGCACAAGACCCTCAAACAGCTGCAGTAGATGAAATGCACCTTAACGGAGAGCTGGCGTATATGATTTCTGCAATGTATAAACGTTTTAAATCTTATACCAAAAAAGCATTGGCAGGCTCCGAATTAATTTCTGCAGACGAGTTTAGTTTCCTTATACATATTTCTTTTGCCGGGAGTTTTAGAAAACTTGAAATTATTAAACTACATCTGCTCGAAACACCATCGGGATTTGAGATTATAAAACGTTTGTTAAGCAAATCCTTAATTGAAGAATTTGACGATCCTGACGATAAAAGAGCGAAGCGAGTAAAACTCACAAAAAAAGGAGAGAAAGAAATTGAAAACGTTAGTCAAAATATGAATGAGGTATTCCAATTGATGGGTGGTAACTTATCCTTGGAAGAAAAAATACAGCTAAAGACGTTTTTGTATGCCTTAAATACATGGCATGATAATAATAGCTGATTAGAAATTTAGTAATACTATATGATAATCATATGAAAATCATTGTGTTATGTAAGTATACATAACTTAATATTAAGCTATAAAAAACTGCATCACTATGAAGATAGTGACGCAGCAAGTATATAAGTTAAAGTCGTGTCTTATACTTCGAGGACGCTGTTTTCTGCTCCCGCGAATTCGTTCCACTTAAAGCTGTCCGCTTGCTCTTCGTTTACCCAGTTGCCATCAACAAGGTATTTAAACTCATAAGTATTATCTTTATCTAAATCGATAGTACCTTTAAAGTTTCCGTTCTTAAGTTTTTTTAACTCGTGCTTGCTCTCGTCCCAGTTGTTAAAATCTCCACATACAAAAACTTTGTCTGCATCCGTTGCTTCAACAGTAAAGGTGACCTTACAAACTGGCTTTGATTTTAAAAATTGTTTTTTAATTGCCATAATTAATTTTTTTTACAAAATTATAATAAATACACTAACATTCAACGAGTTATGAAAATAACTGTTATTTTTATCATTATATCTTATTATCCTAAAATATTTTTGAAATATTGTAATACGAAAACGTTGTCTTATTTAGATTTAATAGTTTTTTTCTAAAAAATTTAGTAGAAAATTTCAACGAATTCTAAGGTATTTTACGAAAAACATCCATAAAACGCTCTAAATCTTCCTGTGTATTGTAATAATGAAGACTTAACCTCAATCCTTTACCTCGTATTGACAGATAAATATTTTCATCTTCAAAGAAGTGGAATTTGTCCTGATGTATGTTTAAATTAAAAATACTCGAATGAAACTTTCTCTGCACCACAGTTTCCTCTAAAAGATGTTCTGAACAGAAAGCCTCAAATGCCATTTGAGATAACTTTTGGATCTTTGAGTAAACACTTGTAATACCAATTATATCATAATGAAGGTTTAGCGCTGCTTTTAGCGATTTGATGCTGTTAAGGTCATAATGCCCGGGCTCCAGAAACCCCATAGGTTTAGAATCAGATTTTGTTTTGTCAATTAAGCTGTTTGCGCCAATGACATGAGACGAAAGTTTGGTTTTTAGCACCTCGGACATAAATAAAACTGCGCTACCAAAGCCGGCGTTTAACCATTTGTAAGTGCTAGATATCAGTAGATCTATTTTCGACTTTTCAAAGTCAAAAGGCTCTACACCCAGATATTGTGTCGCGTCTGCTAGTATCAAGAGCTCTGGAAAGTCCTGTTTTAACTTTGCCAGAAAAGAAGGTCTGATGTGTAAACCGTTCAGGAATTGCGTAAGACTTAGAGCAAACACATTTGGTCTATTTTGTTGTATAAAGCTGTATATCCTATCTTCAACATCATGGGAAATCGCTAGTGTCGAATACTTGAATTTGCGTGATTTTATAGGTAATACTACCGAAGGATAATCTCCGTCAAGCATCAAAACGCTGTTGTTTTTATCCAAGCCATCAAGAACAAAATTAAATGCCACAGAGAAATTTTGTGAGATGCCAATGTTAAATGGATGCACATTAAATATTTTAGAAAGGTGTTGCTTTGTGTCTTTTACAATGAGGTCTTCTTCATCTTGATAGCCATAAGTTTGTTTGTAGAGGAAATCAATATCTTCTTGTTTTGTCTCATAGACTTGTTTAGAGAGTAAACCTCGTGCAGCAGTATCGAGATAAGTGATGTCTTTTGTAATAGGGAAATACGACTTTATATTCATATGTATTTAGCGATTTGTCATTTCATTCAATATATTCAAATATTTAAATGAAAAAATTCATGTAATTTTGAAACTATAAAATTAACCCATGCCTTTTGAAAATATAGATGTAGACCAAAAAGAATTGTTTAAAAATGCCAATCGCAGAATACGGCAAAAGAAAAGACTGGTTTACCATTTAGTTTTTTTTGTTGCATCAGTCATCGTTTTAATGTTTGTAAATCTGGTCCTGAAATACGGCTCTGATTTTAGTCCGTTTGGTATGCCGTGGTTTGTGTCTGCGGTATTGATATGGGCGGTTTTTCTCCTAGCCCATACCATTAATGTGATTTTTGTTGAAAAACTCATGGGGCGAGCCTGGGAAGAAAAATACATGAATATACTAGTTGAAAAACAATTAGTTAAGCTTAAAAAGCTTCAAAAAGAAGTAGATAAAAAATATCCGTTGCAGGAAAGTAATTCTAATAACGATGTACTTCCAACAGACACGTCTAAATAACTTTAAATTTTACACTATTGAAACTCATAAGCATTGCAGCAGTCGGCCTGCATAACGAACTTGGAAAGGACAATGCGCTGTTGTGGCATTTACCAAAAGACTTTAAACGCTTTAAAGCTTTGACGAGCCACCATCATATCATAATGGGGCGAAAAACATTCGAGTCTTTTCCCAAACCTCTGCCTAATAGAGTACATATCATCATAACTAGCCAAAAGGACTATGCTTACAAAGATTGCATTGTCGTTTCGAGTATAAAAGAAGCTATAGATGCGGTAAAACATTTGGATACAGCCTACGTGATTGGTGGTGGCGAAATATATAAACAGTTTATGCCCTTTGTTGATGAGCTAGAGCTTACCCGAGTTCATGGAACCTTCGAAGCAGACACCTATTTTCCCGAGATTCCGGAAAATGAATGGGAATTATATCATGAAGAAAAGCATGAGAAAGACGAGAAACATCAGTATACTTATACATTTGAAACATACAGAAGAAAAACACAAAAGTGATTGACAACATAAAGTCTATCTGCAAAATTCACGACATCTCCGTCCAAAATGCTGAACGTTTAACGGGTGGAGATATTAATGAGGTTTATAAGATTTACACTCAGGACACTAATTATGTTTTAAAATTAAATTCGCTTTTCCCTCATCGGGATATGTTCGACATCGAAGCGAAGTCTTTGCGTCTCTTGGCAGAATCTGAAAGCTTTGTAATTCCAAGGGTTATTGCAAATGGAGAATATGGGAAGTTCAAATACTTGCTATTAGAGTATATTCAGCCTGGTAATTATGGAGATATATCTGAAGATTTTGCCCTTTCCTTAGCAAAACTTCACAAACAAAGCGCTTCTAAATTTGGCTTAGATTTTGACAATTATATTGGGAGTTTACCCCAAATAAATACCCCGATATACGACAATGCCGGTGGGTTTTACATTCATCTCAGGTTAGAGCCACAATTTAAATTGGCTGCAAAAAAAGGATATCATTTTCAAAATATTGATAAGTTATACCAAATTGTAGAACAAATTGTCCCTAATGAAAGGCCGGCACTTATTCATGGTGATTTATGGTCGGGTAATTATCTGGCTACTTCCGCATCAAAGGCATGCATATTAGATCCTGCGATAGCCTATGCTCCTAGAGAAATGGATATGGCAATGATGAAACTCTTTGGTGGTTTTTCAGAACATATATTCCAAAGTTATAATGAATTATTTCCTTTAGAAGGCAATTGGCAAGAAAGGCTTAAGGTATGGCAATTGTACTATATTCTTGTTCATGTCAATCTGTTTGGTGGGCATTATTACACTTCAGCTCAGCAACTGATTGATGCTTACACAAAATAAAAAAACTTACCCCAAACGGGGTAAGTTCCTTATTATGAAAAACTAACCTAACTTATTCTGCGTCCGCAGATATAAGATCTTTAATAGCCGAAATTTGATTGGCGTCAAATTTAAGCTCCAGCATTTTATCAAATGCTTCTTTTATTTTTACTGTAGAAGTTTCTAACATATCAGGATTGTTAGAAAACTGTTCGTTTGCTCTTCTCTGGGATAATTTTGTAGAGTAGATTGCTCTTTGCAGGTAAATCTGCTTATCACTGTCGATGTTTAACTCGTCGCTGATTTTTACAGTCAACTCTTTTGCTGTTTGGTTCAATTCTTCAGCATAGCTTTGTGCTGAAACACCAATTGTAGAAAAAACAAAAAATAAAACAACATATAAATATTTCATATCCGGTACAATTAATTTGGTCAAATATAGGTTATTTTAGTATAATCCGCAAAGTGGAATTATATTTTTATTAACTTTAGGTTAATATGCTATTTTCAACGCATTTACAAATTACATTTGTCAATCACCATACTTAAAAATCTTATGCGTAAGGCCATTTATTTTATCTTTTTTGCCATAACTTCAGTCGCAAACAGTCAGTCTCTGGAGAAAGTAGTTTATGATAAAGAAAATAATCAACCCGTTATTTTTGCAAGTGTTTACACAGGCAACAATAAGGGTGTTATCACAAATCAAGAAGGTGTTTTCAAACTTAACGTGGCTAATTTAAAATCTACGGATAGTCTTTATTTTTCAAGTTTAGGCTTTCAAGAAAAAGCACTTCCATTAGAAGCAGTACAAAAACGCGACACTATTTTTTTAAAAATACAACAGGAAATGCTGGATGAAGTGGTAGTGTCTAATGATAAATTATCTGCCAACCAAATTATACAGCGTTTAAAGGACAGCTTAGAGTCCAATCATACGATTAATCCGAGTAATCTGCGCATTTTCTCCAGAAATAAACAAACTTACAAACCTCTGGAAACCGGTATCGAGTTAGATCGCAGCTCGTTTATGTCCAAATCGAAGCGGAAACTCTTTAACCAAAAGGTTGAAGACTATTTTACTAGTATTCAAGGCAAATTATCTACAAGCTTTAGGGACGACCTTTACAATGCTTACTACCTAAAAGATTCGGTTGGTGTCGAGCACATAAAATCTACGCTGCTTATCAACGAGCAGGAAGACACCTCGATGGACAAAATTCAAAAAGATATTTTTAAAGAACTTTTTGATGTTCTGGACACCAAATCCACATTTAAAGTTCGAACCGGCATTATACCGGTTGAAGACTCCTTGAGTACAGAAGATTTTGTGATAAAAGATGATGAAAAAAAGAAAGATACCATCAAAAACAAATACCGTAGCAACAGCTATGCTTCTATAATAGATAAAAGTCAAAACCTCCAAAATCTTCAGTTTTTTGAAGACAGCAAGAAGTACGATTTTACTTTGGAAAATACGAGCTTTTTTAATGGAGAAATAGTCTATGAGGTAAGTTTTAAACCGCGACGAGGCTCTGCCAAATATAAAGGTATAGCCTACATCAGTGCAGAAGATTTTGGACTTTTACGTTTGGATTATCAACTCATGGACGGCGAAAAAGAAGCCGGAATAAATTTAAAATTCCTTTTAGGTATCAAATTTAGGGTAGACCAAAGCAGTTTTCAATACTTGTTTCGAAAAAATGAAGACGGCAAATATTATCCTTACGTTTATAAATCAAGCGCCAACAATTACGTTTATTTTTCCAGAAGCTTTGTGTTTAAAGAAAATAACGATAATCGCGATGAGCGAATCAAATTCAAACTCTCTTTATTAGTAGAAAGCGAAAGCCTTTTTGAAGAAGAATATGTCATACTAGATGCCGTTGAAATAAATCCGGACGAAGCTATCGGATTTAATGAAGAAGGTTATATTTTCTTAGAAAAAATAGATAAATACGACCCAAGCATTTGGGAAGAATACGATGTTATTCAAGCCACACAAGAAATAAAAGATTACAAATAGATTTATGAGTACAACAAACCCGCTTTTACAACAATTTGACCAACCACCATTTTCTTCAATTAAAGTCGAACACTTTAAACCAGCCATCGAAGAAGCGAAAAAAAAGGCAAAAGCTGAAATAGACAGCATAGCGAAAATAGAAAAACCCAACTTTTCCAATACCATAGAAGCTTTAGATCAGTCAGGTTTTCAGTTAGAGCGTATATCTCAGGTTTTGTTTAACCTGAATTCTGCAGAAACAAACGACGATATACAGCAGCTAGCGCAAGAGGTGTCTCCAATATTAAGTGATTTTCAAAACGATATCATGACCAATAAGGGTCTTTTTGATAATGTAAAAACTGTTTATGACTCTAAAGACAATCTAGACTTAAAGGCCGAAGAGCACACCTTATTAGACAAGCATTATAAAAGTTTTGTAAGAAATGGCGCCTTGCTTAATGAAGAGCAGCAAAAGGAATTACGAGAAATAGACAGCCAATTGGCAACTTTATCTTTAAAATTTGGACAGCATGTGCTTGCAGAAACAAATGCTTATCAATTACATGTTGAAGACCAAAGCCAATTAGAAGGCTTGCCAAAACAACAACTTGAAGAGGCAGAAGAGCTTGCTAAACAGCATGACAAATCAGGTTATATTTTTACGTTGCAGTACCCAAGCTATATTCCATTCATGAAATTTTGTAAAAACAGAGCACTCAGAAAAGAGTTATCTCTGGCTTTTGGCAAGCGCGGTTTTCAAAAAAATGAGAATAATAACGAAGAGATCATCAAATCTATTGTAAGCTTAAGGGATAAAAGGGCTAAATTGTTGGGTTATAGCACCCACGCACATTACACCTTAGAAGAGCGTATGGCGAAACATCCTGACAATGTAGTTAATTTTTTAGAAGAATTGCTGGAAAAAGCCAGACCTGCTGCGCAAAAGGAATTACATGACATAAAGGTGTTTGCTAAAGAAACAGACGGCTTGCAGGAGCTTCAAAAATGGGATTTGGCCTATTACTCAGAGAAGCTAAAACAAAAGAAATTTAATCTTGATGATAATATTCTAAAGCCTTATTTTTCCTTAAATCAGGTTATTGATGGTGTTTTTGGTATTGCAAACAAGTTGTTTGGATTACAATTTAAGCAAACTGATAAAGTAGATGTTTACCATAAAGATGTACTCACTTATGAGATTTATGATGAAAATGATGCATTTAAAGCTACATTTTATGCCGATTTTCACCCAAGGCCCGGAAAACGCGGTGGTGCATGGATGACAAGCTACAAGAGTCAGTTTAGAACTAATGACTCAAACGAAAGGCCACAAATTTCTATTGTTTGCAATTTTTCTAAGCCTGGCAAAGACACACCGGCTTTACTTACATTTAATGAAGTTACGACTTTATTTCACGAGTTTGGTCATGCCCTACACGGCATTTTGGCCGATACAACCTACCGTTCGCTATCCGGTACTTCTGTGTATTGGGATTTTGTAGAATTGCCAAGTCAAATTCTAGAAAATTGGTGTTACGAAAAAGAAGCTTTAGACCATTTTGCAAAACATTACGAAACGGGAGAGCCCATACCGGAAAAATACATTGAGCAGATTAAAGCTGCGGCCAATTTTAACGAAGGGATGCAGACCTTAAGGCAATTGAGTTTTGGCTTTTTAGACATGGCATGGCATACAGCTCAACCAGAACAAATTTCATCTGTAAAGGCTTTTGAAGTAGAAGCTTTTAAGAGCACAACACTTATGGATGACCCCGAAGAAAACTGCATGAGTACGGCGTTTTCTCATATTTTTCAAGGCGGTTATTCCGCAGGTTATTATTCTTACAAATGGGCAGAAGTATTAGATGCCGATGCGTTTGAAGCCTTTAAAGAAAACGGCATTTTTAACACAGAAGTTGCTGAAGGGTTTAAAACACATATCCTGTCCAAAGGCGGCTCAGAAGACCCAATGATACTTTACAAACGCTTTAGAGGAAAAGAACCAAATCCGGAAGCTTTGTTAAAACGAGCCGGTTTACTTAATTAAAACGAAGATGGCCATAAAAGACCTTTCAGTCAGCATTATTCAAACCGATTTAGTTTGGGAGAATATAGACGAAAATTTAAAAAATTTCGAAACCTTAATAGAATCTATAGATACTAAGACAGATCTTATTGTCCTCCCGGAAATGTTCACAACAGGCTTTAGTATGAATCCTGAGAAGCTCTTTGAAAAACCTGAGGGCAGGACTTTGAAATGGCTTAAACTTCAGGCTAAAAAAACCTCGGCTGCCATAGTTGGAAGTGTTATTGTAAAAGAAGATACACATTACTTTAACAGATTGTTTTTTGTACAACCCGACGGCAGTTATGACACCTATGATAAAAAACATTTGTTCACATTAGCAGGAGAACATGAAAACTACAGTCCGGGAAAGAAACGCCTAATTGTGCATTACAAAGGCTGGAGAATTTGCCCTTTTATTTGTTACGATTTAAGGTTTCCGGTATGGGCGAGATACCAAGAAGATTATGATGTATTGATTTATGTTGCCAACTGGCCGGAACGCAGGATTAAAGCCTGGGACACGCTTTTGCAGGCAAGAGCTATAGAAAATATGTCTTATTGTGTTGGTGTAAACCGCATTGGTCAAGACGGAAACAACTATCCATATGTGGGCCATTCAGCGATTTACGATGTTTTAGGCCATCAATTGTCTACACCGGATTTCGAAAAGGAATTTGTGGACACACAAAATTTATCTTATGAAAAACTGATTTCAGTAAGAGAAAAATTAGGTTTTCTAAACGATCGAGACAACTTTAGGGTAAATTGATGGTTTTTACCACGTCCCAATTGGCACGCAAAGGCTCTTCAATTTTAACAAATTTTACCTCTTCAGGCTGGATTTGTTTCAAGTAGTCGCCAGCGTCCCATTTGCCATTGCTATTGTCGTCGTAAATAACTTTTACATAATAATCACCCGGTGTTATGTATTCGAATGTATGCTTATTAGTATCGGTTAGGATTACGGACTTGTCTACCTTATCTTTTTCGTCGATAAGTTGAACAATAACGGGGAATCGGTCTAGGTTATTAATGGTTAAATCAAGTAGGCTATAAGCAGATGCTTCTTTGGTATTTAATTTTAATGTAAGAGTATCGTTTGTATTGCCAAAAAAGTCAGTAATTGTATTTGGGTAAAAATTAAACTCATAGCGAGCTTTTTCTTCCTTTTCAAAAGAAATTTCAACCTGATTGTTAAACCTGTCCAGCCTGGTTTGAAAAGGAATTTCAGTTGAATCTGCATCCATCAATTTGATATTCTTTTCATCAAAATCTACTATTGGCAGGTTTGGTCTGATGTATACCAACTCATTAAACTCAATTTTGCTTTTTGGTTTTAATTCCACAATAAGCGAATCTTTAGGCAATTCTCGGGTCTTTACAGTCAATGTGTCTATAATGCCTTTATGGGTAAAAGAAAACAACAAACTGTCGTTTTCAAAGTAAGGCCTGAAATAGTAGTTTAATGTGTCCGTTTCTCTACTTTTTGTAATGGCTGTTTCTAGGGTGTCGGGTGCTTTGGAAAGAAGATTAATTGCAAAATCTGTAGTGTCTAAAACGCCTTCGTAGCCAAATATTAATTGATTATTGGTAATTTGTTTTGGCCGTTTTACATCAAAATCACGTTTGGTTTCAAAAAGATTGATATTGTAGGTCTTCTCTGTGGGTAACACCACAAAGCTGTCTACGAAGCCTATCTTTTCTCGACCTTGGTTAAATTTATAATTATTGTTTTTGTCTTCCAGAGCAATCAGTTTATAGATGCCTTTTCGCATATTTTCCAAAGCAAATCCATTTGTAGAATCTTGTGCATAAGCGATATAAGTAGGTGCTTTTTTATACACGACAGAATCAGAATACAGGCTGTCTTTTTCATACAACATGACGCTTACAATTTCAGGATTTTCCTTAAAAAATACATCTTTTACGGTTCCCTCTAATTTCAGCGAATCCAGATATGTGCCGGTCGAAAACACATATTTAAAAAAGGGTAACGGATTACCTTCGTTATTGTCTTCTATGCTTTGCCCAAAATTGATGGTGTACGTGGTGTTAGCTTGAAGCGAATCTTTTTCAAGCTTTATTCTTACTTCTTTCGAAGCGGTACCCATAGGCGAAATAATAGGTTTTGGCGTGATTGGTGGAGAAAAAATAATTTGCTGTTGCGGATTCTTTAGTTTTACAAATTCGTTGAAAAGGATTCGAATTTCATCGCTTTTAAAATTAACAGAAAAATTTTCAGGCCTGGAACTTATATATTCCGGAGGCAGCTCGTCTTTTGGGCCTCCGCCAATACTGCCTATTTGTGCACAACTGTAAAGGATTAAACACAGAAAAATAAGTGATAAGAAATGTCTTAAGGTCTGCACCAGCTTTTTTTTACAAAGTAACACATTTCTTGAAGTTTTATTTTTGAATTTATTAAAAATTGAAATTTATTCAAGTTGAAATATGTCATTATCTAGCTTTTCAGTTGAAAACGATTTGTTTACAAAACAGGTAGAAATCAAATTGAAGACCTATCGTAATTTAAGTAAGAATGGAGTATAAGGCTGTTTTATTTTGTAAATTTGCAGTATGAATAAGAATGTCAATTTCCAAGATTTAGGACGTAAGGATTACAAAGAATGCTGGGACTATCAGGAACAACTTTTCGATGAAATATTGTCCACCAAAATTAAAAACAGGAGGCAAAATTTAAGCCTTGAAACGCCAAACTACCTTCTGTTTGTAGAGCATCCTCATGTGTATACCTTAGGCAAAAGTGGCCACATAGAAAATCTTTTGCTTAACGAAGAACAGCTGAAAGCCAAAAATGCGTCTTATTACAAAATAAATAGAGGAGGCGATATTACGTATCATGGTCCCGGACAGATTGTAGGTTATCCCATTTTAGATTTGGATAATTTTTTTACAGATATCCACCGTTATTTACGGACATTGGAAGAAGTGATCATACTCACTTTGAAGGACTACGGCTTAACAGCCGAACGTAGCAAAGGCGAAACCGGTGTTTGGCTGGATGTAGGTACGCCGTTTGCCAGAAAAATTTGTGCTATGGGCGTTCGCGCTTCACGATGGGTCACCATGCACGGCTTTGCTTTTAATGTGAATGCCGATTTAGGGTATTTTGATAACATTATCCCTTGTGGAATTAAAGACAAAGCAGTGACTTCGCTAAATGTTGAACTTGGTCAAAAACAGGTTGATGAAGAAGAGGTGAAATTTAAACTTAAATTTCATTTTGAAAATTGCTTTGAAGCCCATTTAGTTTGATGTAAAACAATCTGCTTAGTATTACGAAAAATTACCTTATAACTATATTCATGTTGCCACGAATGCACTAATGGATTCTACTTGTAATATTCGTGCATTGGTGACTAAAATAATCCTCAGATATCTTAATAACCGTTTAGCTGTTGCTACGAACCAGCCTACTGCTGGCAGGTGTGCTAATGGATTCTACTTTAAATATTCGTGCATTGGTGGCTAATAAAAACAATTGTCAAATAACCTATTAACCATTTTGTTGCTGCCACGAATGCACTAATGGATTCTACTTATAACATTCGTGCATTAGTGGCTAAAAAGCTATTCTTGAATATACCTGTAACCATTTTGTTGCTGCCACGAATACACTAATGTAATCTGCTTTTAATATTTGTGTTTTTGCTATTAGTAGGCTAGGTAGTGACTTATAAAATTGGAATCGAGTTTAAAAATAGTAGCCTTTTTTAATTAAAATTTCTTAAATTCAAACTATCATAATTAGAGCCTAAGAACAACTATACCTATGACAAAACTTATTTATAAAGATGAAGCTTATGAGATTATTGGTAAATGCTTAGAAGTTCATAATAATTTAGGAGCTGGTTTTTTAGAAATAGTATATAAAGATGCATTAGAATTAGAATTTAAAAAAGCAGGCATAGGCTACGAGAGAGAAAAGAAATATGAAGTTAACTATAAAGGATATGTTCTGCCGCATAAGTTTTATGCCGATTTTGTTGTTATGGACAAAATTATTTTAGAGGTAAAAGCTGTGTCTGGAATATCTGATGAATTTATAGCTCAGGCCATTAATTACCTGAAAGTATCTCAAAATAAATTAGCTCTTATTGTAAATTTTGGAGAATTAAAACTTAATTATAAACGCATTGTACTTTAATTTTTTTATAGCCACGAATGCACTAATGAATTTTGTGCGCTTATATTCGTGCATTAGTGGCTAAAATAATTCTCAAATATCCCAAGAACTGTTTAGCTGTTGCCACGAACCAGACTACTGCTTGTAAGTGGACTAATGGATTCTACTTATAACATTCGTGCATTAGTGGCTAAAAAGCTATTCTTGAATATACCTGTAACCAGTTTGTTAATGCCACGAATGCACTAATAAGATACAGGTTTAAAATTCGTGCATTGGTGGCTAAAATAATTCTCAAATCTCGTGATGATTATTTAGCTGTTGCCATGAATGCATTAATAAATTTTGAGTACTTGTATTCGTGCACCTGCCATTTGCGGGCTGGTTAGCAGCTCAAAAATTAATCACTACTTTTTATGTATCAAACTTCGCCTGTGTCCTGATTAGCGATTTAGCCTTTATTTTCTGTTTTCTGAAATGAAGATTTTACTAGGAAAACGATTTCAATTAAGGCAAAAACGAGTAGAGCGTATCCTACGTAATTTTTCCATGACCCTATATCTTCCGTTTTTATAAAAACGGTATTCATTAATCCTACGACAACAAAAAGAAGCGTTCTGATAATTCTCCACCGTGTGTTTTGCGATTTCATGTTTTTTATTTAAAAAATTCGATAACAAGATACCAAAAGGCTACAATGCCAGTAATTAATGCAATTCCATTGACAACTATATTTACTATTCTGTTTTTTTTGTAAGTGTCAAGATTCAAAGCATTTATATTGTCTTCTTCAATTTGTTCCAGGCAAGTTTCTAGTTGTTTAATTTGGTAATTGTTTTGCATAATGTGTACTGCAGCACTAAACCCATAACTGGCTATGATGCCAATTATAATCACAATAATATCATCTAGGTCTAATGGCGGGATTTCCCCATATTTTATATGCATATAAAACATTGAACCAATAAGGAAGAATAAAGTGCTAGACAAAGCATTAACGAATAAAGATGTTACATATTTAGAGTTAAAAAAGCTTATATACGATTCCAATAATTGTTTTAAATTAAAATCATTAGCACTTATTTTTTCAATTTGTTTGTAAGCATGTAACTGCCACAATATGCCAAAAACAGCTACAGGGAGTAAAACCAAAACAGTAACAAGAGGTTCTGTTTGTTGTTTAAACTTATAGCTCAGTATGAAAATGGCAATGATTAAAATGCTTTTCAGTACAATATCAAAAACCAATGCTCTTTTGTATTGCCCTTCAATTTTAGAAGCAGATTTGATGAATTTAAGTATTTCACTTTCTGAAAGGCCTTCAGCTTGAAAGGTGTTTCCTTTTTTCCAAGCTAATTGGTATTTATTTAAATCAATATCTCCCATTAGCTAATGTTTTTAATAATTTTTGCAAGTTTCTTTTTACTTCTTACAATTTTTACACTTACATTCTTCACCGATATACCAATTATATCAGATATCTCTTGATATGATCTTTCTTCAAGCCATAATAAAATAATGGCTTTTTCGATTTTATTAAGTTTAGCAATTGCTTTATAAAGTGTATTAATTTCATCCGACAGCTCTGCGTGATCTTCGTAGGCAAAAGATTTGGTATCTGTATCAACGGTTTTAAAAAAGCTCTTTTTTTTATTTAAAGTAATTGCTGTATTCAAAGCCACACGATACATCCACGTAGAAAATTTAGATTCTTCTCGATACGAAGTATAAGACTTCCATAACTGTAGTACCATTTCCTGATAGAGGTCTTCTTTATCTGCACTATTATCGGAATAGATGTAACTTATCTTGTGCAAAATTCCCTGATGTTTTTGGATTTTTTGGACAAAATTTTGTTCTATTTTCCTCTGCTTCTGCACTTATTCTAAAACGTTTATAGGAGTTTAAACTTAATATACAGTGCAGTAAATACTATAAATCCGATAACAGAAATACCAATCATTACTTTTGATTTGCTACGTTCATGAGGTTCATCAAGAGATTGAAGTTTATTTTCCAAGCTCAACCCCGAAAAAATGACTAACGGAATGCCCGCAGCTACTGCTGCAAGAAAATTATCTGATAACGTAAACACAACAAGAGCACTTACAATGGAGACCATTAACCCTAAGAGCCAGCCAGCTCCTCTAAAGTATACCGAATGTTTTTGATTTAAATTTTCCATTTTGAATTAGATTTTAATAAAACTGTTTATTCGGTTAGTATGGAAATTACCTAAAAAACTACACTACAACCTGTTTTTTTTAAAATTTTCTCGCATTTAGTTGAATTGCTGTCCTATACGTAATTGGTTTTGAGCAGAAATAATTTTAATGAACAATGAAGTTAAACGATTAATAATCAATATAAAATTTACAAAATTAGTCGAATTGAAAGGGGTTTAGCTTTAAAAAAAAGATCTGGATCAGGAGAGTTAATCTTTTACATAATTAAGAACTTAATTATTGTTTTTTTCTAATCAGGCTTCTCATGTTCTTACGTTGTTCACGCCTAAGTTCAACATAGTTTTCAAATTGTTCTTCTGACAGTATTTTCTTAAGCTCACTGTCTCTTTTATCCTCTAAATCAGATAGTTTTTTCAGATTTCTTTTACTGCTTGACTTAATTTTTAGGGCGTTAATCTCCGTTTTAAAACTTTTGTTTATAGAATCGAATTGTTTTGCAATTTCAATTTCAAGTCCTAAGTCTTGAGCCATATGGCTTTTTTTATACCCAGTGTCTTTGTTATAATTAGTATCCTGCGCATGTATACGATTCGTGAGACAGATAATTAAAAAAATGATGACACTTATTTCAGATTTCAACATAGACAAAACTTTAGTTTTTAAAAATACAAAAAACCGAGAATCTCTTATCATTAGAGTTTCTCGGTTCTTCTAATTAAACTAAACTATAAACTATATTTTAAAACGCATAGCGTTGAGGGCCACCTCGTCTTATTTCTTCATTAGCATAATTTTCAAACTTTTTGAAATTCATTCGAAACGCATTCGACAACTTAAACGCTGTTTTGTAATACGCTTCATCATCGTTCCAAGTTGCTCTTGGGCTTAATACAGAAGTTGGAACACCTG
>CAYNCI010000059.1:0-19244 GCA_964396065.1 uncultured Mesohalobacter sp. | reverse complement strand
CAATGGATTATTTTGATGTTGTGCTTCATGGATTTCCATTTGTATTATTGCTTAGGTTAATCATTGTAACTATCGTTAAAAGAACTGCTCAAGCAAATTCAAAAGACTAAAATCATGGTTTAAACATCGTTTTAATAGAGCCTAAAATTCCTATTAACACCGCTAATATTGGTCGGTTAGCTTTAGCTTCAGTATCGAAATTACACTTGGTTAAGCCTTTTGGATTTGAGATTGACGACAATCGTTTAAAACGTGCTGAACTTTACTATTGGCAACATTTAGAAGTGATTTAATACAATCATATCAATGATTTTTTATCTAAAAAAAAAGATACCAACATGATATTTCTCAGTAATTAAGGCACACAACACCATTGGGATATTGAATACATTGACAATCTCTTCTTGGTTTTTGGAAAAAGAATCTCTTCGGTTACCAAAATCGCTTACCGAAAGACATAAAAGTGAACTATTTAAAACCCCAATGTATAGTAAGAAAATGGCTGGTGTCATTTAGGAGGCATGACTTTTATCTAGGCTTATCTATGGAACTCGGGAATCTACTTATAAATGACAGGCTTGTATAAGGCTACCGCTAGAGGATTCGCTTCAAGTCAAAGGGAAATACACAATAGGAACAACCAAGAGGTAGAATACCAAGGTTATAAATAGAAACTTCATCCAGAATAAGGCAGCTTTCGAAAAAGTCAAAGTTATTAACTATAAAAATTTAGTTGTGTTAGACAGCATAGTAATAATGCTAAAAGAAGGTGAGATAACAATAGAAAAAATAATAAATATAAGAATGGCTCATTAAGGTCAGAACTAAATTGAAACTATATGGTTTTTTTGGCTCACAGCACTTATACCCCAAGCCTGTTTGCCAAGTTGACCAAAAAATCACAAGAGCATAAACCCTTGTGATTTATAAAAAAAAGGAAAACCTTTAATGCTTATCTGGAAACACCACCAAGTACATTTTCTAACTGCATTTCTTTAAGAACGCTGTCTTGAATAGGTTGAGTTAGTTCATTAATTTCATCAACGCCCCAAGTTATTCCTACAACAGTTCGTGTGGGACGGCTACCGAATGGCATTTCTGCTAATTTCAAATAAGCATCTACTACCCATTGTGGGTCTGGAGCATCTTCACTTTGTAACATTTGAGCAAAATTTTCACCCATTGCAGTAGGAACACCTGCCAATTCGCCATATGATTCCAGAGTATCACTATGTGCAGGAGCTTGTCCTGATGCCAACAATCCTGTTCCAAATGGTCCAGGCTCTACCATTACTATATCCACACCAAAAGGCGAAACCTCATAACGTAAGGCTTGGGAATACCCTTCTAAAGCGTGTTTTGTAGCGGTATAAGTTCCAAAAAAAGGTGGTGACATACGACCAACTAACGAAGATGTATTGATAATTAAACCTGAACCAGCTTCACGCATTGAAGGCAAAAGGGCTTGCATTGTCCTTATAGCACCAAAATAATTAGTTTCCATCTGAAAACGAGCCTGCTCGACGCTATAGGCTTCAGTTATACCAATATACATAATACCTGCATTATTAATTAGAATGTCAATGTTCTCTGCTTGTGAAAGAATATTTGACATTGCTTCTTTAACAGCCTTATCATTGGTTACATCCATATCAACTACTTTAATGTGAGATGAATATGCTTCCAGTTCTGCTTTGACCTTTGCATTCTTTTCTTCTGGATTTCTCATTGTTGCGAATACTTTGTAGCCTTTATCGGCAAAATCTTTGGCTGCTTTTAAACCGAATCCGCTACTACTTCCTGTGATGATTATATTTTTCATTTTATGTTGATTTTTAATTAATACGTTGTATTCTTGCGTTAGGGATTGAAGCGGCATCCTTTTTTTGTTTTCTTATAAAACAAAAAAAGATATAGCGTAAAGCCCGACCCTTGTGGTAACGCCCAAATTATTTAGATACTAAAACCCAAAGATTCCGTTATTATGGGCTAAACCTTCAGTAGGTATTTCTTGAATTACATCCCAATGTTCTACGATTTTACCATCTTTCATTCTAAATAAGTCATAAAATACATGTTTTTTTCCACCATTCCATTCGCCTTCGCTTACTGTAAGCACGAAGTTGCCTTCCCCCAGTACTTTGTGGATTTTGGTATATTTAAACATATTGTTTTGAGAAGTTAGATACTCAACAGCTTCTACAATTCCGTTTAACCCATCTTTTATTTGTGGGTTATGTTGGTCATATTGTTCCGAACTTATGTATTCCATAATCTTACTTGGGTTTTTACCCATTAAAACGTCTTCTATAAGAGAAACTGCCAAGGCTTTATTAGCTTCGGTTTTATCTAGAGCTTCAGACGTTGTGGGGCCGTCTGTTTGTGTTCTTCCACTTGCAGTTTCTTTAACCAAAACAGTCATTGCATCCCAATGCTCGGCTACTTTACCGTTCTCGTCGACACGTATAATATCAAAAGCTACCATTTCGTCTGCTCCAAATGGTTTGGCATTATGCCAGATGTTGTGCATAAATACATAGTTGCCATCTTGAAATAGTCGTACGTTTTCGGCATAGGTTCCGTTTTCTTTTAAGGCTGGCAATAATCCTATAAATGGTTCAAGTCCTGTTGGAACGAAAGGATTGTGCTGAATATAATTTGCATTGGCAAATTTTCGCATTGTTTCTGCGTCTTGATTGGCTACAGCACTCAAAAAAGTGCCTACGATTTCTTTGTTGTTCATTGTTTTTTCTTCTGTTTGATTATTCTTACTTGTTGATTTTGTTTTTGATGTGTTACAAGAAGCAAGAATACCTGCTAACACAAATACTGTAATTACTTTTTTCATTGATTTCATTTTTTATTAATTTATATTACTTGCATATCGCAAGCAAAAATATAAAAACACTTTTGTTTTGCAAGTGTTTTTATTGATTAATTTCATTTTGCAAGTGAAAAAATATAATTTAGTATCTTTGTAAGGGAAAAATGTAAGAGAATGCAAACAAAATTCAGATGTAACTGCCCCTTTACTTCAGCCTTGGATGTTGTAGGTGACAAATGGATATTGGTAATCATAAAACAAATGCTTATAGAAGGTAAGGAGACCTTTAAGGACTTTACAGAAAGTGATGAAGCCATTGCAACCAATATTCTTTCCAGCAAACTAAAACAACTTGAAGAATTTGGGCTGGTTACAAAGTCTAAACTACCTAACAATAAAAAGTCGGTTTACTACCATCTTACTGATAAAGCCTTAGATTTAACACCTTTAATTTTAGAGTTAGGGATTTGGAGTGATAAACATTTAAGAGAATTACATCCAACAATTGTTAATAGTGAAGGAATGGAGTTATTGAGAACTGACAAAGCAGAATTTAGAAGAGTAATTGAAGAAAAATACAGAGAAAAACTGGCTAAAACACCAAATTTTCCCTCGGATTAGGTGCTGCAGACTCTTGCCTCTGAAAGACGAATACCGAATGATTATATAAAAATAGTTTAGTACATGACAAAAAATAGTGTTGAATCAAAGCCTTGAATTCAGGATAGAATTTTATAAAATTCCCTATAAGCATTTCGATTCAGGGCTTGAATTATCTCTTCGTGTTTAGACTAAATGCTTATTCTATAAATTAAAGGCTTCCTTAGGCATACTAAAGACAAAAGCGCTATAAAAACTTATAATATTATTGTTTCTAAAATTATTCAATTTCAAATAAAACTACAGTAGATTTAAATGTGTTGGTCACAGGGTTTTCATTATTAAAAATGATCACTTTATTGTCGCCCACAAACCCGCCGCCTGTAAAAATAGCTGGAATTTCTTTGTATAAGCTTTGGTTTTGAGTTTGATAAATTTTATTCCAAATCAAGGCATAATTACCATTAGGTGAAATATCAGAGGTATTTATGTCGCCAAATTCATTTTGAAAGCTACCGATAATGTTTAAGTTTTTATCGAGCATTAAATGGTTCCAATACAGAATATCGTTGTTTAAAATTAGTATATCTTTCATATAATCGTTACTTCCCCATTGGCCTACTAATGAAAAAACATCGTTTGTGGTAGTAAGTTTACTCAAACGGGAATTGGATGAATTACTGCCGCCGTGAAAAATGGTTTCCGTTTCATCTATTTCAAAGTCACCATGACGGAATCTTCTATAAGCAGCCGTCATTGTATCTTGGTATGGAATATCGGTACCTGTAGCGAGGTCGTATATTCTAAATTCTGTCGAACCGCTTGAAGGTGGAGTGATATGGTAATACAATCTATTGTTGTTGCCCACCTCAATTTTGTGAGCAGGACTTTGCAAAACATAGGTTTGTTCCAGAGATTGAGTATCAAGGTTTATTTTCCGTACAGCATTGCCTCTAGAGGCTAGATATAAATAATTGCCGTTTGGTCCTAAGTCCAAATCTGAAAATCTAATATTTTCTAGAATTCTTTTTTCTGCTCTAAAATTGGTTAAGTCGATAAACAAAAGCCCCCATCCAGTATCATTGGAATCGAATATAGATTCTGACTTCACAAGCGCGTAGGCCTTTTGCCTTTGCTGGTCATACACGATTTTTCCGAGAGGGTAATTCGTGCGAAAAAAGATGCCTGCCGTAGAAGATTCCACATTGCTGGCGACCACTTGGGAAGATGTTGTATTTAAAACCACTCTGTAGTAATGGCGTTCTCCTAATAAGGCTTCATTATCTTCAAAGCTGGTTTGGTTGATATCTTCTGTTGTAAAGATTGGCTCTTGATTTAATATGCCTTCATCAAACATGGACCTGTATAAAACGAAAGATTCGAATTCAACATCTCCAGAAACTGACCATGAAATATTTAAGCTGCTGCCATCTTTTTCAATAGGGTTTAATTTCAACACATTATAAATTTCAATAGCATCCACAAGTGTAGAATCGGCTTCATTTTTTACATTCACTGAAATATTGTGGATATTAGAGCTAAGTGCATTAGTAGTAAAACTTGAAAAGCCGTTTTCAGTCAACTGATTTTCATATAGTACTCCATCTTTATCGCTTATCCATGTCGCTATCAGGTTTTGATAATTGATGTCTGCATCTGCAACAACTTCTGCTCTAAAGTTAATATCGTCTCCGGGTACTATGGACTCAAATTCGAATGGCGTGAGAATATTAACATAGGCATCTGTAATAGGTGTCACGACGTCGTCTTCGGTACAAGATAGAAATAACACAGAAAAAGAGAGAATTACTATTTTGAAATTTTGGAGTTGCTTTAGCGTAAAATCAGCCATTTTGATCACGATTTTTAAAAGCATGCAATTTACAGATGTTAGTAAAATAGCATAATGAAAATATTAAAAAATTGAAAGAGAAATGATGATATACATAACAACATTCTATAAAAATAATTTGATTTTTTTTAAATCTACTCCCCATAAAATTGTTTATCTTTAGAAGAAACTCTAATGCGATATTATTCACTACGCATAAGGACTCATAAAAGATTTGTATTTAAGAAATTACTACACCATGAAATATAAAAAGTACATAAAAAATGAAATAGAAATTTCCGAAATTGGCCTAGGCGCTTGGCAATTAGGAGAGAATTCAGGTTGGAAAAGTATGACAGCCTCCGAAGCTAATAATCTCGTGCATAGGGCTTTAGATTTTGGCGTAAACTTTTTTGATACCGCACCAAATTATGGACATGGTACCGGAGAAGAGAGGTTAGGCAAGGCGCTAAAGGGTACGGACCGCAGTAAAATTGTGATTAACACAAAATTTGGCCATACCCATACGGGTTCTTTAAATTTTGATGCCGGCTACATAAGGGAATCTTTGGAAGGAAGTTTAAAAAGACTGCAAGTAGACTATGTAGACTCGCTGATTATTCATAATCCACCTTCTCATTATTTTGACGGTAATAAGAATGATCATTATGAAATTCTTGAAAAATTGATTCAAGAAGGAAAAATAAAAGCATATGGGGCGTCTTTAGATACTTATGACGACATGAAGCTTCTTATGGACACCACAAACGCAAAAGTAACAGAGGTGTTTTTTAATATCTTTCATCAGGATACTTTACGCGGATTTGAACAAGCGCAAAAGGAAGATGTTGCTATTATCGTAAAAATCCCACTTGATTCGGGTTGGCTAACAGGCAAGTACAATGTCGAGAGTCGTTTTAATGATATTAGAAGTCGATGGACACAAGAAGATATAAAAACCAGAGCTGAGCTTGTAGAGAAAGTGAAATCGATTTTTGGAACAGAGGAAAAACTAGCTCAAAAAGCCATTGCATTCTGTTTGGCTTACGATGCCGTTTCTACTGTTATTCCGGGAAATGTGAATATCGAACAGCTAACAAGCAATGTTCAAAGTACAAATATTTCTATTTCACAAAATACCATTAAAGACCTGGAAAACTTATATCAAAACGAAATTAAACAACTAAATCTGCCTTGGTAGAAAAGGAAATAAATATTATATATTCAAATTTGACAAATCCTAAAGTTTAAAAAGATAGACAAACTAAGATGTCTGTTGACCTTCAAATTAAGATGTTTTACAGGAATCTGAATTACTTGTCAGCAAGTATTATATAAGTATTTTATCTTGCATTAAGCAGCTACGCTTAAATAAATACACATACATATAAAATCATAAAATTTTTTCAGAAAAATTTAGACAAAGCTTAATATCTGAAGGCAATACCACAACATATTTCAAATAGGCGATAGGTGAAAAATTTTTTGTTGTTATGGCAATTGTAATAGCTCTTTAAATTAATAATTGGAATGAAAAAAACAAGAATAAACAACTTAAAGAAAACTATTTAAAACTTCTACAAAGCGACTTAGAACTTGATTTAAAACACTTTAACAGTTTTAAAATAAGATTGACGAAACAAGCTGAAAAAATTGATAGCATAACACCTGATTCAAGTAATGTAATCATAAAAATTTTGATGCTTGGCTCTACTCTATTGCAACTGTTATTATTGTATTATAAAGCATTAGCTAGTACTAGCAATTGGACATAAAAAAAGCTACCTCGATTCTGAGATAGCTTATTTTTTGCTTTATAAGAACTATTTTTTAGATAACTTCTACATTAATAGCATTTAATCCTTTACGACCTTGTTGGGTTTCGTACTGTACATTGTCGTCTTCTCTAATTTCGTCGATTAGACCTGAATTGTGTACAAAAATATCTTCACCAGTTTCTGATGATTTAATAAATCCGAATCCTTTTGAGTTGTTAAAAAATTTTACTTTGCCTTCTTGCATCTTTAATAAATTTAAATTGTTAATAATAATTTTGTTTAAGAAGAAACCTTATTTCAGCAATACTGCCAAACATATTGTTTTCCAAACACTAAAAAAATAAAGTAATGATGATATAAAAGGTAAGAAGAGTAAAACTCAAAAAAACTAAATACTAAATAATACTCTAAAATTAAAGAGGTGTTCCACTTGAACGCTGCAATAGTAGTCTTAATATTCGACATACAAGCATAAATATCTTTTTATTTTGAAAATAAAATATAATGCACAAAGACATAAGGCTTTAGGTAATTTGCAAGCTTTAAGATTTGAATAGTCTACAAGACCTATTGGTAAAAAAATAATCTTAAGATGACTATTGTCATTTAGCCTAAGGCATTTAACACCTAAATTTACTATATAAATTATAGGCATATGAAAAATCTAGTGATTTTAGGTGCAGGAACAGCAGGAACAATGATGGCAAATCATTTGGTTTCCAAACTCTCTAAAAAAGAATGGAAAATCAGCATTGTGGACCAATACAAAACGCATTACTATCAGCCTGGATTTTTATTCTTACCTTTTGACACCTACACAGAGGACCAAGTAAAGAAAAAGGGAGAGAAATTTATACCTAAAGGCGTTAACTATATTCAGAAAAAAATTGAACGCATTAAGGCTAAAGAAAATAAGGTTGAACTTGAAGACGAATCGCTAGACTACGACATTCTTATTATTGCTACTGGTTCTAAAATCGCACCTGATGAAACAGATGGATTATTAGGTCCGCTTTGGAAAAAAGATATCTTCGATTTCTACACTTACGAAGGTGCTTTAGCGCTAAGAGATAAATTACGAGAATGGAAAGGTGGCAGACTTGTAGTCCATATTACAGAAATGCCCATCAAATGCCCTGTAGCACCTTTAGAATTTGCTTTTTTAGCAGACTCTTTTTTTAAGAAAAAAGGTATACGAGATAAAGTTGACATCACCTATGTAACCCCATTATCTGGTGCATTTACAAAGCCAACCTGTACTACAGCTTTAAATTATCTTCTGGAAGAAAAGCAAATTAATATTGAAACAGATTTTGCAATAATGGAAGTTGATAATGAGAAGAAAGCTATCATAGATTATGTAGATAGAGAAATTCCATTTGATTTATTGGTTACAGTACCAACAAATATGGGAGACAAAGTTATAGAACGTTCAGGAATGGGAGACGACCTTAATTTTGTGCCTACACATAAGCATACATTGCAGTCTAAAGCTTATGATAATGTTTTTGTAATAGGAGATGCAACTGATGTCCCGGCCTCAAAAGCAGGGTCTGTGGCACACTTTCAAGCAGAAACTTTAACTGATAATATCATCCTTTATACAAAAGGCTATAAACTAAAAGAAGAATTTGATGGGCACGCCAATTGTTTTATCGAAACAGGAGACAATAAAGCGTTGCTGATAGACTTTAACTATGATCAAGAACCTGTACACGGTACTTTTCCCTTCCCTAATTTTGGCCCATTAAAGCTTTTAAAAGAGAGTGTTGTAAACCACTGGGGGAAATTGGCTTTTAGATGGGTTTACTGGAATATGCTATTAAAAGGCATACCTATCCCTTTTGTAGATAGAAATATGAGTTTTAAAGGAAAGGTATTTGATATAAAAGCAGATAAATAATAAACAAAAATTAAAAATAAATATTATGAACGCAAACATAGCAGGATTTAATGTAGATGTCAACGAAGAAGGATATCTGACAGATTTTTCACAATGGAATAAAGATATTGCGGTAGAAATAGCTAAACAAGCTAATATCGATTTAACAGATAAACATTGGGAAATTATTGAATGGATACAAGATAAGGTGAAAAACGAGGTCGCACTATCCGTAAGAGGTATAAAAAAAAGTGGAGTGATAAATATTAAAGAATTTTACGCCCTTTTCCCTGGAGGACCTCTTAAAGTATCTACGAAAATTGCAGGTGTACCTAAACCTAAAAGCTGTATTTAAAAATTATAAACTAAAAACTAAAGTGATGGACGATACTAAAGTAAAAAAAATGCTTTTTATACTTTCTAAAGCGACAATAGAAAATGTGTATGCAGCATTTGTCATGGCAAATGGTGCAAGAATGGAAGGGATTGAATCTGAAATATTCTTTACATTTTTTGGACTGGAAGCTATACAAAAGAAAAAGCTAGAAAGCTTACGTGTTGCCACTGTGGGAAATCCGGCTATGCATATTCCAACAATGATTGGCGGATTACCTGGCATGGAAGCCTTAGCTACAAAAATGATGAAAAAAGAAATGGAAAAACTGGATATGCCAACAGTTAGTGAGTTTTTAGAAATTCTTTCTGATTCAGGATGTAAACTTTGGGGTTGTAAACTGGCTATTGATATGTTTCACCTAAAAGAAGAAGACTTAATCGATGAACTAGATGGTATCTTAACAATTGGTGAATTTTACAACAGAGCTAATGACGATGGAACCCATATGTTGTTTATCTAAAATATAAAAAGTACAGTCATAAAAAAAGCTATTTCTCATGCGAAATAGCTTTTTTTGTACACTATTAAATTGTAAAAATATTAGCCTAAATATTTTTTAAGCATTTTATTTTTGGATTGGTGCTTAAGACGTCTAATCCCTTTTTCTCTTATTTGCCTAACACGCTCACGACTTAAGTCGAACATATCCCCTATTTCTTGTAGCGTCATCGCCGGTTGGTTACCAATACCGTAATTTAAACGAATAACGTCTGCTTCACGTTGAGAAAGTGTGTCTAAAGCGCGATTAATCTCTACGCTTAAAGAGTCTTTCATCAACTGGTCATCCGGATTAGGCGACTCGTCTGAGCTTAGTACGTCATATAAGTTGGAATCGTTTTCCCCTTCCTTAAATGGTGCATCCATAGAGAGATGACGTCCGGAATTTTTAAGAGCAACTTTTACCTGAGATTCAGACATGTCTAATTCTTTTGCGATTTCTGCAGCAGAAGGTGGTCTTTCATTTATTTGCTCTAGGTGGGAGTAGGTTTTGTTTATTTTGTTGATTACCCCAATTTTATTAAGTGGCAACCTCACAACTCTCGACTGCTCTGCTAAGGCTTGTAATATGGACTGTCTAATCCACCATACGGCGTAGGAGATAAACTTGAAACCTCTGGTTTCATCAAATCGTTTTGCGGCTTTTACAAGTCCTACATTACCTTCGTTGATAAGATCAGGAAGCTTTAACCCTTGATTCTGGTATTGCTTTGCAACTGAAACCACAAAACGTAGATTGGCATTGGTTAATTTTTCTAAAGCGGCTTGATCGCCTTCCCGAATACGTTGTGCCAGTTCTACTTCTTCTTCGGCTGTAATCAAGTCTACTTTGCTGATATCTTGTAAGTATTTATCTAAAGATTTAGACTCACGATTAGTAACCTGCTTTGTGATTTTTAGTTGTCTCATGTACGTATTTTTTTATTAACTCAGCATTATACAATAAATAATCGACATGACCAAAGCTAATGTCACTTATTAACTAAATATATTTAGATGTAAATGTATTTTGCTGTATTATAGTATTTTAATAATTGTTAAAATTACAACAAAAGACCATAACAAAGTTCTAATCCAATTTAAAAAAATTAATTTTCGTGTGCTGTCCTCAACTTTTTTAGACACTGAAATATTGTGATGTAGTGGAACAAAAATTGTAAAAGTGCTAATCCAGGTTAAGAGGACCAAAACAAGGTCGATGGTCTCAAAAATTGACCACAAGTTGGAGTAAAACAACATTAATGATAATAATAATTGCCCAAGCATAAGTGGCATTACAATAACTGTTATGCTTTTGGTATATGGATCATGCCACTTCAATAAATCATCCTTACTATAAAACCGAAAACCAGGATAAACAATAAGCTGCACCATCCATATGAGTACAAACAAACCTACATCGCATATCAACTTTAAAAGTAAAAAAATGTCTATCTCCAATACTAATCTGTTAGTTTCCAATTATATTCAGTGTGTACTTTCCACAAAATATAGCCAAAAGGAATCCACCAAATAAAATCGTTAGTTATTAATGTATAGAAAAAACCAAACTCAATTTCTCCTAAATAGTAATTTATAAAAAAACCAAGAGGACCAAATATCTTTCCCAAAAATCCAATTGCAACAATTGGCCAATGCCGAAGTGGCGCGTAGGAAGCCCACCAATAGCCTAAGCCAAAAACACCTATCACCATGCCCATACCCTGCCAAATAGTGGTGTGTACCGGTAAACCCATACCAACTAATTCAAAAAAGTGATTTGGAAATAAATCGACCCACAATCCCCAAAGGATGTTGTATACGGCCGCAATTTTTAAAATGATCTTCATTATTTGAAAGTTTATTCAAAAGTATAGTAGAGCAAAAGCTTTCTAAAAAAAGAAATTCTAATCTTTTCATAAAAGAATTTATCACAGCTCCTTATGGCTTCTGCATAGCAAATAAAACCTAGCCTTTAAGTATATTGATAATAAACTTTATATTTGAAGAATAAAATAAACAAAAATGAATAAAATATCGCTGACCTTAATCCTTGTACTTTGTTTCTCTTCTTTTTATGCTCAAGATAAAATTAGAGGTGATGGACAAGTAAAAATTGAAAATACCATAGTAGACGAGTTTGAAACCCTTTCCGTTGGAAACGAACTGGAAGTTGTTTTAATTAAGTCTAAAGCGCCTTCGGTAACCATAAAAGCGGATGGTAACCTTCATACCCTCATTAATTTTGAAGTAAAAAATGGAAATCTAGAATTTAAAATTGCACCAAAAGTGACTCGTGCCAAAAGTTTTAAGGCCGAAATAAGGTATTCGGATAAGCTCAACACCATTGTTTTACATGATGATGTAGATGTAACTGCGGAAAGTGGGATTCAGTTACCCGAGTTAAACTTAATTTTAAATGATGACTCTAAAATAAATGCAGAAATTAAAGTTGATAAATTCTCATTAATTAACAATCACGACGAAAACTTTAAAATGTCTACCAATTGTAAGTTGGAAGTGGAAACAAAAGAAGCCGTTTTGGACCTTAAGCAAAATAGCAACAACGACCTAAGAATCAATACAGAAAAACTTGACATTAACATGTACGACAATGCTGAGGTAGATATTGAGGGCTTTGCTTATGACTTGAATATTGTCTCCATACAATCGTCTTCGATAAAAGGAAAAGATTTTTTAGCCAATAATGCAAATGTAAATATTACTGAAAAGTCTGAAGTCGAAATTAATGTTTCTGACGCATTGAATTTAAATGCTTCAGGAAATAGCACGCTAACATTATACGGCACTCCCAAAATTAATATCGAGTCTTTATTAAATAAGGTAACGATATACAAGAAAGAGCTTTAGTCAAGCTCTTTCCTGTTGTCTTCACTTTTAGTATCAATTAATTTATTGTAAGGATCTATACCAACTTCGGTTGGTTTTTTATTTACTTTAATTTTAAAAGTGTTGTAAATACTATCTATTCTTACTTTTTTCAGATATAATGGTTTCTCTTCTTTTTCTCCATCTACTTCAACTTCAGTAAAAATTCCTATTTCAATATAATCTTTAAGTGGCCAAGATTTTAATGTGTCTTTTTCTACAACATACATTAAACTATCATTACCCATAGAATACAATTTTTTGCCTTTTTCATTAGACTTATATTTGGACACAACCGCTTCGATATCTACTGTGTAAGTGCTATCTGCATTAATTTGGTAGCTTGCCTTTTCAATATAATTATCGTACAATGTTATAGATTTAAACATGTCCTCAACCAAATAATTTAAAGTATCGGGAACAACTTCTTCTAATTCATTTACAAACTCTACTGCAGTGGTATATGGTGGTTCCTGAAAGGCGTTTTTCTTAATAAATTTACTTAAAAAGGCATTAAATTTCTTATCGCCTAGATAGTCGCTCATGGCATACAGCACTAGCGAGCCTTTATTGTAATGTATGTATTGCTGATTTTCGTTAAGCATTAGAGGCAATTCCTTTTGTTGCTCAAAGGATCTGCCTTTCAAGTACTTATCTAAAGCGTCTTTAAGAAATCTTCGCATTTGGTATGAGCCATATTCTTGCTCAAGCACTTTTAAAGAGCTGTATTCGGATAAACTTTCGGATAATAGTGTAGCACCACGTACATCTGCGCTAATTACCTGATGCGCCCACCACTGGTGAGCTACTTCATGAGAAGTGATTCCAAAAGGATAGTCGACAGCGTCTTTGTCTTCTTCATCCACTTTTGCAATAAAACCAACAGACTCCGAAAAAGGAACAGTATTAGCAAAGGATTGTGCAAACGAACCGTTAGTTCGTGGAAACTCCATAATTCGCAATTGTCTGAACTGGTATGGGCTGAAGTTTTCTTCGTAATAATCCAAGGAAGCTTTCATGCCTTTGGCCATACGCTCAATATTAAAGTCGTGAGGTTTATGGTAAAATATTTGAAGTTTAGTCCCATTGTGGTCTTCTTCATAAACTTCATATTTAGCCGACATGATGTTGTAAAAATTTAAAATGGGTTTATCCATTTTATAATGGTAATAATTTCTGCCGTTTTCAGATTTTTCTTCAACCAAATACCCTGGTGCAATAGCGATTTGGTCGGAGGACGTAGAAAGTTTGGCTTCAAAATTTATCCAATCGGCGCTATTGGAGATATAATTATTTCTTAATGCTGTCGAATCGTATGGCGATTTCATACGCTCTTTAGGAGGCAAGTCATACTTTTCTCTTAGTTTATTATTAGAAATTTCATAAAATTCATAATAGCCAATACTCGGAAACATCCCATAATTTAGAAAAGTACCATTGGACTTTATTGAAGAATTGATATTTAAAATGGTATTGGGTTCATTTTCCATTTCAAAGGTAAATGTTAATGAATCACCCGGCATAAACTGCTTGTCAAAATGATAAACTTCAACATCGTAAAAGCTATCTTTTAAAACAACTTTCCCGGTTTTTGAAAATGTATAGCCTCTTAAATCGTCATTAGTTTTCAAAATTACAGAATCGATGGGCTGAGTGGTTTTGTTCTTAAATTTAAAAACACCCTTTGCTTTATAGTCTCTTTTTTCAGGATTAATATCCATCTCTATGGACACATCTGTAAGTCGTGGACTAGGCAAACTAGCGTATTTGCTGTAGGTGTTTTCGTATTCTACTTGTTGTTTCTCACGCTCGATACCAGAATAACGCTCGTTTAAAATATTGTCATTGTAATAAATCCAGCTTCCTAAACCAATAAATGTTACAAAACCAACAAGCATAGCAATAAGTCTAGGTGAATAAATATTGCTAAATGCCTTTTTTATACGTTGTTTGGCAGTGTATTGCTCTACTCTTCTGTAAAATTGAAGTGATAACACGTAAAGCACAACACCTAAACTAAACCAATACAATCTGTAAACATAAAATTCGCTGATGGAATCGCTCCAGCCAACCATGTCTGAATATCCTGCACCAGATCTGTTATTAAATCTAAATATAGATTGTTCTATACCAAAATCCGGGAAAAATCCTAAAAGGATTAAGAATGCTAATAGCACAATAAATCCAAGTATATAATTTTTAAAAATCTGATGTACAAAAAAAGCTAACATGGTCCAGACCATGACTGTAAGATAATTTACACAAAATGCAGTAAATAAATAGTGATCTATTTCTAGTTTGAAATAACCGTTATATAACTGAACACTAATAGCTACCAATATTAACATGACAAATAGAAAAGCCTGTATCCAAAACATGGCCAGAAACTTAGAAAATGTAAATGCCCAGTTTGGGAATGGAGTGGCATTGACCAATTGATCCATTCTATAAATTTTTGCCCTGTTTATAAGCATCCCAGCAAATAGAAAAGTCATTATGGTCATAAAAGCACTTGTAATGCCGATGGCAATCTGAGCCATTTCTCGAGTAACAGGATATGTTGTGGTGCCTTGTATTTGACGTCCTACTGATAACGCAGACAAGGCTATTAATATTAAAAGAAGTGCAAAACCAATAAATATTTTGTTTGTTAAAATGTATTTAAAATCAAAAAAACTCTGTTTAAAAGCAAAGTTAAAAATGGTCTTAAAGCTGTAATCTTTTTTAAGCTTTGGTATTTTGATGTTAAAAAAGAAATCGAAATTAGATTTTACTAACTTCTTCCCTGTTTTCTTAAATACATTGAAACTGACAGCTTGCTGATTAAAGTTGAATTTGAAAAACAAACCGGCAAAAATCAACAAACTTACGCCAAGCCAAATCAATCGGTTTTTTAGTAAATAGCCGTCATAGGGCAAATAGTTGTTATTTTGCTCAAAAACTGTCCAGTATTCAGTATCGACCTGAATTGCAGCAAAACCTAAAGGATCGATTAAAGCGCCTAATACCTTATACTCTTCATAACTTACAAGTATTCCTGTAAAGTTTTGCAAAACCAGTAAGATCAAGACAACAATAAAACCTGCAAAGATGTTTCTTGCAAAGGTAACAACAGTATACACTATAGCTCCGAAAAACAAAAAATTAGGTATCACCAAATAAAAGAAAGGCTGTACGTAGTTCATAATATCGAACTCACCCTTTAAGTCCGGATTTGTAAAAGGAAAAATAGTTCCTAAATAAATTGCTATAAGAACAAAAGATAGAATAATAAGAACCACTAAAAATGAGCTTAAAAACTTAGCAAATAAATAGTCGGATTTCTTTATAGGATAAGCGTATAGAATATGGTGAACATTGTATTTAAAATCTTTGTTGATGGATGCGCCTATAATTGAAGGCAACATAAAATAAATGAAAATACTTATTCCACTTATGGTCGCTGCAATATTTAGTGCAGAGTTGACGTAAGTCGCCGAAACTGTGGTTACTGTTACATTGTCAAAAAGACCTGCAGCAGCAGCCATAGTAAAAAGAGCAAATAAGAAAAGTACTACGGAATACACGTAAAAAATTGGTACTTTAAACCAGGATTTAAATTCGAACTTAAATATTTTTAAAAACATAGTTTTATTTAATTACGCGTTAGACATTTCGATTTCATTTTCTTTCAGACTTACAAAATAAACATCGCTTAAATCCGGCTCTGTAGTTTTAAAGCTTTCATCAGGAAGGGTATCACTATAAACTCTTATATTTAAAGAAGCATCGTGATTATATTTCTTGTTGATAACATCAAATTTTTTGGTGTAGTCTTCAATTTCTGTTTTACCAATAACTTTACTCCAAATCTTCCCTTTCAAGGCATTTATGGCATCTATTGGTTTGTTTTGGTTAAGCAATTTACCGCCGTTAAGCACTACCATATCTGTACAAAGCTCCTTAACATCGTCTACTATATGAGTAGAGAGAATTACGATATGGTCTGTACCTATGTCTCTAAGGACACTCAAAAACCTATGCCTTTCTGCCGGGTCTAGTCCGGCTGTGGGCTCATCAACAATAATCAAATGTGGGTCATTAAGCAATAATTGAGCAATTCCAAATCGTTGTTTCATACCACCCGAATAACCAGCCACGTGTTTGTTTCTAACATCGTAAAGGTTTGTAACTTCCAAAGCAAATTCTACAATCTTATTTCGGTCTTTTTTACTTTGTATGCCTTTAAGCTCAGCAAAATAATGCAATAACTTCTCAGCAGATAATTTTGGATACACCCCGAAATCTTGTGGCAAATAACCCAAAACTTTTCGCAATGCCATTTTGTCCTCCAATATATTTATATCCCCTAAATACAACTCACCTGTATCGGGTTCCTGAAGAGTAGCAATAGTTCGCATTAAAGTCGATTTACCGGCGCCATTGGGACCCAACAATCCAAACATACCGGGTTGAATTTCTATAGTGATATCATCTAGAGCCTTTACCCCATTAGAATAAGTCTTGGAAACATTGAAAAGTTTAAGTGCTTGCATAGTTATTGTTTTGTAGATTAGTAGAATATAATTATTGATTGTTACAAATTTTAAAATAAATTCCGGAAAACCCTGAGTACATAACCTTATAAGGTTTTTGAACCCATAATAATGTTCTCTTAAGGCTTTATAACCTTGCGGGATTGAAAAAGTTTATAAAAAGAGTTGAATACTATTTTTTCATAGATATATATAAATCAAGATACCAAAAATTTCAACTCATCACGATAAACAGAAGGTGTCTTCCCGAAAAAAGCTTTGAACAGTTTATTAAAATGAGATATGTTGTTAAATCCACTGTTATAACAAACTTCGGAAATGCTCATTTGCTTTTCATGTAAAAGTTTTGCGGCATGTGCAATACGGTATTCGTTTACAAATTCTGTAAAGGTTTTTCTAGTCATTTTTTTAAAATACCTACAGAATGCCGGTACAGTCAAACTAGCCACGTCAGCAATTTCGTCTAAACTAATACTTCTTGTGTAATTTTCTTTCACATAATTAAAAATAATATTTATTTTCTCACTTTCTTTAGTAGAGGTTTCCATGCTAAAATCTTCTACATTTAGTATGGTATAATTATCAGCCTCGTCCATGGCCTTAAAAACCTTAAGCATAGCTACGATACGATCAAAGTAATTCATGCCATTCATCTCTTCAATCAAAAAGCCTATACTTCTTTTCGACTCACCATGAAAAACCAAACCACGTTTGGCTCGTTCGAGTAAGCCCGTCATAAAGGACATTTCAGGAATATCAAAAAACGCCTGACTTATAAATTCCGGAGATATTTGCAGTACCGTTTCCCTTTTATTATTTGTCATTTTTTCGGTTAAACCACAATGCGGTAAATAAGATCCTATAAAAATTAAGTCTCCATTCCTGTAATATGACACATGATTTCCGATTTGACGCCTCCCGGTCCCGCCATTTACATATACAATTTCCAATTCCGGGTGATAATGCCAAAAAGGAGTAACATTTTTTACATGTTTAGAAAACTGTTTATACACAATAGAACTCCCAAATGGAGGTTCAATCTTTTCAAAAGTTGGTTTTATAAGACTCATTATGCTATATTAACTGTTACAGATACTAAATTACCAATAATAAAGTAATCAAACATTAATTGATGCTATATTTATTCTTAAATACTGTTAAATTGCCTAAAAATATCAATATAGCATAAGTATTGGTTATTTCTGTTGATAGCCTATCCTTAAACTCAACTTACTTTTGTACTGTAATTTAAAATTAAAAATTATGAAAACTATGAAAAATGTAATGACAGTAATATTAGTTGCACTAGGTATCCAAATGGTATCTGCTTCTGATATTAAAATTAGAACCAACGGAAATAAGGCTATTTTGATTGAAGTAACAAATGGCTCTGTTAATGAGAATATCAAAATTTTTGATGCTAAAGGAAATTTGTTATTCTTTGAAAACATCACTAAAGAAAATTACCTGAAAACATTTATGATGAATAATTTACCATCAGGTCAATACTTTATTGAATATGAAAACGATAATAAAGTAAACAGAGCTTTAGTTGAAAAAAACAATGATGGCGAGTTAATTACTTCCAATTTTCTAAAAACAAGCTTTAAGCCAATGGTTCAGCAAAATGGAGACTACCTTAGTATAGGTTTTACAAACCCTAGCTACAACAATGTTAAAATTAGCATTGAAGATTTAGAAGGTTTTGAAGTCGTTGAAGTTGAAAACCTAAGCAGCCTCGTGATTAGAAAAAACTTCAATACAAAACGATTACCCCAAGGCCAATACATCATAAATGTAGTAAGCGGTAAAGAAAGTTTTACAAAAACCATCGAAATTCAATAATCAACATTAAATCTAATAGCAAAAAGTCGCCTTTTCTGGCGACTTTTTTTGTTTCTGCCGTTAGCTTGTAGATGTTGCTGGATTGTTCCAAGCTTCATGTTCCATGTTCCAAGCACTCAGCCCAAAACCCAAAACCGACTACCCCCCATAACCTTATAACCTCCTAACTTTCCCCTCAAATATCTA
>CAYNCI010000058.1:18778-21803 GCA_964396065.1 uncultured Mesohalobacter sp. | reverse complement strand
CTCTGGTTATCATGTGTATTCCATCAACAAATAGTTTATCAAATAAATCTTTTCCTAAATATCCTTTATCGCCAAATATTTTTCCAAATATCTTATCGTGAAAATTCTTGTCTTTTAAAGGTTGTCTATCGTCTACATTTGCTTTAGTTATCACAAAATCAATTATTTCGCCTTTCTCATTAGTGACAATATGAAGTTTAAAGCCATAATACCAGCCCATAGTACCAAAGCTTTTTTCAGCAATATCCTTGAATACTTTATGCTGTTTTTCTCTTTTGATATGTGACACTTTTAGTGGTGTTGAGTCTATAAATGAGATACCTGTACATTTGCCAAGTCTGCGTAATTTTAAGTAAACTGCAAGAGGCTGGATTACCCTCTTTTGAAGTTCAACAAATCGATTATAGGATACACGTTTGGGAAAAAAATCAGTCATATGTTTACTAACATAATCACAATAAAAATGTTTTAAATTTCGGTAAGATTTAAGATGAAAGATAACCATAATAGTCATTACTTCACTATCAGACATTTTAAATTTGCGCTTACGCAATTTGATGGATTTAGCAGAATTAATACCTGCTTTTTCAACAACATGGTCATATTCAAGCATAAAATCGTCAATTTCACAGAAAATTTCTATAACTTTATCATCGGAAATCATAAGAGAGGTTTTTATTTAATTAATTGTTTTTCAGACTATTAATATACAAAAAATCTCTCTTTTTTCAACTTACAATTTGATATTTCTTATATCGAACTCACGTTGACAAAGTTCTTGCGCACTATTTATAACAGAAATATGCCTTAAGCTTACATATATGTTAATACTGCAGAAGAACTTCTACGGTATCTTTTAGTTTATGCTTTGCGAGATACATTTCCTCTAAATTGCCTGCAAATGGTATGGGTGTATCTAGACTCGATACGCGTTTTACAGGTGCATCCAAATATTCGAAAGCATTTTCTGCAATCCAAGAAGAAATTTCTGAAGCCACACCGGCATAAGCTGAGTCTTCTTGTAGAACAATAACTTTTCCTGTTCGCTTTACGCTTTCTAAAATAGCATCGTAATCTAAGGGCTTAAGGGTTCTTAAATCTAAAATATCTAGAGTCTCGCATTCAAATTGTTCTACGAGGTCTAGAGCCCAATGCACACCCAACCCGTATGTTATGATACTTAATTTTGTACCCGAATTTACAAGCTTTGCTTTACCAATTTCTGTGGTATAATAGTCTGTTGGCACATCTCCTCTCAAACTTCTGTACAAGGCTTTATGTTCAAAAAACAAGATAGGATTGGGGTCTTCTATGGCGGCACATAATAAGCCTTTTGCATCTTCGGGAAAGGCAGGATAAACCACTTTAAGCCCTGGAGTTTTGGTAAACCAAGCTTCGTTGGTCTGGCTGTGAAATGGCCCTGCACCAACACCTGCGCCACAAGGCATTCTTATTAATACATCTGCATTTTGACCCCAACGGTAATGCACTTTGGCCAAATAATTTACAATAGGATTAAAGCCGGAAGATACAAAATCTCCAAACTGCATTTCTACAACAGACTTGAGTCCACAAATGCTTAAACCCATGGCAGCTTCGACAACACCAGACTCACAGATGGGCGTATTGCGTATTCTATCATGTCCAAATTCTTCTAAAAAGCCTTCTGTGATTTTAAACACACCGCCATACTCTGCAATATCCTGTCCCATTATCACCATATCATTATGCTTTCGCATCGCCAGGCGAAGTCCATCAGATATGGCATCCACAAATCGCATTTCTTGGACATTTTGATGAGTTAATTTGACATCTGTAAATTCAAACGGAGCAAAAACATCATTCAACTCAGCTTCGGGCGTAGACGTAATATTAGGTTCATCGAAAGCAATTTTTAGATGTTCATCGATTTCATCTTTAAATGATGTTTTTATATCCTCAATTGTATTTTCGTCAATAATACATTTATCTATTAGAAACCTTTCATAATTATCTACCGGATCTTTTTCTTTCCAGTAATTCATCAAATGCTCAGGCACATATTTTGTTCCACTAGCTTCTTCGTGGCCGCGTTGTCTAAAGGTTTTAAACTCAACCAACACAGGTTTTGGATTTTGTCTTACATCCTCAAAAATATAAGTCATTTTCTCGTAAACTTCAGCGAGATTATTACCATCTATAATATGCGATTCCATGCCATAAGCCACGCCTCTATCGGCTAAATCTTCAATATAAAATTGTTCTGAAGATGGTGTAGACAGACCATAACCGTTATTTTCAATACAAAAAACTACCGGCAGTTGCCAAACTGATGCAATGTTTAAAGCTTCATGAAAATCGCCTTCGCTTGTAGCGCCTTCACCTGTAAAAACAGTCGTCACTTTATTAGCGTTTTTTAGTTTTTGCGCCAGTGCTATGCCATTAGCAACCCCTAATTGAGGGCCGAGATGCGAAATCATCCCTACTATATTATACTCTTGGGTGCCAAAGTGGAAACTCCTATCCCTTCCTTTTGTAAAACCACCTGCCTTGCCTTGCCATTGCTTAAATAAGCGATGTAACGGAATATGCCGCGTTGTAAAAACACCAAGATTTCTATGCATTGGCAATATATATTCGTCGTTTCGCATAGCAGAAGTTACGCCTACTGCAATGGCTTCTTGACCGATACCGCTAAACCATTTGGAGATTTTACCCTGGCGAAGAAGAATAAGCATCTTTTCTTCAATCATTCGCGGTTTAAGGAGGTTTTTATATAAGTCTAAAAAATTGCTTTTGTTGAGAATGGGAGATTCAAACTGCATGAATTTTGTTTAAGATATCTTTAAAGCTAAAATATGCATTTGAATTTGAAATACATATTTTAGAAGCAAAAGTTATTTGTTTTATAGTTACAAATTCTACAAAACCCCAAGAAGAATCGATTGATTTAAACTAAATCTATAAATATTTCCCGTATTTTTGAATAAAATTATAATGCTATGAATAGGACAACCAAGATTATAGTGATTTTAATTGGGGTATT
>CAYNCI010000058.1:0-18678 GCA_964396065.1 uncultured Mesohalobacter sp. | reverse complement strand
TCCTGGAAAGTGATTTTTAATGATCAAATGTACAATTGGGGTGTTAATTTTTCAGATGGCAAAGCCTCTCGTGTCGAGTCCTTTGATGTACTTACTACAGAAGTTCCTATTTCAAAAAATTTAAAAACTATAGAACAATTCAGTATTTATTTTAATGAAGGGCTAAACACTATAAATATGTTTTTAGCTTGGGATAATACGGTAGTCCCCTTAACACTGAAGCCTGTTTCAAAATAAAATTATCATTTTGAGTAATCATATCAATCCAAAATATAAATCCTTACAACGTAAACGGCAAATCCCCAACACAGATACTTTACTGAGCAAACTTACAACAGGTGATAAAGTTGCACTGAGCCAGGCGATTACACTTATTGAAAGTGAATTAGCAAGACATCAATCTCTTGTTGAAGAAATGATTACACATTGTCTGCCGCATTCTGGGAATTCATTGCGAATTGGCATCACCGGTGTACCTGGCGTTGGAAAAAGCACTTTTATAGAAGCTTTTGGAAATTACTTGATTTCGCTGGGTAAAAAAATCGCTGTTTTGGCAGTAGACCCTTCCAGCTCTGTAACCGGTGGAAGTATTTTAGGAGACAAGACACGTATGCACAGCTTGGTAAATCACCAAAATGCATATATCCGTCCAACCGCTTCCGGCACCTCTTTGGGTGGCGTAGCCAGAAAAACAAGAGAGAGTATTGTGCTTTGCGAAGCTGCTGGTTACGATGTTATTTTAGTTGAAACAGTCGGTGTTGGGCAAAGTGAAACGGCCGTGCATGGCATGACCGACTTTTTCCTGTTGCTCAAATTGGCTGGAGCAGGCGACGAACTTCAAGGCATAAAACGTGGGATAATCGAAATGGCAGATGCTATTTTAATCAATAAGGCAGACGGCGAGAATATCAAACCCGCTCAACACGCAAAAGTGGAATTTACAAAAGCACTACATTTATATCCTGTAAAACCAAGTGGCTGGTCACCAAAAGTAAAATGCGTATCTGCAATAGAAACAAAGGGCATTTCTAAAGTCTGGGAAATGATTGAAAAATTCACTTCAGAAACTCAATCCAATGGCTATTTTGATAAAAATAGATTTAATCAACAGAAATACTGGCTTTCGGAAAGTTTGGACCTAAAGTTAAAACGCAGTTTTTATAATTCGCCAATCATAAAATCCAAACTAAAAACCTATCTCGAAGATATTGAACACCAAAAAATCTCATCCTTTAAAGCCGCTGACGAGTTATATGAATATTATTTACAATCGCTTAAAATGGAATAGTTTGGTTAATTGTTTCAACGTAACAATGTAACTCAATATATTAATGAAAAAATGGAGTGATGAAATATTCAATTAATTTGATAATGTTACAATTGATACTAATAGCTATGTTTGGTGTCTCATCACCTCAAAATCTCATAACTTATAAACCCATAACTTAAAAAAAATTGACCTTAAAAAATATTTCACTTTAAGTTGCTGAAAAGAAATTTATTATTAAATTTGCAACTCGAAAAAATAAAGTTAAAATGAGAAAAGGCATTCATCCAGAAAATTATAGATTAGTTGCATTTAAAGATATGTCTAATGATGATGTATTCATTACTAAATCTACTGTTGACACAAAAGAAACTTTAGAAGTAGATGGCGTTGAATACCCACTATACAAGCTTGAAATTTCCAGAACTTCTCACCCATTTTATACCGGTAAAACTAAGTTAGTCGATACAGCTGGTAGAATTGACAAGTTCAAAAACAAATATGCTAAATTCAAAAAGAAGTAATTCTTAACCACTATATAAAATTATCCTCGCAATTTGCGGGGATTTTTTATTTTAAATGATGTAGTTTTTGAGCATTTCATTATTTTTAGGAAAAATTTAGTTAATGAAAAAAATTGCTGTTGTTGGTCCTATCCCAAGAGATACTATTAAAACCCATAAAAAAGAGATTATAAAAAAATACGGCTGTGTTACACATCCTACGATTGCTTTAGGAAAATTAATGGAAAGTGATGGAAAAGTATATCCTATCAGCAACATTCATGAAATAGACGAAGCGCCTATTAAAGCTCTTTTTAAAGATTATCCCGCAATTGACACCAAAGGGATTTCGAGTAAAGAGAATTCAGGAACGGTCATTTTTTTAGATTTTGTAGACCAGAACAACAGGAAAGAAAAACAAACGGCGTTTATGTCGCCGATATTACCTGAACACGTTAAAGATTTTCTAGATGTAGATGCTTTTGTGTTTGTGCCCATAAGCGATTTTGAGATCCCATTACAAACGCTAAAGTACATTAAAAAAAATTCGGATGCGAGAATCATTTTTGATGCACATGGCCCAACAACATGTGTTACCGTAAATGGCGATCGCCTTCGTAGATTTTGGTTAGAAATCGAACAATGGCTGCCTTATATTGATGTTTTAAAAATGAACCTTGAAGAATCCCAATGCTGCTGGTTTAACAATGAATACGAATTAGAAGGTATGGAATCGTATGACGAAAGCAAAGTTGACCATCTTGATGGATTAGCCGAATTTGTACTTAAAAACAATACGCATGACTTATATGTCACCTTAGACGCCGAGGGCTGTAATCATTATACCTTAAATGCTAACAACGAGGTTGAAAAAACGTTTATCAAATCTATGAAGATGGAAAACGTAATTGATACCACAGGTTGTGGCGATAGCTTTGCAGGTGGTTTAGCTTATGGCTTAAGTTATCATAACGATACAACAAAAGCAGGCCAATTTGCAAATATCCTTGGAGCTTTCAGAACCCAGGGCAAAACTTTTGAAGTATTTAAAAACAAAGAAGTAACTTATAATACATTAAAAGGCTATTATAACACAAAGCTTTAGAAATTAAAATGTCTTATGATCTTACATAAAAAAAACCTCCTGATTAGGAGGTTTTTTAGTTGTATTATAGATAAGGTTTTATCGTCTAACTTCTTTAATTCTTGCTTTTTTACCGGTAAGATTTCTGAAGTAGTAAATTCTAGAACGTCTAACTTTACCTCTTTTATTTATTTCAATTTTTTGGATAGAAGGCATGTTGATTGGGAAAATTCTTTCCACACCAATGGTTCCACTCATTTTTCTAATGGTAAATGTTTTAGTCAAGCCAGTTCCCTTAACTTGCATTACAACACCTTTAAAAAACTGAACTCTTGTTTTTTGGCCTTCACTAATTTCGTAGTACACAGTGATAGTGTCACCACTAGAAAATTCTGGAAAATCTTTTTTTTGGATGAATTCGTCTTGTACGTATTTTATTAAATCCATGATATAATGTATTATTGTGTAATTCTTTACAACATTCACGATTTTCGCCAGAGGTTTTAAAGAGTTTGCAAAAATAATATTTTATTTTATTAGAACAAATTTACATCACTAAAAAAACTTCCTAAATGCTAGATTTCAAAAGATTTATCAGAGAAATACCCGATTACCCCAAAAAAGGCGTGAGCTACAAAGACATAACCCCATTGTTATTAGAGCCTAAAATCGTAAACCATTGTGTAGATATCATGCTTGACAATATACCAAGCAATACAAAAATTCATAAAGTTGTCGGAATAGAATCAAGAGGGTTTTTGCTTTCGAGTATTTTAGCACAAAGGCTTAATGCGGGGCTAGTTTTAGTTCGTAAAGCTGGTAAGTTACCCTACAAAACGATTCAAAAGCAATACGATCTTGAATATGGTACAGATACAATAGAAATGCATGTGGATTCAATTAAGCCTGATGAAAACATAATCATACACGACGATGTCTTAGCTACAGGTGGAACAGCCAAAGCTACAAACGAATTGGTTAAAGAATCAGGAGGAATTATTATTCAACATAATTTTTTGATAGAATTAGAATTTTTAAACGGAAGAAGATTATTGGAACCTGAAGATATTTTTAGTGTGATGTATTACTAAAAAATTCAGAGTGTAATGTATAAAACCCTAAACCTTCATCTTTATAACATCTTAAAACTAATATATGAAACAGCTTTTCATTTTACTATTCATCGCATTCACATTTCAATTTAATGCACAGAATATTACAGGATATTCTAATGAAGACTCTTCAAAACAAATCAAATTAGAAGAACAATTCAGAAATTCCATTGATAAAAGCCGGTTTAAAACCCACCTTAAAACCTTAACTGAAGAGCCACATTTAGCAGGCACCAAAGAAAATGAAAAGGTTAAAGATTACATGATAGAAGTTATGGAAGAAGCAGGCTTTGATGTGAAAGCCTATCCGTACGAAGTATACTTAAGTGACGGCCCTGGCGAGTCTCATGTAGAAATCATTTCGCCGGAGCGACTCGTTTTAAATCAAAAAGAAAAAGTTCTTGAGGAAGATTCTTTTTCAAAAAATCCTAAACTTTTAAAAGGTTGGAACGCCTTTTCAGGAAGTGGAGAAGTTGAAGCTGAAGTGGTGTATGCCAATTATGGCAGAAAAGAAGATTTTGAAAAGCTAAAAGAACTGGGAATCGATTTGACAGGCAAAATTGTAATTGCTCGTTATGGAGGCAACTTTAGAGGATACAAGGCAAAATTTGCAGAAGCATACGGTGCAGCTGGTCTTATCATTTTTACCGATCCTAAGGACTCCGGATTTACAAGAGGTTTAGTATTTCCAGAAGGTGCTTATTACAACGAAACGGCAATCCAAAGAGGATCGCTACTCACTGTGGATTGGACTGGCGATCCCCTTACGCCTTACGAACCAGCACTTCCGCAAAAAGACAAAAATTCGCCAAAAAGATTAAATCCTGACGAGGTTGGTTTAAATAACATACCTGTCACCCCTATTGGTTATGGCGCAGCAGATCATATATTTAAACACATGAAAGGCGCTGCAGTTCCAGAGCAATCCTGGCAAGGTGGACTGCCATATACCTATCGAGTAGAAGGAGGCGATAAACTAAAAATAAAATTAAAAGTAAATCAACCTAAAAAGCAAACAAAAGTTTATAATGTAGTTGGTAAACTTGAAGGTAAAACCTATCCTGATGAATGGATTATTTTAGGATGCCATTACGATGCCTGGGCTTTTGGAGCAACAGACCCCAATTCCGGTACAGCAATGTTATTAAGCCTTGCTGAAACCTTAGGTAAAATGGCTAAGAGTGGCCAGCGCCCTGACCGATCTATTCTTATCGCCCATTGGGACGCTGAAGAACATGGCGTAATTGGGTCTACGGAATGGGTAGAACAACTAAAAGAGGAGCTTAAAGCCAAGACTATTGCTTACATCAACTTGGATGCAGCAGCTTCAGGCAAATCGTTTGGAGCCTCATCTTCGCCTAGTTTAAAAACAATTCTTGCAGAATCAACAAAATTGGTAGATTACCCTTATTCTGATAAAACAGTTTACCAAGAATGGTCCAAAGGAAACGAGACTCCTAGAATTGGGAATTTGGGAGGTGGCTCAGACCACATCGCTTTTTATATGCATGCCGGTATTCCGTCTTTAAGCGCAGGTTATCGTGGGCCAACCTTGTACCATACCAATTACGATGACTTTTATTATTATAAAACCTTTGTAGATCCGGAATTTCAAATAGGGCCAAATCTAGAGGCCGTTATGGGCACGCTGAGCTTAAGACTGGCAAATGCACAATTTATCCCTTATGATGTCACAAAATATGCAACAGATTTAAAAACGCATTTCGAAAATGTTCAAAAACAAGTTTTAGAATTTGATGCAGATTTTGAAGGGTTTACAAAAAGTAATGCAGCAATAAAAATGTTACAGAATTCAGCTGAAAAATTATCAGCTAAGATGGCAACTGCTTTAAATGAAAAATCCTTCAAAAAGAAAACTATAAAAACCATTAATAAACATTTACTTGATTTAGAAAAAAGCTTTTTAGTTGAAGAAGGCCTACCATTCGGAGACTGGTATAAATCTGTATACGTATCATCGGATCCTTATAGTGGATATGCGTCATGGATTTTACCTGCTATTCAATACCAAATAGAATCTAAGAACACAGATAGATTAGCCTATTGGGATGAAAAATATGCTGAGGTGGTGAAAATATTAAATGATAAAGTTGAAAAGCTGATGCTTGTTTTGTAGTGCACTAAGCAATTACTTTTTCTTTTTATAATTATCATCCCAGTCTTTTACTTTAGGATCGCCAAGTTTGTCTTGAGATTGAGCAACAAGCATAGATACCGCAGCATCTCCGGTAACATTTACAGATGTCCTTAACATGTCTAAAGGCCTATCCATAGCGAAGATTAATGCCAAACCGGCTTCGGGGATGCCTGCTTGACCTAAAACAATGACCAGCATAACCATACCAGCGCCAGGTACAGCTGCAGAACCAATAGAAGCTAAAGTAGCCGTTGCAATAATCCCCAACTGTGTGCCTAAGCTTAAATCCATACCAAAGGCTTGTGCAATAAAAACAGCGGCAACCGCCTGATATAGACTTGTGCCATCCATATTTATCGTGGCGCCTATAGGTAATACAAAACTTGATACCTGTGGATGCACTCCCAAGTGTTCTTCCACCCTTTCCATAGTAACAGGCAACGTTGCAGCACTACTACTTGTCGAAATAGCCAGTAATTGCGCAGGCGAAATTCCATTAAGGAAAAATTTGGGTGACTTATTGGTAAATATTTTGACAATTAACACGTAAACACCAATCATTAATGCTAGGCCAAGTATTACAGACAATGAATAATATAGTAATGCAATAATCAGATCTGATGATGGGGCTTCTACAATTAATGCTGCCATCAAAGCAAAAACACCATAGGGTGCTGCCAACATGATGATGTCAATCATTTTGAGAATAACTTCGTTTAGGCCGTCAAAAAAATCCTTGACGGGTTTAGCTGTTTCTTCAGGTATAAGAATTAGACCTATTCCAAAAAAGATGGCAAAAAAGATAACCTGAAGCATATTGCCATTACTAGAAGCAGCACCAATAATATTATCTGGCACTAAATCTTCAAGTGCTTGCAATGGTCCTTTTTCCTTCTGGCTCTGCGCATCTTTTTGTTTAGATTCGGCATCGCCGGCGTAGGCCTCTAGAAGTTCCGTACGTGTTTCGTCGTCTATGGAATTACCGGGTTGGATTATATTTACAATTACCAAACCAATAGATACCGCTATTAAAGTGGTAAGGATGTACGTCACAATCGTACGCATGCCCATTTTTGAAAGGCTTGAAATATCCTTTAAGTCTGAAACACCTTTTATTAATGAAGCAAGAATAAGTGGAACAGCAATCAATTTTAAAGAATTGATAAAAATATTTCCGAAAGGTTTGATCCAATCTGAAATGAATGATTTCCCCCATGAGAATTGAGTAAAAAGCAATCCCATGAAAATACCAACAAACATTCCTATAAGTATCTGCCAGTGCAGAGCTAATTTTTTCATCTTTAAAATTTAAAGTTTTGAAGTTTTATCAATTAAGTAATAATCGGCCATAACCAATGCGGCCATAGCTTCAACTATTGGAATTGCTCTTGGGACAACACAGGGGTCGTGTCTGCCTTTTCCTTTCACAACAACTTCTTGGTTTTGATTATTTATACTTTTTTGATCTTGAATTAATGTCGCCACAGGTTTAAATGCCACATTAAAGTAAATGTCCATCCCATTACTAATACCACCTTGAATGCCTCCACTGTGATTTGAGGTTGTTTTTTCATCAACGTTTATACTGTCGTTATGCTGGCTTCCCAACATTCTAGTGCCATTAAAACCGCTTCCGTATTCAAAACCTTTTACGGCATTAATGGACAACATCGCTTTGCCGAGCTCAGCATGAAGTTTATCAAAAACAGGTTCACCAAGGCCTACTGGTACATTTTGAATAACGCAGGTTACAATACCACCAACCGTATCTCCTTTTTTACGAACACTTTTAATATAGTCTTCCATTGTCTTGGCCAATTCCGGATCCGGGCAGCGGACAGGGTTTTGTTCTATATGGTCAAAATTTAGTGCTGTATAATCTTTTTCCAGCTTTAACTCTCCAATCGAACTGGTGTATGCCGTAATTTTAATGGGCGCAATGAGTTGTTTTGCAATGGCACCGGCTACCACCCTACTTGCCGTTTCTCTAGCACTGGAACGACCACCACCTCGATAATCGCGGTTGCCATATTTTTTATCATAAGTAAAGTCTGCATGACTTGGACGAAAAACGTCCTTTATATGGTCGTAATCTCTGGACTTTTGATCTTTATTAGGTATAATAAACCCTATCGGCGTACCGGTAGTTTTACCTTCAAAAATACCCGACAAAAATTCAACAATATCAGATTCTTTTCGCTGAGTAACAATGGCAGATTGCCCTGGTTTTCTTCTATCTAAATCCAATTGAATTTTTTCAAAATCCAATTTTAAATTCGAAGGACAACCGTCTATAATACCGCCTATGGCTTTACCGTGAGACTCTCCAAATGTGGTTAATTTAAAATGTTTTCCAAATGTATTTCCGGACATAGCAGTGCTTTAAATTAAAACCAATCTTTATGGACTTTTAAGACTTGTTCTATCACATCGCGAACGCATCCATCGCCTCCATTTTTATGGGAAATATAATCTGAAACAGCCTTGACTTCCGGAGCAGCATTTTGAGGACAGCAAGCCAACTTTACCTTTTTCATGACTTCGATATCCGGAATATCATCACCCATATATAGCATCTGTTCATAAGAAATTGAGGTTTCTTCTGAAATTTTTTCTAAATAATGCATCTTATCTTCTGCACCTAAATAAACGTGAGTAATATCCAGTCCATTTAATCGAGACTTTACAGCAGGATTTGTTCCTCCTGAAATAATACATATCTCGTAGCCTTTTCTAACGGCATGTTTAAGCGCGAATCCATCTTTAACATTCATGGTTCTTAAGAGTTGGCCATTTTCTGATATATGAAGCATGCCATCGGTAAGTACGCCATCTACATCAAAGATAAAGGCTTTTATATCGTGTAATAATTCTTTGTAATTCTTAGGATTCATGTCGTTTTTGAATTGAAGTTGTCAAATATCGGTATAAATCTTTGTAATGCGGGTCTTTAAGCTGTGCTAAATGCCGCTGAATAGTCGACTCATCACCTCTTTTTGCGGGTCCTGTTTGTGCTTGCAGTGGGTCTTTAGTAAATATCTTTTCTGCTGTTTCTTTGATTAATGGTTTTAAAATATCAAATGGCAAATCTTTTTGAGCACAAATTTCGTGGCCTACTTGGTATAAATGGTTTACAAAATTGCATACAAAAACTGCTGCCAGGTGTAATTCCTGACGTTGCTTGCTGTTCACATTATAAACTGTACTTCCTAGACTTTTTGCGATTTGGCTTAAAACTTCAAAATCTGACTCTTTTTCAGTTTCTATACAAATGGGTAAACCTTCAAAGGAAATAGCTTTGTCTTTTGAAAAAGTTTGAAGCGGGTAAAACACCGCATCGCGATTGGCTGTGTCTAGTAAAGGTACACTACCTGAAACATGTGCTACAATCGAATGTTCAGAATATGGGATTGAATTTGCTAGATCAAAAATTCTATCATCCTTTACACAAATGAGATACAAATCTGCTTTTTTTAATTCAGAAAATTGAGTAGTTGTGTCGTAGGCTGTAAAGCCCTGTAATGAAAGTGAACTGTGGTTATAAATTTGAACCACTTCCACATTTTTATTGCTTTTAAACCCATTGATAAAATGATAAGCTACATTTCCTGTTCCTAAAACTACCACTTTTGTCATAGCCTCAAATGTAAGTTATTTAAAATAAACACAAATAATTATTCAATTTTTTAAAAAACAATTAAAGATTCAAACCGAAACAATACATGCTAATTTGGGTAATCAAATCCCACACAAAGTTGAAAGAGTCTTAATGTTTTAATTAATAAGGTTATGGGATTATGAGTTTAAAGTTTATTTGATTTCACACGGAGCAACTAATATTTTCAATCAAAGTTCCAAAAGCCTTAATGTTCCTTAATGCCTTAATTAATAAAAGGTTATGGGATTATGAGTTTAAAGGTTATTTGGTTTCACGCAGAGCACGCTAAGATTTTGACGCAAAGCTCACTGAATCTTAATGTCCCTTAATACCATAATGTTTAAATTATTTTAAAGGGTTATGAGTTTAAAGTTTATTTGGTTTCACGCAGAGCATGCTAAGGTTTTTACGCAAAGCTTACTAAATCTTAATCCCTTAATGTTTTAAAACTCACGTAAAGCCGCGAAGACGCAAAACCCAGAAACTCTACCCTCTACCGACTACCGGCTAAAGACTAAAAACTACTCCCCAAACTCAATACAAACATTCTTTGCTTCTGTAAAAAACCGAAGTGCCTCAAAACCACCTTCGCGACCTACACCAGATTGTTTCATACCACCAAAAGGTGTTCGCAGATCTCTGTTTAACCACGTATTGACCCAAACAATACCAGCTTGTAAATTTTTACTAAGTCGCATACTTCGATTCAAATTTGAAGTCCAAATTGTACTTGAAAGGCCATATTTACAGTCATTAGCTAGTTTAAGGGCTTCAGCTTCATCTTTAAAAGGCATTATGCTAACAACAGGTCCAAAAATCTCTTCTTGATTGAGCTTACAGGCGTTATCTGTGACTTCAATTACACACGGACGCATATAAAATCCATTTGGAAATCTATCCGGTTTAATTTTTTCTCCACCACATAAAACCTTTGCATCTTTTGTTTGTTTGGCAAATTCAATATAAGATTGAACTTTCTCTAAATGTTGCTCTGAAACTAAGGCGCCCAAATTGACATTATCTTCAATGGGATGACCAACTTTGAGTTGTTTTACTTTTTCTACAAAATCGGTTTTAAATTTTTCGTAAATGCTTTCTTCAACATAAATTCTCGAACCACACAAACAAATTTGTCCCTGATTGGCAAATGAAGATTTTAGTGTGGTCGAAAGCATCTTTTCATAGTCACAGTCCGCGAAAATGAGGTTAGGATTTTTACCACCTAATTCTAAAGACAACTTTTTAAAGAGTGGTGCAGCTGTGGAAGCTATGGCTTTTCCTGTTGCCGTTCCGCCGGTAAAAGATATGGCTTTGACTTTTGGGTGTTCTACCATCGCCTGCCCAACCTCATGGCCATAACCGTGAATGATATTAAGAACCCCATCAGGTAAACCGGCATCTTTACAGATTTTAGATAAAAGGTATGCTGTCATCGGAGTAACTTCACTCGGTTTGGCGATCACACAATTTCCGGCAGCTAAAGCTGGTGCAATTTTCCATGTAAAAAGGTACAAAGGCAAATTCCAAGGCGAAATACATCCGACAATACCTAAAGGCTGACGTAATGTGAAATTAATCGTATCTCTACCTTGACTTTCATGACTGTCGCTAGAAAATTGAGTGATGGCATTGGCGAAAAATCTAAAGTTTGAAGCTGCGCGAGGTATATCGATAGCTTTTGAGAGGTGTAATGGCTTACCATTATCTATACTTTCAGCTAAAGCTAAATCTTCCAAATGATATTCAATAGCTTTTGAAATTTTCAACAGCAACTCAGAGCGGTAGTCTTGGGAGGTGTTAGACCATTGCATAAAAGCCTGTTCCGCTGCCTCAACGGCTTTTTTAACATCATCCTTATGGCTTCTGGGTATCGTCCCATAAACTTCACCCGTTGACGGGTTGATGTTATCTATAATTTCTCCTGAAATAGAAGGTTCGAAGGAGCCATTAATGTAATTCTCAATATTTTTCATTCTATAAAAGTACAAAGACTTTTAGACATTAATAAAAAATTGATATCAGCAATAAAGACCAAAGCATTACTATTATTGGCCCAGCTAAGCCAATTAAAATTCCACCAAGCCTAAAGTCCGATTGTTTTAGCATTCCCGTACTAAACGCAATGGCATTTGGCGGTGTAGAAACGGGTAATAACAATGCACATGAAGCAGATAGACCAATAATCATTGGCAATGTAATCGTACTGCCTACACCCATACTTAATACCAAGGAAATTGCAATCGGAATAAATATAGTGGCTGTAGCGGTATTACTCATAATGTTTGAAAATATTACTGTAAATAAAGCAAAAGCAATATAAAGGACATAAATATTAATATTTTCTGCAGGTATCAAACTCACAAAATATTGAGCTAAACCTTGTTCTTGAACGGCCAGACCTAAAGCTAAACCACCAGCGACAAGCATTAACGTGTCCCAAGGCAACGATCTAACATCGTCGGCTGTAATGATAGATACCATAGTTAAAGCTACTATTGGAATTCCTGAAACAACAGCTACAGGTATGCCTGTAAATCCTGAAGTCAACCATAATGAAAGTGTACCAACTAAAATTATAAGCGTAATTCGCTTATTCATTATTTTTTGTTTGTATGGTATTCCGTCATGAGGAATTCTTTCTCTGGCAGTATTAAAAATATAAGATAAGTCTAGTGTTTTTGTTTTAATAGGGTTAGCCTTTAATAAGGCATACCAAAACATAAAAATTAATGCGAAAGACACAGGAATACCAAATACCATCCACTCCAAAAATGATATTGAAATTCCAACACCCTCTAAAGCACCAACAACAATGGCATTAGGAGCTGAACCAATAATCGTTCCCATACCACCAATGGACGCTGATGCAGGAATACCAATCAACAAATTCTTAGATAATGGAGAGTCAGACCCTAGATTTTTAAGAATAGGTGTTATGGTGGCAATCATCATTGCTGTAGTTGCTGTATTACTCATCAGCATAGATAAAAATGCTGTAAGTAACATGAAGCCTAAAAGAATAACAGAACTTTTATTGCCAAATTTTGGAACCGTAATCTTTAATAAATCTTTGTCTAGACCTGTTTTTTTCATGCCTTCTGCTAGAAAGAAACCACCAAGAAATAGCCAAATTACACTATCGGACCAAGTTTGTACGTATTTTTTTACATTTTCCGGATGGTCATTCCCTATTGAAAAGACTAAGAATCCTATTATCAAAATCCCAACAGCAAACGGCGGTATAGCTTCTGTAACCCAAAGCCCGATGGCGAGGAACAAAATAAACAATACATAGTTTTGAGTATCTGTAAATGAGGGATCGGATACCAAGTATGATAATCCAAATGCGGCTATGATTGATAAAATAAAGAGGGTAAAGTGACTTTGCCAATCGACTTTATCTCTAATTTTTATTAAAAACTTATATGATGATCTTCTGGAATCTGCCATTTCAATTTAATTTAAAACAAATTTAAATATAGAATTCAATTTGAATTTAGGAATGAATGGAGGAATAGAGTATTTATGATATATCTCAACTTTGACATGATTTATAGACTTTTTTAAAGGAAAAAATCGTGTTTAATATTGTATTTTTGCTATTCAAATTTTAAATAAAGATAAAATAAATTTTATGGATTCATTTGATGTTGTTGTAATTGGTTCAGGACCAGGAGGATATGTTGCTGCTATTCGTTGTGCACAGTTAGGCTTAAAAACTGCTATAATAGAGAAATATTCCACAAAAGGAGGAACTTGTCTTAATGTGGGTTGCATTCCATCCAAAGCACTCCTAGATTCTTCTCATCATTTTGAAGATGCTCAAAAACACTTTGCAGAACATGGTATTGAAATAAAAGGTGATATAAGCCTTAATTTTCAACAAATGATTGAAAGAAAGAACAAAGTTGTAGAACAAACCACCAAAGGCATCGATTTTCTGATGGACAAAAACAATATCACGTCATTTGAAGGTTTGGGGTCTTTTAAAGACGCTACACATATTAATATTGCCCACAATGATGGAACTTCAACTGAAATAGAAGCCAAAAACACCATCATTGCGACAGGAAGTAAACCCAATTCGTTACCTTTTATTAATATAGACAAAGAGAGAATTATTACTTCAACTGAAGCTTTATCGCTCAAAGAGATTCCTAAACACCTTATTATGATAGGTGGTGGAGTAATCGGCCTGGAACTAGGACAGGTATATAAAAGACTTGGCGCACAGGTGACAGTCATCGAATATATGGACCGTATTATCCCAACGATGGATGCGGCTTTGAGCAAAGAATTGATGAAAGTGATGAAAAAACAAAAAGTAAAATTTGCCTTATCGCATCAAGTCAATTCAGTTGAAAGAGACGGTGACAACATTACTGTAAAAGCTAAAGACAAAAAAGGAAACGAAGTGGTTTTTGAAGGCGACTACTGTTTAGTGTCTGTAGGAAGAAAACCATATACCGCCGGATTGAATGCTGAAAATGCAGGTGTAAAACTAAACGAAAGAGGTCAAGTTGTTGTAAATGAACACTTACAAACAGACACACCAAACATTTATGCCATAGGTGATGTAATACATGGCGCGATGCTGGCGCACAAAGCTGAGGAAGAAGGTACTTTTGTGGCTGAAACTATAGCTGGACAAAAGCCACATATCGATTACAACTTGGTGCCAAATGTAGTGTATACTTGGCCGGAGGTAGCTTCTGTTGGGCAAACCGAAGAACAATTGAAAGACAAAAATATAGCCTATAAAGTTGGACAGTTCCCTATGCGAGCTTTAGGGCGAAGTCGAGCAAGTGGAGACATAGATGGACTTGTAAAAATTATTTCAGACAAAGCTACAGACGAAGTCTTAGGTGTGCATATGATAGGTGCCAGAGCAGCTGACCTTATCGCAGAAGCCGTTACCGCTATGGAATTTAGAGCAAGTGCAGAAGATATGGCGAGAATGAGTCATGCACACCCAACCTATGCCGAAGCTGTAAAAGAAGCAGCCTTAGCGGCGACCGAAGACAGAGCGATACATATATAATATGGTAAAGGTATAATTTAGATACTCTAAATAGTCTCTTTAATACATAACCAAAAAACTGGTATTAATTTTGGAAATTATTTAATTAGAATTTAAAGATTTAAAACATAACAAATGAAATCCTATTTTTTTCTATTTGCACTATTACTGCTAAGTTCATCCATTAAAGCGCAACAAATTGTTGAAGATCTTCCGAGTTTTTTCTTGAAGGATATCGAGGGGAACATGTTTACAAACGAAGACATGGCAGATGATAAAAATGCATACATCGTTTATTTTAATCCGGAATGCAGCCATTGTGAAACCGCTTTTAAAATATTAAATAAGAATTATGAAAGCTTGGATTTAAAAAACATGACTTTTTATGCTGTTGCAGCAAATACAAAAGAGAAAACCCAAACATTTTTTAAAGACCTTGCTCCTAAGCTTTTAAAGTTGTCTAATTTAAAAATTCTTTTAGACGAAGACTTCGTATTCGCCAATGCATTTGGAGTGGGCAGCTACCCTTCAATTTATTATTACGATATAAAGTCGAAAGAAATGCAACACTATGAAGGTTATGGTGATGTGTTAACACCACTAAACAATAAAAATTAACCAAAATATCCCTTATTGGTTCAAAAGCTTAGGATTAATTCTTAAGCTTTTTTTTTGCAGTCTATTTAAGTGAAAAAACCAAGTCAGCTTTAATAATTATTTAGTATTTTTCGCAGATTTTTATTTTGACATAAACACTTTTAATATAGATAGCATGCCATTAGCTAGATACCTGTATACTTTATTATTATTATTTTTTTCAACTACCTTATTTTCTCAGGACTTATTAATGCAAGACGGGACCTTCAATCAATGTTCTGGCACGTTTTACGATTCTGGTGGTCCTGGAGGAAATTACAGTGCAAGTGAAAATTTCACCATAACGATTTGCCCGGATGCGCCTGACAACAGAGTTGTTCTAGAATTTTTATCATTTCAGTTAATCGCTTCAGACGATACATTAACCATTTATGATTCTGACACTGTCGACCTTGCTGCGTTAATTGGCACGTTTACTGGAAATTTAACTAATGCTGCAAATGCTATTCTCTCAAACGTTTCTGCATCAGACCCTAATTTAACGGGATGTTTAACCTTAGTTTTTTCTTCAAATACATTTTTTGAAGCTGCAGGATGGGAAGCCACAATAAGCTGTAGACCACCATGCCAAATCATTGAAGCATCTATAGATAATATTGCTCCAGCCGATTTTGATGGTACAATCTACACCGTGAATCTAAGCGAAACCTTAACGTTTGATGCCTCTGCTACGTTTGGTGATGGATTTGACGCCGGAGCTACATACACCTGGGACTTTGGCGACGGTAGCCCGCCGGTTACAGGCCAAACAGTAACTCACTTTTATACCTTATTAGGAACATACTTTGTTACAGTTACTGTTGAAGACGCTAATGGATGTACAAACTTTAATGTCATTAACCAACAAGTAGATGTTATCTTTGATGCTGACAATCCGGGACCTGGATGCCCAAATGTTACCGCAGATGATGTGCTTTTTGATTGTGAAATTCCTGATACGGTTACCTTATCTTCAGACTTTCTTGTTACAGGTGAAACCACAAACTATAGAGTAGATCCTATTCCTTACGCACCACCATTCCCGTTTACAGGGCTTAGTAATCCGATATCAGTAAATACAGACGATGTTTGGTCTCCACTAATTAATCTGCCTTTTGATTTTTGTTTTTTTGGAAATGTAGAAACAAGTATAAGAGTTGGAAGTAATGGTGTGATTAGTTTTCAAAACCCGTCTAACTTTAATGATTGGAATCTGCAAAATTCAGGTCCAATACCTAATGGTGTTGGTGCAATGAATGATGCCAACATCATGGTTAATCATGACATAGATCCTAGTGTTTCGAGCTCAAATCCGGAAATAGCATGGGAAATTATTGGCCAAGCCCCATGTCGAACATTTGTGGTTAGCTTTTCCTCAGTTGCATTTTTTAGTTGTAACTCTCAAAATTCTACATTCCAGATGGTCTTGTATGAAACTACAAATACTATCGAAATATATGTGGATAATAAACCGAATAATTGTACCTGGAATGGAGATTTAGCTGTAATAGGCATTCAAAACAATGCTGCGACACAAGGTTTTTCTCCTCCAGGCAGAAACTTAAGCTCTTGGTCTGCAAGTCAAGAAGCATGGCGTTTTACGCCAAATGGAACGCCTAACGTTACATTTTCTTGGTTCGATCCTGCCGGAAACTTTATTTCAAATGCTCCTACGATTACAGTTCCAGTAAACGGAGACGAAACATATTCAGTGGAAGCTGTGTATTCGAATTGTAATGGCGATCAAGTTGTTGTTCAAGATGATGCCGTGATAGATATAAACCCTGCGTTTGATTTGGATTTAACAGCAACTGCAGATGCCATTTGTGAGGGACAGACCACTACAATTAGTACTAATGTTACAATTTCGCCTGACGCTAATTTTACTGATAGCGATTTAATTTATAACTGGTTTTTAGACGGCAACCCAATTCCTGACACAACAGCTTCTATCACCACGGGAACACCAGGAACATACACTGTAGAAGTTACCGGTGGTCCTTGTACAAAAACCTTAGTATTTGTTTGCGACTCTATCGATACACCAGAAATTACAATCCCACCTGTAGGTTTATCGCAGTGTGGCGATTTTAGTGGAACACAAACTTTCGACTTAAGCATTTATGATGGTGCTGCTATTGGCGTTACTCCAGTAGATGCTATCATATCTTACCATACGCTTGAAACTGATGCTCAAAACGGTATCAACCCCATTACAGATCCTGCAAACTATTTACCGGCAAATATTTCTGAAACCATTTGGATAAGAGCAGAAAGTGTTGAAAGTGATGGGTGCTGGTCTATTATCAGCTTCGATTTGACTATAAATGACATTGAAATTTTTGTGCCCGATGATATTATCACCTGCGAACCAACTGGAAATACTGGAGTTTCAACATTTGACCTTACTGTTCAAAATACAACTGTTTTCGGTCCAAACCAAGACTCCACAACGCATAGTTTAAGCTATCACACCGATCCTCTGGAAGCCGATCAAGGTACTAATCCTATCGCTACGCCGGATGCGTTTAACAATACTTCCAATCCTCAAACTATTTATGCTAGAGTACAAAACAACAACGACCCGGACAATTGTTTTGAAGTAACTAGTTTTGTCATTAGCATTACAGAAGAGCCTGTAATTACCCAAACGCCAAGCTTAAGCCAATGTGGTGACTTTTCATTAACACAGTCTTTCGACTTAACACTAAACGACGCCGTGGCTTTTGGTATTCTTAATGCAACGGAAGTTAGTTTAACTTATTTCAATTCTCAAACGGATGCCGATACACCTGTAAATGCTATAACAGACCCAACTAATTACACGCCAACTTCAGACTCAGAAGTCATTTGGGTTAGAGCCGAAAATGTAAACGATCCTGAATGCTATACCTTAGCTAGCTTTAATATTGAATTAATTGACGCCGAAGCCATACAGCCAGGTGATTTATCCGTCTGTGTACAGACGGGTAATACAGGTCAAACCTTATTTGATTTAACGGTTCAGGATGCGATTGTTTTTGGGGCTAATCAAGACACCACAACGCATACACTCACCTATCATAATTCCGATGTAGATGCCAATGGCGATGTCAATGCCATTGCAGACCCTGCGAACTATACAAGCATCGATGCTGACGACCAAATTTGGGTACGCGTAGAAAACAATGACGATCCTTCTTGCTTTGCCATCACCAGTTTCAACTTAATTGTGGTTGAGCAGCCTGAAGTGACCGTTGC
>CAYNCI010000057.1:0-23172 GCA_964396065.1 uncultured Mesohalobacter sp. | reverse complement strand
TAGATATTTGAGGGGAAAGTTAGGAGGTTATAAGGTTATGGGGGGTAGTCGGTTTCGGGTTTTGGGTCTTGAACATGAAACCTGAAGCTTGGTATTATCAGGTAACAGCAATGAACTAAAGGCTAAAATATAAATGGCTCATGACGTAGTAGTGCATAATTAGAGACTAATAACTTTACAAATCGTTAAATCCAATGCTACTTAGGAGCACATACTTATATATTTGAAGAAAAAGAATTCATGAAACTGAAGATCTGGGTCTTTTGTGCCTGTATAATTTCAATCTGTGGCTTTTCTCAAGCTCCCCAAAAACAAAACAGTTTAGAGATTTTAAATGATATTAAAGCTTTAAATTTTTTAGGTACTGTATTATATGTTGCTGCACATCCTGATGACGAAAACACCAGACTCATTGCCTATTGCGCGAATAATCTTCATGCTGACACATATTACCTCTCATTAACAAGGGGTGACGGGGGCCAAAACCTTTTAGGCTCAGATTTTAAAGAAGCTCTTGGCATTATAAGAACAGAAGAGCTCTTAGCAGCCCGACAAGTAGATGGTGGTCAGCAGCGCTTTACCCGAGCAGTTGATTTCGGGTATTCAAAGTCGCCTAAAGAAACATTGAGTTTTTGGAAAAAAGACAGTGTTTTAAGCGATGTGGTTTGGACCATAAGAACCTTAAAGCCTGATGTGATAATCAACAGGTTTGACCACCGCACACCGGGTACAACACATGGACACCACACCGCTTCTGCAATGCTAAGTTTAGAAGCATTTGATATCACAGCCGATAAAACTACTTATCCCAAGCAACTTAAATATACCGACACTTGGCAACCGAAACGCCTCTTTTTCAACACGTCATGGTGGTTTTATGGTAGTCGAGAAAAGTTTGAAAAAGCAGATAAGTCTAATTTAGTATCCTTAGATATAGGAAAATACTACCCGGACTTGGGCTTGTCTAATTCTGAAATTGCTTCGATTAGTAGGAGTCAACATAAATCACAGGCTTTTGGAAATACGCCTGTACGTGGTGAACAGCAAGAATATCTGGAAATCATAAAAGGTGATATGCCTTCTAATAATGATATTTTTGATGGCATTGACACCTCTTGGAACCGCGTAAAAGGCGGAAATAAAATTCAGAATATTATAGACCAAGTTATAGCGGATTACGACTATAGCAGTCCTTACAAAAGTGTACCTCGGCTTATTGAAGCTTATAATTTAATTCAAAAACTGGATGATGAACACTGGAAAAATATAAAAACCAGACAAATACAATCTATCATCAAATCTTGTCTTGGCCTATATATGGAAGCTGTAAGTACTAGTTCGACGGCAAATCCTGAAGAAAATATAGAAGTTAGAACAGAAATTACAAATAGAAGTCCTGTTGAAATTAGCCTTGTAGAGATTAAAGACAATTATGCCAACGTGGTTTACTCTTCCTCAAAAACCTTAAAAAACAATATCGCAGAATACCTATCTTTTGAATTAAATGTCAATGCACAACGGACAATGCCTTATTGGCTTGAAGACAAACCTGAAGACGGTATTTATTCTGTGAGTAATCCTCTGCAAATTGGACTTCCTAAAACACCACAACCCTTATCTTTAAACTACACCTTTAATATTGCAGGGACGAGACTAGTTTATAACACTCCTGTGATGTACAAATACAATTCCCGTGTGGATGGAGAAGTTTTTGAAGACTTTCATATTTTACCTAAGATCTCCATTGAGCCTAGAGACGAAGTGGTTATTTTTAATAATTCAAATACCAAAAGTATTTCTGTTCAAATTGAATCTTACACCGATGCTATTGAAGGAAGATTATTTGTTGATTTGCCCAAAAATTGGAGTGTTAGCCCAAACTATATAGATTTTTCTCTAAATAAGAAAGGTGAATTAAAATCGTTCAATTTTAATGTGACTCCTCCAAATGAAACACAAAAAATTGAGGCTAAATTTTTAGTAAAATCAAATAACAACACTTATACCAAAAAAATAAACGTCCTCGATTACGATCATATTCCTAAACAACATTTTTCTGAAGAGGCTTCTACCTCTCTTGTTTACATAGACGTGAAACAAAGTATTGACAATGTAGGATATGTGAGTGGTGCCGGTGATAAAGTTCCTGAAAGTTTAAGAAGTTTAGGCTTAAATGTTGAAGAAATTAACCTGGACGACGTGACCACAGCTGAAGATTTATACAAATATGAAGCGATTGTAATGGGCGTTAGAGCATTTAATACCCAAGACCAACTTGTTATCAAAAATGACTTTTTGTTTGACTATGTAAAAAATGGTGGTGTGTTAATTAATCAGTATAACACAACTTATAGTTTAAAAACTGATAAAGTTTCCCCATTGAATTTAAAGATATCCAGGGAACGTGTAACGAACGAGCTGGCTGAAGTTAAATTTTTGGAACCCAATCATCCCATCTTAAATTTTCCAAATAAAATCACCCAAAAAGACTTTGAAGGTTGGGTACAAGAACGCGGCTTATATTTCCCAAACCAATGGGATGAGCGCTTCTCTCCTATTCTGGAAATTCAAGATTATGAAGAGGCGCCAACAAAAGGGAGTTTGTTAGTAGCACCTTACGGAGAAGGCTACTACATTTACACAGGCTTAAGTCTCTTTAGACAATTACCGGCAGGTGTTCCCGGAGCATATCGCTTACTCTCTAATTTATTGTCAATCAAGGGAAATTATGAATAAACCACAGCGATTTAAGTGGGACAAAATGTATACCATCGTATTAATTGTCAATATTTTATATTTTGCAATCATGTACATTATAATGAACAGTTTTAATCCATAACTAAAAAAAATCCATGCATTATATTGACTTTTTAGTAATGATTGCTAGTATAGCTTTTATTGTAATTTACGGTACTTACAAAACCAAAAAAAGCAATAATGTTCAGGATTATATAAAAAGTGGAAACGATGCGAGATGGTGGACTGTTGGCTTGTCTGTAATGGCCACCCAAGCTAGTGCCATTACATTTCTTTCTACTCCAGGTCAAGCCTATGAAGATGGAATGGGCTTTGTTCAGTTTTATTTTGGCGTGCCTTTGGCCATGGTAGTTATTTGTATGGTTTTTATTCCATTGTATCACAAGCTTAATGTCTATACGGCTTACGAATATTTGGAAAGCCGTTTTGATTTAAAAACAAGAACACTTACTGCTTTACTCTTCTTAATTCAACGTGGGATTGCGGCCGGAATTACCATTTTTGCCCCTGCGATTATCCTTTCTGCTGTAGTGGGATGGGATTTGTTTACCCTTAATATTATTATTGGCATCGGAGTTATTTTCTACACCGTTTCAGGTGGAACTCGAGCAGTGAGCGTGACTCAAAAACAGCAAATGGCAGTTATTTTTTCGGGAATGATCATCGCTTTTTTTGTGATTATAAGTTACCTGCCTGAAAACATCAATTTTACGAATGCCTTGGATATCGCCTCTGCCAGTGGTAAACTGGATATTTTGGATTTTAGTTTTGATTTGGAAAACAGGTACACGGTTTGGAGTGGACTAATTGGAGGAACCTTTTTAGCACTATCTTACTTTGGTACAGACCAAAGTCAAGTACAACGCTACTTATCAGCAAGCTCGGTTAAGCAAAGCCAAATGGGAATGATTTTTAACGGCTTACTAAAAGTACCTATGCAATTTTTTATTCTTTTGGTGGGTATTATGGTATTTGTCTTTTACCAGTTTAACCAAGCACCCTTAAATTTTAATCCCGCAGCAGAAAAAGTAGTCTTGGAAAGTGATTATAAAACTGAGTATGAGTCCTTAAAATTAGAATTGAACAAAAATTTTAATGAAAAGAAAGCTGTCATTCAAACTTTGAATGAAATGCCGGGTACAGTTGAAAATTCTTCTATTAAAACAACAATAGCAAAGCTTGATGATGAAGAAAAAGTCATTCGTGAAAAGGCAAGAACCATTATTAAAAAAGCAGACGAACAAGCAGAGACAAATGATACGGACTATGTTTTTATACATTTTGTATTAAACAACTTGCCAAGAGGATTAATAGGTTTACTCTTGGCAGCAATCATATGTGCGGCGATGTCTTCAACAGCCTCAGAACTCAATGCCCTTGCCTCTACTACCGTTATAGACTTGTATAAAAGAAATACTAATACCGATAAAACAGATATGCACTTTGTAAAAGCTTCAAAGTTCTTTACCCTCGTTTGGGGGATTATCGCGATAGCCGTTGCATGTCTGGCGCCTTTGTTCGACAACTTGATAGAGCTTGTAAATATTATTGGTTCCATATTTTATGGTAATGTCTTAGGCATTTTTCTTTTAGCATTTTTTATAAAATATGTAAAATCTAACGCTACCTTTTTTGCCGCACTTATTACACAAGCCATTGTCATTTATGGGTATTTTAACGATTTTATGCCGTATTTGTGGCTTAACTTATTTGGTTGCTTCTTAGTCATAAGTCTGGCAATAATTATTCAAACTCTATTACAGAAAAAATGAAAACAATACGTTGGGGCATTTTAGGCCTGGGTAAAATAGCACATTATTTTGTTGAAGATCTTCTTCAAGTTGAAAATGCAGAATTGTATGCAGTAGCATCCCGTTCTATGGCAAAAGCGGAATCTTTTGCTGAAAAATATAAAGCTCACAAAGCTTATGGCAGCTATGAAGATTTGTATCAAGACGCCAACGTGGATGTCATTTACATCGCTACACCACATGCTTTTCATTATGAAAATACGCTTGAAGCTTTAAAAGCTAAAAAAGCCGTTTTGTGCGAAAAACCCATTGCCTTAAATGCAACACAAGCCAAGCAGATGATTGAAATCGCCAGATCTAAGAAGGTATTTCTCATGGAAGCGATTTGGACAAACTTTATGCCGCACTTGGAAAAAGTTGCTGAAATTACAACTCAACAAAAGTATGGAGCACTAACTACTATAAACGCAGAATTTTGTTTCAAGCCGGAATACAATCCTGAAAGCAGGTTATTTAATCCTGACCTTGGTGGTGGTGCCTTATTGGATATCGGAATTTATCCCGTGTATTTAAGTTTAAAACTGCTTGGCATTCCTAAACACATAAAAGCAACTCAAACTAAAACCGAAATCGGTGTAGATTTAGAAACTAAAATGCAATTTACCTACTCAAATGGTGCAGTTGCAAACTTGTTCTGCAGTTTTAAACTCGATACGCCAAGCGAAGCTGTTTTAGAATATGAAAATGCGAGCATAAGACTTCATTCCAGATTTCATGAAACGGACAAAATTAGCATTACATCTGAAGGAAAAACTGACCATATTGACTATGAGCATAAGCACAGGGGTTATAACTTTGAAATCGAACACGTTAACGAATGCTTATCCAAGGGTTTGACTGAAAGCCCAAAACTACCTTTGGAATTTTCATTAAATCTGATGACGATTTTAGATGAAATTAGATTGAAAGCTGAAGCTAATCTACGCGAATAAAGGTATCTTCAAAATATTTAATCCATTTCCCATCAATACGTTCTTCGCCATATTCCTGGAAACCACCATCTTCAGTTGGTTTAAAAATAAAACGCTTTTCAGCAGATGGTTTAACGACCAACATGCCGTTTTCAAAATAAGCTTTGTATTTCCCTGCTCCATTTTTGTAAAACGGATTGTAATAATATAAATCCTCGTTTTCATCAAAATACAAAACCGTATGCAGTTGTAACGATTCAGAATGTAAATCTATGGTAATGATATGTTTATCGACCTTGTAAGCAATCTTTTCGAAAGCGGGTTCTTCTCTTATAACTTTTCCATTCTCAAAACCTTTAGACACACCGACCCAGTTGCCTACCATAAACTCTAGCTTTCTCATTTGTTCTTGTTTTGTGTTTTGTGAAGACAAGATTTGAAATGAAAAAACAAGTATTATCACCAAAAGTGAATGTATTTTGTACGTCATATCATAATATTTTTCAACATATGCTTAATGTTATCTCATGGTTTTTTAAGCTATTTTAGGCTAAACTCTAATTAGTTTTATCAAATAATAAAAGAGAGGTAAAATTATTACACCAAAACTAAGAGGCAAAACCCAAACACCAAGTTCTCCAGAATCCAAAGTTTGAATTTTCCTTAGGGTTAATATTCCAAAAAACAACATTAGCGTTAGCTTTAGGGAACGTATCATTTCAACTATTAAGATATACTTATTATACGACCATTTTGGTGTACTTTTATTTTTAAAGTATAATCTTTTCACATAAAAATTCAAATAAGTGATTCCGATGTAAAACAGCAAGGAAACAAACGGTAAATTGAAAATATTGCTTTTATTCCCAAACCCGTCTGCAATACCTCCTGCATCATAATGCATAGGAATATGTTCCGGTAAACTGGAGTATTTCAATATTGTAAATATCCAAATCCCAAGCAACATTAGTATGGATATCGCTTCAACCCCTTTTTTAGCAAAACTAATGTTCAAATCTATACAATAGATAATATTCTAAATAAACTGAGAACTAATTCTTTTTTTCCTCTTTATGGTCTTCTCTCACATTTTCATCCCTGTACTTACAACACTCATGAACCGAATTATAGGCTTCGTCTGTTGCAGTAATCAAACGGTTGTCATGACCTGCTTCTGCAATTTTTTCTGAAATGGTTTTGATATTTGTCTTTCTTTCATCAAAAATTAAGTTTAATTGGTGTGTTTCAACACTCCAAACAGCAGATTTTACACCTTTGGTGCCTAAGGCTGCCTTTTCAATTCTTACTTTACACATGCCGCAAACGCCATCTACTTCAATGATGGTTTTTGCATTTTTGTTTTGAGCAAAGGAAAACATGCTCATAAATAAAATACTTAGGGTAATTATCGTTTTCATGGTTTTTATTGTTTATTGTTTTTAATTAATTTAAATCTTAAGCCTACGTAATACTGGTAACCAAAAATTGGACCGTACACAAAATTACTATCAAAAAATGAATCAAAAGGATTTTCAGCATTTATAATAGGATTTGGCTGTCTCACATCCGTCATGTTTTCGCCACCTAGGTAAATTTCAAACTTATCTGAGAAGACTCTTGTTACTTGAGCATTTAGAAGTCCCACCGTAGGGGTTTCACTTGTTTGCTGAAATTCTGAAGGACTTGAGACTGTACTGGGAAAACGCTGTTCGCTTAACCAATTATAGGTCACATCAAATTTCCATTGCGCTCCATTATCTTTTAATTGTGTTATATAACCCAGATTGGCAAAAAACCGATGCCTTGGTATAAGTGGTTTTTGAAATTGACCTTCCAAATAGTCGGTTTGCACATCGAAGAATTTGTAAGCTAACCTTAAGTCTAATCTATCAAGTAACTCATAATTCAACTCGGCCTGAAATACACTCGAAAAACTTTGGCCATTAAGATTATAAAATCGTATTTCTGTTGGATTCTCCCAATCTACAACAACCTGATTCTGAAAATCTGTTCGATAAAAATCGAAAGTTATATCACCACTTTTGCCAAATAAATTAAAGCCTTGCAAATAGCTTACACCAAAATTCCATGCTATTTCCGGATCTAAACCGTAAATACTACCATTGGTGTTTAGGATATTAATCTGTCTGGAACTTGCAAATAAATTGTGGTTTTCTGCAAAAATATTAGCAATTCGCTTACCTCTCCCGAAAGAAACCCTTAGCGCCGATTTGCCCCAAGGCGTGTATCTTAAATGAAATCTGGGCGTTAGGAAAAAGCCTAACCTATTGTGCTGGTCTGCTCTGATACCAGCTGTTAATGTAAGATCACTCAAGTTATCGAAGGCATATTCAAAAAAACCACCAAAGGAATTATCATTTCTCATATACGCTGTACTATCTGCAACTTCGTCAAAACTATCGTACATAAAGGAGAGTCCGGTTTTAATTTTATGCCTGGAGTCTGATATGATAGAATTGTAAATGAGATTTGAGTACAAACTGGTATGTTGAATGTCGTGTACTCGAAATCCAAAATAAGATGCTTGATCATGATAACTGAAATCTGTTTGGAAACCTAAACTCTGGTATGGGATCTCGGGATTTACATAACCAAATTTTAAAGACGTTTCAAAGCGTTCGGTATCAGATTCACTGCCCCACGACCTGTTAGTAAACTTATCGCTTTCTGGTCTAAAATCGAGTTGACCAGATTGCATCTTGTCATTAAGGTATTTAAAATTTATGAAAGAAATGATGCCTTTCTCAGCATCAGAATATTGCCAACGGTTGAGTACATTAATCTGTTCTTTTAAGGGTAAATCTAAAAACCCGTCGCCATTTCGGTCAAACTTTTCACTTCTTTGGTTGCCATGAATGTATATTCCTGTATGCCATTTGTCGGATACTTTTTGATTTATATGCGTATTAAACTCTAATCTGCCGTTTATACCTGCATAGGCATTAATAAATAAAGGATAGTCCTGAGAAGGCTTTTGAAGCTCAGCATTTATTTGGCCTGTAATACTCTCAAAACCATTTACTACACTTCCAGCGCCTTTTGTAATTTGAATGCTTTCTACCCAAGTTCCCGGAATAAAGCTTAAACCATTTGTCTGAATAGCACCTCTAATAGACGGTATGTTTTCTGTGGTTATCAGAATATAAGGAGAATCCAAGCCTAACATTTTTACTTGCTTCGTCCCTGTAATAGCGTCTGAAAAATTTACATCTATAGACGGATTGGTTTCAAAACTTTCGGACAAATTGCAGCATGCTGCTTTTAGAAGTTCGTCACTCGACACGTTTATTACATTTTTAGAGTCCAAATAGGAACGAGACAAGCTTTGTTTTCGAGCTGTAATGTTTACCTCTTCCAGATTAGCCTCCGCTTCTAAAATATGTTTGATGTAAGTATTGTCCGTAATATTCAGCGTATCGGCCTTGTAACCGACATAAGTAATGATAAGCGTAGTGTAATTTGACTTGTAAGGGATGGAGAACTTTCCATCCTCGTTTGTTACCCGTCCAATATTTTGGTTTTGCCAATAAACGTTTGCTCCATATATCGGCTTTTCCTTTCCTGCGATAAGCTCAAGCACTTCTCCTTTTAGTTCACTTTGTGAGTAGGTAATACTGCTTAAACATAATAAGGGTATGATTTTTAAAATATTTTTGTATATCATTGAATTTTTGTTAATTAAATTAAATAGAAATGTCTACTTAGAAAAAAAACTAAAAATCAAATTAAATATACTTCAACTAAACTGTAGATAGGTTTTACTAATGGTGGTGGTCTATAATTAAAATACGATGGCTCTATAAGCTTAACATAGGCATTAAGATCTATGTTGTATGCATGAAGCACCTCACTATAGAAATCATAAGATAAATTATAATCGGGAATGTATTTTTCAAATTTAAGATGGTCTAAACCTTCAAAAACCAGTTGCTCGTCATCGCAGCAGTCCTTTTTAAATACCTCACAACAACTCTTACTTTTTAGCCTCTCATGTTTCTTACAGCCATCATTGTGTGTAATCACCGTCGTTTTAACAAGCGATTTTCCGCAATAATGCTTGTTTATGGTTATTGTGGTAGTTGAAAAGAGAACTACAATAGCCAATACAAATGAAAATATGTGATTAGAAATTTTCATAAATACAAAACTATGAATATAAATTTAACTTGATTTAGATTAAGAGTTTTTTAAATACGTATAAGAAAAAATTGATTGTATTTTGGCTCTAAAACTCAAATATAAATTGCAATTTTGGGGTGTTAACAGAATTAATAGTCTAAAAAAATATTATGTCCAAAATTTTAATTGTTGAAGACGAAGACGCTATAAGACGAGTGCTTATAAAAATATTAAAGCAAGAAAACGAAAGCTATCAAATTGAAGAAGCCAGGGATGGCGTTGAAGCTGTTGAAATTATAAAAAATACAGATTTGGATTTGGTGCTTTGCGACATCAAAATGCCCAAAATGGATGGTGTTGAAGTCTTGGACCATGTAAAAAAAATAAAACCAGAACTTCCCATAGTCATGATTTCCGGTCATGGTGACTTAGACACTGCTGTGGATACCATGAGAAAAGGTGCTTTTGATTATATTTCTAAACCACCGGATTTAAACAGACTATTACAAACGGTAAGGATAGCTTTAGACCATAACACGCTCGCGACAGAGAATAGAACACTCAAGAAAAAAGTAAGTAAGAAATATACCATGATTGGGCAATCTCCTGAAATGGAAAACATAAAGGAGATGATAGAAAAAATAGCGCCAACAGATGCGAGGGTTTTAATTACCGGAGGAAATGGAACAGGTAAAGAATTGGTTGCCCATTGGATACATGAGAAAAGCAAGCGTTCCAAAGCACCTATGATTGAGGTAAATTGTGCGGCTATCCCCTCAGAATTAATAGAAAGTGAATTATTTGGCCACCTTAAAGGTGCTTTTACCTCTGCAAATAAAAACAGAGCCGGAAAATTTGAAGCCGCGAATGGCGGTACCTTATTCCTGGACGAAATTGGTGACATGAGCCTCTCTGCACAAGCCAAAGTATTGCGGGCATTACAGGAAAATAAAATTCAAAGGGTTGGGAGTGATAAAGACATCAAAGTAGATGTAAGAGTTGTTGCGGCAACAAATAAGGACTTGAAAGAAGAAATTAAACAAAAAAAATTCAGAGAAGATTTATACCATAGACTTGCCGTCATTATGATAAATGTACCTTCGTTAAATGAAAGAATTGATGATATCCCGCTGCTTGTCAATCATTTTCTTAAAAATATTGCCAGCGAGCAAGGCACTTCGCCTAAAAAGATTGATGACGAAGCCCTAAACGTTTTACAAAATTACAATTGGACGGGGAACATCCGAGAATTACGAAATGTCGTCGAAAGGCTTACCATCTTAGGAGGGCAACACATTTCTGCAGAAGATGTAAAAGCTTATGCCCAGAAATAATACCTCAACATAAGCGTTTCCTCTACTCCTGCCCTATTCTTTTGAACAAAATTCAAAAGCTATATTTGGATAATATTATTAGTTGAAAATTTTAGCAGTAAATATGAAATGAATGAAAATTAGATTCACTTTTACTTAAATAGAGCTCAGTAGTTAGTTACTCACTTAAAAACTAAATGGAATTGCATATGTAAGTCCCTAAATTTGGAGAGTAATCGAAGCCAATTTTAATAGACGAGTAGTTCTCGACTGCGCTCGAACTGACAATACTAAGCTTAATAACATGTTGATTATCTATTAAATAATGGATTAAAATTATGAGCAATTATCTGCTGACCTCTATACATAAAATAAAATAACACGAACTTTAGCGTATTAGCTGTTAAAATTTAAATTTGCAGCATGAAATTTTTAGACGAAATCAACAGACGACGCACATTTGGTATTGTGTCTCACCCGGATGCCGGAAAAACAACATTAACGGAAAAACTATTATTATTTGGAGGCGCGATACAGGAAGCCGGCGCTGTAAAATCAAATAAAATAAAAAAAGGGGCTACGAGTGACTTTATGGAGATTGAACGCCAAAGAGGAATTTCTGTGGCGACCTCTGTTCTTGGATTTGAATACAGAAACAACAAAATAAATATTTTAGATACGCCGGGGCATAAAGATTTTGCAGAAGACACTTTTAGAACTCTAACAGCCGTAGATAGTGTGATTGTGGTGGTAGACGTTGCCAAAGGGGTTGAGGAACAAACTGAAAAGCTCGTCAAGGTATGTCGCATGCGTAATATACCGATGATTGTCTTTATAAATAAATTGGACAGAGAAGGAAAAGACGCCTTTGAGCTTCTTGATGAAATCGAACAAAAACTGGAATTAAAGGTTACGCCTTTAAGTTTTCCTATTGGTATGGGTTACGATTTTAAGGGGATTTACAATATCTATGAAAATAACATAAACCTGTTTACAGGCGATCCAAGAAAGGACATCGAAGACACGGTAGAGATAAACGATTTATCAACACCGGAATTAGACCAACTAATTGGTGAAACTTCTGCAGAAACCTTGAGAGAAGAAATAGATTTGGTTGAAGGTGTTTACCCAAAATTTGATATTGAAGCTTATAAAAATGGCAAGCTTCAACCAGTGTTTTTTGGTTCTGCTTTAAACAACTTTGGTGTGAGGGAACTGCTGGATTGTTTTGTAGATATCGCCCCTTCTCCACGTTCTAAAGTGAGCGATACAAGAGAAGTAAAGCCCACAGAAGATAAATTTACAGGCTTTGTATTTAAAATACACGCTAATATGGATCCTAGACATCGAGACAGGCTTGCCTTTGTTAAAGTGGTTTCGGGACAATTTGAAAGAAATAAGCCTTACCTGCATGTTAGGTTGAACAAGTCCCTAAAGTTTTCGAGTCCTAATGCCTTTTTTGCAGAGAAAAAGCAGGTCGTAGATAAAATGTTTCCCGGCGATATTGTCGGTCTTCACGACACTGGTAATTTTAAAATTGGAGACACACTCACTGAAGGTGAAACTCTAATGTATAAAGGCATCCCAAACTTTTCTCCAGAACATTTTAGATACATCAACAATGCAGACCCTATGAAGGCTAAGCAACTTAGCAAAGGTATTAGCCAACTTATGGACGAAGGTGTTGCGCAGTTATTCACCTTAGATTTAAACAACCGTAAAATTATTGGTACAGTTGGTGCTTTACAATACGAAGTTATTCAGTACCGACTAGAGCATGAATACGGCGCAAAGTGTTCTTACGAAAACGTGAATGTTCACAAAGCCTGTTGGGTTGATGAAAAAAATGCTGACCAGGAAGAACTTAAAGCTTTTAAAAGAGTTAAAGCCAAGTATCTAGCCAGAGATAAGCAAAACCAGCTGGTATTTTTAGCCGATTCTGCGTTCTCACTTCAAATGACTCAAAATAAGTACCCTAGTTTAAAATTTCATTTTACCTCAGAGTTTTAATTAAATTATACTATTGCTCTTGGTAGTTTAATTTGCTTGAATACTCTTTTTCGATACTAATAAGATCACCGTTTTCTGTTATCCCTTCAATATAAAGAGTTAGCGCTTCCAGACCGGTATCGATAAGATTAAATTTGAACTCCTCGCCAGGGTTTAGTGTAATGTTTGGAAACCAACCCACCGTACCGATAGATTGAAACGCTTCGGTGTTGTAAAAGGTGTATTCCGGATTGTAAAAGGCCTTAGAAGGCTCAAATCCTTGCTTTATTTTAACCTGCGTGTAGGGTGATGATAGTGGCGTATCTCCTGCATTTGTAAATAATGGTGTTAACCTGTAGGTGAGCCTGATAAATCCGTTAGCACCTTGTAGGCCACCACCATAGCCGCTTTTGTCTATCATGATTTCTTCAAAGTCTGAAGTTCGACTACCTGCTAGAATGGAAAGATCATTCAACAATACACCATTTAAAAATATAGCCGGTGAATTACTACCATTCAGCGAAATTCTCGAAAGATTACGAATACTGAAAGAAGAACCAGAATCCCTTACGATGTAACCTCTAAAACTTAAATAATCAGATAATAATGGGTAAGAATTTACAAAATCTTCGTCCACTTTTACTTTATTATCTGCAAACGAATTGACATAATTTTGCTCAAGTCCACTTTCTTCTTTTTTTGCTTTTATAATCACTTCGTCTAAAAGTTCACCATTAAGAAAGTTGGAATACAGTCTGTTTTTATCCATGTCAAGCTTTACTTGACGTCTTAGAGAAATAGGTGGTGAAAAATAATTTTCGTCAAGGTTATCGGATACTATTTCTGCACTCGTAGAAACAACAATTTTTGGTTTTTTAAACTTTTTCTTTTTGGTTATAAAAGAAAATTCAAGCATTTCTCCAATAAATGGATATCTGTTATCTAGATTGAAGGTTTTAACAGTGGAATTGTCTAAAGCAAAGACCTTTTCTCTGTTGTATATAGTGTTGTATAGCAACAAGGATTCAACATTATTGGGTATGTTTTCATCGATTGTGATGGTCTGCTGTAGACCAAGTTTTCTTTCATAATTGAGTTGTGGTGGCAAACCTAAAATATTATCCCAACTGTATTTGCTCCAACCTTGTGTAAGTAATAATAAGTCTAAATTATAATCTTTTTCTCTATTGGGTTCGCTGAAATAGTAAGTTCTATCTTCAATATAACCATTTACGAATGGGTCTAATAAAAATGTACTGATAATGTTTTTATTCTTTTGGTAAGCAATAGTTTCTTTTGGTAAAATAGACATGCTTAAGTACGACGTTTCATAAACTTCAGGCATTTTAACTTTCAATGTAACACTATCCGGAATCGAATTTCTTATCTGAGTCACCTTAAGGCTTTCTGAGGTGTTAATGCTTTTGCTTCTGTTGAAAATTAAGCGCTCTGCTACCGGTATTCCATTTTGCATTAGGGTAAAGGTGTTTACACCATAAAACAAATAATCTTTATCAATAGCTTTTGTCATGGTGTTAATACCCTCTGCGTATTCTATTGGAAACGAAAACCTATCGCCTTCTTTATGCACAACTATTTCTAAAGATTCTGTAGAAAAATCTAGATCTTCTGGTAAGTTAGAATAAACGCTAACTATAGTCTGATTTGGCAATGTATTAGTAACATTCAATACATGGCCGTATTCTTTAATGCCTGTAACATTTTTTTCTATAATTTCTCCATTAGGCAGGGTTAGTCTTACACTGTAGTCCGCTTTCTGATCTGGTAAAATATTAACTACTGCATGACCAAATTGATTGCTTTTGAAAGTACTTATTTGCGTATTATTTTCTAAAAGAACAGCATCGAACTCGACACCAAGTCCGTTTTGGTTGATAAGCTTAAGACCTAATCTGCTTTTACAGTTTCTAACTAGATGTCCTCCTTCCGGAAGTAATTGCAAATCGTAAGAAGATAGGCTTTGCGTATCATTTTCTCCACTGGAATCCAATACTTCAAACTTTTGGATGTGTACATAATCTTCATTAAAATTCTTCATCCAATTGGTTTCAGCTTTTAGGTAATAATTGCCATCAGAAAAGGTAGAGTCTATTTCCACTTGTCCAAAAAATCGACCATCTAAGGCTAAAAGCAATTGCTTTTTGAGCATTTCGCCTTGGTCGTTATACACTCTTAATTCTATATTTCGCACTTCTTTACTGAGTTTTTGGTTTCGCCTATCGTAAGCATAGCCTTGAAACCATAAGTTTTCGCCCCTTAAATAGCTGGTTTTGTTCAAATGAAGATATAGCGATTCGCGTGAAGACTGAAAATACGAGTCATAACGATTTAAGGTATGTTGAAGACTATCGGTTGTATTTTGACCAAAAGAGAGAAAGCTTATTAATAGTGGTAAAAAAAGTAAATTTCTCATTTAATTTATTTTGTTTTTAAATGTATAACAAGGAAAATGCCATTAATATTAATTCATTTTTATTTATTAAAAATTTAACCCAATTCCTATTGTTGTTCCTCTATATCTGCTTCTGAAATATATTCTTTTTGGATATAAATTAAATCTCCAGCTGCGGTTATGCCTTCTATGTAAAGGGTGAATTCATCTAATCCTGTTTCAGCCAAGTCTAAATAATAATCTTGATCCGAATTTAAAATAACATTAGATTTCCAATCTATAGTGCCTGCCAGTTGAAAAGCTTCGGATTTGTAGTTTGTATATTTTGGGGTGTAGAAGGTTTTAGGCTTTGAGAATCCTTCCGGAATTTCAACTTCAAGAGTAGCTAAAAAATCATTATTTCTGGTGTAAAATGGTTTTGTGCTTAATTTGATTTCTATGATGCCATTTCTATAACTTCCTAAACTTGCAAATCCCGAAGAACCGCAATGGATTTCTTCGATATCGCTTGTTCTTGTACCACGATCAATAAAGGTACATCCTTTTATTACAGATAATTTTGTATCAAAAAAAGCCACACTTCTACCAGGTGCTACTTGACCATTTAAATAGATTGGTCCACCTCTTGGACATTTTGTCCTTATATAATCTTCTAGCATTGGGTATAAATTGGCTGTGTCTTCTGTGATTTTATCTTTATAGGGCATCCAGGATTTACCATATATATCACTTATAAATTTAGCTTCATTTCGTTTTGCCTCGACAACAACTTCGTCCAAAACGCCATCATCAAAAAAATTAGAATACAACTTGTTATTATCTACTTCGAGTTTTACATCGCGTTGTAAAGCTATTGTTGGGTAAAGTTCATTTAATGATAATTCTTGGTCTGAAAGGCTAAAATCAGTTTGCAATTGAAGTTCCGGTTTTATAAATTTTGGTTTTCTTGTTGCATAAGACAGGCCTATTTTTTCTCCTTCAAAAGTATACCTTTCATCCAGAACTAAAGTATTGTTTTGAATCTCTTCAATAGGAATTACTTTTTCAGCATTATTTTCTGCCTTAAACAAAATAAGATGTTTTACTCTTCTAGGTACCTTTCCATTAATTTCTAAAGTGAAGGAAAAACCATCTTTTCTATCGTAAATAGTTTTAGGTGTAAGATTGTATATATCTTCCCAGTTGTACTTGCTCCATCCTTGTGTAAGTAACAAGAGATCCAGATCTTTATCCTTTTCACGATTTGGCTCAGTAAAGTAATATCCTCTGTCTTCAATAAAACCATTTACAAAAGGGTCTAGCAGAAAAGTGCTCACAATATTTTTATTTTTTTGGTAAGAAATAGTGTTTTTGGGCAGTATAGAAATGCTTACATGGGTACTATCTTTAAGCTTAGGCATTCTTAGCTTTAAAGTTTTGATGCTATCATAAGGGTTTTCAATATCGGATACTTCTATGGCTTTTGCACTACTAATTATATTGGAGCGGTTAAAGACTAAACGTTCTGCAACAGGAGTACCATTGTAAAATAGAGTAAACGTATTTAACCCATTAAATAAGCGATCGCGATCAATGACTTTGGTGATGTTCTTTATCATTCTAAAATCTATCGGAAAGGATTTGCGGTTGCCTTCCTGATGGATGACTAACTCAAATTTATGCTTTGCATAATCAAATCCTTCGGGCATCTTAGTTTGTATGTTAATTTTAGATTGATTTTCTTTTGACATATTTACACTCAAAACCTGTCCATAATTTTTAATATCAGTTATTGGTCTTTCGATGATCTCATCATTTGGCAACTGTACTTTTAAGGTGTAGGACTTATCTATATCGGGCTTTATACTAATAACGCCATGTCCAAACTGATTACTTTCAGAACTACCAACCTCTACTCCATTTTCTAGAAGCTTAGCTCTGAACTTTATACCCAATCCATTTTGATTAACCAATTTGATAGCTAGACTGCTTTTAAGTTTATTTACCAAATGTCCTCCTTCGGGAAGAATTTGTAAATCGTAGCTTTTATTATTTTGTATTGAAAAGGATTGAAATTCTTGATTAGTACTTAAAACCTCAAACTGCTGAAGATGCGTGTAATCTTCTTTAAAGTTTTTCATCCATTGGGTTTCCACTTTAATGAAATAGTTACCATCTGCATAAGTAGAATCGATTTCAACTTGCCCAAAAAACTTTCCTTCCTGTGCTAAAAGCAATTGCTTTTCCAACATTTTTCCTTTTTCATCATAAACTCTTAGTTCTACATTTCTTACCTCTTGACTGAGTTTTTGATTACGCCTGTCGTATGCATAGCCCTGAAACCATAAATGTTCGCCGCGTAAATAACTGCTTTTGTTGAGATGCAGATATAGGGATTCTCTTGGCATATCAAAATAATTGTCGTATTTGTTTAAGCTATTTTTATGAGACTGTTCTAAATCTTGACCAAAGAGTGTGATTGTAAAACAACTAAGTAGAAATATAAAGTATTTCATAACAGATGATTTTTATAATTTACTGTTCCAAAAACTAAGCCTAAAGCTTTAATATTCTTTAATATTAAAACTTCTTTAACAAATCTTAAAGACCTGTAGAGTAGCCAAAAAAATCTTTAATCTTAACCAAGATTCAAATTCAATTAATAAAAAAAGCCCAGAAAATTCTGAGCTTTGAAAACAAACAAAACATGATATTTATGGCTGATTTTGACTATCCTTTGTATTCAAAAAGTCTTTTTCGATAAAAATCAATTTACCCTCATCCGTAATACCTTCTATAAACAAGGTTAATTCATTTAAGCCTGTATCAACTAAATTTAAATAATGCTCGCTGCCCGGGTTTAATGTAATATTTGGTTCCCAACCTATGGTTCCTACAAGTTGAAAAGCTTCAGTATTATAAAATGAGTATTCAGGGTTATAAAAAGATTTTGGTGGGTTAAATCCTTCTGTAATATCAATTTTTGTGTATGGATCAGTTATGGATTTGCCATCTGCATCGGTGAATATTGGAGAAATTCGATATTTTAATCGAATTACGCCACCACCACCTAACATGCCCATGCCTATGCCTGTTCTGTCTATGATAATTTCTTCGTAATCTGAAGTTCTGGTACCTAGAAGTTCATAATAATTCATCATAAGCATACCATTCAGGTAAACTGCAGGAGAATTATTACCCAAGAGCGAATTACGAGCCAAAAATCTAATCCCATTACCATCTAAAACTAAACCACGGTAGGCCAAGTAATCGGCAAAAAAGGGAAAGGTATTTGCCATCTCTTCATCTACTTTTACTTTTTGAGCAAAATAGGAGTTCGCATAATTCTCTTCTACTCCTTTTGTTTTTGATTTGTCAACTTTTACAATTACCTCATCTAAGAATTCACTAGTCAAAAAATTGGAATACAATTGCTTTTCATCTGACTCTAAAGCAATAGGCCTTTGATTTTTTATAGAAGGCTCAAAAAAATCAGCATCTAATTCATCATCATACAACCTAAACTTAGAACCAACAGCTATTTTTGGTTTCTTAAACTTTTCATTTTTGGTAAAGTAAGAAAACTCCATGGTTTCCCCTACAAAAGGATATCTGTTGTTTAAAACAATTGTATTTAAGTAGATCGAATCTGTTGGAAAAACTCTTTCGTTGTTATAAATGGTATTAAATAAGATTAAAGACTCTGCTTTATTAGGAATTCTTTCATTTATGTCTATCATCTGTGTAATACCATCTTTGCGCTCAAAATACAAATCTGGTGAATTATATAATATATTATTCCAATCGTATTTACTCCAACCTTGTGTAAGCAATAATAAATCTAAATTGTAATCCTTTTCCTTGTCAGGCTCTGTAAAGTAATAGCCTCTATCTTCTATAAATCCATTTACAAAAGGTTCTAGTAAAAATGAACTTACAATATTGTTATTTTTCTGATATGAAATTGTATTTTTTGGTAAAACCGAAATACTAATGTAAGCTTTTTCCTTTAGTTCCGGCATTTTAAGTTCTAAAGTAATACTGTCTTTGCTTGTATTCTTAAAATCTGAAATTGCTATAGCTTCTTCTGTGTTTATAAGGCTAGCCCTGTTAAATATAAGTCTTTCTGAAATGGGCATACCATTGAGCATTAGTGTTAAAGTGTTCACACCACTAAACAAATATTTTCTGTCTATTTTTTTTGTTATGCTGGTATTTTCTTTGGTTAATTCTATAGGAAAAGAGAACCGATCGCCTTCTTTATGAATTACCAACTCAAAATTTTGTGAAGCGTAGTCGTAATCTTCTGGCATGTTTGAAGAAACGGTAACTATCGCATAATCTTTTCTAGAATTGCTCACAACGAGTGTTTGTCCGTAATTATTAATCTTTGTAATTGCTTTTTCTAAAACCTTATCATTTGGCAGAACAACTTTTAGTTTGTATTCTGCATCAGATTTTGGAGTAATGTTAAGAGATGCATGTCCAAAACGATTACTTTTTGTTTGATTTATTTCAACACCATTTTCCAACAGACTCGCTTCATACTGTACACCTAGTCCTTTGTTGTTTAAAAGTTTGATTGCTATTTTACCTTTTATATATGTAACGAGATGGCCGCCTTCCGGCAATATTTGAAGATCGTATGAAGCCTTGTTTTGCGTTTGTGTAACAATTTCAGAATTGATTACTTCAAACTTTTGCACATGAACATACTCTTCTTCAAAATTCTTCATCCAGTTGGTTTCTGCTTTCAAATAGTACTCACCATCTGCGAAGCTTTCATCTATTTCCAATTGTCCAAAAAACTTACCATTAACAACAAGAAGCAATTGCTTATCTAACATTTTACCAGCGCTGTTATACAAACGCAACTCTACATTTCTAACATCCTGACTCAATTTTTGGTTTCGCCTATCGTAAGCATAACCTTGATACCATAAACTTTCGCCACGTAAATAGCTGCTTTTGTTTAAATGTAAATATATTGATTCGCGTGGCGCTTGAAAATATTCGTCATAACTCTTTAGAGTTTTCTCTAAATTAAGGTCTGCATCCTGACTAAAGGATGACATCGATACAAACAGAAATAAAATAACAGCATACTTCATAAGAACATAGTTTTTTAATTTAAAATAATTTAACAAAAAACATTCCGAAAAACAGATTTGAATAATTTTTAAATAATATTAACTTTTTTTGATAAACATGTAAATAGTATCAGTAAAAAGATAAAATTATTTATATCTCTTTAAGTTTTGATGCGATATATTTAATTACAACTTTAAAAATAAAGTCTTGCTTTATTAAAAAAATAAAAAATAAAACTGTTGAAAGTCAAAGCTTTTACAGTTTAGAGGTTTAATTCTACATTTGGGTAGTTTATTTTTTCTAGATTTATAGTGTAAGACCATATTTGTAAAAAAAATGAAAACTATGAATCTTCTAAAATCGATATGGAAAGTCGTCTACATCTCATTGATGATTTCTGCATTTATCAGCCTAATTAGTTATGTGTCTACAGGTTACAATTTAGAAGTGCTTTTGGATTTTAAACAATTTTCTATCAGCTTTATTTATGCTGTACTTATAACACTTGCCAATGTCTTGGGTTTTGATATCCTGTACAGGTTCTTCTCATGGGATAAAGACGCAAAAAAATTAGTGATTATAGGCGTACTAGGTTCTGTGGCTTGGTCTACTTTAGGTTTTTTCCTTGCACGATACTCGCACCTGGTTTGGATAGAGGGTTACAGCTTTCAGGAGTTTATAGAAAGGGAGAGTTTTATGACTTACCTCTTCTCGATGATGATAGCCTTTATCATTACTTTAATTTTTCATTCATTTTACTTTTATAAAGCATTGCAGGACGTAAAACTAAAAGAGAAAACCTTTGAGTCTAAGTCTAATTCAGCAAAATTTGATGCTTTGAAAAATCAGTTAGATCCTCATTTTTTATTTAACAGTTTGAATGTTTTGAGTGCTTTGATTGATGAAGATACGGATAAGGCTCAGGATTTTACCATTGGCCTATCCAAAGTATATCGCTATGTGCTTGATCAAAAAAACAAGGATTTGGTGAGCTTAAGTGGAGAAATAAAGTTTGCAGAAACTTATCTCAACTTGCTAAAAATGCGATTTGAAGACAGTCTAGAAGTGGATATCAGTGACGAAGCAAAAACAACTGAAGCAAAAATTATCCCCTTATCTCTTCAATTGCTTTTGGAAAATGCAGTGAAACATAATAAAGTAAGTGAACAATTTCCCTTAAAAATCAAAATTTATATTGAAGCTGAATATTTGATAATCGAAAATAACCTTCAACCGAAAATAGATAGTCGTAACCAAAACAGAAATGGGATTGGTTTGGAAAATATTCAGTCGAGGTATGAATTATTTACAAATCAAAAATGCGAAATCCTAAAAACTGAACAGATTTTTGCCGTAAAACTTCCACTACTCCAACTTCAAAACAAATAACAAATGAAAGCCATAATTATAGAAGACGAAAAACCTGCAGCAAGACGATTGTTAAAATTATTGAATGAATATGACCTGGACATCGTTGGCACTTTACATAGTTTAAGCGATGCCAAACAATGGTTATCCAGCAATAGCCATCCCGATCTTATTTTTTTGGATATCCAGCTAAGTGATGGATTATCTTTCGAGCTCTTTAAAAATCAAAGTATCTCATCAGCAATAATTTTCACTACCGCATACGACGAATATGCCCTAAAGGCGTTTAAGCTTAACAGTATCGACTACCTATTAAAACCGATTGACAAAGGAGAGTTGAAATCTGCCATACAAAAGTTTAAGGACCAACATAAGCCCTTAAGTGTTAATTATGAAGATTTAAAATCAATTTTTAATCAAAAAACGGAAGAGAAAAATTACAAAGAACGCTTTACTGTAAAGGTTGGCGATCACCTAAAAGTCTTTGAGATAGATGAAATTGATTGTTTTTTGAGTCAACACAAAACCTCGTATTTACTTACCAAAAGCGGCCGTGAATATCCACTTGAAAAAAGCTTAGAAGAACTTGATGGATTGCTTTCTCCTAAATTGTTTTTTAGAATAAACAGGTCCTATATCATAAACATCAACGCCATAAAAGACATTATCAGCTACTCGAACAGTAGACTGCGAATAGTCTTAAACCAGGATCTGGATGAAGTCTTAATTGTAAGCCGAGAACGAGTCAAAGAATTTAAAGTCTGGCTAGAAGGCTAAGACTTTAAAGGTTATTATTGAAATCAGTGTTTTATAATTTTAAAGCTTTGATCTTCAATTTTTAAAATATAAATCCCTCTTGGAATACGAGACATATCTATGGTCTTAGTGGCAGGTTGTTTGTTTTCAAAAAGCAGTCTTCCGTTTAAATCCAATAATTCTATTCTTCCTATTTGATTCAGCGAAGATTCTATTTGCAGTATATCTTTTACCGGATTTGGGTAAACTTTATACTGATGAAGCATTTCATTTTCAAATGTTTCTGTACTTAAGGTGGATACATCTAAAAATGCATTCATCGCGATTGATGGACTACCATCATCATCCCATGCACCTTTGCCATAAGATGTAAATGGACTGTAAGCAATGGGTTCCCAGTAGAATACCCCAAGACCTTGTGCTTGTCTGGTTTTTTCTATCATGTAGACAATAAACTGGTAGGTGATATCCGGGCGAGAGTTGCTGAATCCTATCTCAACCACCATGGCATCTTTGTTATAAGAGTTTTGAATGTTGAGCATGTTATCATGGGTCTGGTCGACGAGGGTTTTCCAGTTATCAGCCTCAGGATAAAGGGACATCCCGATGATATCAATATCATTCATGTTCAATCCGTTATTGAT
>CAYNCI010000056.1:0-23182 GCA_964396065.1 uncultured Mesohalobacter sp. | reverse complement strand
GATGACGAATACCCAAACGACCCTGATAAGGCATATAACAATTATACTCCTTCAGCAAATGGTTTTAGCACCCTGGCTTATGAAGATTTATGGCCATCTCAAGGTGATTATGACTTTAATGACTTAGTTGTAGATTACCGTTTTAATGAAATTACAAATGCAGACAACGAGGTTGTACAAATCGAAGCTACACTTAAAGTAAGAGCAGTTGGTGGTAGTCAAAATAATGGTTTTGCCATTCAGTTTGACGATTTAACTCCTGGCGATATAGCGTCTGTAACCGGACAAGAATTAACAGGAGGTTTGTTCACCATGTCAGCTAATGGTACAGAAAACGGGCAATCTAATGCAGTTATTCCTGTGTTTGATACGCCAGAGAATGTCATCAATCGTGTTGGCGGGTCATTCTTTAATACCGTACCTACAAATGGAACAGGAACATCAGACTTGATCAACATTGTGATTACCCTTGCTGCACCAAAAGCTAATGTTGGTAATGCGCCATATAATCCATTTCTTGTCAAGAATCAGGTACGTGGTGCTGAGGTACACTTACCAGATATGCAACCTACAGATTTAGCTAATGTTTCATTTTTTGGAACAAATGACGATGATACAAATCCAGGTGCTGGAAAGTACTATAAAACAGCAAACAACCTGCCGTGGGCACTAAATCTAGATACTACATTCGAGTATCCTATAGAAGGTGCTGATATTATCACAGGTTATTTAAACTTTCCGGATTGGGCGCAATCTAATGGTAATAATTTCCCGGATTGGCATACCAACAACGGAAACGGCTATAGAAATAATGCTAAAATATTTAACAATTAGTATTCAATATAATCTTCAGCTCAAAAGTGGGAAATTTTTTCCCACTTTTTTTTCGTCTAAACTTTTGTACTAGGATTTACAATATTATGTTGTATAATCTTCGTGCTGTTTGTCTTACAGGACTTAGTATTGTAAAAATCTTTTATTTTTACGAAAAGTTTTTTGGATATGTCCGACATGCAGCTTCAATCACCATTGGTTTACCTTAAAGGTGTAGGGCCACAGCGCGCAAAGCTTCTTGAAAGTGAGGTCGGACTACACACTTACAAAGACTTGATAGAATACTATCCGTTTAGATACATAGACAGAACACAGTTCCACAAAATAAAAAACCTACAACAAAGTACAGCAGAAGTACAAATACTTGGTACGATTACAGAAATCAGATTGGTTAACCAAAAACGAGGAAAAAGACTGGTCGCTACTTTCGAAGACGATACAGGTTTTATAGAATTTGTATGGTTTAAAGGCTATAAATGGATAAAAGAAAAGCTTAAAACCAATCAGCCTTATGTGGCTTTTGGGCGTTTAAACTTCTTCAAAGGGCAGTTTAGTATGATTCATCCCGAATTAGATTTGTTAGAAGACTTTAAGAAAGATTTTGCCGTAAAACTTCAGCCTGTTTACTCAAGTACAGAAAAGCTCACAAATCAAAATTTAGGTAATCGTTTTTTTAACAAAACACTTAAGACCTTATTTACAGAATTAAAATCGCCACTTCAGGAGGTTATTCCTAAAGATGTTGCAGAGGATTTAAAATTGATATCGCGCTCCAAAGCCATATTCAATATTCATTTCCCGCAATCTAACGAGCTTTTAGCCAAAGCACAATTTAGATTAAAGTGGGAAGAGTTTTTCTTTATTCAGCTGCAATTGGTGCGTAAAAATATGTTTCAAAAGCACAAGATAAAAAGCTATAAATTTAAAAGTATTGGCCACTACTTCAATACATTTTTTAAATCTGTATTGCCATTTCAATTAACCAATGCCCAAAAAAAAGTACTCAAGCAAATTCGTTCAGATTTAGGTAAAACTTCACAAATGAATAGGCTCTTGCAGGGAGATGTGGGTTCCGGTAAAACAATTGTAGGTTTTATGAGTATGTTAATTGCCATAGACAACGGTTTTCAGGCCTGTATGATGGCACCAACAGAAATTTTAGCTAAGCAGCATTACCAAACCATAGCAGAATTTTGTGACCAACTGGGTATTCAAATTAGTTTGTTAACAGGATCTTCGACAGCAGCGCAACGCCGAGAGATTCATGAACATTTAGAAAATGGAACATTGCATATTCTTGTTGGTACTCATGCACTGATTGAAGATAAGGTTAAGTTTCATAATCTTGGACTTGCCATAATTGATGAACAGCATCGCTTTGGTGTGGCTCAACGCGCCAAACTTTGGAAAAAGAATATTTTGCCACCTAACATTCTGGTCATGACAGCTACGCCAATTCCAAGGACTTTGGCGATGAGTTTGTACGGTGATTTGGATATTTCGGTTATAGACGAGCTGCCACCAGGTCGTAAATTGGTAAAAACAGTGCATCGCTATGATGCAAATCGACTCAAAGTTTTTCAGTTTTTAAAACAAGAGATTGCCAAAGGTCGCCAAGTTTATGTTGTTTATCCTTTAATTGAGGAATCGGCAAACTTTGATTACAAAGACCTCATGGATGGTTACGAGAGCATTTCAAGAGAATTTCCGCAGCCCAATTACCAGATTTCGATCGTTTACGGTAAGATGAAACCAGATGACAAAGCCTTTGAGATGGACCGCTTTGTGAGAGGAGAAACTCAAATCATGGTAGCCACTACTGTGATAGAAGTAGGCGTAAACATTCCAAACGCTAGTGTAATGGTGATAGAAAGTGCTGAAAAATTTGGCTTATCTCAGCTGCATCAGTTAAGAGGTAGAGTAGGGCGTGGTGCAGAACAGAGTTATTGCATTTTAATGACTAGTCATAAACTGAGTGATAATGCCAAGACACGACTTAAAACTATGACAGAGACCAATGATGGCTTTAAAATTGCTGAAGTCGATTTAAAACTTCGCGGTCCGGGCGATTTGATGGGAACACAGCAAAGCGGGATTCTTAGTCTAAAGATTGCAGATGTCGTAAAAGACTCGAGTATATTAAAAAGTGCCCGCCACTATGCGTTTAAGATTTTAAAAAGTGACCCGAATCTGGAAAAACCGGAACATCAGGCCTTGAAACAAAAGTTTATAGAACTTTCTAATAAAAAGTTTAAGTGGAATTATATCAGTTGACGGTTGCTAAAGACCCTGAAACAAGTTCAGGGTGACACAATAAGATGCGTGTCATGCTGAATTTATTTCAGCATTTCATACTAGTAGCATCTTTTAAGGGTAATTATTATGAAAAGAACATATCACAATTATTGGGTATATATCCTTACAAATAAGCCAAAAGGTGTTCTCTACATAGGTGTTACAGCTGGAATTGACGATAGAATGGAAAGACACATTGCCGGAAAAGGAAGTAAGTTTACAGCTAAGTATAATATAAATAGGTTAGTTTATTTTGAAGAATTTCAATACGTTGAAGATGCCATTAAAAGAGAAAAGCAATTGAAAAACTGGCATAGGCAATGGAAAATAAATTTAATCGAAAGTAAAAATTCGGATTGGAAAAATTTATACAAGCCTCTTGGTCCTCTACAAGTAGACCCTGAAACAAGTTCAGGGTGACACACTGAGCTGCTTCTCATGCTGAATTTATTTCAGCATCAAACCAATCATAGCTATCTAGATAATTTTCAATATTTTTAGCAAATGAAAAATAAATTGAACACCCAAGCAAAAATTGGTTTTGTATTAATTGCTCTTGGTACTTTAGCGGTATTACTTCTTAAAAATGAAGATTATGGGTTTTTAAACGGAGCACTTTTAGGCTCTGGTATTGGGCTTTTTATGATCGGGTTATTTAATAAAAAGGCAAATAAAACTAATTCTGATAAAGAATCGTAGGGCTATTATCTCGAAATAAAATGATTTTAATACCTTTATAAAAACTACAAAACTCATGAAAATCCATATCATAAACGGCCCCAATCTTAATATTCTTGGGAGAAGAGAACCTGAAATTTATGGTAAATCCAGTTTTCATGATTATTTAGAAGAGCTAAAGCAGCATTATAAGCATGTGGAGCTTTCTTTTTTTCAATCTAATATAGAAGGAGAAATAGTCTCAGAATTACAAGAATCAGATAATATTGTAGATGGCATTATACTTAATGCAGCAGCCTATACACACACTTCTGTAGCGATAGCAGATGCTGTAAAAGCGATTAATACGCCAGTGGTTGAGGTACATATTTCTAATGTTTTTGAAAGAGAATCCTTTAGACACCATTCTTTTTTAAGCCCAGTTGTTGTAGGGACAATAGGAGGTTTTGGACTTAAAAGTTATGCGTTGGCTATAGAAAGTTTTTTAGAATAATTTTCTACATCATCGCGGTCTCAGGGGCTTCGTACATTGCTCCTGATAAAACAAATGAAATGGCAAAAGCAATTACACTCAGTACAATGCCTATCATAAAAACAGTATAGGTTGTTCGAAGTAAATTATATTTCCTGTTTAAAACCAAACCTAAAAAGTATAAGTCTTTGGTAAGATTGCCATACAAGTATTTCTTATCCTCCATCACTTCTTGCATGGCCCAATCAAAATCTTTGTAGCTCATTTGATGAAAATTCCCAAAAAATAGGATATTCACCTTTTTGTCGGCTACGTCATCTTTTGTAAACTTTCCTTTAGTGACGTTAGGACGTGTAGCCAAAACAGACAGAATAATGCATATTACTGTAAAGGACACAAAAATGAGTGTCGGAATAATTAAGTAGGTATTGGACGGGTTATCTAGTTTAGGAATAAGGCTTGAAAGCGCTACAGAAATAATTATGGCATTTACAGATAAGAGAATATTTGCTTTAGTGTCTGCAATGTCACTAAGAGTTATATGATTTTTCAAGGCTACCCTAAACATCGTCTGTATTCCTCTATCAGGAATATCACTTTTAAGTTTTTTTAATTTTAAGTCGTCTTTTTTGTGCTTAAGTTTTAATATTTTTTCTTTCGTTTTATTCTGTTTTTGGAGCAAGCGTGCCAAGTTTTTGTTTTTACCCTTTCCCCAGTTTAAGTTGGCTGCAGTCGAATAATACTTGTGTCGTAATAAGAAATCGATATTGTTTTGTATCCATTCGTCAGCGGTAAAACGAAGTCCCAAGGTGTTTTCCCATTCCTTTTTTAAGAGCGAAGCATAGGCATCGTAATCTTTGCTTGCAAGGTGTGCGCAGTCTGCATCTCTTAACATGCCTTCAAGGTCTGTATTAGGCTCAAGATTTACTTCTGTAGCTTTAATTAAATTTGTAATGGTTTGGATATCATCAGAAGAAACTGAGGTTTTAGCAAAATAACTTTCAGCAATCTCTACACTTTTTAGTTCGTGTTTTTTATCAGATTTTGTATATCCCGTATCATGAAACCACGCAGCTAAGGTTAAGAGGTTTCGTTCGTGTTCTTCAAGATCAGATAACTCTGCAAGCTCATTACATTTTTCAACCACACGTTGTGTATGAGCCAAAGAGTGGTAAACAAATTTTGGATCTAACTCTTTTGTCAACAATTGCACAACAAAATCAGAGGCCTCTTTTATTACTTTTTCCATAGTTATAAATGTAACGAAAATAAATATTATTTATGATTTAAATTTTACTATTTTGGTAGTCGTCATTTTATCGACCATTTGTATGAAAAAATTTCAACAGATATTTTGGGTTTCATTATTTGTTTTTTTATTAAATGCATGTGCAACAAATAAAATTCAAATCAAGGAATCAAAACCCATTGATAAGAGTACAGAAAAGGATATTGCGCATACATTTTATTTAATAGGAGATGCTGGTTATTTAGATAAAAATAAGAGCAACCAAACACTCAAGGCGTTTGAGCAATTATTGAAAGAAGCTTCAAAAAATAGTACTACAATCTTTCTTGGCGATAATATTTACCCGAAAGGCTATTCTAAAGGAAATAAGGAAGCTAAAGCTATTCTGCAAGCACAGGTCGATGCCGTTAGCGATTTTAAAGGAAGAACAATATTTATACCCGGTAATCATGATTGGTATAGCGGTGTAAAGGGGCTTAAGCGTCAAGAGAAATTTATTGAAGATGCTTTAGGGAAAAACACTTTTCTGCCCGAAGACGGCTGCCCAATAGAAAAAATAGAATTGTCCAGCAAAATCACCTTACTTATAGTAGACTCTCACTGGTATGTGGCAGATTGGGACAATTTGCCTAATATTAATGACGATTGTACGTACAAAACGCGACATGATTTTTTAGAAGAACTTGAAAGCGAAATTAAAAAAGCGAGAGGCAAAACAACGCTTATAGCCTTACATCATCCGATGTTTACAAATGGTTCTCATGGTGGTCAGTATTCGTTTAAGAGTCACCTTAGCCCCATTCCTGTTATAGGAACACTTAAAAACTTAGTACGAAAGACAGGAGGCATTGTAAATGTAGATTTACAAAATAAAATGTACAGAGAGCTTCAAAAAAGTCTTGTTAGGATGGCGCAACAAAATGACAAAACTATTTTCTTGTCCGGGCACGATCATAATTTACAATACATTATTAAATATGGCATTCCTCAAATCGTAAGTGGTTCGGGTTCTAAAACCTCGCCAACACGAAATGTAGATGGTGGTATTTTCAGTTATGGGGCTCACGGGTTTGCAAAATTGGAGGTATTTAAGGATGGTTCTTCAGTTGTAAGTTATTATGAAACAGGAAAAAAAGATCCTGTATTTCAAACACAAGTATTTTCAAAAGATCGAAAGCAGGTCAAACTTGATTTTCCAACACAATTCCCACAAGATACTCTAGCTTCAATCTACACAAAAGAAGAGGTAGATAAATCTGGACTACACAAGTTTCTGTTAGGGGAAAGATACCGAGAAGACTATGCAACGCCAATTAGAGCAAAGACGGTGAATTTAGATACCATTTTTGGTGGCTTAGTTCCTGTTCGTAAAGGAGGTGGAAACCAATCTAAATCCTTAAGATTAGAGGACAAAGAAGGACGACAATACGTGATGAGGGCGTTAAGGAAACAATCTTCACAATACCTTCAAGCCATAATTTTTAAAAACGAATATATCGGCGATGCGTTAGACGACGATTTTACTACAAAATTACTTTCCGATGGATTTACAGGGGCACATCCTTATGCGCCATTCGTAATTGGTGACCTTGCAGATGCTATTGGCGTTTTTCATACCAATCCAAGCATTTATTATGTGCCAAAACAAAACGCTTTAGGCGAATATAATCTAGATTTTGGTAACGAATTGTATATGATTGAAGAACATACCTCCGAAGGACATGATGACAAGGCTAGTTTTGGTTTCCAAAATGAATTGGAAAGTACCATCAAAATGATGAAAAAAATTGATAAAGATGAGGATATTGTTATAGATGAAGACGCTTACATCAAAGCCAGATTGTTTGATATGCTCATAGGCGATTGGGATCGGCATCAGGACCAATGGCGTTGGATCGAGTTTGAAGAAGATGGAAAAACCATTTACAGACCTATGCCAAGGGATAGAGATCAAGCGTTTTCGAAAATGGGTGACGGGTTTTTGGTTAAAGCAGCGATTGCATTAATCCCAAGCGTAAGGCTGATAAGGTCTTATAGCGAAGATTTAAAAGACGTAAAAGGTATGAATATAGAGCCTTATCCAATGGACGTAGCGCTCATAAACCAATCGGATAAAAAGGTTTGGGATAAGCAGGTAAAATATATTCAGGAAAATATCACAGATGATGTGATTGAAAAAGCATTTAAAAATATTCCTGTTGAACTTCAAAACGAAAATATCACAGAGATTAAGCATTTTTTGAAATCTAGACGGGAAAATCTTCAACGTATCTCTGATCGGTATTATAAAGTGTTGAATAAATTTGCTGTTATTCGAGGAACAAACAAGGACGATTGGTTTGATGTAGAACGATTAGACAACGGAAACACAAAAGTAACCGCCTACAGGATAAAAGGTGGAGAAAAAGCAGATATTATACATGAAAGAATGTATAACAATGCCGAAACAAAGGAAATTTGGATTTACGCCCTAGATGATGATGATCAATTTCACGTTTTTGGAGAAGGCAGTAGTTTGATAAAAGTAAGACTAATAGGTGGGCTTAATAATGATGTTTACGATATAAAAAATAATAAACGGCTTAAAGTTTACGATTACAAAAGCAAAAACAATACGTTTCTTCAGGATAAAATACATAAAAAACTTACGGATGATTACGAAACCAACGTTTACAATTACAAAAAACAAAAAAACGATTTAAATCAGTTTACACCTGCGCTAGGTTACAATCCTGATGATGGCTTTAAAGTTGGTATAAACAATACCTTTACGAGTTATAAATTTGAACGCAATCCCTTTAGCTCTCAACATTCGGTTTCTGCTCATTATTTTGAAGCTATTAATGCTTTCGATTTATTATATACCGGAGAAATTGCTAATGTTATAGGACAAACTAATCTTGAAATAAATCTGAAATACAACAATCCTAATTACGCCGTAAATTTCTTTGGTTTTGGAAACAGCACCGCAAATCCCGAGGCAGATGAAAATGATGGCTTAGACGTTGGTTTCGATTATAATCGAGTGCGACTAGGTACTTTTAAAGTAGAACCTGCTTTGGTTTGGCGGGGACAAATGGGGGCTGTGTTTAAAGCAAGTCTATTTTACGAGTCCAATACCATCGAACGAACAGAAGGCCGATTTATTTCTACGTTTCCTCTTAGCGATCCGCTTTTTGATAGTCAGAATTTCTTGGGTACAAAATTAAAATACTCCTACGTAAACAAAGACGACCAAGCCTTTCAGACCTTAGGCATGCTATTTAATCTGGAAATAGGCGCCTTACATAATACCAATTCGTCTAAAGGTTTTGCTTATGTAATTCCGGAACTGGGCATGTCGCATAAATTAACGTCTAATGGGAAAATTGTACTAGCAAGTAAACTAAGAGGACACCTTAATGTAGGTGAAGGATTTGAGTTTTATCAGGCAGCTGTACTTGGCGACGATACGGGCTTGAGAGGCTTTAGAAGAGAGCGCTTTTCCGGACAACAAGCCTTTGTGCAAAGCACAGATTTAAGATTCAATCTTAAGAAAGGAGAGTCGTTTTCGCCGTTTAGTGTAGGCTTGTATGGTGGTTTTGATTATGGGCGTGTTTGGGTAGAGGACGAATTTGTAACCCAGAGCGATATAAATAACAGAGGTTTATGGCACACCTCGGTTGGTGGCGGTTTTTTTGTTATTGCTTACAAATTGTTAAGTGCTAATTTGTCTGCATTCCATAGTGTAGATGGGGTGAGGTTTTCTTTTCAGCTCGGTTTCGGATTTTAAAACCGATAACTAAACCCTACCAAAAAACCATTAGTGTCTCCTGTGATATTTACTTGATAATCTTGTTTTTCGTAAGGTGTGGTAAAAACATAAGTACAGCCTATACCAAGTGCTGCACCAACAAGAACATCTGCTACATAGTGTCTGTCGGCATTTACGCGGCTAAATCCTGTAAACGTAGCAAGCGCATAAGCGGGAATGCCATATTTCCAGCCGTATCGTCTTTGGATAAAGGATGCGCTTTGAAAAGTTGTAGAGGTATGTCCGGAAGGAAATGAATCAAAACCATCACCATCAGGTCGCTCTCGACCAACAATACCTTTAATTGAAAAGGTTAGGATTTTATTTAAAAAAAAGCCTTCTGCAAACTGTCCCAACCCCTCATGATCTTTAATCAAAAGTGTTGTAGCGATAGCAGTAGCCGGTAGAGTCACCAGGATAACATCGCCGGCTGTTTCCACTCCAGGTGTTTGGGCATTCATGTCAACGGGTTTCAGCAAAAACACACTAAATAAAATAAGGCCTAAAAGAAATTGCTTATTGTTAGAAATCAAAACGGTAGTAGATTGAAAAATTTGCATATAAAATTTTTTAATTTCAAAGGCTGAAGGGCAAGACTTAAAAAGTGTAGCTAAACCCTACCATGACATTATTTGTGCTTCCAGATAAACTTACTTGATAATCCTGTTTTTCATAGGGTGTAGTAAACATATACGTGCAGCCAATGCCTAAAGCAGCACCAACCACAACATCCACAATATCGTGTTTATCGGCATTTATTCGGCTAAATCCGGAAAACGAAGCTAGCGCATAAGCGGGAATGCCGTATTTCCAACCGTAACGCCTTTGTATAAAAGATGCGCTTTGAAAGGAAGTAGAGGTATGTCGAGATGGAAAAGAGTCAAACCCATCACCATCAGGTCGTTCTTTACGGACAATATTTTTTAATGAAAAAGTGATTGCTTGGTTTAGGATAAATCCACCTGCAAATTGTTCCATGCCTTCAAAATCTTTAAGAACCAATGTGGTGACAGCTGCAGTGGCTGGAAGAATACCTAAAATGACGGTGCCGGCGGTTTCAACTTCAGAAGATTGCGCCTGGGAAAAATTACAGTTTAAAATACTTAAAAGAAAAACTAAGCTGAGTACAAATGTATTTAGGTGTTGAAACTTAGGAGCGTTTTTGAAATGAAATGGCTTCATTATTTTGATGAAATTAAGGCGAATATTTAAATGCAGTCAGCTAATTTAAATAAAAATTGAGAATCCAAAACAAGTATTAAAGCTTATAACCTGATTTTGGTTTAGTTTTTGTTGTATTTAAGTGAAAAATTAGAAATTATGGGAATTGCATAGTCTTGTAGTTTTTAATCTTTAAATTTGTTAACTCATATACATATTTAAAATGCTAAGATTTAAGCCTTTCAAACTAAGAAAAAACGCGAGATATAACTATACGCCAAGATATTATCAGGGCAAGGATGAAGGAAATATTTACGATTTTGACTCCAGATTTTCAAAGTTTAAAGACATTAATAATCAAATAGATTTTGGATCACACTGGGCAAAAGCCAGAGAGCAAAGTAGAAATCGTGGTAACAGAAGCTTAAATAAACGTGTTATACTTATAGCATTAATTCTTACCTTATTATTTTTGTGGTTTATAGATTTTGACCTTTCTATATTTACCATAAATAAAGTATGAGCGATATAATTAGACTTCTTCCGGATCATGTGGCAAATCAGATTGCCGCTGGGGAAGTTGTACAAAGGCCTGCATCAGTAGTAAAAGAGCTGTTGGAAAACGCCATAGATGCCGAAGCCGAAAACATAACACTTATTGTTAAGGATGCCGGTAAAACCTTAATACAGGTTATAGACGACGGCTTAGGGATGACGGTCACGGATGCCAGAATGGCTTTTGAGCGACATGCAACTTCTAAAATTAATTCTGCTCAGGATTTATTCAACTTGCATACCAAGGGCTTTCGAGGAGAAGCCTTAGCTTCGATTGCGGCGGTAAGCCATGTCGAACTAAAAACAAAAAATAAAGAAACGGATACGGGAACAAGAATAATAATAGAAGGCAGCGAAGTGAAAAGCCAAGAGCCATGTGTCGCTCCTCAAGGAACAAGCATATCCGTCAAAAATTTATTTTTCAACATTCCGGCAAGACGTAACTTTTTAAAGTCCAATAATGTTGAGCAGCGCCATATTATTGACGAATTTCAACGTGTTGCTCTGGCACATCCTCAAATAGGCTTCAAGCTAATACATAACAATACCGAGCTTTTTAGGCTTATCCCAAGCAAGTCGCGACAACGAATTGTGAATGTTATGGGGAAAAAGATTGAAACCAATTTAGTCCCCATACTAGAAGAAACAGAACTTCTTAAAGTTGAAGGTTTTGTAGCAAAACCTTCTTTTGCAAAACGCACAAGAGGCGAACAGTTTTTCTTTGTAAACGATCGATTTATTAAAAATTCGTATCTGCATCATGCGGTTTGTCAATCGTTTGAAGGGTTGTTAAAACCTAAAACCCATCCTTCATATTTTATTTACTTAAGCATAGACCCTCAAAGTATTGATATTAATATTCATCCAACCAAAACAGAAATCAAGTTTGAAGATGAATACGGCATTTATACAATTTTGAAAAGTTGTGTAAAACATAGTTTAGGTCAGTTTAATATCGCGCCTGTGCTGGATTTTGAGCGTGACAGGAGCATGGATACAAACTACGATTCACATAAATCTAACCCAAAATTGCCTAAGGTTGAAGTAGATCGAAATTTTAATCCCTTTAAATCTGACAATAGTTTTAAGTCTCCAAGCACTTCGCAGCAGTCTAAGCCGAATCCCATTCAATGGGATAAGATGTATTCTGGTCTGGATGTTGACTTCCAAGACGGTTCTGAACAAAGGTTTGAACAAAATATTGAGCCTTCTGTCTTGTTTGATTTTAGCAATACAGAGATTGACTCATTTCAGTATTTAAATAAATACATTGTTACCAAGAGGAGAGAAGGCGTCGTGATTATAAACCAAAACAGAGCCCATCAAAGAGTGTTGTACGAACAGTTTCTTAAACAGATTACGCAAGAAGCTGCAAGCTCACAGCAGCTTATGTTTCCGCTCGTCCTCGAACTTACAAATGAGGAAGTACAACTTTTAGAAATATTAAATGAATCCTTAGAACTTACTGGATTTATGTTTGATTTTTCAAGGTCTAAAGACGGAACTGTCTTGATAAACGGTATACCTGGAATTTTACTGGAATCACAAATACAACAGGTTATTTTGGAGCTTATAGAAGATTTTAAAGCAGAAATACCATCTTCAGGTTTCGATAGAAATAACAGGTTATCCATTATCATGTCCAAAAATATGGCCATACCAAATGGAAAATCATTACGCATAGAAGAGCAGAAAGACCTTATAAAAGCGTTATTTTCTTGCAAAGAACCTCTATTATCTCCGCAAAATCGACCTATATTTGTTGAAATAGATGATAATATTATAGATAAACTGTTTCATACATGAATAGAATAACGGATACTGTAAAGACATTACTAATAGCTAATGTTTTGTTTTTTTTAGGTGCTCAGATTACTGGAGATATGGCACTAAAATTTTTCGCACTATGGTATCCTGAAAATCCAAATTTTCAGATTTGGCAAATATTTACGCATATGTTCATGCACTCCGATGTGATGCATATTTTGTTTAACATGTTCGCCTTATTTATCTTTGGTAGCGTATTGGAAATGTATTTAGGACAGAAGCGTTTTCTATTCTTATATTTTTCTGCGGGCCTAGGTGCCGTTAGCCTACAGATTTTGTTTAATTATATCGGTTTCCAAAATGCATATCAACAGTATATTGATGCCGGTATCACGCCGGAACAAATACAGACGGTTTTAAATTCGGCTTATGAAACAGGACAATACAGGACTTATGGCATGTCGAATGAGATCAGCTCAGGTCTGCTGACAAACTATCTTGTCCCAATGGTTGGTGCTTCTGGTGCAATTTTTGGTGTAGTTGCGGCGTTTGCAGTGTTGTACCCTAATATGCCGCTGTATATATTTCTAATTCCTATACCCATTAAGGCCAAGTATTTAATTGGAGGCTATTTTGCACTGAATGTCATTTCTGCATTAACAGGAAGCTCTTTAGCCGGTCCAAGTAACACCGCATATTGGGCACATATCGGTGGAGCTGTGATAGGTTTTATAACCATGTGGGTGTGGAAGAAAAATGATTTTAACCAAAATCGATGGAATTAAAATGACAAATAGACAACAACTTATTTACAAATACAAAACAGCTTCAATTCTTGAAAAGCTTATTGCTATAAATGTTATTTTGTTTGTTCTTACGTTCTTAGTAAAAACAATTTTATTTCTTGTAGGGGTTGATGCTAATCCGCTTATTGAGTGGCTGTCTTTTCCTCAGGAGCTGTCAGAGCTCGTATTTAAACCTTGGAGTATCATTACTTACGCATTTATGCATGCAGGGATTTGGCATATCATTTTTAATATGCTTGTATTACACTTCGGAGGCACTCATTTTTTAACATACTACTCAGGAAAGCGATTACTTAATTACTACATTATGGGAGCCATATTTGGCGCCTTAATGTATATGTTAAGTTACAGTTTATTACCTGCGTTTTCATCTTTGTCTCAGGGTTATATGGTAGGCGCTTCAGCTTCTGTTATGGCGGTTTTTATTGGTATAACAACCAAAGTACCAAATACTCAAGTCAGGTTGTTTGTCTTCAACTTAAAGTTATGGTGGATTGCTGCTTTTTTCGTGATTTCAGATATCGTTCAAATCCCATTAGGTAACGCCGGCGGGCATTTGTCTCATCTAGGCGGTGCATTAGTGGGTTACTTGTACACCACTCAGCTTGATAAGGGTAACGATATTGGCAAATGGATTGAGAATACCATAAGCTCTATTGAAAGATTATTTGCTTCTAAACCAAAATCTACCAAATCGACAAAGGCTAGAATGAAAACTGTTTACAAAAACAAATCTTACGCCAAAACAACAATTAATAAGTCCGAAAAGCAGAAACGCATTGATGCTATTTTAGATAAAATAAGTAAAAGTGGTTACGAAAGCCTTTCTAAAGAAGAAAAAGACTTTCTTTTTAACGCAGGAAAGGACCTCTAGCCATAATTATGAAAACCAAAACCAGCCATAAAATTATATTCTTTCTGAATATTATTTTTTCAGGTGTTCTTATCTTTTTATATACTACCTCATACATTTCTCCAAAAGACGTTTCAGGTGTTGGGATTTATAATCTTTTGACGATTCCGTTTATCATTATAAATGTTTTCTTTTTAATTTTTTGGACTTTAAAGCTTAAAAAGTTCCTGCTTCTACCACTTATTGTACTGCTGCTGGGGATATTTCACTTTAATAAATTATTTAAGCTTTCAACTTCTGTTTACTACATGGAAGATGGTCTAAATGTGATGAGTTATAATGTGATGCAGTTTTACAGTCTTTCGGACAGAAGAAAAAACACTTACGAAGACATTAAAGCATTTGTAGAACAAGAGCAACCTGATGTATTGTGTTTTCAGGAATATTCTACCTCATTAGATGGTAAATTTGAAAAGTATAAGTATAAAGTCAAGAATGATTATAAAGAAAATCTGAAAACCACAATTTTTAGTAAATACCCTATCATAAATTCCGAACCCTTAGATTTTGACTCCAGTAACTCCGGAATTTTAGCTGATATAGTTGTTAGAAACGATACTGTAAGGGTATTTAGCATTCATTTTGAATCGCTTAATCTACATCCGGATATTGATATTTATGTAGAGAAGCCTAGACTGAAATTTAAACAATTTAAGCGTGTTTTTCCAAGACAAATAGACCAATTCGAAATTGTGAAACAGCATATCGTAAGTTCACCTTATCCTGTTATTTTATGTGCTGACACCAATAATACGCCACTATCTTACCTGTACAATAGTCTTACCTCAATTGGTTTGGAAGACACATTTAAAGAGGCCGGGAAAGGCTATGGGAGTACCTTTGTCTTTCATGGCGTGCCTATTAGAATAGATATGATTTTTAAAAGCGAGGAATTAAAAACCCTCGACTTTAAGAATTATGATGTTAAACATTCTGACCATTACCCGATCATGGCAAAGATAAAGCTTTAAGCTTTTAAATAACCAGTGGTCTCCGGCCCTAAATTGAACAGCACATCCAATATACTTAAATTATCAATAAATCCGTATTTGTTTTCAAACACCTGATGATAAGGTGTTAGAGCGGTGTTTGTTTTTGTTTTCGCATTTACGAGATGTCTTAAATCCTGAATGGTATCCGGATAGTTTTCGCTGTAATTTTCAGTGAAACCGACTTCTAATTCTAGATTTAACAGTTGTAGCGTAACTTTAAAGCAATCCAGATTAAAATCAAACAAAGAATTGTAAGTGTTTGTATATAAATGTACTAAATCATCTTCGTAAAATTCAAAATACGGAGAAGTTCTATAGGCCGATTCCAGTGACTTAAAATGTAGTTCTTGCCACTTAAAGCTATTCTCTACATTACAGTCGGTATATTTTTTTCTAGTACTCGATTTACTGTGCTTTACAGGGATGTTAAGCATTAATTTTCCATTGGCACCATAAATGTATTGCCTGTTTCTATAGGTTTGTTTTTGGAAATTTTCATGCTTCTCTATTAAAGCTACATTATGCTTTACAAGCGCTTTGTAGAAGTGTATAGACCCAAAGTAAGGCAAAGAGAAAACTGCAGTAGACATTAGGCTTTCTTTTTCTTTCTGAAATAATTTATACCAAAAATAACCACCAAACCAATTAAGAAATAGGGGAGATAGGAAACGCGTTCACCTTCGCCCGCAACGGTTGTAAACATTCTGTCCCAACGAATATTGTTTGGGAAAGACTTGTTATAATCTAAACTTAACCAGATAAATACAGGTTTTCCAAGCACATGGTTTTCCGGAACATAACCCCAAAAGCGACTATCTTCACTATTGTGGCGATTATCACCCATCATCCAGTAGTAGTTTTGCTTAAATGTGTATTCGGTAAGTGGTTCTCCGTTGAGTAAAACTTGTTTCCCATTTAAGCTTATCTTATTGTCAATACCCATTTCTGAACCCTCATACACCTCGATTATTCTTTTGTAGAAATCGATGCTGTTGTTGTCTATTTTTACTGTTTTACCGGCTTCTGGAATGTAAATTGGTCCAAAATTATCCCTGTTCCAGTCTCGTCTTGCAGCATTTGGAAACACACTTTTGTCGGGCGATGTATCCTCTTTGCTTAGAATTATTTTAGTAGCACTTTTTACATTAGGCAGTTTCTTAAAGCGATCAATATTCGACTCAGAAATAGCTTTAGCGTAATATCCACCATTATTTAAGGGAACAAAACCATCTGTGATTTCATACCTGTTCATGATGGTATTAGGGTTAAAATTACTGCCTTCAACCTTGTAAGAGTATTGTAAGTCAGCTCTTTCAGGTAATTTTAAAGGTTTAGAATTAATATAAACTTTACCATCAATAATTTTTAATGAGTCGCCTGAAACCCCTACAGCTCGCTTTACGTAATTCGACTTTTTATCTATGGGTTTTGTATAATTTTTTTTACCGGTATATCCAAAATAGGGCACTGTATCTGTTGGCCAGTTAAACACTACAATATCATTTCTTTTTATCGTCTGAAACCCCGGAAGTCTAAACATTGGCAGCTGCGGCTTGTTGGTGTAAGATTTGGTTTTTATAAAGGGAATCGTGTCATGCACCATAGGAAATGAAATTGCCGTTCCCGGTGTTCTAGCTCCGTAATGAAATTTACTTACAAACAGAAAATCACCTACATACAGAGATTTCTCTAAGGAAGACGTAGGTATCGTAAAGGGTTGCATAACATAAGTATGCACAATAGTAGCTGCTATTACCGCAAAGACAATAGACCCTATAGTTTCTTCTGCTTTAGACTTAGGTTTGAGGTCTCTTGCGCCGGCATATTTATTGGTCGAAAAGTAGTTGATGTAATAAATATAAAAGCCTAGTGTAACTATAGCCAAGACAGTATCTTTAGTCTTTTCATACCCATAACTTCTTACAGTCTCCACCCATAGTACAGGGAACATAAGGAGTTGAACAACAGGAATAAAAAGAAAGAAAATCCACCACCAAGGGCGTTTAATTATTTGTAACAGAATTATAGCATTGTAAACAGGGATAGCTGCTTCCCAGAGTTTTCGACCTGCTTTCTTGTAGAGTTTCCAAGTTCCAATAAAATGAATAACTTGAACGATTAAAATAAATATAAGTATGCCCTTCATTGTAATGTATTCAATAGGTTTATAATTTTAATACGTCTTGTAAGTCGTAACAACCGTGATTTGTTACACCTGCAAGCCATTCTGCAGCCAAGACAGCTCCTTGTGCAAAGCCTTTTCTTGTGTGGGCTTCATGTTTTATACTAATCGTATCGATTGCGGACTTATAGTTTATAATATGAGTCCCGTGTACACCTTCTTCTCTAAAAGCGTGTATGGGAATATCATTTTCCTCATCACGAGCCGGGTGCGACCAAGTGGTGTAATCAGAATCTTTAATAATCTGTTCGGCTAAGGTAATTGCAGTCCCGCTTGGCGCATCTTTTTTTTCGGTGTGGTGGATTTCTTCAATGTCTAAATCGTAATTTTTATGCGCAGACATGAGCTTGGCCAAAACAGAATTTAATTTAAAGAAAATGTTTACGCCAATACTAAAGTTAGAGGCGTATAAAAATTTAGATTGATGTAGCTCAACGAGTTGCTTAGCTTCGTCAAATTGAGACAACCATCCTGTTGTTCCAGAAACTACAGGAACTTTCTCCTTAATACACGTTGAAATATTTTCGAAAGCCGCTTCCGGCACACTGAATTCTATAGCAACGTCGGCTTTTTTTAACTCTTTAGTATCGATTTGTCGATCTGCAATGTAAATTATCTCATGGTTTCTACTTTCGGCAACAGCTTTAATGTTTTTGCCCATTTTACCGAAACCAATAATTGCAATTTTCATAGTTAATTGATTTTTAAACTTAAAGAAACGCCAAACGAGTTTTGACCATTGGAAAAATTTTGGATATGACTAGGTCTCAGCGTTAAGTCTTCGGTGATACTAAATTGATTTAAATGCGCTTCTACATTGGCATCTATAATGTTTAAAATATACATACCTATTGAAAGCAAAAGCGAAATGTCTCTAAATTCCCTAAACTGTTTTTGGCCTTGTATTAAATTTTCGTCGGTTAAAAATCCAAAAAATTGATCGTCTTCGTAACCTGCAAGCCTTCTCTTGTAGGCATCTCTATAGTCATTGTATTTAGAGTTGTTATCAAAGTAAAAAAACAGTGTTGTCCCTAGGCCTGCATATACAAGTGGGATTTTCCAGTAGCTTTTGTTATAGGCTTGTCCAAGCCCAGGTAAAATTGCTGAAAAAAATGCTGCTTTTGCCGGTGCATTGGCATCATAAGGATTGGCAACAAACGATTTCTTTTCTACTTCTTTATCGTATTTAAGTGGAATACTATCGTTTTGAGCCATACTTTTAAAACCAAAACATAAAAAAACTATGATAAAAAAAGACTTTTTCAAATTTTAGTTGTTTTTGTCTATAAGGTTTTTAATCCTCATAAAATCTTCCTCAGAAGCAAATGGAATGATAATTTTCCCACTTCCTCTTTTGGTTACTTTAATATCAATTTTTGCGCCAAAGAAATGGGCAATATCCTTTCTTTCATTGGTATAGGCTTCAGTTTTAGGCGCGGAAGGGGTAGAAGAGGGCTTTTTAGAATTTAAATTTCTAACATAGTCTTCAGTTGCTCTTACAGACAGCTTATCTTTTATTATCTTTTCGTAGATTTCGACTTGTTGCTCTGTAGAATCTATATTTACTAAGGCCCTGCCATGTCCCATGCTTATAAATCCATCCCTCATGCCAGTCTGTATAATAGGGTCGAGCTTTAAAAGCCTTAAGTAATTGGTAATGGTAGAACGTTTTTTGCCCACACGAGCACTCATTTGTTCTTGTGTGAGGTTTATTTCGTCTATTAGCCTTTGATAAGATAAGGCAACTTCTATCGGATCAAGATCTTGTCGCTGAATATTTTCAACAAGTGCCATTTCCAGTGCTTCTTGATCGTTTGCAATTCTGATGTATGCAGGAATGCTTTCCAGCTTGGCAAGTTTAGAGGCTCTAAGACGTCGTTCTCCGGAAACAAGTTGATATTTGTTTCCATCTAGTTTTCTAACAGTTATGGGCTGTATAACGCCTAGCTCCTGTATTGAAGTAGCGAGTTCCTCTAGCTGCTCTTCGTTAAAACTTGTCCTTGGCTGAAAGGGGTTCACTTCAATTAAGTCCACAGGCAGATCGACGATATTGCCAACTAGCTTCTCAGCACCTTGGTCTTCAACCGAATTTATTTCTTTTTCAGTATCGTTTAGTAAAGCAGATAGTCCTCGTCCTAAGGCTTGTTTTCTTCTAGCTTTTGCCATACATTAGTTTTTGTTCTGGTTAATTAACTCTTCGGCTAAGCTCAAATAGTTATTAGCACCTCTGCTTGTTGCGTCATATTTAATGATGCTTTCTCCGTAACTTGGTGCTTCACTTAGCCTTACGTTACGTTGAATTATAGTGTCAAAAACCATTTCTGCAAAATGTTTTTTTACTTCATCAATAACCTGATTGGATAATCTTAACCTGGCATCGTACATGGTAAGTAACAGGCCTTCAATATCCAAGTCCGGATTATGTATTTTTTGAACACTTTTTATAGTGTTGAGTAATTTTCCTAAACCTTCCAACGCAAAATACTCGCATTGTATAGGTATAATTACGGAGTCTGCTGCTGTAAGTGCATTGAGAGTAAGTAGGCCTAAAGACGGTGCGCAGTCTAAAATAATGTAGTCGTAGTCCTCTGTTAAGCCTTTCAATGCTTCTTTAAGCATATATTCTCTATTTTCTTGGTCTACTAATTCAATTTCGATAGCAACCAAATCGATATGAGCAGGAATAAGGTCTAAATTCGGCGAATCTGTGGCAGTAATGAGCTCTTTTGCTGTGGCGGTATGTTCTAAAAGTTGATAGCTGCTCATTGTTACTTCGTCTGCATCTACTCCTAATCCCGAAGTCGCATTAGCCTGCGGATCGATGTCTATAAGTAATATGTTTTTTTCAAGCACACCAAGAGACGCTGCAAGATTTACTGCTGTGGTGGTTTTGCCAACACCTCCTTTTTGGTTTGCTATAGCTATTATTTTTCCCATATCATAAAATAATGCGTAAAAATACAATTTATTACATCACATAAAAGTCCTTTACATCAACTTCTTTTAAACAATTTCAATATAAATATTTTAGAAATCCTAATCATGTCAATTAAATCCTCAATAAACTATTTAATTTAAAATGGCATATCTTTATTTTAAGTTTTATTATAATTGTTTTATTAAAAAGATGATATTCAATAAATTAGAATAGGATTTAAATGAAATTCAAAAAAAATTAAATAAATAAGTAACAAATGAAACTTACAATCGTCGTAAGTATGAAACCTACAAACTATGAAAGCATCGGATTTTAATAAATTGATTTTGCCAATACAGCAGAAGATATTTAGATTATCTAGAAGGTTGCTTGTTTCAAGCGATTCTGCAGAAGATGCTACTCAAGACGTTCTTTTAAAATTGTGGAATAAAAAAGAAAGCCTAAGCAGTATAAAAAATGTTGAAGCTTTTGCAATGACTATGACCAAAAACCATTGTTTGGACCAGTTAAAGCTTAAATCAAGTCAAAATTTAAGATTGGTACATAGCAACTTTGAGAATAGTAGTGCTAATCCACATGAGCAACTACAAGCCAAACAAGAATGGAATAGAGTAGAATCGCTGATAGAAAAACTTCCTGAAACTCAACAAATGGTTTTACACCTTCGCGAAATTGAAGGTTATGATTACGATAAGATTTGTGAGATTATGGATATGAAACCAACAGCAGTTAGAGTAACACTTTCTAGAGCCAGAAAAACATTAGTTGAACAATTATCTAAACAGAATAATTATGAAAAGAGAAGATACAATTAAGCTTTTGCTAGATAAATACCTAGAGGGGCTTACGGATATAAAAGAAGAACAAACACTCTCCGAATATTTTAACGGAGAGGATGTAAAGCCGGAATGGATGGTTTATAAAAGTATGTTCACTTACTTTCAAGCCTCTCATGAGGAACAACCAACCAAAACCTTTAAGCCTAAAGTAGTCCCATTCTGGAAGTCTTGGCATAATATCGCCGCAATACTTATGGTGGCTTTCGCAACCACTTTATTTTTCAAAAGTCAACCTGGCAGTACTCAAGATTTAGGCACTTTTGAAGATCCTGAAGTAGCTTTAGAAGAAACCATCAAAGTCTTCGATTTTATAGGTGATAAGCTTAATGCGGGAAAAAAAGAAATAAGCCACTTACAAACCTTAGAAAAAACAAAAACAAAATATATCAATTTAATCCAACCTTAAAAACAAGAAAAAATGAAAACTATAGCAATTTTTATAATCACAGTTCTTTTGTCAGGTATAACCTATGCACAAGACTTTAGTAAGTATGCAAACATGTCCGGAGTAACCTCTGTTGTGATAAACAAAAACATGTTTAAACTCATGAACAAATTAGACCTAGATAGTGAGGATCCCGAGGTGCAAGAGTATATTAATATGATAAATGACCTTCAAGATATTAAAATATTTACAACATCGGATCCAGAGATCAGCAAACAACTTAATGCAGATGCCGAAAAGTATTTAAGTAAAAATAAGCTTGAAGAACTGATGAGAATTCAGGAAGATGGCCAAAGAGTTTTATTCTTATACCAACCCGGAAAAACGGACGACGAGATTAACCAATTGGTCATGCATGTAAATAATTCCAACGGCGAGTCTGAATCTGTTCTTATCATTGTAAATGGCCTTATAGACCTTAACCAAGTTTCTAAACTTGCGAATAAATTAAATGTTCCCGGAGCAGAAAACCTTTCTAACCAATAAAATGATGAAAGCAATAATAACTAGTTTTATCGTAGCATTAATGTTGGTCTCGTGTGAGACCAACACTTTGCAAACGTATTTTGTAGATAGCAAAGAAGATGACAATTTTATAAGTGTAGATTTCTCACTTAAAACCTTTGTAGACAATTTTGACGAATTGCCTGAAGACCAGAAAGAAGTTCTAAAAGATGTAAATAAAGTCAATTTTTTAGGCTTTAAAAAGGATGAGTCTAATACAGATGCTTATGATCAGAAAAAAGGCGAACTTTTAGCCATTCTTTCTAAACAATATTCTGAAAATCAATTGATGTCCGTTAACAAGGACGACTCTCAAATAAGCATGTATGCAGACAATATTGAAGGCACAGTAGAAGAGATTGTCTTGTATGCAAACGATACTAAGCAGGGTTTTATGGTTGTAAGACTATTAGGAGATGATTTAAATCCCACTAACTTTTATAAGCTGATGCAGATGTCTGATGGGATGAACTTTGAGTCTTTGTCCGGAATGATAGATTTTTAATGCATATTATTTTCACTGTAATACAAAGAGCTCACTTTATGTGGGCTTTTTTGTCTTAGGAATAATTTGAAATTAAAAGCAAATTATCTTTAAAAATAATTTTGTAGAAATCTAAAGCTTGTTATCTTTGCACTCGCTATTGGAGAAATGGCAGAGTGGTCGAATGCGGCGGTCTTGAAAACCGTTGTACCGCAAGGTACCGGGGGTTCGAATCCCTCTTTCTCCGCCAAGATTTATTCAAAATCGACGAAAGT
>CAYNCI010000055.1:15862-24575 GCA_964396065.1 uncultured Mesohalobacter sp. | reverse complement strand
GCTTCATCATCGTTCCAAGTTGCTCTTGGGCTTAATACAGAAGTTGGAACACCTGTACATTTTCTTGGCTGCGCCACACCGAAAACAGAATGTATGTGGTAATCCTCGTAGGTATAATCGCCGAATTCCCCATTAAGGATGGCTGTTATCATGGCACGTGTATATTTTAGTTCGATACGTTTACCCACACCGTATTGGCCACCGGACCAACCCGTGTTGATGAGCCAGACATTTACACCGGCTTCTTGCATTTTCCTGCTTAGCATTTCGGCATAACGTGTAGGATGCAGAGGCATAAATGGTGCCCCAAAACAAGCGGAAAAACTAGGTACAGGTTCGTCAATACCGGCTTCTGTTCCGGCAACTTTGGCAGTGTAGCCAGAAATAAAATGGTAAGCAGCCTGCGCCGGTGTTAATTTAGACATCGGAGGCAAAACACCAAAAGCATCTGCCGTTAAAAAGAAAATGTTTTTAGGATTTTTGCCGATGGAGCCGGGTTGAATATTGTCGATATGGTCTAAAGGATAACTTACCCTGGTGTTTTGCGTAATGCTGGTGTCAGCAAAATCTACAACGCCATTCTCATCCATAATGACATTTTCCAGGATAGCGCCTTTTTTTATAGCATTATAGATTTGAGGTTCTTTTTCCGCACTTAAGTTTATGGCTTTGGCATAGCAACCGCCTTCAAAATTAAAGATGGTATTTTCTGCGGTCCAACCGTGTTCATCATCTCCAATTAATTTTCGGTTCGGGTCTGCGGAAAGTGTTGTTTTTCCTGTACCTGAAAGCCCAAAAAACAATGCTGTATCTCCATCTTCACCAACATTTGCAGAGCAATGCATAGGCAAAGTGTTTTTGTCTACAGGTAATATAAAATTTAAGGCCGAAAAGATGCCTTTTTTAATTTCGCCGGTATAACCCGTACCTCCTACAATCGCTATTTTTTTAGTAAAGTTTAAGATGGCAAAGTTCTCTTGTCTCGTCCCATCAACTTCAGGGTGAGCAAGAAAATTTGGTGCATTTATCACTACCCATTCTGCTTTAAAATGCTTTAACTCGTCTTCAGTAGGTTCGATAAACATATTGTAGCAAAACATATTACTCCATGGCAGTTCGTTGATATGCCTGATGCCCATTTTGTAATTTTCATCTGCACAGGCAAAAACATCTCTTGCAAAGACTTCTTTGCCGGATAAATAAGCTGTTATCTTTTTGTAAAGTTGATCAAATTTTTCACTTTCGAAAGGCTTGTTAATGTCGCCCCACCAAATTTCGTCTTTAGTGATGTCGTCCTTTACTATAAACCTGTCCATAGGCGATCTGCCTGTAAACTTGCCAGTGTTTATAGCTAGAGCACCACTCGAAGCTTCTACACCTAAGCCCATATCAATAGTTTTTTGGTGTAAAATTTCTGGCGACAGTTGGTAATTTACATTAGCATTTTTGATACCATAAGAATCTAACGCAATCGTTTTCGTAGAATTAGAAATATTATTCATCTAAAATTATTTTTCAGGCAAAACTAAATAGAAAATACAATTAGAAAACCCTTTTTTGGAATTTCTTTAGTTTTTCTTAATAAAACTGAAAATAAGTAAAATCCAACCTGTAATCAGGAGTGTTCCTCCTATAGGGGTGATGAGTGCAATTGTCGTAAAATCAAAAAATGGTGTAAGCGTATTTGTGGCTAAAACATATATAGAAACCGAAAAGAAAATTATACCAATTAAAAACAGATAAAAAATGGCTTTTATATATTTTGAATCCGGTTTTAAATTGAAACCTAAAATTAGTAACAATAAGGCGTGGTACATTTGATATTTCACCCCTGTTTCAAAACTCTTTAGGCTATCGACATCCAATTTATCCTCTAAACCATGCGCGCCAAACGCACCAATGATTACGGCTGTCATTCCAAAGACAGCTCCCAATATTTTAAACTTTTGATTCATTCGTTAAGCTTTGTTCAACTAATTTTCTACATTCGTATTCACAACAAAATTATACAAAATAAGCTTATTACATGCGAAAAATACTCATCATTGGTGCCGGTAAGTCTACCTCATCTTTAGTCAGATATTTAAATGAAAAATCTTCAACACATAATGTTCAAATCACCATAGCAGATAAGAATTTAGAACAAGCTCAAAAAATAGCCAAAGGCTATGATAAAGTACAAGTTAGGAGTTTAGACATTTTCAATACCAGCGATCGAGAAAATGCTGTAAAGTCTGCCGATATCGTGGTGTCTATGCTGCCGGCAAGATTTCATATCGAAGTTGCCAAAGATTGTGTGAAGTTTGAAAAAAATATGGTTACCGCCTCCTATGTTTCAGACGAGATGCAAGCGCTGGATGAAGCCGTAAAAGCCAAAGGTTTGACTTTTATGAACGAAATAGGCGTAGACCCAGGTATAGACCACATGAGTGCGATGCAGGTGATAGACCGAATTAAAGGCAAAGGCGGAAAACTCATCATGTTCGAGTCCTTCACCGGAGGTTTGGTGGCTCCTGAAAGCGATGATAATTTGTGGCATTATAAATTTACATGGAATCCCAGAAACGTGGTTGTTGCAGGGCAAGGTGGTGCTGCGAAATTTATACAAGAAAATAAGTACAAATATATTCCTTATCAGCGTTTGTTCCGAAGAACGGAATTTCTCCGTGTACCCGAATTTGGCATGTTTGAAGGGATAGCAAACAGAGATTCCTTAAAATACAGAGAGATTTATGGTTTGGACGGCATACCAACCCTTTATCGAGGCACACTAAGGCGTGTTGGCTTTGCCAAAGCTTGGAATATTTTTGTACAGTTGGGCATGACCGACGATACTTATGTTATGGACAATACGAAAGACATGAGCTATAGAGAGTTTGTGAATTCCTTTTTGCCCTATTCGCCCACAGATTCTGTAGAGCTTAAATTGAGGCACAACCTTAAAATAGACCAGGATGATTTACTTTGGGAAAAGTTACTTGAACTGGATTTGTTTAACCCCAACAAAAAAATAGGTTTAGAAAATGCCACGCCGGCGCAGGCGCTTCAAAAAATATTGGAAGACAAATGGACTTTGGAGCCGGAAGATAAAGACATGATTGTCATGTATCACAAATTTGGTTATGAGTTAGATGGCGAAAAACACCAGATAGACTCAACCATGGTGAGCATTGGCGAAAATCAAACCTACACCGCCATGGCCAAAACAGTTGGCTTACCGGTTGCCATGGCTACCTTAAAAATTCTGAATGGCGAAATAAAAAGAACAGGTGTCTTAAGACCTATTTATCCGGATGTTTACAATCCTATTCTGAAAGAACTCGAGGATTACGATATCAAATTTAAGGAACAGGAAGTTCAATATTTGGGGTATAATATTGAGGATGTGAAGTGATTTGAAAAATCAATAAGAACTTAACGTTTTAAATAGATCACTTAATCGTAAATATTTTTCACAGCATCGTAAACCCTCTTAAATTGAAATACATAGCCTTCTCTTTCTATTTTATCAGAGCTCACTTTTTGACTAGATAAAACGATCTGAGACATTTCGCCAAGCATGTATTTAAGCACAAATTCAGGGACAGGTGGAAGCAGTATGGGTCTATGTAAAAATGTTGCAATCGCTTTGGTAAGTCTTCTATTCTTAACCGGTCCAGGTGCAACACCATTATAAACACCACTTAATTTTTCGTCAATCACGTATTTAAAAATACCAACCAAATCATTAATGTGAATCCAGGATTGCCATTGTTTACCGTTGCCTAATGGAGCTCCAACAAAATATTTAATAGGCGTTTCCATTTTTTTCAATGCACCACCCTTACTTGAAAGCACGATGCCAATTCTTATTTTAGTCACCATTAAGCCGAGAAGCTTAAACCGATCTGCGGTTTTCTCCCATTGTTGCACAACATCACCTAAAAAATCATTATTAAGTTCAGTTTCTTTTTCAGTGTATTTTTTTGTAAACGAATGTGGATAGATGCCAATAGCACTAGCAGAAACGATATGTTTTACCTCATGAGAGATATTCACCAAAGTCTCGAATAACAAGTTAAGCGTATCCAGACGGCTATCAAGAATCGCTTTTTTATGTTCGTCGGTCCATTTTTCTGCAACACTCGCACCAGCCAAATTTATAATCACGCCTACACCATCGAAACAGTTTTTGTCTATCTCACCGGTTTCAGGATTCCAGTAAAATCCTTTAAAATTATCACTGTTTTCAATTTTTGACTTACTGGTAGTAAGGTAATGTATAGACCATCCAAAATCTAATAAGTGCTTTACCAAAGCTTCACCTACAAGTCCGGTAGCCCCCGTGATTAATGCCTTCATGAATTCGTTTTGTTCAAATGTAGTGTTATTACAATTACACTAATATTAATTAAAATTAAAACTTTTTTCAAATTAAAGCTTTGTTTTTAAAAATTATTATTTCGATGTAATGAATAAAAATCTATAAATCAAAATGTTATGTAAAAAAATTGAATTTTTGTAATATCTTTATTTTTAATACGTCCTTAACAGGAACAATACAATTATTTTACCAATTTGCGAAATCAATTTTAACAAAAATACTGATTTATGGATACACATAACACCAGTTTAGATATTGCCGAAATAAATGCCAAAATAGAGCGTGAAAGTGCTTTTATTGATATCTTGACAAGGGAAATGAATAAGGTAATCGTTGGCCAAAAACAAATGATAGAACGCCTGCTCATAGGCCTGATTGGTCGAGGGCACATTTTATTAGAAGGGGTTCCGGGTCTGGCCAAAACACTTGCTATAAACACCTTGTCTAATGCTGTGGATGGATCTTTCAGTAGAATACAATTTACACCAGATCTTCTGCCTGCAGACGTTGTTGGTACCATGATCTACAACATGAAGGAGAATGATTTTAGCATTAAACGTGGACCAATATTCGCCAATTTTGTTCTGGCAGATGAGATAAACAGAGCGCCTGCCAAAGTACAATCGGCACTATTAGAGGCCATGCAGGAAAAACAAGTAACTATTGGCGACGAAACATTTATTTTGGATAAGCCGTTCTTGGTTATGGCAACACAAAACCCGGTTGAGCAGGAAGGAACGTATCCATTGCCCGAAGCTCAAGTAGACCGTTTTATGTTGAAGACCGTAATAGATTACCCTAAATTTGAAGAAGAACAAATGGTTGTTCGTGCCAATCTGAAAGGGGAGTACGAAAAAGTCCAACCCGTAGTAAAAATCGACCAAATTCTGAGAGCACAAGAAGCCGTTCGTGATGTTTACATGGACGAGAAGATTGAGAAATACATACTAGATCTCATTTTTGCAACTCGATACCCGGACGACTACAAACTTGGACAGATAAAACCCTTAATCAGCTTTGGTGCTTCCCCTCGTGGTAGTATTAATTTGGCAACTTGCGCAAAGTGCTATGCATTTATCAAAAGAAGAGGATATGTGATTCCGGAAGACGTACGTGCCGTGGTTATGGACGTCTTGAGACATCGTATAGGCATCACTTACGAGGCTGAAGCCGAAAATGTAACATCAGAGGATATCATCGCTAAAATTGTAAATGAAGTCGAAGTACCATAAACCGTACAACGCAGAGTTGATGATTAAAGAGAAAACCAGAAGTATTAAATTTAAATGTTAAGTTAAAGTCTTTTCCCTTGGAAAGGATCTAGGATAGGCCTCCATGGATACCAAAGAATTACTCAAAAAAGTAAGAAAAATTGAAATAAAAACACGCCGTTTAAGCGATAACTTATTTGGTGGTGAGTACCATTCTGCTTTTAAAGGTCGCGGTATGACATTTAGCGAGGTGAGAAGTTACCAGTTCGGCGACGATGTAAGGTCTATAGATTGGAACGTAACAGCTCGTTACAATGAGCCTTTTGTAAAAGTTTTTGAAGAAGAACGTGAGCTCACACTCATGTTGATGATAGATGTATCAGGCTCAGAATACTTTGGTACCCAAAGCACATTTAAGAAAAATATCCTTATCGAAATTGCTGCTACACTTGCCTTTTCGGCTATTCAAAACAATGATAAGGTAGGTTTGATGCTGTTTACCGATCAGATAGAGCTTTTCATTCCACCAAAAAAAGGCAGGATGCATGTTCTTAGGATTATACGCGAACTCTTGGAGTTTGAACCTGTTAACCATAAAACAGATATTTCTTTTGCACTTAAATCTCTGACCAATATGCTCAAGAAAAAAGCAATTGTGTTTATCATGTCAGATTTTATGGACGAGGGCTACGAAAACAGCTTAAAGATTGTATCTCAAAAACACGATGTAACAGGAATAAGAATTTACGACGAAAGAGAACAAGAACTCCCAAATGTTGGTTTAATACAAGCCAGAGATGCAGAGACCGACAAGCGGGTATGGATAAATACAAGTTTAAAAAGTACAAGACAGAAGTATAGAAATTACTATCTAGATCGTGTAAAATATTTTGACAAGACCTTTAACATAAGTGGGGCAGGACGAATATCCTCAAAAGTTGAAGAAAGTTATGTCAAAAAACTGTTGAACTACTTTAAAGCGAGATAAACGTATGAACTTCAAATGTAAAGGAACCGTTTTTATTTACTTGTGGGCATGTTTGTTTAGCCTAAACGCTTTTAGTCAGGAGATTACTTCAAAAATTGATCGCGACTCTATAAAAATTGGCGAGCAAATTATTTACACTATTACGGCAAAAGTAAACCCAGACGACGAAATTGCTTTTCCGGAAGGTCAGACCTTCTTCCCTTTAGAAGTGGTAGAAGCTTATAAAATCGATACGACACAACTTCAACCTCAAAAAATATTGTCCAGGCAATACGCCTTAACGCAGTTTGATTCGGGCAGCTATCTCATTGGACAACAAACGATAAAAGTAAATTATCAATTTCTTCAAACGGATAGCATTAGGGTACAGGTAAACGATGTGTTTGTAGATACAACGCAACAAAAGCTTTACCCCATAAAATCCTATATAGATATCGAAAAGCCATTCCAAATAAGCACCTGGATTTGGTGGACCATTTTAGCGATTGCCTTAGTTGTAGGTTTGGTGTATCTCATATTCAATTTTAAAAAGAAAAAAGACGAAAAGAAAAAGAGAATACCTCCCTACGAGCAGGCAATGATTTCTCTTCAGGAACTCGACAATTCTAAGCTGATAGATAACAGAAATTTGAAGGAATACTATTCTCAGCTTACCGATATTAGCAGACGTTATCTTGAAGAAAAGGTAGAAATCCGTGCTTTAGAATATACCAGTAACGAGTTGGTAGAAGAACTCGAAAACAGACGTTTATCCAAAAAATTAAATATTAATCAAAACCTTATAGACGATTTTAAAAAAGTGCTTCAACGGGCGGATTTAGCAAAATTTGCCAAAGTAGCACCGGACATGATTACTGCAAAGACAGACCGAAAAAACGTTGAGGTTTTTACAAGCAGCATGCAAAATGCTATCCCTGAGCCCACTGAGGAAGAAAAGAAACGAGACGAGGCTTATCAGGAAATTCTCAGAAAACGACGACGCACAAGAAGAATTGCATTTTCAATCATTGGTATTGTGGCAGTACTTGTTATTTCTACAATAGGATTAATCGCTACAAAGGGCTATGACTATGTCAAAGATGCGTATTTTGGAAATGCATCTAAAGAACTGCTTGAAGGCGAGTGGATAAACAGCAGTTACGGATATCCGCCCATGTATATATCTACACCAGAAGTGCTTGTTCGAGAAGTGAATGATAGCATTACCAAAATGGTAGAACAAAATGATTTGGTTCTGGATTATGAAGTATTCGAGTCTGGAACAGTTTATTCTGATATCTACACAGCCTATTTTTCAACAGTCTACAAGGAGGGCGCACAACTAGACATGGAAAAAATTTCAAACTTAATTTTTGACGGGTTGGAGAAGGAAGGCGCTATAAATATCTTGAATAAAGACGAAGAATTTAGATCGCTAGACGGTACAGAGGGTGCTAAATTGTCAGGTAGCTTTACCATTAAAAATCCAATTACCCAAAGTGAAATACGAAAGAGTTATCAAATCATAATATTCAATACCAATAACAAAACATTGAATTTCATGATAGTTCATAACGAAAAAGACAGGTATGCTAATGAAATAGCAAATAGAATTGTAAATACCATAGAATTTAAAAACGAAACTGAATAGCATATGTTTAGCGACTTAACATTTGAGAATCCTGCTTGGTTTTGGCTATTGCTAGCTTTACCCGTTTTTGTGGCTTGGTATATCTTAAAGCGAAGAGAAAGCCAAGTTCCGGTAAAATTTTCTTCTGTTCAAGTATTTACAAGTTCGAATTTCTGGGGAAATTTTAAACACTTTTTATTCGGTTTGAAACTTCTTATCTGGGTATTACTTACCATTGCAATGGCTCGTCCCAGAACGGTTGATGTGACAACAAACATCAAAAAAACCAGGGGAATCGACATAGTGATGTCTATAGATATTTCTGCCAGTATGTTGGCAAAAGATTTTAGGCCAAATAGAATGGAAGTGGTTAAAGATGTAGCCTCAGAATTCGTTAAGAACAGGCCTAATGACAGAATAGGCTTGGTAGTGTTTTCAGGTGAAAGTTATACCAAAACACCTGTCACTTCAGACAAAACCATCGTTCAGAATACTTTAAAAGAAATTTCCTATTCCAGCCAGATAGAAGGCGGGACGGCAAT
>CAYNCI010000055.1:0-15762 GCA_964396065.1 uncultured Mesohalobacter sp. | reverse complement strand
GAAGATTTACTTACCGAAATATCAGAATCCTCCAAAGGGAAATACTTTAGAGCAACAGATGAAGATAAGCTGAAATCCATTTACGACGAAATCAATAAACTGGAAAAAACTGAAATTAAAGAGACCAAATATTACAATTATGATGAAAAGTATCCCATTTTTGTCATGATTTCAGGCCTAATTTTGTTGTTTATACTTTTAGTAAAATATACCATAACACGAAGCATAGTTTAAAATGATAGTTTTTGAAAACACATATTATTTTTGGTTTTTAGGTGTCATTTTGATCCTATTCTTTCTTTTTACATTGTATCTCCTTTGGCAAAAGAAAGCTCAAAACAGATTTGCAACTCCTAGGCTTTTTAAAGCTTTGGCACCGCAACGCTCAGCTTTTAAAATGTGGTTAAAGTTTATATTGCCATGTTTAGCTTTAGCCTGCTTTATAGTAGCGCTTGCAAATCCCAAAATGGGCACAAAGTTGGAAACGGTGAAACGCCAGGGTGTAGATATTGTATTTGCAGTAGATGTGTCCAAGAGTATGCTTACAGACGATATTGCACCAAACCGGTTAGAAAAAAGTAAGCAAATTATCTCTCAGACCATCAATGAATTAGTTTCAGACCGAATTGGTTTAATAGGTTATGCAGGTAGTGCATTTCCACAACTGCCCATAACAACAGATTATGGAGCAGCCAAGACCTTCCTGCAGGCTATGAATACAGATATGGTATCTAGCCAGGGTACCGCTGTTTCAGACGCAATAGACATGTCGACCACATATTTTGATAGAGATGATTCTACAAATCGTGTGTTAATTATTATTGGAGATGGCGAAGACCATGGCGACAAGGCAGACGACGCTATACAAAGAGCCGTAGAAAACAACATTAATATTTTTACAGTTGTTGTGGGTACAACTGCCGGAAAGCCTATTCCAATAAGTAACAGAACGGGAACCAAAGCCTATAAAAGGGACAGAGATGGTAATATTGTAATTTCTAGAGCAGATAAAAACACATTACAAAATATTGCAAGCAAAGGCAATGGAGCCTTTATAGATGGTGTCCGAACTGACGAAATCGTAGATAAACTTATTGAAAATTTAGATAAAATTGAGAAATCCGAGTTCGAAACTAAAGAATTTTCAGACTTTGAGTCACAATTTCAGTGGTTTATAGGCTTTGGCATGTTTTTTATACTATTGGATTTAATAATTTTGGAACGAAAAACAAAATGGATAAAACAACTCAATTTGTTTAATGAAAATGATGATAGCGATGAGATTTAAAATTTTAATATTCTTTTTAAGTGTAGTTCAGCTGGCGAATAGCCAGACCAAAGAGGAAAGCAAAATTTTAAAAGAGTACAATACCTATTCGGCACTAGCAGCCGAAGAAATAAACAAAGGCGATTTTGCCCAGGCCGAAGCGCTTTATAGAAAAGCATTGAGTAAAAAGCCTGATGGAGACGAAGCCGCTTACAATTTTGGCAACCTTTATTTTGACAATGCTAAAGCTGAAAACTCAGCGCAGCGTTATCTGGAATCTGTAAAGGCCACAGAAGACAAATCGATTAAGCACAGAAACTACCACAATCTAGGCAATCTTTTTATGGAGAAAAAAGATTATGCCAATGCTGTTAAGGCCTATAAAAATGCCTTGAGAAACGACCCGACTGACGAAGAAACCAGATACAATCTTGCCCTTGCCAAAAAAATGCAAGAGAAAGACCAACAAAACCAAGGCCAAGACCAAAATAAAGACCAGCAAGACAAGGACAAGAAAGATAAAGACAAAGACAACAAGGGTGGTGAAGGCGATCAGGAAAAGAAAAACGAAAAACAACAAGACAAGAAGGAAGGCGACGACAAAAATGAAAACCAACAGCCAAATAAGGATTCTAAAGAGAATCCAAAAGACGGAGACAATCAAAAGCAACAGCAGCCCTCAAAACCTGAATCTCAGAAAGGTAAAATGAGTGAGCAACAAATTAAAAATTTGTTACAAGCCATAGAGAATAAAGAAAAAGACACCCAAGAAAAGTTGAATACCAAAAAAGTAAAAGGCGCAAAGGTAAAAACCGAAAAGGACTGGTAAATGAAGCATCTATTTTACATATCATTCTTTCTTTGTGTGTTTAATATTACAGCACAAGTACAATTTGATGCCAAGGTAAGTCGAGAGAAGCTTGGTATAAATGAAAGACTGAGAGTTGAATTTACAATGAATCAAAATGGCGATAATTTTATCGCTCCAGATTTTGCGGGTTTTAGACGAATTGCAGGACCTAATCAGTCGATAAGCCAAAGATGGATAAATGGGAAAAGTACTTTTCAAAAATCTTTCACTTACTTTTTGCAGCCCCTTAAACGAGGTAAAATTACAATAGGACAGGCAGAAATCACTATAGACGGACAGGTTTACAAAACATCGCCAATAGAAGTTGAAGTTACAGAGGCTGTGGACAATCCAAGTTTAAGCGGCGATACCACACCCGAGTCTAAAGCTTTGGACGGCATTCACCTTGTTGCGGAAGTATCGGACACAAACCCATATCTAAACGAAGGCATCTACGTTGTTTACAAACTTTATGTAAGCCCTTCTACAGATATTAGAAATTATCGCGCTTTAGACAATCCAAAATACGAAAACTTCTGGAGTCAAAGCATTGATATTGATAAGCTCGAAGTCAAAAATGGTGAGTTTGGCGGGAATCCATACCAATACATTGAACTTCGTAAAACCATCCTTTACCCACAAAAAACAGGTAAACTCGAAATCGAACCACTGTCCTTGTCTATTGGTGTCGAAGTACCTTCAAGCAGAAGAGACCTGTTTGGCCGTAGATTGTATGAAGTTGTGGACAAAACATTTTCGTCTAAATCCAAAACCATAGATGTAAAACCTTTACCAATTGAGAATAAGCCCGCTAGTTTTACCGGAGCAGTGGGGCAGTACAGCTTTGAGGTTAGTGTAGACAAAAACAATTTGCTTGCTATGGAATCTTTGCAGGCAGAAGTAAAAGTAACAGGTAAGGGTAATATGAGCCTTTTTGAGTTGCCGGAATTGGTTGCACCTGCAAATACTGAAGTCTTCGAGCCTGAAAAAAAAGATAATATTCGTACAAATGCTTATGGGATGTTAGGTTCCAAGCGCAACATTTATACGCTTGTACCACAACAAGCAGGTAAACAAGTGTTGCCATCTATAGAGTTTTCTTATTTTGATCCTAAAGAGGAAAAGTACTACACCTTAAATTCTCGAGCAATATCTGTTCAGGTTGAACCAAACTCTGCAGTTACCTCGCAACCTACAACAAATATTAATTCGGGTGCAGCTTTAATCAAAGCTCCGGATAATCAGTTTAACTTTATTAAACTAGAGACCACTCTTTTGCCTAAAGAAGAAGACTTTTTCTTTAAAAGCACTTTATTTTGGACATCAGTTGGTGTTTTACTGGCAATGTTTCCATTAATATTGGTGTTCTCTCGAGTAAGTTCAAATCATACGGTTTCAGACAGCGATAGGAGCCTTAAAAAAGCTAATAGATTGGCTAAGAAATATTTGTCCGAAGCAAAATCGCACGTAAACAACTCTAATGCTTTTTACCTTGCTTTGGAAAAAGCGCTTCATAACTATTTGCGTGCCAAACTTCGAATAACGACAAGCGAATTGAGTAAACAAAAAATAGAAGAGCTGCTTATACAGAAAGGAGCAAACCCGGAAAGCATTTCAAACTTTTTGAATCTTTTAAAGAATTGTGAAATGGCGCGCTATTCTCCTCAAACACAATCTGGAATAGACAACGATTTTGCATTGGCAAGACAAACTATTACACAACTTGATAAAAATTTATAAGATGAGTATTTATAAACTTGTATTCATAATTATATGTCATCTTTCTTTTGTAGCAAGTGCTCAAAGTGATCCTGATTCTACTTTTACCAAGGCAAATGAAGCCTATGCTGATGAAAATTACATGGAAGCACTACGTCTTTATAAAGCGATAGAGAAAAAAGGCTTAACCTCTAGCGAGCTGTTCTTTAACATGGGTAATGCGGCGTATAAATTAGAAAACACAGCAGAAAGCATTTATTATTTTGAAAAGGCTTTAAAACTTTCGCCTGAAGATGAGGCAATTAAAAATAATCTGGCTTATGCAGAACGAATGCGATTAGACCAGTTTGAGGTTGTACCTAGTTCGGATTTAGACAAAAGCTACAAATCCTTTTTAATGCTTTTTTCTATGGATGGCTGGGCTGTAATGGCATTGGTTTTACTAGGTGTAGCTTTAGTTTCTTTTGGTTTTTTCGTCTTTAAAGGCAAAACATCCCAAAAACGACTTTTTTTCATTTTATTTATTGTATTCTTTATCGTCTCTACACTAAGTTACTTTATTGCCAACAAGCAACAAAAACTAATAGAAGATTCGACATATCTTATCATATTTCAAGAAGAAATTAATCTTTTGGAAGCGCCGAATCCCAATGCAACCATTTTACTACAACTGCATGAGGGCACTAAGGTAAAGTTGCTGGACGAGTTCAGGACTTTTAAACAAATAGAATTGCCTAACGGAACAAAAGGTTGGCTGGAAGAAGGTAATTTAAAAAGAATCTAAAGCCCGATAAATGGCTTAAGCTGATAGACAATTTAAATCTAAAGAATCATAAACCGATTTTTGATGGCGCAGATTTTACTAAGCGGCACAACTTTTGAATAGATATATATGATTTAATGTAAAGTTTGGGTTAATATATCTTTAGAGATAGTTATAATAATTCTAAAACTCATTCATTATCAATTAATTTATTAATTTTGATTACAAACTTCAAATGAAAATGAAAAATAAATTAGCACTTCTATGTTTTGCTATAGTTTTAGCTGTAAGCTCTTGTAGTTTTACAACCAAAAAATTTGATACAGATACAGATAGAGATAGAGTTCTTATAGAATTAATTACGTTCGTAGTAGAGCAAGGACACTATGATGTAAAGGATATTGATGACGAATTTTCCAAAGGCGTCTATAATCAGTTTTTGGAAAGTTTGGATCCTTTGAAAAGGCATTTTACAGAGAAAGACATCAAAGAGTTTAGTGCTTACGAGACTTTGATAGACGACCAAATATTAGAAAAAGACATAAGCTTTTTCAACCTTGTTTATAACAGGTATCTGGAAAAAATCAAAGAGACAGAAGATTTATATAAACAAATCTTAGACAAACCATTCGACTTAAATTCTGATAAAACCATTAATACGGATTACGAAAATATCGACTACCCAAAAAATGACAGATTGTTAAAACAAAGATGGGAAGAACAACTGCACTTTTCAATACTTTCTAACTATTACGACGAGGTAGAAACGCAAGAAGCGAGAGCTAAAGAAAGTGATACAATTACCTTAAAGTCTAATGACGAATTATTAGCTGAAGCATCTAAACAAACTAAAGAATCTATAGAGCGTTATTTTTCCAATTCTGAAGAACTTCGTCGAGAAGACTGGTTTAATGTTTACTTAAATACAATTGTAGAACAATTTGACCCACATACTAATTATTTTGCGCCAAGAGACAAAGACGTTTTTGATATTTCTATGTCAGGGAAGCTAGAAGGTATAGGTGCCAGGTTACAAAAGACAAGGGATAATGTAAAAATAGTTGAAATTATTTCCGGAGGACCAGCATGGCGTGGCAAAGAATTGGAAGTTGGTGACTTAATTATGAAAGTAAAGCAAGAAGATGAGGATCAACCAGTAAACATTTCCGGAATGCGCCTCGATGATGCAGTCTCTTTAATCAAAGGTCCTAAAGGCACAAAAGTTACGCTTACAATCAAAAAAGTTGACGGTACTTTCGAAGATATTACTTTAGAAAGGGATATCGTAATTATCGAAGAAACCTATGCAAAGTCTGCAATTATTGAAGACGAGGGCACTTCTTATGGCTTTATCAGCTTGCCCAAGTTCTATTTTAATATGGAAGATTATAAAGAACGTAACGCCGCAGCAGATATAAAAGCAGAAATTGAAAAACTTAAGAAAAGTAATGTTGAAGGATTAGTCCTCGACCTGAGAAATAATGGAGGAGGTTCTTTAACGACTGTGGTAGAGATGGCAGGTTTGTTTATAGACAAAGGGCCAATTGTACAAGTTAAAAAAAAGAATGGAAGTATAGAAGTGTTAGATGATAGTAGCAGAGGAACAGTTTGGGATGGGCCGTTAGTTATTTTAGTAAACGAACTCTCTGCTTCTGCATCAGAAATTTTAGCTGCAGCTATGCAAGATTACAAGCGTGCTGTTGTCATAGGAAGTAAACAAACCTTTGGTAAAGGTACAGTTCAAAGTTTTGCAGATTTAAACCGATGGATGCGAAATAGTTCTTTTGGCGATATGGGATCTATTAAAATTACAACGCAAAAGTTTTATAGAGTAAGTGGAGGTTCTACACAACTTAAAGGTGTAGAAAGTGATGTGGTGGTTCCGGACAGGTTTTCATACATAGACATCGGCGAAAGAGATTACGACAATCCATTACCATATGATAAAATTCCTGAAGCAGACTACAAACCCTGGAATGGATATAAAAACTTGGATGAAGTGATTAAAGCCAGCCAAAAGCGTATGGATACGCATGAGCAGGTAGGTCTTATAGATGAGCAAGCCAGATGGATAAAAGAACAGAGAGACAGTAACGAGTTTCCTCTTAATTACGAGGCTTACAAACAAATGATGGCTGATAATGAAGCAAAAGCGGAAAAGTTTGACTCTATCACGGAATATAAAAACGACTTAGTATTTAAGTCTTTGCCAAGCGAGTCTGTTGCTTTTGAAAATGACGAGGCGTTTAAGGACAAAAGAAACAATTGGTACAAGAACTTACAAAAAGATATTTATACTGAAGAAGCCGTTCAGGTACTAAAAGATTTAAGGGATAACATAAAAAGTTCTAAATTAGCAGATGTAATGTCTGAAGATATCAAAAAATGACAAGTCCACAGGGACAATCCTTATTAGATATAGCGCTCCAAAAATTTAAAAGAAACTTTTGGGGCGTTTTTAGTTTAAGTTTTATTGTATTTTGTGCGTTACTTTCGATATTAGCCTATGTTTTGGCGCCAGACAAATCTGAAAATGCCAACCAAATGCATTTGTCTATACATTCTAAACCTATAGGTTTCTCTACATTAGTTTTAGAAGTGCCTAAACAAAAAGAAGAAGAAAGTTTATTAAAAACACTTTTATTTGGCAAAAAGATGGTTAATGAAATTATCCCGATCCAATCTTATCGAATTGAGGACAACAGTATTGTAGCCATACCCTACGATGCTACATCTCAAGACAAAATAATTCCACTTAGTGTGTATGAATCTGCCGAAGCTATGGAACGTAATTTCGTATATGAAAAAACATTTTGGCTAGGAACGGATCGCTATGGCAGAGATATGTTAAGCCGATTGGTTATTGGGACCAGAATATCAATTTCTATTGGCTTTGTAGCGGTGTTTATTTCATTGGTTTTAGGGATTCTTATGGGCGCACTGAGTGGATTTTACGGTGGCAAGATCGATCAAGTTATCATGTGGATTATCAATGTCACCTGGTCTATACCTACATTGTTGTTAGTTATTGCTTTAACGCTTGCCTTGGGCAAAGGCTTTTGGCAGGTGTTTATTGCGGTAGGCTTAACCATGTGGGTCGAAGTGGCCAGAGTGGTCAGAGGACAAGTGATTAGTGTTAAAAAAATGCCTTATATCACAGCGGCAAATGCGTTAGGCTACAATGATTTTAGAATAATCACCAAACATATTTTACCCAATATTTTGGCACCTGTCATAGTGATTTCTGCAGCTAATTTTGCCGCGGCTATTTTGATTGAAAGTGGTTTAAGTTTTTTAGGGATTGGCGCTCAGCCCCCTGTGCCGACCTGGGGAAACATGATTAAAGAGCATTACAATTATATTATTCTTGGCAAAGCACATTTAGCACTCATTCCCGGACTTGCCATTATGAGTTTGGTGATGGCATTTATGCTGGTGGGAAATACCCTGAGGGATGTGTTTGATGTGAAGTCTTGAAGTAGTTCCAGGTTTCAGGTTATTGAATTTCAGGTTTTGGATTTCAGGTTAAAACTTATCAACTTGGAATTTGGATTTTGTAACCTGGAATTCTAAATTTTACGTTGGTACAATTCCAGGTTTCAGGTTTTCCCGAATCACCTTCGGATCTCGGGATCTTCGGCAGGTTTCAGGTGTAAAGTTGACATTATCATGAATGTGAATTTGCTTAATATCAAAACTTTAACACAAAATCCTTTGTTTTTCATTTTTTTTTTTTTCAAATTTGAGGCATATTAATTCTTAAAACTTTAAATTATGAAAAAAGTATGCTTAATTTTGATACTGGCGTTGTTTACGCTAGGAAGCAGTGGGTTTTCAGTTAATGACCAGGAGGGTCAGGATTGTGATGATTTTGCTAACCAAAAGTATAATAACCATTTAGCTAACAACCCTGGTGATTATGAAGGAGCTAACATGGCGTATTTCGGATACTATTGGGCATGCATGGATACTGGTGGTTTTTCTAGGTATGAGGTCAGTTTAAACTAACAAAATGTCTAAATTTATTTTTGCCTTTTTATTTATAACTAGCTTATGTTATAACCAAAATTATGAGTTAGAATATGAAATAATTGAATTTAAAGAATTAAAAGAATCTGATTTCCCGAATAAAGATAATTACATTAGTTTTCTAGAGGAGTTTAAACTTGTCAAAAGGTTTTTAAAAGGGAAAAAGGTATATGTTTACACAGACAAAGGCGGACACTACTATAAAGTCATTAATAGTTTGAAAAGCGACTTTTCACCAAATCCATATTTATCAACTCTATTTCTTAGCTATGCTGGTTTAAAAGAAAATTTTTACTATCAAAACGGCAATACTTTTTATTATAACTCTTTGAGCCCTTTTGTCACTAGATTAGATAAAGACGATTACCAGTGGCAAATTTTAAGAGATGGAATTTCAGTAAATGGGTACGATTGTATTGAAGCTGTATTAAATAATAGTTCCAATGCAAAAGTCGATATTTCATCGGATAATTTAAAGATATTATTTACAAATGATTTTGGAATATCGGCAGGAACTACCGTTTTTGCAAACATACCAGGTGTAATAGTTATGCTAGAAAATAAATTCTTAAAATTGAAGTTGTCCAGTATTAAACCATACAACGGAAAAATCCTTATGTTTGATAAGTTTATTGACAATAAAAAAGTTCTGAATCATACTGAAGCTCAAGATTATTATAAAAAGGCAACAGAACACTTACGAAATTAATTTGCAATTAAAATGACCTTACTTTGTATTTGAAAAGCAGCTACCTGATAATAGCTGTTTTTCTATTGATAACAGTATTTACAATTTCCCAAACCCTCAACCTTTCTGGAAAATCCCAAGACAGCTTACAAAACGCTATAGCCAACACAAAAATGATCGCCACACCATTGGTTGAAGAAGCGAAAATCACCTTTGCCATCAGCAGTCTGGGTGCAGAGTATGGTCTTAAATTTTAAAGTGACTTTTAAATGAGTAGCATGAACATATTCCAAAACTTTAACACAAAATCCTTTGTTTTTCATTTTTTTTTCAAATTTGAGGCATATCAATTCTTAAAAAGTATAAATTATGAAAAAAGTATGCCTGCCCGCCTTTGGAGGGTTTATTTTTGATGTTGAGCGTGTTTGCGTTGGGGAGTAGTGGGTTTAAAAGTGATAATATTATTCATATAGAAGAAACTGAAGATCACTGTTTCGAAGATGCGCGAATTTTTGTTATTATCCTCGATGGCGAAATAAACCTAGACAATATCGATTATGTATTATGGTTAACTGCTCAATGTGAAATGAATGTACCTATATTACAACCAGAATTAGGAGACTGGTAATATGTTAAGACTATTTATTTATATTCTTCTTTTAAATCTTGCACATAATTCCCAAGCTCAAGACACTTATAGAATAACATACAAAGTTATTCCAATAAATATAATTGAGAACAACGAAGTCTATTCAAAAAATAAAACTGAAAACTTAAAAAAACTTTTGGAGAATACAATTAACTATGCCAAAAATGAGCGTTTTCTATTATATGCCAATAAAGGCCACTCGTATTTCACTAAAGCTGAAAGGATAGATATCGATTTTGCCGACAAATCGACTATTATGTATTCTAAAGCCGCTAGATTAATTACTTTTTTTAACAAAGAAGTATTTGTTAATTATAAATTAAACTCTTTGGCTTTTACTAGAACTATTGCAGGGTCTGATTATAATGTTAAAAAGAATGAATTCTACAACTTTAAATGGGATATTAAAAACGAAACTAAAGAAATATTAGGTTTTCAAGCAAAAAAGGCAATCGGAATATATTATGATATTATTCGTGATAAAGAGTTTAAAATAGTAGCATGGTTTATACCCGCAATACCTATTCCTTCTGGTCCTGATATTTACTTAGGTCTACCAGGTTTAATAGGTGAAATACAACTTAGAAAATCAATTGTTAAAATAGAATCTATTGAGACTATTGAAAAAGTAATTCAAAAACCAAACTTAGAAGATTTTATGACCTACATTGAATATAAAAAACTAGTAGCTAAAGGAAAAGAAATCGTTAAAAAGGATTTTAACTAGAGTTAGTAGTAGACCTAAAATTCTACAATATGACTTTTTAATGAAGGAATTGAATTTTTGTAAGCAAAATAGAGGGTTGTTTAATATTTGTAGTTTGAACTCAATTTTATTTAAAAACGCTTTTGAAATCCTTAATAAATAGTAAGCTTTATATTTAAATTACGAACAAAGCATAATCACGCCATTAAAAAGAAATATAATAACCCAATTTAAGTTTAAAAAGGTTTTAAGATGTACTAACTAAATTTAGACCGTTTTAGGCAAAATCAAAGACTCCCTCAAAAACCCAATACCCAATACCAGCATTAGTGCTACGATTTTGGTAACATTGGTAACAGATGTCAATATCACCTTTGCCATAAGCAGTTTGGAAGGAGAATATAAAGATTAATGGTTTTTACCTATATTTGAAATAGAAGTTGCTATTTAATACCATAATTTAACATTTAACAAACTATTAACATTTTAAATTCTGATTGTCTGTTTTTTTTGAGATTTACAGCATGTTTAACTTAAAAAATTATTAATTATGAAAAAAGTATGCCTGCCCGCCTTTGGAGGGTTTATTTTTGATGCTAGCGGTGTTTACGCTAGGGAGTAGTGGGTTTCAGAGCGCAGAGCAAGAAGGTGTGGATTGTGATGTATATGCGGCTCAACAAAGTATGAATACCCTAGAGAGAACAGGTAACGAATTCTGGGCCTTTTTGTCTTATACAGGATATTTTAACGCTTGTATGGAAGCTGGTGGGTATTCTAATCAGGAGGTAACGATAATAGCGAATTAAAGTGAAATAAGAGAATTGTTATAATGTATAAGTTTTACATCTACTTTTTCATAGTGTGCGTTAGTTTAAGTACAACTGGTCAAAATTTTATAGCTAAATATGAAATTACTGAATTTAAAGAACAAGTATATAGTAAGAATTTAAGTCTAGAAAAGATTGAAATGAATAAAAGTAATTTCAAAGAGTTGAAAAATTTTGGAGAAGGTTTCGAACTTGAAGTCATTTGCAATTCCAATAATTACTTTTTTGATATCCCAGAAAAATTAAATACAGATAATTATTCTAATCCGTATCTAAGACTATTGTATCTGGGGTATTTGGGCTTAGATGAAAGTTTTTTTCACGACAAATTACATCATTATTACACAAATAATTTAGAATCGTTTATTACAAAAAGTAGTAACGATATTCTAAAATGGCAAATTCAAGATACAATGGTCAACATTTCAGGATACAATTGTTATGTTGCTAAACCAATAATAGACAAAGGATCCAAATTGGAAAAAACTGTTAAAGATTTAAAGGTATGGTTTACTAATGAAATAAGTTTGAAAGGCGGTCCAACAAGATACGGTAATTTGCCAGGACTAATTATCGCATTAGAAAATAATTATGTCAAATTCGAATTGCTTAAATTAGAAGAGACTAACAAGAATATACCAACTATTGATCAATTTGCTGATGGTAAAACTATAAACTCTAGTGAAGAAACAGACGCGCACTATAAAAAACTTTCTGAAAATTTGATTAATAATTGATAGTTACAAACAAGTACATTTTAAATCAAAGTCACTTTATAAAAAACAGCTACCTCAAGTTAGCTGTTTTTTTCTTATTCCCAATTTTAGGGTTTTCCCAAACCCACAACCTCACAGGCAAAACCCAAGACTCCCTCCAAAACCCTATTCCTAATACAAACATCATCGCCACCCCTCTTGTAGAAGATGCCAATATCACCTTTGCCATAAGCAGTTTGGATGGCGAGTATAGTCTAAAACTCCAACACAACATCCCTTATAAAATCGCCATTACCCATTTGGGCTTTTCAAAACTCATAGATACCATAACCCTTACCCAAGACCAAGTTAAAAACTATACCCTCACAGAAAGCACCGAAACCTTAGAGGAAATCCTCATCAAAGCAGAAATGGCTGTCATCGTAAAAGAAGATACCATTTATTATCTTACCGATCAATTTAAGACAGGAGAAGAATGTAAACACCGTAATGTTCACAACCAGAATTTCCTCCCTTGAGAGGGAGGACTAAGGAGAGTGTTTATTTATTACCAATAATCTATCTTTTGATTTATATTGAACTCATATTACAGAAGAAAAGCTCAACCTACACTTGTACAAAACATCAAAAAAAGTCTATATTTGAAACTTACGAATTTGAATACAATTTCATAATTTAACAAACACTTAACATTTAAAATTCGGTTTATATTTTTTTTTTTTTTGAAGTTTGAAACATGTTTAACCAGTTCGTTTAAAAAACTGACATAAAATTTTTAAATGATGAAAAAAATTGTATTAATTTTAATGTTAGGAGTGTTTGCTTTTGGGAGTAGTGGGTTTAGCGTTTCTGAAAACAACAATTCTGGAGGTTATGATTGTGATAAAGTAGCTGCCGCCGCTTGGCAACAAGCTGCAGATGATGGCTTAAGAGGTGATAGGCTTAACGAAATTTATTCTGATGCTTTTTTTGATTGTGAGGACTACTGGTATCATGGAACAACAAATCATTGGACACACCCTGTTTTAGGATATTAGATCAATGTTAATTACTAAATGTTGTTATAATCTAGTTAAGATGAAATTCCTTTTCTACTCAATTTTAACAATTTCATTTATAAATCTAGTTAATTCTCAAAACATAGAGGTTGATTATGATGTAACTATTATTGATAGATCTGAATCTAAAGAGAAACCTAAAAAAACAGGTTATTATAAAGCAATTTTTGAACAATCAAAGAAAGATATACTGAATTATCCAATGGAATTTATAGTTAATGAAAATGGATATAGTATTGATTTTAGTAATTCAATTCAGGTTGATAGAGAATTTCAAAAAGTACGAGTATCAAAATTTATGGCATTAGGCTTTATTGGTTTGGATATATTAATTTTTAATGATGGAAATTATAGTTATACAGACAACAATAAAGGTTATATAACTTCTCATGATATAAACAAATTAGGTAATTGGAAAATTACTAATGAAACCAAAGAAATAAATGGTTATACATGTTATAAAGCATATTTTAGTACAAATAATTCTGAGTTGAAAAGAGCAAATATTATTATGCCAAGATTTGCGTGGTTTACAACTGATATACCATTATCTGGTGGTCCAACATTATTTGGTAATTTGCCTGGTTTAATTTTAGAGCTCGAAACAAAATCAGCACACTTTGTAGCCACAAATATTAAAAACACCAAAAAGAAATTGAAAAAAATCAATTTAGAAAATAAAAAAATTATAACATTTATTAAATCTGAAAACCTACACTCAAAGAAACCATATTAAAAAAATTATCTCTATACAGAAAATGAAAGTAAACAGCTACCTAAAAATAGCTGTTTTTTTCTTATTCCCTCTGTTCTGCATTGCACAACAAACTCACCACCTCAACGGTAGAACCCAAGACTCCCTTCAAAATCCCATCCCCAACACCAACATCATTGCCACGCCTCTAACCCACGAGGAGGTCAATATCACTTTTGCCATTTCCAGCCTGGAAGGCGAGTACAAACTCAAACTCGAAAACAACATCCCTTACCAAATTGCCATTACGCATTTGGGCTATACAAAAGTGACAGATACGATTACCCTCACCGAAGACAGTATAAAAAACTACACCTTACAAGAAAGTACAGAAACCTTAGAAGAAGTCCTCATCAAAGCCGAGATGGCAGTTATCGTGAAAGAAGATACCTTCATCTTTACCACAGAGAAATTTCAAACTATAGAATATATAACCAGTTACTCAATTAACTCATACAGTCTATTTAATAAAACTCAATTTATTCTATGAGATCTAAGTAACGCTAAAAGCAAAATTTTCCCAAAATTGCGGGATTTCCCGTATTGACAAGAAGCATAATTCTTTGTTCTTTTGAAGCATATTAATCTTAAAAATTTATAAAAATGAAAAAAGTATTATTAATTTTGATCTTGGGTGTGTTTGCATTTGGTAGTAGTAGTTTTAAATCTATTGATGAAATGCCAGGGGAAAATTGTGATGAATATGCAGCGCAAGCATGGCTTGATGCTGTCAATGATGGATATAGCGGATTTATTGCTTTTATTGCTTACACGGGATATTGGAATGCATGTATGGATACTGGAGGCTATTCAAATCAAGAAGTAACAATAATAGCAAATTAGAGATACTACTTAAGTTTATTTATTGTGGACAAATTATTAGTTTTTTTATTTTTTATTTGCATAAGTCTAAATTCAATTAGCCAGAATTTCTTGGCTAAATATGAAATTAGTGATTTTAAAGAAAATATTTCTATTGATAAATTTAGTCGAGATAGGATTGAAAGGCATAAAAAAAGGATCAAGGAATTAAAAAATTATAGTAATGATTTTCAACTCCTAGTAACATGTAATGCCAGTAATTATTTTTTTAAAATTCCTGAAAAGCTAGATAAAGGGAATTATTCGAACCCGTACTTAAGGCTTTTGTACCTTGGTTATTTAGGTTTAGATGAGGCCTTTTATTACGATAATACAACCCATTATTACACAAATAGTATTGAATCTTTTGTTACTAAATGCAATAATGATATTATATCATGGAAAATAGATACTAGAATGGTAAATGTATTAGGGTATAACTGTTATAGCGCGACACCCGTTATTAATACAGAAGCCAATTTAGGACCTACTGTGAAAGATTTAAAGGTATGGTTTACTAATGATATAAGTTTAAAAGGTGGTCCTACAAGATATGGAAATTTACCTGGATTAATTGTAGCATTGGAAAATAATTTTGTAAGATTCCAACTTACAGAGTTGAAAGAGACCAATAAAAAAATGCCAACCCTTGATGAATTTTTAAATAAAAAAACTATACAAACTTTTGAGGAAACCAATTCTTATTACAAGAAGTTAGGAGAAAATTTAATTAATAATTAATCGGTATTAACAAATATATTTGTAAACATCTGTGTTTTATAAAAAGCAGCTACTTAAAACTAGCTGTTTTTTTCTTATTCCCCATTTTAGGGTTTTCCCAAACCCACCAAATTACTGGCAAAACCCAAGACTCC
>CAYNCI010000054.1:3592-26761 GCA_964396065.1 uncultured Mesohalobacter sp. | reverse complement strand
CCAAGTGTCTTAGCTTTGGCTTTTACTCTTTCGACGGGTTCTGTCCAGGAATGAAGCGCCAGTTTAAAACCGCCCCAATGTATAGGCATAATTTTATTGGCTTTTACATCTTGGCCTGCGATTGCAGTTTCTTCCGGCATCATGTGGATGTCCGGCCACATTTTATTGTACTGTCCACATTCCATAAGTGCAAGATCAAATGGTCCATATTTTTCGCCTATCCTTTTAAAGTGATCTGCATAACCACTATCTCCACTAAAATAGAGCTTTGTGTCTGCAGATTGTATCACCCAAGAACTCCAAAGCGTGCTTTGCCCATTGGATAGCTTTCTTCCTGAAAAATGCTGGGCAGGCGTACAGACTAATTCTATACCTTCTAAATTGGTGATCTCCCACCAATCCATTTCCGAAATACTATCCTCTTTAACACCCCAGGCTTTTAAATGTGTGCCAACACCTAAGGGGACATAGAAATGAGAAACTTTGCTTTTCAGTTTTAGCACAGACTCGTAATCGAGATGGTCGTAATGGTCATGAGAATAGACCACTGCATCAATTCTGGGAAGCTTTTCGATTTCAATTGGGAATGTCGAATTAAAGCGCTTGGCGCCTAATAAGGGATGTGGCGCAGCAACTTTTCCAAACATGGGATCGATCAAAATGGTTTTGCCGTTAATTTGTAACATAAACGACGAATGTCCAAACCAAAATAATCTAGCCTCGTTATTGTAACCCACAAGTTGTACAGAGTCTACTTTTACTACTTCGATATCTTTCTCAGGTCGGCCGTTAGGCACTTTAGTCGTAAAAAAGATATAAGCAAAATTTAAAGTCTCCATTAAACTCAACTCCTTAGGCACGGGATTGGTGTTGTGAAACTTGTTGTCTTTGTATTGCTTTGATTTTATATATTCCTTTTTATCCTCCTCGGAAATACTTCCGCCAAAGCTGGGGTAAAAATTAGTAAAGAGAAAATAAGATGCAATAAGAAATACAAGAATTGATATTGTAATTATCATAATTCGTTTCAGAATTTTTTTTATCATTTTTAGCTATCAGACTATAGGTTTTTTTTAGACTATAAAAGATATTCATACGGGATTTTAAGCCTCTAAATTTTCATAAAAGAAGAGCACAATACCATTGGGGTCTAAGATAGAAAAACTACGATGCCCCCAGGATTGATTGGTGATACGCTGTTTAAAGGGTATTCCTTTTTGGTCATATTTCTCGTACAAGGCATCAATACCTTTTGCCTGAATAACAACAAAAGCACCTTGGGCTTTTCTATAATCTAAGCCGGCGTTGCTTAATTCTTCGCTATTATTTGGTAGATGCAGGATTTCTATCTTGCCTTCGCCAGCAACAAACACAGCACCTTTGTCATTTGAGTTTCTTTCCCAGGAAAAGAGTAAAGACCATTCTAAATCATTCAAGTAAAATTGTGTTGTTTGTTCATACTTATCTGTAAAATACGCAAAGCGAAACTCTCCAAAATTGTTCTCCATTTTTATCAAATTGATTTTTTAAATCTAATGTATAGCTTTTAGTTGTTATGGTTTGTTGATGTATTTATTTTACAGCTTTAAGTTCCTTTTTTCAATTTCTTTTTTAAGTGCATTGTAGCGTTTAGGTTTCTTTAGAAACAAATAGATTAAAAATAGTGGAATAAGGAAGGTGAAACCCCATGCGCTGGCAGCTGCTCCAAATATCATTATACCTATTAAAAATCCGATGAAAAAAGCATCGAATATTGGATTGGGTTTCATACTCTTAAACTCATCTAATAAGGCTTGGTCATTCAGTTGAGATACATCTTTTTTACTCATCTTCAATGTTTTTTTGGCGTTTAACAAATTTTAAATCATAAGAACTTTGGTGGTAAGTAGTTCTGCACTGCATATTCCATCAAATTTTAGCTCACCTCGCTTGGTGTTTTCATCCTCCAAGAAAATCTTATGGTTAAACCTTCATTTTCTTTAGATTCTACTGAAATTTTTCCAAAGTTTTTATCTATAATTCTCTTTACAATAGCAAGTCCAATCCCTGTACTGTCTTTGCTTTTGCTTGATATTTTAGCTTGTTTGAAAATTTGAAACATTTTAGAATGGTGTTTTTCCGGAATACCGGGACCATTATCTTTTACCGAAAATACATATAGATTCTTATCTTGATCTTGACTGGCAGAAATCTCAATAATGGTTTTTTCTTTATCATTGTATTTTACAGAGTTACTTATCAAATTCTGAAATACATGTTCCAGCTCAATTTTATTAGCATAAATATTGAGATTTTCCTTTGGAAGGATAACTTCCGTATTTTTTCCTAAATCAAGATAATTTACCAATTCATTCAAAAGGTCATTAAAATTGATGTGGGAATACTTTTTTTCCTGCCTTGTCGCTTTAGAATAATCGAGTAATCCGTTTATCGAGTCGTTCATTTTATCAACAGACGTTTTTAATAGACCTACAAAATTTTGAGTGGTTTCGTCCAATTTACCCTGAAGTTCAACTTCAAGAATATGTGCTATGGAGTAAATGGAGGACAATGGAGATTTTAAGTCGTGAGAAACAATATGGTTAAAATCGTCCAATTCTTTATTACTATTTTCAAGCTCTGACACACTTTCCGACAAACTTTGATTTATGGATAAAAGTTCTTCTTTTTGATCTAATACAAGCTTATTGGAAATCTCTAATTCCTTAAATGATGCTGAAAAGCGTTGCATAAGGAGAAAAGAGATACTTAAAAATAAAATAATACCTCCAAACTTTACATAAATAAGCGTGTTTTGACTATCGTAGATATAAGAGAATATCTGACCTGTAAATATCACTACTGCAAACAGTAAACACACCATAAGTAAGTTTGATATTGGAATTCCGGATTTTATGGCATATATCGATATCAGAAGCACATAAATAATATTGACAAAAAGCAAAATTAAATACGGAACCACAAGTTCTGTGAAAAGTGGTGCGGGTAAAATAATGGTGAGGAAACTGAAAGATAAAATGGAAATCAGAATTGTTTTCTTGTACCATTTGTGCACAAATTTTGATAATATTTCTGCAAAAAAATAACTTCCGCCAACACCTAACAAATGGGCTGAGAGATACTCTGTTTTGGTAGTCAAAACCCAACTTAAATTATCAAAAAGCTGAGCCAGAGGTGCGTAATTGTCATTTAGTGCATGATAAGCCATGCCCAAACAAAACAGAGCAAAATAAAAAACAGCCCTGTCTTTGCTCCAAAACACAAAGAAGAAAACAAGAAAAAAGACACCTATAAAACTTAAACTGCCTATAAAAACCATATCAACTCTACTCTGCAGTGACTGTTTTGCAATCATATCCCGTGTATTGCCAAGTAATATGGGTTCGTCTATTCCTCCCTTTTTATTATAAAAATTTGAAACCTGAATAACAATCTCAAAATCGGATTCTAAGCTGTTTAATGGAATTACTTTAATAAAACGCCGGTGTAAGGTAGTCTCTCTTGACGTCCCTACCTTACCTACCTCCATGGCCAGTTTACCATTTACCCAGAGTTTATACGCGCCTATAATTCTAGGGACATATAATGATAAGTTTGGATTTTCCTTAGGTACTGTAAATCTTAACCTATAAGTAGCATAGCCTAAAGATGGTAATTTTTCATTGTTAGGGTTTGCAAAGTGTGTCCAGTTAGTTAAATCAACTTTGCCAAACAATTTACCTTGGTCTATCTGGTCAGGACGCAGCAATTGTTCCCAGTAAAAATCCCAATTAGAATCGAGTTTTACTCCTTCTTTTTTATCTAGATCTGATTTTTTTATATAAAGATGATCTGGCGAGTTGACGTCGTTAGCTGTGACAGGTAAAACTGTCAATAATGAAGTGAAAAAAAATAATGCTTTCAAGAAATTCACTAAACGAACGTGTTTAACTTCTAAATATAGAAATTAAGAATAAGACTGGCAAAACAAATCACTCACTAATAGTCAAATACACAAAAAGCGTTTTAGGTTAAAATGCAAAAAAAAGAATAAATGTATTGGCGACGCCTTAAGTTAGGCTTAAACTTTTAATGTTTAAGCTTCTAAAAATTAACATCCGAAATGTCGTGATAGTATTGATAAAGCACCTTAGCATTGCCGTTTTCTCTCCATTGTTTACGCACTGGTCTTGACTCTATGTACATTTTCCCGGCGTTGTAAGTTCTGCTCTTGTGTATTTTGGCAATGAGTTCTTCGCTATCGTGTTCTGTCCATTTAGCATTTAATTTATAGCCGCCATGATTTCCAAATCTGGCCTTAAAGTGTTTTCCGTCTTTTGCTATGTCAACAAAAGCTCCGGTGTCTCCTCGTGTTACCGGTTTTCGGTCTTCGGGAAGGTCGTAAAACGCATCGTAAAATTTCAAAAGCATTCGATAATCTATTTTTTTCAGAATTTGAGTTATGTCTTCTTCTGTTGTTTGTTCATTTAGCGCGAGCTCTATTATTATTTTTTTACCATATCTAATGCCCCTTAACCGATCATAAATTACTTCAACAATATTTTTAAAGGAGTTGACTTTAGGATTCATTTCGCTGACTATCATTTAATTCTTTCAAACTTAAATATAAATACCTTTTAATGATTATTCAAATTCACATAAAAACACAGTCATAAAATGGCAAACTCATATAAAGAAAATTCCATTGTATAGTCAAAGTCGTTTTTTCATCAACTTCGGCCTTCAAATATTTAAAAAACTGTTACGAAAACGTTTGAAATAACGTAATTTTGCAAAAATTTTTAATAAAACAATTTATTCCAGTAATGAAATTACCTAATTACGAGCAAGAAATTACTGCTCAAGTTGAACAACGAAAAGCTTCCGTTGAGTTCATTAATCTTGTCAATCATTTATGGTACGATAAGTCGATAGAATTGGTCTTATTCAGAAATCCATTGGTTGATAAAAGACCGGGTGAGATACTTAACCTCATCAATTATGCTAAGGAATTTGTAAACAAAAAAATCTCCATCTTTGATACCTTAGAGATTGCTCAAGCCATTCAGAGATTAGAGCTGCCTTCAGCCAAATTAGATATTGGAAAACTCACTTATGAGTATGTTTTAGAAGCCAACGACATATACGACAAACCCCTTTTTGTAAGCGATAAATTAAAGGCCGCCAAGTCGCATGGCAGCATTACACCAAAAGACGTTGTGTTGTATGGTTTTGGTAGAATTGGCCGTCTATTGGCCAGAGAACTCATGAACAAAGTAGGCAATGGCGCACAGTTAAGGCTAAGAGCGATTGTTACCCGTGGTGCGATAAATAAAGATGTGTTGGAAAAAAGAGCCTCGCTCCTGCGTGTCGACTCAGTGCATCGCGATTTTTTAGGTACTGTTTTGGTCGATGAAGCTAACAAGGCTTTGATTATAAATGGCACAACCGTGCATATGATTTCTGCAAATGCGCCCGAAGACATAGATTACACTGCCTACGGCATAAAAGATGCCTTAATAATAGATAATACCGGTGCGTTTAGAGATGATGAGGCTTTAGGCAGACACCTAAAAGCTAAAGGATGTAGTAAAGTCTTGCTTACCGCTCCAGGAAAAGGTATTCCTAATATTGTGTACGGTGTAAACCACAACGAACACAATCCTGACAATGTAGATGTTTTCTCTGCAGCATCTTGTACCACAAACGCCATCACACCTATCTTAAAAGTTATCGAAGACAATTTTGGGATTAAAAAAGGGCATTTAGAAACCATACATGCTTACACAAACGACCAGAACCTGGTCGATAATATGCATAAAAAATACAGACGAGGTAGAGCTGCTGCACTTAATATGGTGATAACAGAAACAGGTGCAGGCAAAGCTGTGGCAAAAGCATTACCGGCACTAGAAGGCAAGCTAACCTCCAATGCTATAAGAGTGCCTGTCCCTAACGGGTCTTTGGTAGTGTTAAACCTTCAAATAAATAAAGAAACCACAGTTGAAGAGGTAAATAACATTATTAAACACAGTGCTTTAGAGGGCAATTTGGTAGAACAAATTAAATATTCATTAGATAACGAGCTGGTATCCTCAGACATTGTTGGTACAACGGCTCCATCTATTTTTGACAGCAAAGCCACCATAACCGATGGCGATACCATTGTTCTTTACGTTTGGTACGATAACGAGTACGGCTATAGCCATCAGGTTATGCGACTCGCCAAGCACATCGCCAAAGTAAAACGTTTTTCATACTACTAGATATTGACGTGTTAAAGGGCTAATTTCAAATCAATTACGTCAACAGCACCCTTTCTTGAGAAATCTAGAAGGGGTGTTTTCTTTTTAAAATAAAATATAGTCTTGTGATATAGTTATAGCATAAGTAAAATAAGCAGAACTAAAACTTTAGGGTTACACCAGAATATATCCCAATAAAGTATGGCTGAAATTCGGTAGTGCCACTTTGAAATGTATTAAACTGGTATTTGAATGTAGGTTCTAAATTTAAAAATAACCGATTGGAAAGGCTATAATCGAAACCTAAAGCAAAATTGGTTGAAAAACTGAGATCATTAATATTGTTTGCCTGACCAATAGAAGAGGTACCTTGATTGTTTATCACATCAAGACTATTGTTGTTTAATAAAAAGGTGCTCGCTCCACCAATCACATTAACATCAATCTTTTTGTCAATTAGCTTATACTCAACTTCTAAAGGAAATTCGATAAACCCAATATTTTGCCTCAATTCTGAATTTATAGCTTCTTGTCTTCCAAATTGTTGACCTTCAGCTAAGGCATCTAGCTGATTTTCGGTTACCACAGAAGACGTAAAACCTTCCGTAACCGATACATTAGCTAAGGCTGAAATTTGAGTATTGGGTAATAGAAATACATCGTTTGTAGAATAGCTTACGTTTACGCGGTTTATACCTGTTCTTAACTTTAATTTTTCATTTAGCTGATAACCCACATTTAAGCCATAAGAAAAATCTACATTCCCTTGACCGTTGTTTTGCGCGAATTCCGAATCCAGGGTACTTCCGCTAGCTAAATTTCCATAAAAAATTGGGGAAACCTGAGGTTTAATGTACCATGAAGGCTTTGTTTTGTCCTTTTTAAGCAAATTTTCTTTGTCTTCGTTTTCTGCGATTTGATTAGCAACTTCAACAAGGGATAGTTTGTTGTTATTGCTCGTATTTAAAGCAGATATTAAAGTTGAATTTTCTAGCGCTTTTGCTGAAGAAGCCAATGCATCGGAAATTAAATCTCCGCCTGAGCTTAAAGATTGATTCGCTTCCTCGAGATCGAGCTTAGCCATTGCCGCTAAAGCTTCAGTCTGTGAAGATTTCTTAGATTTAGGTTGAAGCTTGAATTTTCCGGTTGCAGATGTAGTGTTCGAAGCTAACTGCTTTGGCGCTTCTGTTGAAGCTAAATTAGAGGTTTTTAATTGGCCTTCGGTTGAAGATTCTTGGTCATTATCTTCTTCACTAAAAACGACTAAAGGACCAGATTCTTGATCGAAATTTTGGGTGGGCGTTGTGTCGTCTGTTTTGGGAACAACCACATCGTTTACGATTGGTGAAGAGTTATCAATCGAATCGGAATTAATAAACCATTGTGAACTTGCAAGAAAAAGGATAGCGATGAGCGCTGCAACACCGGCAATTTTGCGCCATAGAGGGATAATTGGTTTTTGGGAATCCGATTTGAGTTTCTTTTCGATATTATCCCAAGCATTTTTGGGAGGAGAAACTTCAAAATCTTTGAAAGATTCCTGAAACAACCTGTCTATGTTTCGCTCGTCACTCATAGGGATTGCGCAGATTTTGGTTTGTCGTCATTATTAATAATTTTATTCACTTTCTCCTTAAGGATTGCCCTGCCTCTTGCTAAGTTAGACTTGGATGTCCCTTCCGAAATATCCATTGCTTCGGCTATTTCTTTATGCGAATAGCCATCTAAAACATATAGGTTAAAGACCATTCTGTAGCGGTTGGGAAGTTCTTGAATACACCTTAACAAGTCCTTTAGACTTATCCCGACGTGATAGCTTTCGGCCTCTGGTTCGGGAATATTTTGCTCATTGTTTAAAGCAAAGATTTTTTGGTCTTTATAACGTTTTAAAGCGGTGTTGATGGTTATTCGTTTCAACCAGCCTTCAAACGACCCACGGCCGCTGTATTGGTGAATGTTCTGAAAAATCGTGATAAAAGCATCTTGCAAATTATCCTGAGCTTCAGCATAATTTTTAGAATACTTTAAACACAGGCTGAAAAGCTTTGCACTATATAACTCATATAGGGCTTTTTGAGCTTTAAGCTCCTTTTTTTGGCACTGTGCTATGAGTTTTTCTAGTTTCAAAACACTACTCTACTTTTACAGGCAATTGAAATTCAAAATACTGAAATCCCGTATCTGATGCCCCTCTAAGAAATCTAAAGGTGTAATCCTCCAGGTTTTCAACAAAAAATTCATATTGTCGAGTCTCGGTTTCATTCGGGGTATCTTCGCAATCGAAGGTTTCGTCATACCTGATTTCTGTTCTTATGGTTCTGCTTTGTCCTGCTTCCTGCACGACAAAACCTTCAAACCTATGACAGCTTGTAGGCAAACGAAATGTGACGTCAAACTGCGCATTTTGTTGATAAATGAGCGTATCCGGCCTTACAACTTCTACAAGTGTTGCATTTTCAATTGCAAATATTTTGGGATCGTCAACTGAGCATGAGTTCAATAAAACTACCAATCCAACTAATAAAAAAAAGTACTTCATATTTCTAATAAGATACAAATGTTATAAAAAGGTTGCGTTAATTTCCTTTTGCAATTTTAATGGCTTCTACAATCTTTTCTTCGAGCTCGTCCATAAGGTCCGGGTTTTCGAGCAATAATTTTTTTACAGCGTCTCTCCCCTGGCCTAATTTAGTGCTGTCGTAGCTATACCAAGAGCCGGCTTTTTTTATAATTTCATAATCGACACCTATATCTATAACCTCTCCTACTTTAGAGATCCCTTCGCCATACATGATATCGAATTCGGCGGTTTTAAACGGTGGTGCCACTTTATTTTTAACGACTTTTACACGGGTTTTATTACCCATAACTTCGCTGTTGCTGTCTTTTATTTGTGTGGATCTACGTATATCTAACCTTACAGAAGCATAAAATTTAAGCGCATTTCCTCCCGTGGTTGTTTCCGGGTTTCCAAACATAACTCCAATTTTTTCTCTCAACTGGTTAATAAAAATAACCGTACAATTGGTTTTGCTTATGCTGGACGTAAGTTTTCTAAGGGCTTGAGACATCAGACGGGCATGCAAACCCATTTTGGAATCTCCCATTTCCCCTTCGATTTCGCTTTTAGGCGTTAATGCTGCTACCGAGTCGATTACAATAATGTCTATCGCTCCCGAACGGATAAGGTTGTCTGTAATTTCGAGTGCCTGCTCACCGTGGTCAGGCTGAGAAATAATAAGGTTGTCTATATCGATTCCTAAGTCTTCAGCGTACTTTCTATCAAAAGCATGCTCCGCATCTATAAAGGCTGCAATGCCTCCTTTTTTTTGTGCTTCGGCAATAGCATGAAGTGTTAAGGTGGTTTTACCTGAAGATTCAGGGCCGTATATTTCTATAACCCGGCCTCTGGGGTAACCGCCGACACCTAAAGCCAGGTCCAAGCCTAGCGAACCCGAAGAAATAGCGTCTACATTAATAACAGATTGATCGCTCATTTTCATTACGGTTCCCTTGCCGTAAGTTTTATCTAATTTGTCTAAAGTAAGCTTTAATGCTTTTAGTTTGGCACTTCTGTCTTTATCGTCTTGACTCATATTATCACTAATTTTCTTAACTCGTAAATGTACAATTTTTTAGTCTATTTCATTAATCTAAATCAAATCCTATATCTGTTCTGAAATACATGTCTTCAAAGCAAATCTTTTTTATCTCTTCGTAGGATTTTTTGATGGCTGTTTTGTAATCTTTATCCATAGAGGTAAAAGCAATGACACGGCCTCCGCTGGTTAAAACTTTTTCGTTATCCAATTTGGTTCCGGCGTGAAAAACAGTGGTTTGTGTAGTATCCACATTTTGTAAGCCCATAATTTCCTTGCCTTTGCTATACGATTCCGGATAGCCGCCGGAAACTACCATAACGGTAGCCGCAGACTCTACCGCTAGTTTTAATTCAGCTTCATTCAACTTTTCTTGGGCTGTGAGCTGAAGTAATTCCACTAAATCCGATTCTATTCTTGGCATCACGACTTCAGTTTCCGGATCGCCCATTCTTACGTTGTATTCCACTACAAAAGGCTGGTCTCCAACTTTCATAAGCCCTATAAATACAAAGCCTTTGTAGTCGATGTTCTCTTTGTTTAAGCCATGGATTGTGGGCTTGATGATGGTATTTTCAACTTTAGTCATAAATGCTTCGTCTGCAAAAGGCACTGGAGACACAGCGCCCATGCCACCTGTATTTAAGCCGGTGTCGCCCTCTCCTATCCTCTTGTAATCTTTGGCATTTGGTAAGGTCAGGTAGTTTTTTCCATCTGTTAAGACAAATACACTTAACTCTATACCGTCTAAAAACTCTTCTATCACTACGGTTTGCGAGGCGCTACCAAATTTGTTTTCGGTAAGCATGGCTTTAAGCTCTTGCTTTGCTTCGTCTAAATCCTGTAAGATTAAAACGCCCTTACCTGCTGCCAATCCATCTGCTTTTAACACATAAGGCGGGCTCAGGGTTTCTAAAAACGCGAAGCCTTTTTCTAGGCTTTCAGCTGTAAAACTTTCGTACTTTGCTGTTGGGATGTTATGTGTTTTCATAAACACTTTCGCGCGCTCCTTACTGCCTTCCAGCTCTGCGCCTTGTTGAGATGGACCAATGACCATCAGCTCTTCAAAGCCCTCTTTTTGTTTAAAATAATCGACGATGCCATCCACCAAAGGTTGTTCCGGCCCAACTACCAACATCGAAATATTTTTGTCTTTTATGGTTGCCGCTACCGCTTCAAAGTTTGAAATGTCTAAATCCAGATTTTGTGCCATCCTGGCTGTACCTGCGTTGCCCGGAGCAACAAATAAATGATCACAATGTTGACTTTCAATAAGTTTATGCGACAAGGCATGTTCTCTGCCACCACTTCCTAAGACTAAAATATTCATAATTAAAAGAGATATAAATTTGAGTTCCCAAAAATAATAGTTTGTAAATTGTACCCCTAATGATTATGATAATAATTGAACAGGTTTAAAAATACATTAGCACTTTCTGGATTTCCCATAAGCAAAGCACAATCAGATCTGAAGGATATAAAACAAGTTCTCGCTAAAGATGCTGAAAATTACCTCAGCGCCAAAAAATGGGAGATTTTTCAATACCACTCTAAAGAAAATTCGTTTTACAAATCCTTACTTAACAATTCTGAAGTTTCGTCCTGGGAAGATATTCCCATTCTGGAAAAGCAGGATTTACAAGTCTCCTTAGAGCAACGCCTGAGTAATAATTATCGTCTGAAAGATGTGTATGTAAGCAAAACAAGTGGCTCGAGCGGACATCCTTTTAGTTATGCGGTAGACAAATATGCGCATGCTTTAACCTGGAGTACCTATTTTGAGTTTTACAAGCAATATGATATAAGAATTGGCCAATCCTACGAGGCAAGATTTTATGGTATGCCCAAAGAACCTTTTCCCCACTTAAAGGAAAGGGTAAAAGATAAAATTATAAACCGATTTCGGTTTAACATCTTTGATTTGTCGGAAGAGAAGCTGTCCCTTTTTCTACAAAAATTTAAAACCACAGCTTTCGACTACATGAATGGATATACGAGTAGCATTGTGCGTTTTGCGAAATTTCTTAATGCAAAAGGTGTTGTATTAAAAGAGGTTTGTCCCAGCCTAAAAGTGTGTATTACCACGAGTGAAATGTTATTTGATAGCGATAGAACTTTGCTGGTAAAACAACTAGGCATACCTGTTGTAAATGAATATGGCGCGAGCGAATCCGGTATTATTGCCTTCGAAAATCCAAACCTAGAATGGCGTTTAAACCTCAACACCTTATATGTTGAAGTTGTAGACGATAATGGAAAAGTACTCGATTATGGCAATAAAGGTAATATCCTGATAACCTCTCTCTACAACAAAGCGCACCCCTTTATTCGCTACAAGATTGGAGATATAGGCGCTATAGACGATAAAAATTTACTGAGCCTAAATGGTCGAACTAACGAATTTGCAATTTTACCAAGCGGGAAAGTGGTCCCGGCGCTTACGTTTTACTACGTGACCAAATCGGCAATTGAGAACAATGGTTTGGTAAAGGAAATGATGGTGAAACAAATCCGTCAAGACACTTTTGATATCATTTATGTTGCAGAGCAGCAACTGTCTGCAGCTCAAATCACGAAAATCTGCAAGGCTGTTGAAGACTATCTCGAACCTCAACTCCAGCTTAACTTTAAAAGGCAGGATGTTATTATTAGAGCTAAAAATGGAAAGCTTAAGCAGTTTGTTTCTGAAATTTGAGGTTATAGTTTTGAGATGTATTTAGGCCTAACCACAAAATATTCAACTAAAAATCGAAGCATAAAAAGAGTGGATTTTAACACGTTAAAGCCTAAAAATGTATGGTAAACCTGAAAGTTATATTTTAATAACTGGAGTTTGCTTCTGCTTACAGAATTTGTTCTTACGCGGTAGTTGGCCAATGGCTGTGGTATGCCAAATGCCGGAGATGTGGACTGTTTTAAGGCTTGTAACCATATGCACCAATCCTGTCTTTTCTTTAAATCGGGTGCGTAAATTTTTCCAAGCTGATGGGCGTCGTATATGCCGGTTAAGTTGCCAATATAATTGTTCTTTAAGAGTTTGGGATAAGACAATACTTGAACAGCATTGACTTGAACATTTAAATCAAGACCCGATTCGTCAATATGCCTGTAGCTGGAAAACGATACCGCAGCCTTTTTGTTAAGCATAGCATCTATTTGTGTCTTCAACTTTTCCGGATACCAAATATCATCAGCATCTAAAAAAGCTATAAAGCGTCCTTTAGACACCTTAATAGAAGTATTTCTAGCTGTTGCTATTCCTGAATTTTTATCAAGCTTTATAAGCTTTATCCTTGGGTCTTTGTTTTGGTATGCTTCGATTATTTGAGTGGTAGCATCTGTAGACGCATCGTCTGTAATTAGCAATTCCCAGTTGGCGTAGGTTTGCTTGACGACAGATTCTATTGTAGCCGCAATATAATTTTCTACATTATAAGATGGTGTAATGATAGAAACAAGATGGTCCACTAGTAGGCTTTTTCGTCACCACTAAAGGCGTTCACAATGGTCATAAAAACAATTCGGATATCTAACAAGACAGACCAGTTTTCCAAGTAAAAAATATCGTATTTTACCCTGTTGATAATGTCTTTATCGTCTAGAATTTCGCCTCGGTAGCCACTTACCTGAGCCAAACCTGTTATGCCCGGTTTTACAAAGTGTCTAACCATAAATTTGTCAATCTTTTCTGCAAACATTTCTGTCTGAAACGTCATATGTGGTCTTGGGCCAACAACAGACATTTCGCCCTTTAACACATTAAAAAATTGCGGCAACTCATCAAGACTGGTCTTTCTTAAAAATAGACCTAATCGCGTGACCCTATTGTCATTTTTTCTGGTTTGGGTAACGTTCGAAGCTTCGCTGGCTTTCATTGAACGAAACTTGTAACAGTAAAACTCGTTAAAGTTTATTCCATTTCTAGATTGTTTGAAAAAAATAGGCCCTTTGGATTCCAGTTTGATTAATATGCCTAGCAATGGTGTTAACCAAGATAAAATAAATATAATGACGAGTAGAGAAATAATAATATCAAATGTTCTTTTTAAAAACTGATTGAAGGGCTCTTCAATAGGAATTTTTCGTAGGGATAAAATAGGAAGATAGCCGTAGTAATCTACTTTAAGTTGATTGGCATAAATGTCTTTAGTGTCTGGAAGAAATTTCAATACAATAAGGTTATTATCTGCAAAATCTACAATTCTATTAATCTGTTTTTGAGACAACTCTGCCATGGAACAGTAAATTTCGTCAACATCGTTTTCTATGGCAAATTCAAAGCTGTCTTCAATAAAATTTTTGCTCAGTTTGGTTGAAAACAATTTTAAAAAACGGTAGCCAAATTCCGGATTTTCGTTAAAAAATTCTTTGAGCTGCTGTGTTCTTAAATTATCTCCTATGATGATGGTTTTTCTAAAGTTTCCGCCATAAAATTTCCTGTAGCGTTTCAGCAGAAAAGTAATAGAGAGTTTTAAGGTTAATATAGATACAAAAACGCTTAATAAGTAAAAGAAGACTTTGGTAACATTAATATCAAACCCGTGGTATAAACTGAAATAGAAAAATACAATTAGTGTAAATAGAGCAAAATGCTCAAAAGACTGCGAGAGGATTTTGATGACTTTAGTAAAGCGATAAACTTCGTAAAACTTAGACTTAAGAGATAAAATAACCCATGCCAAGGCATTAAAGATTGTAAAAAACAAGAGCTCGTTTACATTTAACTCAAACCAAAACAAAGCCATTACAGCGACAATGCTAATATCTAAAATATAAGTGATTGGTCTTAAAAATCCTATATAACGTCCTCTGCGCTTCATTAAAAAGACAACTTTAAATGGTTTTTATTTTCATGTGTAAAAAAGTGAAGCCTATATCTAAAATTCATCAATCGTCTGTAATTTTTCTCTTCAATACAAGTGCAATGCTATGTGTTAAACAAATTAAACGCAGAATTACTCGTAATGTTTTTCATGAGTCGATTTTAAATTATAATCATTCAACTTTGGCAGTATCGCATATAACAGCGCAAAAAAGATGATTCCTCTTTGCCGCATTAAATAAGATTCTGTGATAAAGAGGGCCAAAAATAGAACAAATATAAATAATGAAAAAAGGTCTCCTTTTCTAAAATAAACTTGAAATATATTGAAAAGGCACATAAACAATAACAGAAGACCAATAAGTCCCAATTCTACTAAGGTTTGAACATATTGATTATGAAAATTGTATTCATAATATCCCGGATACAAATTGTAAATCGTATGCTTATCTTCAATAAATGGCTGAGACGAATTAAACCCAACACCCATAATGAGTATTGATGGGTTGTCTTTGATTATTTCAACACCAACCCTCATCTGAAAAAGCCGTAACCCAAAACCTGTCCAGGGGTATACCTTTGTAAATTTCGGACTCTCAAGAATTTCCTTTGTGTTTGTGGTGTTTTCAACTAAAAACCTTTCGGTAATAAAATTTTTTGGTTTTAAAACAAAAACAACTGCCAATCCGACTAAAACAAGGCCAACTATAAGCTTATGCTTCGATTTCAAAACATATATCAGCAAAAATAAAGAGCTTAAAACAGTTAAAGCAATAAGGATTTTTGAAGATAAAAGGACTATAAATGCAAATAGTATTAATGCTGATATTTGATAAACAATCTTGTTGTGTTTTTTTAATAAAATCCACATGTATGCCACATAAGCAAAGCTTGAGGCATAAATAGCGTTTAGCTTGGCAGGCTCTACCAGCTTGTGGTAGAACAAGTATTGCATGTCTTTGGTGTTCAAGTACTTGACGAATGCTATAGCTATAAAGGCCAAAGCCAAAAATGCATATACAAGGCTAAACCCATTGAATATGTTGTGATAGTCTTTTTTGGATAAGTCGTAGCCAAGATTGATGGCTAATGGGATTAAAAGTAAGGGCGATAACCGGATTAAGCCCTTTAGAGTTAAGCTTATATCTGCTGTCCAGGCCACAGAGAACAGCATAAACCCGAAAAGCAATAGCGGCCATAGGTAGTATGTTTCAAATTTTTGGCGATTTTTTATAAAACCAGCTATCCCAACTGCTATAAGAAGTAATAAGCTTATACTTCCGTATGCAAACCTTAAAGATTGTGCTACAAAAACAAACGTGATAACTATGATAGAGATATGGCTAAGTTTTACACTTTGTAATCTCATAATATGTTTTTGAAAAAACTGAAATACGATTCATTGATGAATTTCCAACTGTATTCGTTTTCTATTCTATGGGCATTTTCATCAACTAATTCTTGCCACTTGATGTTGCTGTAACTATTCAAATGGTTTTTTATGTCTGACGGATCTGTAAAAAAAAGGGCTTTGTTTTGCAATACCGATTTATTAAACGGGTTGTTATGCGCAATTATTTTACATCTACAAGACATGGCTTCTAGTAAAGATGGATTTGTCCCTCCAACGGAATGCCCATGAAAATAAGCATGTGCATAATACCTCAAGTTATTAAGATGATTGGTATTATAAATAGCGCCCAGAAAAATTAGATTAGCGTGATTCCGGTATTTATCATGTAACCTGACACCAAGTTTGGTCTTAGTCATATCGCCGATAACAACCAGAGGATACTTGTGGTCTTTGGCACCTTCGATAATTTCTTCAATATTATTTTCAGGTTCTATTCTGGCGATAAGTAGGTTATAGCTGTTTGGGCTTAAATTGTATGCCTTTAAAATATCGGCATTAGGGTCGTTAAACAAATTGGCGCCGTAGGCGATAAACTCACTTTCTTTGTTGTAGGTGTTTTTTAAATACTCCTGAATCCCTAAAGAATCTGAAATTAAAAAATCGCTATGCAACGCGGCCAGCTTTTCCGCGTATTTTAAAAACTTTTTGGTAAGGTTTCCGTATTTAGACCTTTTCCACTCCAGGCCGTCCATGTTGGTAACCACAAGAGATGCCTTTGGCATTAAGAAATGCCAAATAGAGCTACTCGTATAACCTAATTGAAGAATGATATCGAAGTGTCGCTTTCTGGCGTCTAGAATGCAATTTAAATCGTAAATAAACTGACCTGCAGTACCCAATTTGTCTTCCGGGTCCTTACAGGTAATTATGTTTACACCTTCGTAATCCGGTTTTGTATAAGGATGCAAACTGGAATTATAGACAGACACATCAACCCCATTTTTAGCTAAAAACACAGCAAAGTATTCTGCAAATTGTTCGAAACCTCCATGATGGTTAGGTATTCCTCTTGAGCCTATGATGCCTATCTTCATTTCTTTTACAAAACAACAAATTTAGAATTTTGTAGATAGATAGGCTTTTAATTTCGATTTAAATATTTTTAAATAGTCGGTTTTAATTTTGTATCAAAAAGTACAAGCAGACTCTAAATAGAATTTCAGTTTTTAAAAATTAAAGTTTAATTTTTTCAGGCTGAGTAAGTTCTTTTGAAATAATAAAATTATCCGAAAGCCTTGCCAGCTCCATTCTCAATAATTCCTGTAATTCTTTATATGTTTCAGAATACGCGGGATCATCTGCTAAATTAATTTTTTCTTCAGGGTCATTACTCAAGTCGTATAATTGATTTTCATCGAAGTAATGAGGCATTATAGAATACGCATGTTTTTCAAGTTTTTCGCCACCAGGCACCATCACTAAATGCCCGAAGGGATCCATTGGGTCTGAGGTGCTTGTAGGACGGCCAAATTTTTCCTTTTCATTATTTCTTTGGTCTAACATGTTTTTGCGTTGTTCATAAGTAAGGCTGTAAGCCCATTCGGGATATCTAACGGCATAGTATTTAAAATTGTCTTTTACAATTGCTCTTGCGTATCCTAACTCAAAGTATAAGGCTTTTCTTTCTTGATATTCTTCTCCAATAAGTGCGGGCTTAAAGCTATAACCGTCAAACTCCTCTTTGTGTTCTGTACTTCCGGCTAGTTCTAGCAAGGTTGGCAGAAAATCGACATTGCTTACCGGATTTTCTAATGTTTTTCCCACTTTAAAACCGCCTTTTTTCCAAATAAATGCTTCCGAATTTATACCGCCTTCGTACAATGTCCCTTTTAAATCCTGACCATGGTCGTTAAAGAACACCAATATTGTATTGTCATAAGCACCAATTTCTTTCAATTTTTCAAGTAAGGCATTAATACTGTCATCCAGCCATAGTAAGTTTGCTTTGTCTGCACCAGATAAGCCATTCTCTTTTAGTCTTTTATCAATAGAAACAAAATTTCTAACAGATCTTTCTAAAGAGGGATGTTCACTTATTAATTTTTCTTGTTTTTTGGATAATTTACCTTCATACTTCGGCAGTACATCCGGAGATTCTTTTAAAATGCCTCTTGATGTTTTCCTTCTATTTGACCGCCATGATTTTTGAGGCGCTTTTGGTCCATGTGGAACCGTTGAGGCAAAATATAACATAAAGGGGTTGTCCTTGCTAGATTCAATAAATTCAAGTCCTTTTTCTGTAATCCAGTCTAAATTGTGTGAGGAAAGCGCTTTCAGGCCGGACCAGTCAGGGTTATTATGATAAAGGGCGTCTGCGTAATCGAAACCAGAATTTCTGATGTCATTCTGCAAGGCCTTATATTTTATGTCTAGAATTTCTTTAACCTTAGGGTTGTTTGGGTCTGCATTAAAATCCGGTTTACCAATAATACCCGTCTTGGTGATACTATCTATCACATGATTCTTACCGACAAATCCTGTTTTATATCCTAACTCTTGAAAATAGGTGCCCATTGTTTTTTCTTGACCTGGTACTATGAAAGTGTTCCATTGTACTGTTTTCTGTCCATTATTGACATTTGTTTTATTTACAAAACCTTTGTTGGTGGCACGACTCGCGTATAAGCCGGTAAGACAATTATAGCGGCTTGGTGAGCAAAGTGGAGATACGACTTTTATATTATCCAGCCAGACGCCTTCTTTTATTAGCTTATCTAATGTTGGTGTAAGATTTGGCTCATAATTCAAATTTTCATCTTCAATGAGATTATTAAACATGTGAGGATACATGTCGTCTGCTATGATAAAAACAATGTTGGGCTTAGATTTATCTTTATGACTGGTTATTTTGGTATTAGAAACATCTGTGTTGTCGCTGGAGTCTTTATCTTTTTTGGTCATGGATGAATTATCACAGCTTGACATAAGTACACCAGCAATAAAAAGTGATAATGCTATAAAAAAAACTTTCATCGTTTTCAGTGATTTGAAATTAATTTGAACAACAACTTTGCTGTTTTGTCCCAAGAGTATCTATGTAGTATATCTTCTGAAATCTTTTCAACATCTACATGGTTTTGAGAATTGATTTGATCCTGTAATTTAGATTTTAACTCCTTTTTGGAGATCGGGTCAAACAACTGCTCACCAAAGAAATCAAAATCGCTCATGGCGGTTGCTTTAGAACATAAGGTAGGTGTTTTTAGGACCGCGCTTTCCAGAGGTGGAATACCAAAACCTTCGCATAAGGAGGGAAAAACTGAAAATTCGGCGGCGTTGTAAAATTTTACCAAATCGTCGTTATCAATACCGTCTAAAGTATAAAGTTTGTGGTTCGATTGCTGTTTTACTTCATCCATTTCCAATTGCAACTGCTGCATTTTAAAGGTTTCTTTTCCTATAAAAACTAATGCATAACCCGCTTTCCACAATTCCAGCTCTTTATAGGCTTGGAGCAGAAGACTATGGTTTTTTCTGGGTTCAAACCGACTAACAAAAACAATGTATTTTTCTATGCCAAACTTGTCTTTAATGTGTTTTTTATCCTTTGCCTTGTCGTGTTTTTTTAGATAGACATTGCCTACAGCGTTATGAAGAATAGTAATATCTTTGTTAGAAATATCAAAGTGCTTTTTTAGCCTTTGCCTAGAATATTCTGAAACTGTAGTCACAAAATCTGCTTTTTTAGCCGACCTTTTGAACAAATACGTGTTGATAAGGCGGTATTTTACAGGGAAGAATTGAGGGTAATCTATAAACAAAACATCATGTATAGTAACGATGTATTTACAACCAGGACTTAAAAAAAGAGGTAAATAGTAATTAAAATGGGCATAATCTACTTGTAGTGTTTTAATAAGTTTTGGGATTTCATAAGCAAGCCTTAAATATTTGTTTGTATACTTTAGCTTAACGAATTTAAAGTCCTTTTGATGTCTAAATTCTTGTTTAAGGTTTTCAACATTATTGGCTGCCAGAATGACTTCAAACTCATTTTTATCGACATCTAAAACACTGTAAATACCTTTTAAAAACGTTCTTATACCTTGGTGTTGTTCATCAAACGTATGCGCATCTACGAATAATTTTTTCCTGCGATTAAATTTCTTTTTCATCGACAGACATCTTTTTATTTGTTGCAATAGCTATGGTAAAAACAACAAGAGAAAATTCTCCTGGCCTAAGGAAGCCTGTAATCACTAAACTATTATAAAGAATATAAAACAAACTCCCTATCATTAAAGATTTCATATATAAATTATAATCCGATCTTGAGCTGATGTTCAAATAGTTGATTACAATAATCAATAGATACAATAATAGTCCTACCAGACCGGTCTTATAAAAAATATTAATGTAACCGTTGTGAATTGTAGGTACTCTTCGATAAACAGTACCGGCAAGCTTGACATCCGTTCTCAAATCTATTGCTTTGCCAAAACCCATCCCAAAGATAAAATTGCTAACATAGTTATCAGAATCCAGAATATTTTCTATAGCGATTTGAGATTCGTATGCCCTCCAGTGTTTCCAGAGTTCCATCTTATCGTTTTTTATTTTAAGTGTATTTACATTTTCAAATATTTCACTGATACTGTTGTAGATTTTATAAGAAAAACTGTTTGTTGTGGTTGCATCTTTTTTAAAGTCTATATTTTTAAAAAAAAAGAAAAGAGAGATTAATAATACTCCTAAAATTAATCCGCCCTTAATTAATCTTCTGCCGAAGAATAAATACCCTTTATAAGACAAGAAAAATATTATTAAAATAATGTACATACTCCTTGAGAAATAGAATATCACAGAGCATGTAATAATTAAAAATACCAGATATAAAATCAATTTATTTTTAATAAACTCTTTTTTATAAAATGGCGAAAATAAAAGAAAAACCAAGGCAATAACTTCAATATGGTTTTGCTTACCTGCAACAGATCGCAAAGCACTATAGTCTGATAGATTATTTAAACCTGAGACGATTTCGAATAAGTGATATATAGCCATTAATAATGCTATAGATACGACAGCATCAAATGCAAATCTGGCCGATTTAATTTTACTTACAATGAGATAAGTGGAGAGCAACATTAAGATTGGACGCAGAAAATATACTATGTCTTTGATCAAGCTCATCAGTTGTATGTCATTAAAAAAAGATTTGACAACTCCGATGATTAAAATCAAACCTAACAAAACACTTACATAAAAGATTTTGGTATCTATTTTAAGCTTTAACCCAAATGGTAGGGCAAGCAATGACGCTATAAAAGACAGTTCTATTGAAAAAGTACAATAGGATAAGATTAAAAAGCAAAAAACTACTTTATAGACAAATTCCATTTATTCTTTGTAAGGTTTCAAATTTAAAAGATTAAGTTCAATGATAATTTTTTTAATAATAAAAATTGAAATATTATTGTACCTAATCCCTATCACTAATGATTTCACATAAACATAAATGTGTGTTCTTTCATATTCCCAAGGTAGCAGGTCAGAGTATCGAGCTTTTTTTTCTCAAATTAAATCATCTTGATTGGGAAAACCGTGAAAGTTTATTATTGAAGGAAAATCACGATAGAACAAAAGGGCCACCAAGATTGGCTCATCTAAAATCCCACGAATATGTAAAATATAACTATTTAAATCAAAAAGAATTTGATAGCTATTACAAATTTTCTTTTGTTCGGAATCCTTGGGCGAGAGTAGTATCGATGTATAAGTTTGGGAATTACAACCATTGCATCTCATTCAGCAGGTTTGTAAAAAACATCCTGCCAAGACTTATTAAAAAAGAGGAATGGTTCTATGGCAAACAATATAATTTTATTTACCATAAGAATAGTATCAATGTGGACTTTGTAGGAAGGTTTGAAAATTTAAATCAAGATTTTGGAAAAGTATGTGATAAACTGAATTTAGATTTTACAAGGTTACCTCATAAGAACAAAAGCGAAAAAAAAGTTGGCTACAAGAAATTTAAACAACAGCTTAAGTTCTTTATGTTTAATCCGCTTGAAACTTTAAATTTCAAACCTGATTCAATTAAGTCAAAAGATTACAGAGATTATTATACGTCAGAATTAATAGACCTTATTTATCAGATGTATAAGGAAGATGTTGAAACATTCAACTATAAATTTGACAATTAATTTATTGAAACTTCCATAGATTAAGCAAATCTTTGTTTATCAGCTTTTGACATTTCATTACATCTTCTCTAAAAAGTGCCTTCAATTCCTCTTCTTCCTTATGGCTTAGTGATATATTACTCTTTCCGCCAACAAAAAACTTTCCTTTAATACGGTTGATTGTCTCTTCATCTAATAATTTCTTGACTACTTTTTTTGCTTTTTGGCTTCTTAAAAGATTAAGTAACCTTCTATTCTTTAACGAATGTACTTCGTTCTTATGCTCGGATATATTTGCATCATCTTCAAGGTAATCTATACCTAAAAAATCTGAAATAGACTTTAAAGCAGCAGACTGGTCAGAAATCCAATCTTCATAAATCAAAATTAAAATTTGATCTTTATCAAAATGCTCATAGTAAGCCTTAATAAGCTCGTAGTAATAGCTACATTTTAGATAGCAATTGCCGCCACCCCAATAGCCATCGTAAGGCTTATTAAGCGCTTTTAGGACCTGTTTTTCTTTTTCAAAACCAATGTAAAAATTCATTTTATAGTGGCTCAAAGCCCTATCTACAGGAGACCTAAGGCTGATGATAATTTTTGCATCCTTGTTTCTGGCCTTAATCCTTTCTGCAGATTTAACATCCCACATATAGGACGGGCTTATATCGCCTTTGAGTTGGTGCCGCCCTGCGTTGGCATATAATCTTTTATAGTCTTGCCACTCCGTAAGTAATTTGGTGTGGTAGAACTTGTCATCCTTGGGTATGATATAATCTTCTTTGTTCTTAGAATTAGCATCAGAAAAAAAATTGGTTTCTTTAATGTTTGGTAAGAAGATTTGAGAATTCTTTTTAAGCAGGTCGTAAAGTGTTGTCGTGCCGGCTCTGGCAACTCCTGCTACCACAAAATCAGGTAATGCCATGGTCTAAAAAGGATTAAAATAGGTGATAATTTTTTTCTTTTGTTTTAGGTAGTA
>CAYNCI010000054.1:0-3492 GCA_964396065.1 uncultured Mesohalobacter sp. | reverse complement strand
ACCAGCACACTTACCACGAATAGGGTGATAAAAAAATTGATTTTTGTAGAAAACTTAATCAACTTTAAATAGGTTTCTTCATTTCCTTCAGCATAATATTTTGCAATCTTTGGAGCCAGAATAGAATTAATAGCCTGAAGGCTAAATACGGATAAGGTGGTTATTTTTACGGCAATGTTGTAAACACCAACTTCGCCCTCGTCTGTAAAAAAGCCCATCACAAAAGTGTCCATCCAGCTCATTAAAACCAAAATTGAGCTGCTCAACATCATAGGAAGAGATTCTCTCACAAAAACCCGCGTGTTGTGAGTGGTTTTTAAAGTGAATTTTTTTAAAACTATAATCGCTTGAACTAAACTCACTACAGACAAACAAATTACACTTACAAGGTGAGCCTTGACCACAAACAACGCTTCGTCGTGTGCTATGAGCAAAACAAAAAGCAGCAGAAAAACAAATCGTCCTGCCATGGTATAAAATGCAAAGGATTTGTTCATCTTTCTGGCACGCATAACCCCAGCCGATAGATAGACGGTAGTCCAAAAAGGAATGGAAAGCAATAACCAATTAAGATAAGGCAATAGGTCCGGTTTAGGCTCTAAAAAGAAATCGTTTACCAAAGGTTCACCAATAAGGTAAATCAAAAAAGATAAAACTGATGAAAATAAAAAGCCTTTAACCCAGGATCTATAAAATACACCAGGCTCTTTAAGATTTTCATCTTGGGAGTAAAATTTAACTAAATTAAGGTCTAAACCTAAACGCCCTATAATGCTTGCAATGGTAAAAATGGAAAGACCAAGCGCTATCAAACCCCATTCTGCTTTCCCAAAAGTATTGGTAACATAAAGGGTAAAAGCAAAGCTAAATACTGTTCCTCCAATCCTGATGACTAAAAATGAAAACCCTTTTGAAATAATTTCTCCAGACTCTTTATCGCCTAAATACTTTTGTAAAATTGCTATCAAAAGATATCAGTTTATGAAGTTAAAGATTTGGCCCGGATAGAAATAAAACGAATTAAAAAGATGACACTGTATAAAATAACAAAGAATAAAGGAAATAATTTTTTCTTATCCTTTTTCAAGAAATCTTCTGTGTCTAAGACCTTATAGTTTGCGTCGATTACTCTTATGGTTTCCGTTTGATTAACCATGGTTTTCTGCAAATCTCTCTGCTGTTCGATAAGTCCTTTTTTCTTACCTAATAATTCGTTTAAGCCGGAGTTGTCTGTAAATGTAAATCCTGAAGATTCAGTAATTACAGATGCTTTTTGTTTGGAATTGGCAATTATAGAATCTATTTGTTTTATAATCGATTTATTCTCTTCCAACTGAAATTTTAAGTTGTCTAGAGTAACCGTTTTCATTTCGTCAAAGTAAGGATTGTTATTTACATAATTTACAAAAGCCTCGGAATGCTTTTCATGATTATCCGGACCTTTAATTTCTAAATAAATATGATGAAAACTAAAATTACGACTGTTTATAGGGTTTTCAATAAATTCGATATTGCCTTCTTCTTCAAATAACAATTCGAATAAGGACTGATTAGCCTGGTTTCGGGATACAAAATTATAAATATCCACGACTGGGCTAATGTTTATAGCTTTTACCTGTTGATAGTCGCTTCCAAAAATATTTTTAAGAAATAATGTGTCTTCTTGCTTTAATTTTTTGTTTAGGGCTTCAACTTTTGTGTAAATGTAGTCTGCACTGCCATAATTAGGTATCACAAGTAAATCGTTTGTGTAGGTTTTCTTTACATTTTGCTCGTAAAAATATCCCAAAACTGCCCCTAAAATGACAATGCCCAATAAGATAAATTTGTGCTTGTAATAGAAATTAAAAATTCCTAGGATTCCTTTTACAATACTTAAAAGAAAATCTTTAATGGCCTTAAAAACTACACTTAAATCTATTTCGTCATCAGTAGTCGATGGTTTGGCAGAATGCTCGCTCATAATAGGTAGTATATTTTAAACTAAAAACAAATATATGCAAATTAGTACTACAAATAAGATGCAAAACTTAGGTAAACGTTGCGTTAGTAAGCACGTCTTTTATTGCCTTCTACATAGTTTACAAATGCTTTGTTTACAATTTTGCTACCGCCAACTGTAGGATAATCGCCTGTAAAATACCAATCGCCTTTGTTGTTGGGGCATGCTTTGTGCAAGTCTTCTACCGTTTGGTATATCACTTTTACCTTAGCATTAATCGTTTCATTGCTTATAAGCTCTGCTATTTTGTCCGAAATCTCTTCATCTGTAAACGGCGCGTACATGGCCTTGACATAGTTTTCGACAGCTTTGTTGCTTAGTTCGTCTTGGGCTAAACATTTTTGATAAATGTCGTTTTTTGTTTCTTCCAGGGTGCCTCGCTCATGATGCAGAGCTTCTGCTGCCCTAAAGGCAATAAAATCTTCCAGACGTGCCATATCTATCCCATAACAGTCCGGATAACGAATCTGTGGTGCGGAAGAGACAATGATGATCTGTTTAGGTTTTAGACGGTCCAGATTGGTAATAATGCTCTTTTTAAGCGTTGTTCCCCTTACAATACTATCGTCTATAACTATAAGATTGTCCTCAGGTTTTACAAGGCCGTAAGCTACATCGTAAACGTGTGCCACAAGGTCGTCTCGCGAAGAATCTTCAGTAATAAAGGTCCGTAATTTGGCATCCTTAACGGCAATTTTTTCTGTTCTTAGTTTTTGGGATAAAATTTCGGCTAAACGCTTATCGGTTAAAGTGTCTTTTTCAGCTAAAATCTTTTCATTTTTTTGCCTGTTCAATTCGTCCTGAGCAGCTTCGACCATACCAAAGAAAGAGGTTTCTGCTGTATTTGGAATATAGGAGAAAACAGAATTTTCGGTGTCGTAATTTATGGCCTTCAGCACTTTAGGCATAAGCAATCGCCCTAAAGTTTTACGCTCTTGGTAAATCTCGGCATCGTTGCCTCTGGAAAAATAGATACGCTCAAAAGAACAAGCTCTCTTCTCTAAAGGCTTGATGATTCTTTTGGTGAAAACTTTTCCGTTTCTCCTTGTAATAAGTGCTTTTCCGGGCTCCAGTTCCTTTACATCTTCTAATTTGACATTAAAAGCGGTCTGGATTACAGGACGTTCGGATGCCACAACCACTACCTCATCATCTTTGTAATAAAAAGCGGGTCTAATCCCGCTTGGGTCTCTTAGGACAAAGGCATCGCCGTGACCTAACAAACCCGCCATAACATAGCCGCCATCCCAATCTTTAGACGACTTTTTTAAGATTTTAGGGATACTGATCTGTTCTACAATATGTGGCGAGGCTTCCTGTTTATTGTAGCCTTCTTCCTTTAAACTTTTGTATAATTTTCGTACTTCCGAGTCTAGAAAATGCCCGATTTTTTCCATAACCGTAATGGTATCGGCTTTTTCTTTAGGATGTTGTCCAAGTCTTACCAGGTTTTCGAACAACTGGTTTACGTTGGTCATGTTAAAATTTCC
>CAYNCI010000053.1:0-27598 GCA_964396065.1 uncultured Mesohalobacter sp. | reverse complement strand
TCATGAGACATAAGTTGAATCATTACTTGAGTTTCAAACTTATAGTCGCTTGGAAATAAAGGTCTTAAAACTCTGTCAACAAGACGCATGACTAAAATTTCTTCAGTACTTGGTCTGGCTTCACGCTTTAAAAATCCACCAGGATAACGTCCGGCAGATGCAAATTTTTCTCTGTAATCTACAGTAAGTGGAAAGAAATCTTGTGTAGTAGGCGTGTAAGAGGAAACCACTGTACATAGCATGACAGCTTTACCCATACGCACTTCTACCGAACCGTGAGCTTGTTTTGCTAATTTTCCTGTTTCGATGGAGATTTCTCTTCCATCACCGAGGTCTAAAACCTCTTTAAATGTTTTTGGTATCATATAATATATTTTAATAAAAAATCGCCTTACGTGACGAAACGGTTGTGTGTTTGTGTTGTAAATACCAAAGAAAAACTTTCAGGAAAGCAATGAACGTAATTAAAAAAAGGGGTTTTTAAACCCCTTATCTTTTATTTTCTTAGACCTAAATCTTTAACGATAGCTCTATATCGCATAATATCTTTTTTCATTAGATACTTAAGTAAATTTCTTCTTTTACCAACCATCTTAACCAAAGATCTTTCAGTATTGAAGTCTTTCTTGTTGGTTTTTAAGTGGTTAGACATGTGTTGAATGCGAGCGGTCATCAACGCAATTTGTCCTTCAGCAGAACCGGTATCATGTTCGTTTTTACCGTGTTTTGCAAATAATTGTTTTTTTTCTTCTTGTGTTAAATACATGCCAATATTATTTCAATGATTATTATGTATGGATATAATTTTTTGCAAATATACACTTAATTAATACATGAACAATTTAATACCCAAATACTTTTAATTTAAGTTGGACCAAAACATCATTCAATTGTAATAGCCAAACCGGTTTCCTTCTGATCTTCACCTACTATATTGTATTGAAATCTGTAGGTGTTAGAAGTGGTTTCTAAAATTTTCATGTGTATTTGGTATTGATCCAAAATACTCTTTGGGTTGATAGGTGTGAGGATAAATTCACAATCATTTATCCATCGAACTTCGGAGGTGTCTATTCTACCTTTATATTTTTCTATCTGTATACTGTCATTACGTATAAATATTGTGGTCTCCAGCTCATCTCCAACTAAAGCTTCATACTTAAACTCACCGGTTTTAAAATCTTCACATTTTCGTTGTGGAGAATAACAAGATGTGATTGCTAATACTAATAGTATCAAAGTATATTTCATGCTACAAAAATACTTTTTATTCCGGTGTGTAACTTTTAAATTTTCCGTTTTTGAAAAAAATTACAACACGTTCTACAGGCTCTGTGGCATCTGAAATATTTTCTTTTATTCCGGTTTGTACTTTCTCGGTTGGATTTAACAGCAATTCTTCATCGAATAAAGAATTCTGAATAGGAGTAGGCTTTTCTTTTGGGACAGGTTTTTCAGGAGGCTCAGAGGTTTTTGGAAACACCCCTTTGCCATTTACCAACCAATACATATCTACTTCAGGAAAAGTAGACACGACTCGCATTACAAAATCCAAGCTAGGGTTATTTCGTCCAGATAATAAATGTGAAATAGAAGCTTTGTTGACATCTATTTTTTCAGCAAATGCAGACGCATTGATGTCATAATAGTCAAATATACGTTGTAAACGTTTTGCAAACTTAGCCTTGTTTAACATTGTAAACTATTTAATTAAAGCGTTTAATTTTACAAATGTAATACAAAGGAATGAATTTCAAAACAGAAGTGACACACCAGAAAACATATAAATCTTTTATTTAAGTAAAATAGTGTATATGAATGATAATAAATGTTATATAACATGATTATAAAATCAAAGGAAAAATTCCGGACGATTCAATCGGCAAAGTTAACAACGTTAAAAACACAATTCTAATCTATTTACATAAGTAAACAATACTGTGTTTACAATTGTAATAAAAGCTTTATTTACATTTGTAAAATAAATATAGTGGATGAACTTTTTAGATTTTTATAATTCCTACAAGCATTTTAAAGTAAAAGACTTTGAGGGCAGGTATTTGCCTTTTCATCTTTTGCAGACCTATTTAGAGTCTTTACATATTCCTGATTTCATTTTTAAAACTGAAGGCTATTCTGAATTGCAAAAGCCAATTTCATCAGTTACTTTTGGACATGGGTCACATAAAATATTAGTGTGGTCTCAGATGCACGGAAATGAAAGTACTACCACAAAAGCAATTTTAGATTTATTGTCTTTATTATCTAATCCAGAATATTCTAGTTTAAAGGATAAAATATTTAATGCCTGCACTATTAAGATTATTCCGATGCTTAATCCGGATGGTTCTAGTCTATACACCAGGGTAAATTTTAATGGTGTGGATTTAAATCGTGACGCTCTAGATAAAAGTCAAAAAGAAACTAAAGTATTCTTCAAAGTTTTAGATGCATTTAAGCCGGACGTCTGTTTCAATATGCACGGACAGCGAACTATTTTTAGTGCAGGAGCATTTGAACATCCTGCAACAATGTCTTTTTTAGCTCCTTCTTATAATGAAGAAAGAGCTATAAACGATGTCCGAAAAAAAGCCATGCAATTAATTGTCGAGGCGAGTAGAACCTTAAAACCGATAATTACAGAACAGGTTTCTCGCTACGATGACGCCTTTAACGAAAATTGTTTTGGAGATTTTTTAACTAAGAAAGGTATCCCTACAATACTTTTTGAAGCTGGCCATTTTCAGCACGATTACTATAGAAATGAAACCAGGAAATATGTGCTTATTAGCATGCTTAGTATTCTTGACAGTATTGTTCAAGATAATTATAAATCAATAGATTACACCGAATACTTCCAAATACCGGAAAACAAGCAGCTTTATTGCGATATCATTATTAAAAATGTAAAAAATTCGCCTTCAAAACGAATTGGTATTCAATACTTAGAAACATTAAATGCTAATACAATTGAATTCAAACCATACATAAAAGCAATTCACGAACAACATCTTTGTTACGCCCATAGTTATATAGACGCACACGATTCTGAAGTCTTTATAAATGATTCTGATGACTTTTTTATCAATCAAAATATTCATAAAATTAAAATTGGAGATAGAGAAATTTTAAAGTTATTAACCGATATATAACGTTTTCGTTAATCTTTACAGGGATTTGTATATAATTCTTTATTATTGAATGTATTTTTTAACAAAAAAGCATTATTTTTGAATTATAATGATAAAAGTTTAAAATATGTCAAAACTTAGATTAGACGACACAGACCACAAAATTCTCAACATGCTAATAGAGAATACGAGAACTCCCTTTACAGATATTGCTAAAAAATTGCTTATATCTGCAGGTACAGTTCATGTTAGGGTAAAAAAGATGGAAGATGCAGGAATTATTGTTGGGTCGAGCTTAAGTTTGGATTATAAAAAATTAGGTTACAATTTTATTGCTTATATAGGCATATATTTAAAAAAGACGTCTCAAACGCAGTTTGTAATCAACCGTATTTCTGAAATACCTAATGTTACAGTAGCCAGTATAACTACCGGAAAATACAATATTTTCTGTAAGTTAAGAGCAAAAAATACAGATCACGCAAAAGAAATTATTTTTGAAATCGACGATATAGAAGGTGTAGAGCGCACGGAGACGATGATTTCTTTAGAGGAGAGCATTAACGATAAGAAACGATTAATGCATTCCATATTCAACGAAATGTAAATCTTAGCAATTCTTTTATCACTAGTTGAGTACTTAATTGATTTCCATTTATTTGTCAACCTAAATTGAGTAGGTGTGACACGTCTTTTATGTGTGTAAGAGTATTGGTTTTTTAAATTCTAAAGGAGATTGTATTATTAAGTTATTTACGTTCTAAATTTCAACTAAAAATAATAACATAGAAGTTATAAAAAGCAAAAAAGCTGAAAATGAGAAATACGTATGGTAAAACTATATTTCTCATTTTACAGGTATATTAAAGAACAAGAGAGAAATTAGATTTCCATTAATTTGTTGTATTCTCTGATTTCCTCTTTATTTAGTTTGTTTAGGGATTTTTTAATTAAATTCATCAGATAAATAAAACTTTCTGTACCAACTATAAGTTGATTTGTGGTATCTTCATCCTCTAGAGGTTCGTCCATAGGGATTGGAATAATAAAGTTTTCGTTGTCTTCTAAATGTTCAACACAGAGTCTCAAAGCTTTTGCTACAACTGGATTCTTTTCTTCAACAGCATAAGTTCTTAATAACAAAAGGTCTTCAATAAGGTTATCTACAATTATTCCGTTACTATCTGCCTCTGCGATAATTTTATCTATAAGTTTAGGCGCTTTATCGTGTTTCAATGTCGTACGTTTTTATTTACAAAAATAATTCTTTTCATTTATAATGCATTTATATAAGCGATTTTAATTCATTTTAACCTTAATAATTTTCCATAACTTTTATTTAAACGTATTTTTGTACACCCCTTTTTAAAAAAGCATAATCAATGATGATTACCAAATCGGCTGAAAAAACACTTTACGATTATCAAGAAAAAGATCTTGAAAAGATATTTGAATATATTGATAACGAAAATGAAGACTTCAATTTGCTTTACCAGTTGCCAACAGGCGGTGGTAAAACGGTGGTCTTTTCTGAAATTGTACGTCGCTACATCAATAATACCGGTAAAAAAGTAATCATTTTGACGCACCGAATTGAGCTTTGCAAGCAAACTTCTAAGATGCTGAAAGAGTTTGGTGTAAACAATAAGATTATAAATAGCCAGGTTAAAGAATTAAGTGATGACAACGATTACATGTGTTTTGTGGCCATGGTTGAAACCTTAAACAACAGGCTTAATGATGAGAAAGTGACTTTAAAGAATATTGGTTTAACCATTATTGATGAAGCTCACTACAACTCTTTCACAAAACTTTTTAAATTTTTTGAAAAGACATTTTTATTAGGCGTGACAGCAACGCCATTAAGCTCTAATATAAAACTCCCTATGTATAAAAACTACAACAAACTTGTTGTAGGCGAATCTATACCTAGTCTAATTAATAAAGGCTATTTAGCAAAAGCAAATACATATACCTACAACGTAGGTTTAAGTCAGCTACAAGTTGGTATTAATGGGGATTATACGGTAAAGTCTTCCGAAGATTTGTACACCAATATGAGTATGCAAACTAAGCTTCTGCAAGCTTATGAAGATAAATGCAAAGGCAAAAAGACCTTGATTTTTAATAATGGTATTAATACTTCTTGGTACGTTTACCATACATTTAAAGAAGCAGGTTACGAGATAAAGCACCTCGATAACACACATAATAAAAAAGAAAGACGGGAAATTTTAAAATGGTTCAAGAAAAAGCCTGATGCCATCTTAACATCTGTGAGTATTCTAACAACCGGTTTTGACGAGCCAACAGTAGAAAATATTATACTTAATCGTGCTACTAAATCTCTAACACTTTATTTTCAAATGATAGGTAGAGGTTCCAGAAAACTCCCTCACAAAGATGAATTTAATGTTATAGATTTAGGGAACAATTTTGCACGTTTTGGTCCTTGGGATGCGAATGTAGATTGGCAAATGATCTTTAAGAACCCTGACTACTTCTTAGAAAATGTTGTTTCAGACGAGGAAATCGAAAGCCAATTTACGTATGAAATGCCGGAAGAAGTGAGAGAGATGTTTAAAAACTCTAAGCAAATCACTTTCGATATCAAAAAGCGTTACGACGAGACTTTAAATAATGGAGAGAAATCAAAGTTGGTTTTAGAAGAATCTATTGCGCAACATGCTCAAATGTGTGTTGAAAACTCAGAGGATGTTTTCGATGCTCGTATTCTTGCCAGAGAACTTAAAGATGATATTCAAGACAGAATAAAGCAATATTCTAAATGTATTATAAGAAATACCAAAAACTATAGAGATTGGCTTTACGAAGATTATACGCGTAAACTTAGATCTAAAATAAATGAACTTTACTTGTAGTTTATAAGGCTCCAAAAATCAGGAATCCATATATTAAAAATCTTATAAAACGTAAAGATCCAAAAATCAGGTAATTTCCAAAAGGGAACTTTATAATACCTGCTGCGATGCTGGAAATAGCAAAAGGCAAGGGGAGAAGTGCACCAACTATAATTAATAGTCCACCCCATTTACGCATATTTTTGATGTGCTTAGACATCTTAACTTCCAAATACACAAAGACTTTTGGAATATTGGCAATTCCTCTGCCGAAGAAGTAGGACAGAATGCCACCCATATAAGATAAGAGTGATAAAATGCCTAAGTATAACCAGGGATAACTGCTCTTATCACACCAGGCTATAAATATTTCTGGCGGGATGAGACCTAAAACCGATTCCGATGCAAAAAATACTGAAAATACACCAACAGGATGAAAATTTTCGGTGACGTAAATAAGAATGTCATTTATGTCTATTACAAAAAAATGAATACCCAATACAATAGCGATAAACAGTATAATCGGTGGTGTCGCTTTTAGTAAACTTTTGCCTAAAAAATTATAAAACCCTGTGTACGTGTAGTACTGATGAAGGAGTTTCCATCGTGGTTTTTTTTGGTAGCTTTTTGTGTCTTGACTCAATTTTAAATTGTTTCTTCTAAGGATTACAAAAATAGTACCTTAGTATATATTAATCTATTACTTTGCATCTTTATAACGAATAAATAACCTAATATTATAGATATTTAAACAAAAAAGCACAAGTTGAAAACTCATGCTCTCTTTGTTGTAAGTAAATTGAATTTTACGTCCTAGTTCGTGGTTTGATGCTCAATTACGATGTTTAATTCTTTATTGCTGTCATCAAAGTCCATTTTAATATGGTCGCCTTCGGTAATTTCTGAACTGATGATTTTTTCAGCTAATGCATCTTCAATATATTTTTGGATAGCTCTGTTTAATGGTCTTGCTCCATATTGTTTGTCAAAGCCTTTCTCTGCAATAAATTTCTTAGCACTTTCTGAAAGCTCAAACTTATAACCCATTTCTTCAATTCTGGTGTATAGCTTGTTCAATTCAATATCTATAATTTTGAATATGTCTTCTTGTTCTAAAGCATTAAAGACAACTACATCATCAATACGGTTTAGGAATTCTGGAGCAAAGGCTTTTTTCAAAGCAGCTTCGATCACTTTTCTTGTATTTTCGTCTGCCTGCTCTTGTCTAGCTTTTGTACCAAAACCAACACCCTGTCCAAATTCCTTCAATTTACGAGCACCAATATTAGATGTCATAATGATGATGGTATTCCTAAAGTCGATTTTTCGTCCTAAACTGTCTGTTAGATAACCATCGTCTAAAACTTGTAAAAGCATATTAAACACATCCGGATGTGCTTTTTCTACTTCGTCTAAAAGAACCACAGCATATGGTTTACGACGCACTTTCTCAGTAAGCTGTCCGCCTTCTTCATAGCCAATATATCCAGGAGGTGCACCAATTAATCTAGATACAGCAAATTTCTCCATATATTCACTCATATCCAGACGAATTAAGGCATCGTCATTATCAAATAATTCTTTGGCTAAGACTTTGGCTAACTGGGTTTTACCTACACCGGTTTGACCTAAAAATATAAATGAACCGATGGGTTTATTTGGATCTTTAAGTCCTGCTCTGTTTCGTTGTATAGCCTTTGAAATTTTGATTACAGCATCATCCTGACCAATAACTTTACTTTTAATAGCTTGTGGTAGTAATGCCAGTTTATTGCTTTCGGTTTTAGCTATTCGATTAACAGGAATTCCGGTTATCATAGATATCACATCTGCAATATGCTCTTCGGTAACAATTTCTCTGTTTTCTTTAGAGTGTCTTTCCCATTCTTCTTGTGCTATTTCTAATTCCTGCTCAACATGTTTTTCATCGTCTCTAAGCTTTGCTGCCTCCTCATATTTCTGTTTTTTTACCACAGAATTTTTCAGATTTCTTATCTCTTCAAGTTTTTTCTCTAAGTCTAAAACTTTCTGCGGCACTTTTATGTTTGTGATATGAATTCTAGAGCCGGCCTCATCTAAAGCATCTATAGCTTTGTCCGGTAGGAAGCGCTCTGTCATGTAGCGAGATGTCAAATTGACACAAGCTTGTATGGCCTCATCAGTATAGGTTACACTGTGATGGTCTTCATATTTAGATTTGATGTTGTTTAATATTTCAATTGTTTCCTCCTTATTAGTTGGTTCCACAATTATTTTTTGGAATCTTCTTTCTAGCGCACCGTCTTTTTCGATATTCTGGCGGTATTCATCTAAGGTGGTCGCACCAATACATTGTATTTCACCTCTTGCTAACGCAGGTTTAAACATATTACTCGCATCTAGACTACCTGTTGCACCACCAGCACCTACTATGGTATGAATTTCGTCTATAAATAGAATGATATCTTCATTTTTTTCAAGCTCATTCATTACAGCTTTCATTCTTTCTTCAAACTGTCCTCTATATTTTGTGCCGGCTACTAAGCTGGCCAAGTCGAGCGTGACAAGTCTTTTGTCATAAAGCACACGAGACACTTTTCGCTGAATAATTCTTAAAGCTAGTCCTTCTGCAATGGCGCTCTTACCAACACCCGGTTCACCTATTAATAAAGGATTGTTTTTCTTTCTCCTGCTTAATATCTGAGAAACCCTTTCAATTTCTTTCTTTCTGCCCACTACGGGGTCAAGTTTTCCTTCTTCGGCAAGAGCAGTCAGATCTCTACCAAAATTATCTAAAACAGGGGTTTTGGATTTTTTGCTGCCTGTAGCCCTTGTCCCTTTATTTCCTTCAAATGGATTTTTGCTTTTATCTTCATCGGCATCATCCGGTAAAGAACTCGATGTTGGGGATTCTATATAATCGTCATCCATACCTTTAAAGGTTTTAAATTTTTCTTTTACGATATCGTAATCTATCTTTAGTTTATTAAGTAATTTGGTCGTCGGGTCGTTGTCATTTCTTAAAATGCATAACAGTAAATGTGCAGTGTTTATAGAAGAACTTTGGAACAGTTTTGCTTCTAGAAAAGTGGTTTTTAAAGCACGTTCTGCCTGACGGGTTAAGTGCAGGTTCTTCTTATCATTAGAAATTCTAACAGGATTGGCTTCTGTAGGATTTAGGATCTCTACTTTTCTTCGCAGATAACTCAAATCTACAGCCAGACTGTTTAATATGTCTATAGCCATTCCATCACCTTCTCTCAACAAACCTAACAGAAGATGCTCTGTACCAATATATCCATGCCCCAAGCGCAAAGCTTCTTCCTTACTAAACGCAATGACATCTTTTACTTTAGGTGAAAAATTGTCGTCCATAATATTAATTTTATTGCTCTAAATCATAAATCGAGCCAAAATACAAAAGCAAATAACGAATTTTTTGTGATTTACGCTGCTAAACAAACGCTAAGTTATCAACGTAAACGATATAATTATTTGTTAATAAAAATTAGTCAAATACTTGCAATATTTGGCTTTATTACTCAATAATTAAGTATTTTAGCAAGTTAGTAATTTAATACTTACAAAATTTAAAATATGGCGGAAAAAGAGCAACTTATTCCTATTAATATTGAGGATGAAATGAAAACAGCCTACATAGATTACTCTATGTCTGTAATTGTTTCACGTGCTTTACCAGATGTAAGAGACGGGTTAAAGCCTGTACACAGGAGAGTGTTATTTGGTATGCACGAACTAGGTATTACTTCCAGTAAATCTTATAAAAAATCTGCACGTATCGTCGGTGAAGTTTTAGGTAAATACCACCCTCACGGAGACACATCCGTTTACGATACTATGGTAAGGATGGCTCAGGAATGGAGTATGAGGTATCAACTTGTAGACGGACAGGGTAACTTTGGGTCGGTAGATGGCGACAGCCCTGCTGCAATGCGTTACACGGAGGCAAGAATGCAAAAGTTAAGCGAAGAAATGCTTTCGGATATCGATAAGGACACTGTAGATCATCAATTAAACTTTGACGATACTCTAAAAGAGCCTGTTGTTTTACCAACACGAGTTCCTAACCTCCTTGTTAACGGTGCCAGCGGTATTGCTGTTGGTATGGCTACTAATATGGCTCCGCACAACCTTAGTGAAGTTGTAGACGGAACAATAGCCTATGTCGATAATAATGGTATTGAAATCGAGGAATTGATGGAGCATATAAAAGCCCCGGATTTTCCAACAGGTGGAACTATTTATGGTCACGATGGTGTAAAAGATGCCTACAAAACCGGAAAGGGTAGAGTAGTCATGAGGGCTAAAACCCATTATGAAGAGGTTAATGGGAAAGAATGCATTATTGTAACAGAAATCCCATACCAGGTCAACAAAGCAGACATGATAAAAAAGACTGCAGACCTAGTGAACGACAAAAAAATTGAAGGTATTTCTCTAATTAGAGACGAGTCTGATAGAAATGGAATGCGTATTGTCTATATCTTAAAAAGAGATGCGATACCAAATGTGGTTCTTAATACTCTTTTTAAATACACAGCGTTACAGTCCAGCTTTAGCATAAATAATATTGCGCTGGTAAAAGGAAGACCACAAATGTTAAATCTTAAGGATTTAATTAGCAATTTTGTGGAACACCGTCACGATGTCGTTGTAAGGCGAACCAAATTTGAACTTAAAAAAGCAGAAGACAGAGCTCATATTTTAGAAGGTTTAATTATTGCATCAGACAATATAGATGAAGTAATTGCCTTAATTCGTTCTTCTAGCAACGCCGAGGAAGCCAGAAATAAATTGATTGAACGCTTTAGTTTATCAGAAATTCAGGCTAGAGCTATTGTTGAAATGCGTTTAAGACAGTTAACAGGTCTTGAACAAGATAAATTAAGAGAAGAATACCAAGATTTGCTAAAAACTATCGAAGATTTGAAAGATATTCTAGCAAATGAGGACAGAAGAATGACCATCATCAAAGATGAACTAATAGAGATAAAAGAAAAATATGGTGATGAAAGACGTTCTGTTATAGATTATGCCGGAGGCGATGTAAGTATCGAAGACATGATACCTAACGAGCAAGTCGTTATCACAATCACGCATGCCGGTTACATAAAACGTACGCCTTTATCCGAATACAAAACACAAAGTAGAGGAGGCGTAGGCCAAAAAGCGTCTAATACAAGAGATGAAGATTTCCTAGAGTACATTTTTGTAGGTACAAATCACCAATACATGTTGTTCTTTACCATGAAAGGCAAGTGCCACTGGATGCGAGTTTACGAAATTCCGGAAGGCAGTAAAGTGTCTAAAGGACGCGCCATTCAAAACCTTATTAATATAGATAAGGACGATAAGATAAATGCCTTTATCTGTACTCAGGACCTTAAAGACGAAGACTACGTAAATAGCCATTACGTGCTTATGGCTACTAAAAAAGGCCAGGTTAAAAAGACAACATTAGAACAATACTCCAGACCTAGAACCAATGGTATAAACGCCATTACAATTAGAGACGACGACGAGTTATTGTCGGCAAGCTTAACCACCGGAGACAGTCAGGTTATGCTAGCTCTAAAGAGTGGTAAAGCCATTAGGTTTGACGAATCTATGACAAGACCAATGGGTAGAACGGCATCCGGTGTAAGAGGAGTAACCCTTGATAATGAGAACGATGAAGTAGTTGGAATGATTATTGTAAATAATCCTCAAGAAGATACGGTACTAGTGGTTTCTGAGAACGGTTATGGAAAACGAACTTATATTGATGATCCGGAAACGGGAGAGCCAATATACAGATTGACGAATAGAGGAGGAAAAGGAGTCAAAACAATTTCGATTACCGAAAAGACAGGCCATCTTGTATCTATGAAATCCGTAACGGATCAGGACGAACTCATGATCATTAAAAAATCCGGTGTAGCGATTAGAATGTCTATGGAAGATTTAAGAACCATGGGTAGAGCAACACAAGGTGTAAAATTAATAAACATAAAAGATGGTGATGCCATCGCTGCTGTTGCAAAAATAATGGCAGAAGACGATAATAACATTGAAAACGAATAACTAAAATCAAACACAATTACAATGAAAACAAAGATTATTTCAATTTTTATAGCGCTATTGACCATTTCAGCTTTTGCTCAAAAAAAAGAAATAAAGAGTGCTGAAAAAGCTGTAGATAATGGAGAATATCAAGAAGCTAAAGCATTATTAAAACAAGTTGAAGGGACTTACAAAAATGAAAAAGAAAGCTGGCAATCCAAATACCTGATTGCAAAAGGCAAAGCCTATTTAGGACCGGAAGATGGACTGAAAGCTTCTTTAGAAGATTTAAAAGTTGCAGCAGATGCATTTAAACAAGCACTTGCCTTAGGTGAGGATGAAACTGCAAGCCAAGATGGTATACAAAAGCTGAAAGCGGCTTATGTAAACAGCGCTGTTGCAGACCAAAAACAAGAAAAACACATGATGGCTTCAAACAAATTATATGAAGCTTATCAATTAGAGTCTGATACACTCTATTTATATTATGCTGCATCTAGTGCAGTGGCAGGCAAAGAGTACAAAAAGGCCTTGGAACACTATGAAGATTTATTGGACATGAATTACGATGGTTCTCAATTACAGCTTCAAGCCGTAAATGTTGAAACTAACGAATTAGACACATTTCAAAGTGAATTATTAAGAGAAGCAGCTGTGAGATCGGGATCTCATAAAGATCCTCAAGACAACAGAACACCATCCAGAACAGGAGAAATCGCCAAAAACATTTCTTTAATTTATATAGAAATGGATCAGCCCGAAAAGGCAATAGAGGCGATGAAGCGCGCTAAAGAAGAAAACCCAACAGATGTAGCATTGTTACAAGCAGAAGCTGACTTGTACTACAACTTAGGCAATATGGCAAAGTATAAAGAAATAATGACCTCTATTTCTGAGATGAATCCAAACGATCCGGTTGTTTTTTACAACTTAGGTGTAAGTGCTGAAAAGCTTGAAGATTTTGACAATGCCAGAAAATACTATGAAAAAGCAATAGAAATCGACCCTACTTTTGCCAATGCATACAATAACATTGCCAGTCTTATTTTAGCTGAAGACAGAGTAATTACCGAAGAAATGAACAGCTTAGGGATGTCTGCTGCAGATGCTAAAAAATATGACGAACTAAAGGAGAAAAAAATCCAAATCATCAAAAAAGCAATACCATATCTTGAAAAAACAATTGAATTAAGCCCTGATAACATAAATGCCATGAAATACTTAAAAAGTATTTACCAAATAATAGGGGATAATGATAAGGCTGCTGCAGTTGATAAATTGATAAAAGCACAAGAATAAATCCTTAAGCAAATAACTCACATTAAAATTCCTGCTTTTCTAAAAGGCAGGAATTTTTTTTGACATAGGTTTAGCTTTTACATTTAGCCCTGACAATACTCATATTAGATTATTAATAAAGCATTTATCTTTGGGAAATAAGAAATTACTTTAAAAAGTAGCGGGAATTTTTGGAGAGTTGGTCGTTATATTTTAAACTAATTTTGTTTGGTATATTTTTGATGATATATACGAGTTGGTAACAATATGAAAAAAATTACAACCATCATTTTATTGTTTTTTAGTCTAAATTCTATTTTGGCTCAAATCGAGAAGAACATTCACGAATTGAATTCAGTGGAAAACTTGCTAACAAAAGAGGTTAAAATAATTTTAAACAAAAACTTAACAAATAAAAAAGTTGTCTTTTTGGGAGAAGCGGAACATCATATTGGTTCTGACTTATTAGCTAAAACTGAATTTGTTAAATATTTAGTTTTAGAAAAAGGATATAAAGATATTGCTTTTGAAAGTGATTTTTTTGGACTCTATTTTGACCATGACAAATCCAACTTGTATTCTTTTTGGTCGCGTTCTGTTCAATGCAATGAACTATTCAAATTTCTAAAAGAACAAAATGTCACTATTTGGGGCTTTGACAACCAAATGGGTTCTGGATATACTTGGAATAATTTCACAATAAAACTGACTAACTTTTTAAAAGCAAACTCTCTAAATATTGATAAAAACTTCATCGAATTAACTGATAATTACATTAAAAATAGAAGGAAAGCGAACAAAATTCTTAGAAAATCAAACTTGGAACTATTAGTCAATGAAGTTGATGAATTATTAAAAAATGACAAGGTAATTCAAGACAAACTTTGGGTTCAGTTTTTAAAAAGCTACAAAAGTGATATTATAATAAATTCAAGTTATAAAAGCAGTAAAAAAGGCATACCAATTAGAGATAGCCAAATGGCCAAAAATTTAGATTTTTTGGTTAATACAATGCCTGAAAAAAAATTCATTGTGTGGTTAGCAAATGCACATATGGCAAAATATGAATATGATTTTATGAAAGGTCAAACCATGGGAGGACAATTCGTAAAAATGAATCCTGATATATCTTATCATATTGCTGTTTCATCAATCCATATGCCTTATAGAAAAGAGAAATGGATAGAGAAATTAAGTAAAAACAGTGAAAACTTACTTTACTTATTACCAACAACCGAAAAGAATTATTTTATTGACTCTAAACAATTAATTTGTGAAAACCCAGAATATTCGGAAAAAGAATTTGAAGGGATGTTTAATCTTGAGGAAAATAAAACCAATTGGTTAAAGCACTTTGATGCATTAGTTTTTATTTCCAGAGGAGAAAAAGTTAAATACTCTGAATGAATACTGTTGCCAATCGAGTAGCTGGCTCTAACAAAATTAACAAGCAGAGTGCGCCTAAGCTATGGCTTACAAAACCTACAAATACATTATAACGTTCTGAAATATATCATATTAGATTTTTTTTAAAGTATTTATCTTTGGAAATAAGAAAATACTTTAAAAAGAGACTGGAGTTTATAAGGAGTTAGTCGTTATATTTAAAACTAATTTTGAATGGTGTATTTTAACGATAAATACTACATATGCAGCAGCAAAACAAACATCACAGATTAAAGTAAGACAAGATGAATAAAATAATCATTACAATTTTAATTTTAACTGCACTGACAAATTGTGACTCGACAAAAAACAAATCTAAAAATATGGAAGAGCAAAGAAACCAATCGGACAAAAAACTTTTGCAACAAGATATAACACCAAAAGTGACAGGAATAGGTGGAATTTTCTTTTTCTCAGAGAATCCTGAAAAGACAAAGAAATGGTATTCTGAAAATTTGGGACTTGAAGTAAATGAATGGGGTTCAAGTTTTGAGTTTAGAAACGCAAACCGACCAGAGGAAATAAATTACTTGCAATGGAGTCCATTCAAGCAAGGAAGTGAATATTTTGCCCCATCAAAAAAGGAGTTTATGATAAACTATAGAGTCCAAAACATAGAGGGACTTGTAAAAAAACTGAAAGATAACGGAGTTACAATTGTTGATAGTATAGTAACATTTGAATACGGGAAATTTGTTCACATTATGGATGCAGAAGGAAACAAAATAGAACTTTGGGAACCAGTTGACAGCGTGTTTACGGCTATGGGTGGAAAAACAACAAAATAAACGAAAAAGAAAACCGATTGCATAATCGAGTAAAAGGCTCTGCCAGAGTCTACGACTAGGATGCGTTTCATTCTAAAGGCGTTAGATCTCAAAAACACTCTAGTCTCGAGATACAATTCTTTCCGAAAATTATTGTAAAATGCTGAATACGTAAGCTAAAAACACATCACTTATTCTCGTAAAGCTCAAATAGCTTAATGCATTCTATGGCTTCTTTTACATCGTGAACCCTAAGGATATTCGCGCCATTAAGTAAAGCATACGAATGTAAGGCTGTTGTCCCGTTTAGGGCTTGATCCGGAGTAGTGTTTAAAGATTTGTAAATCATAGATTTTCTAGAAATCCCACATAATAAAGGTTTGTCTAATGTTTTTAAAATGTCAAAATTTCGAAGCAGTTCAAAATTTTGAGTGATATTTTTTGCAAACCCAAATCCGGGGTCGATAATAATATCAGAAATACCTTTCTCTGTAGCTAGATTAATTCTGTCGTAAAAGTATGTTTTGATATCAACAATTAGATCATCATAACTGGCAAGACTCTTCATGGTTTGTGGAGTCCCTTTCATATGCATCATAATGTATGGCACGCGATACTTTGCTACGACATCAAACATTTTTGGGTCTAAATGACCTGCAGAAATATCATTGATGATACTTGCATTAATTTCTAGGGCTTCTTGGGCTACTTCACTTCTAAAAGTATCTACAGAAATGATAATGTCAGATTTATAATTTTCTAAGAGAAGTTCTAAAATAGGAAGTAGTCGGCTTTTTTCTTCTTCAATCGAAATATCATCAGCTCCCGGTCTGGAACTGTACGCCCCAATATCTATAAAAGTTGCTCCGGCATTAAGCATAGCATCGACTTGATGTAAAATCTCTTTCTCAGATTTGTACATGCCACCATCATAAAAAGAATCCGGCGTAATATTGAGAATACCCATGACCTTTGGGGAACTCAAATCGATAAGCTTAGCATTGCAATTTATAGTCATGAATGCATTTAATGGTTTGGAAAAATAGAAAAATTAGAGTTTAATCTCGCATAATGGTTTCCTTTCTGTCTGGACCAACGGAAACTATTTTAATATTTACTTCAAGATATTCTTCTATAAACTTAACATATGTTTTAAGAGATTCCGGAAGATTTTCAAAATTTTGGACTTGTGTAATATCTTCTTTCCAACCCTCAAAATCCTCATATATTGGCGTTAAATCTTCAGCTTCCAGATTGTATGGGAAATGTGAAATTTCCTGTCCGTTGTACTTATACTTAGTACAGACTTTTAATGTCTTTAAGCCACTTAGTACGTCTGCTTTCATCATCATAAGGTCTGTAACGCCGTTTACCTGAATAGCATATTTTAAAGCAACAAGATCCAACCATCCACAACGTCTTGGACGTCCTGTTGTTGCGCCAAATTCATGACCTACTTTTGCCATGTGTTTACCATTGTCGTCAAATAATTCAGTAGGAAAAGGACCACTGCCAACTCTGGTTGTATAAGCTTTAAAAATTCCAAAGACACGTTGAATTTTGTTTGGGGCTATACCTAATCCGGTACATGCGCCTGCTGCAGTAGTGTTGGATGAAGTAACGTAAGGATAAGTTCCAAAATCGATATCCAAAAGAGAACCCTGAGCACCTTCAGCTAAAATGTTTTTTTCAGCTTTTATGGCTTTATAGAGGTATTCTTCAGAATCTATAAACTGTAATGTTTTTATTTTGTCTATGGCTTCAAAAAATTCTGCTTCCAATTCATCTAAATCGTAATGCACATCAACATCATAGAAATCGATCATCGCCTGATGTTTGGTTGCTAGCTGTCTGTATTTGGTTTTCCAGTTATCAAATTCTAAATCGCCAACTCTTATGCCATTTCTACCTGTTTTATCCATGTAAGTTGGTCCAATGCCTTTTAGCGTTGAGCCAATTTTAGCTTTACCCTTAGATGTTTCAGAGGCCGCATCTAATAGTCGGTGGGTCGGTAAAATAAGATGAGCTTTTCTCGAAATTAATAAGTTTTCTTTGTAATTTACCTTGTATTGGTCTAAGGCCTCAAGTTCTTTTTTAAAAATTACAGGGTCTATAACAACACCATTACCAACGACATTTATAGCTTCGGGGTGAAATATTCCCGAAGGAATAGTATGCAGTACATGTTTAATACCATTAAATTCTAAGGTATGTCCGGCGTTTGGACCACCCTGAAAACGTGCTATGATATTGTATTTTTGTGTTAGGTAATCTACAATCTTACCTTTTCCTTCGTCTCCCCATTGTAATCCAAGAAGTAGGTCTATGTTCATAATTTATTTTTCCTCAGTTGATTTATTTTTCGTGCCATAAAAGTATAGCGTATGCTTGTCTATGCTAATGTCAAAAACTTCTTCTATGGTTTTTTTTATACTTTGTATCCTAGGGTCACAAAACTCAATGACTTCGTTGGAGTCTGTAAGAATAATATGGTCGTGTTGTTTGTCGAAATAAGATTTCTCGTATTGTGCCTGTGGAGAACCCCCAAACTGGTGTTTTCTAACCAATCCGCAATCTAACAACAAATCTAAAGTATTGTACAAAGTTGCTCTGCTCACTCTATATTTTTTGTTTTTCATGGTAATGTAGAGGGATTCGATATCAAAATGATTTTGATTTTCGTAAATTTCCTTGAGTATAGCGTAGCGTTCCGGTGTTTTTCTTTGCTTATTTTCTTCAAGATATTTAGTGAAAACGTTTTTTACTATAGCTTGGTTGTGCTGATTGATATCTTTAATATTTTCCATTATTGCAAATCTAATCTTTATTCACGGCTTACTTTAAGTATACCTTCAATTTTTTTTAGCTTTTCCATGAGTTGGTCTAAATTTCTTTTATTTTTTATAGAAACCGAAATAATTCCCTCAAAAACGCCTCCATTACCTTTAATGTTTAGTTCTTTCATGTTAACATGTAGCGTATTCGAAATTAAATCTGTGACTTTACTTATTATCCCAACATCATCAATTCCACTTAATTTCAGTTTAGCATAATAGTCTTCCTGAGAAGAATCAATCCACTTGGCTTTCATGATTCTGTAAGCGTAGTTGCTTTGAAGTTGTAAAGCGTTTGGACAGGTTTTTTTATGTACTTTTATGCCTTCGTTTACGGTTAAAAAGCCAAAAACATCGTCTCCCGGAATAGGGTTACAGCAGGTTGCTAGCTTGTAGTCAAAAATTTCTTCTTCTTCTCCAAAAACCAATTGGTCATACTTGGACGTGATCTCATCACTATTAATTTCTTCCGGTGGTTTTGAGGATCGTCTTATTTTAGATTTTATAAAGGAAACAAGTGCATTATTTTTTTGAGAAGCATAGTTCTTGATGTCCTTATTATCAATATGTCCATTCCCAACTCTGTAAAATAAGTCCAGACTGGTTTTAAGCTTAAAATGATTCACCATTTCGTTGACCGTCTTTTCATTAAGTTGGATTCGCTGTGACCTCAGTTTACGTCTCAAACTTTCCTTACCATCTAGCGCAATTTGTTTTTTGGCTTCTTTTAGAGATGCTTTTATTTTTGATTTTGCTCTACCGGTTGTCACAAAATCTAGCCAGCTAGAGGAGGGTTTTACATTTTTAGAGGTTAATACTTCTACTTGATCACCACTTTTTAATTTATGGTTTAAAGGCTTAATTTTACCATTTACCTTGGTTCCTCGAGTTGTAAGGCCAACGTCTGTATGTACGTGAAATGCAAAATCTAAAGCTGTTGCGCCTTTGGGTAAAGATTTTAAATCACCATTAGGCGTAAATACAAATATCTCCTTTGCATACAAATTAAGTTTAAACTCCTCTACAAAATCTACAGCATTTACACTTTCGTTATTTTCAAGAGCTTCCTGGAGTCTGGATAACCATTGCTCCATACCTTTTTCGGTATTTTCATCTTTATTTTTGTATTTGTAGTGTGCAGCATAGCCTTTTTCTGCAATCTCGTGCATACGCTCACTACGTATTTGTACCTCAACCCATTTGCCTTCAGGGCCCATAACTGTAATATGTAACGCTTCATATCCTGTAGATTTTGGCGCTGCAATCCAATCTCTTAATCGAGTGGGGTTGGGGACGAAAAATTCAGTTACAATAGAATAGATTTTCCACGCCAAAAACTTTTCATTTTCTCTATCAGATTTGTAGACTATCCTTATCGCAAATTTGTCATATATTTCTTCGTAAGTAATGTTTTGAGCAAGGATTTTCCGTCTAATGGAATAAATCGATTTTGGCCTGCCTTTAATTTCATAATTCAAGCCTTCTTCGTCTAAGGCTTTTCTAATAATTTCCGAAAACTCTTTAATATACTTGTCTTGATCTTCTTTACTTTCTTTTATTTTTGTGAAAATATCATTGTATACTTCCGGTTCTGTGTATTTAAGGCCTAAATCTTCAAGTTCTGTTTTTATATTGTACAACCCGATTCGGTGCGCCAGAGGAGCATAAATATACAATGTTTCCGAAGCTATTTTAACCTGTTTGTCAGGGCGCATAGATTCCATTGTTTGCATGTTATGGAGTCTATCGGCTATTTTGATAATAATAACTCTTATATCATCGTGTAAAGTAAGCAGCATTTTTCGGAAATTCTCTGCCTGTAGAGAAATATCTCCTTCTTTGCTTAAGGACGAAATTTTGGTCAACCCATCTACGATTTTCGCAACGGTTTCGCCAAATAATTGTTCAATATCCGCGAGGGTGTATTCCGTATCTTCAACAACATCGTGAAGCAAAGCAGCGGCAATGGATGTTGCATCCAAACCAATCTCAGCAGCAACTATTTGTGCTACCGCAATAGGATGAAAAATATAAGCTTCACCGGATTTACGTCTCTGGTCTTTGTGGGCTTCCAAGGCGACATTAAAAGCCTTTCTTATCAAGGACTTATCTTCATTGGTAAGATGCCTGTAACTTATCCTAAGGAGTTTCTTATATTGCTTAGTAATCTCCTTATTTTCTTTCTCTATATACGCTTCGTCAATCATAAAACTAAGTTAGAAAAAAAGAATAATTTATAATAAATTTTGAGCATATATTTTGCCATAAAATAGTTCAAATCAAATTATATATTGAAAAACATTCAAATGTAAAAACGAATATGAAAATTAAAGTAATTTCATGTTTTTTTAAAAAGATGAAATGCTTAATCATTGCATGGGAGTAACCCTGTAAAATTCTAATATTTCAATTTTTTGTTTAGATACTAATAAAGTGGAGTTTACTTCAACTGATATCTTCAAATCACCGTTCAATATTTCAGTTAACATTTTGTTTAAAATCTATGACTTTTCTTAACCTTTTGCATAAGCAATCATAATATTAGATTTAAGTGATTTGGTTGGTTTATGTTTTCTTTTGTAAAAACTGTTGTATTGAATAAGAAGAGACAAATTGACATCGTTGTAATATCTGATGTTCATCTAGGTACATTTGGGTGTCATGCCAAAGAGCTGCTTACTTATCTAAACAGTATAAAACCCAAAAAACTAATTCTAAATGGTGACATCATAGATATGTGGCAATTTAGAAAAAGTTATTTTCCTAAATACCATCTTAAGGTCTTACAGAAAATCATAAACATGTCTGCAGATGGCACTGAAGTAATTTACCTAACAGGAAATCATGACGAAATGCTTAGAAAGTTTAGCGATGTGAAAATCGGAAATCTTTTAGTGGTTGATAAAATTGTTCTGGACATAGATGGAAAGAAGGCTTGGTTTTTTCATGGCGATGTGTTTGATGTGTCTATCCAAAAAGCAAAATGGCTTGCTAAGCTTGGGGGATGGGGTTATGATATTTTAATTCTGTTTAATCAGTTCATTAATTTTTGGCTCGTTAAGTTTAAAAAAGAAAAGTTTTCGCTTTCCAAAAAAATTAAGAACAGCGTTAAAAAAGCGGTTAAATATATTCATGATTTTGAAAAGGTAGCCTCCGATCTAGCGATAGAAAACAACTATAAATATGTGATTTGTGGTCATATTCATCATCCGCAAATCAAAAGAAAAGTAAACAAAAATGGCACGTGTTTATACCTTAATTCCGGCGATTGGGTCGAAAATTTGACAGCTCTAGAATACAATAATAAACGTTGGTCTTTGGTAAAGTACGAAGACTTAAACCTCACAATAGGTGAAAATACGGATGATGTTTCTACTAAAAATGATCTGCTAACAGCCATCACAATTCTATCTAAAAACAAATAGGCCTTTGTAAGGTTTTGCTCTAAAAACTTAACTTGGCATAATTCCTAGTTAATCCCTTATAAATTATAATAAATTGAAATTAAGACAATTAAGAGTCTTTGGTTAAAGTATAAATTAAAAAGGGTAAAATCAGTATAACGCCAATGATAAACGAGCCACTTGTTAAATCTTCAAATGAAAGTAATTGACCATCGTTGTACGAATCACTACCCAAAATAATCCATAACAATAAAAAACCTATAAATGCTATCATGAATAGGAAATAGGGAATGTATTTTTTGTATTTGTTATATCCTAACATTTAATCAAGATTTGTTCATTATTAAGATTTCTGTTTTCGCAAGTCCTGCACTCAAGCTTTATGGCATCGTATAAAAAAGGATGAATAGAAGAATGTATTTTATTCCATGCATCATTGGACAATACATTTTTTAATAATTTTAAAATTATTTCTATTACTGAAAGGAATATAAATTTGTACTGTGGAGCTTTTAAAATGGTAGACCTAATGTAAACGGAATTGAATAAATGAGTGCTATAAACAGAAACGGACATTACAAAAAATCTAAAATACTATCTAAGATAGGTATTTTATTCTTTGTATGATATAGCATCATCATTTTTTCCAGAGTTTTAGAGTCAAAAGATGAATGATATTAGGACTTTAAGTCCTAATTAAAAGAAATATGAGGTTTTTGGTTTAGTAGTATTCTTTAGAATCTTGAATTTAAATCAATAAATTATTGTAATTTATTTCCTAATCTAATCAATTTTTTTCTTTGAAACATATAAAAGATGGAGGCAATGCTTGGCGTAATGATTATAATAACAATCCAAAATACCTTGTTGTATATGTTTTGTTTCAGTATGTCGCTAACAATAATAACCCATGTGGAAAAATATAAGGTTAAACCAATTGAGACCACTATGTGAGAATAAGGCCATCCATATATTTTACCAAGCGAGCCTATAATAGTAAGAAGTGTATTTCCGATTACTAAAAACCAAACAAGTTTTTGGTTAATTATAAAATCGGAATTTTTCACATTACTTAATTAAATTATTCAAGATGCTTTTGGGCGTGATAAGAAGATCTTACTAATGCGCTACTTTCTACGTGTCTAAAGCCAAGTTCCTTACCAATAGTTTCGTATGTCTTAAACTGCTCCGGTGTAATAAATTCTTTAACAGGCAAATGACGTTTACTTGGTTGAAGATATTGCCCAAGCGTAACGATGTCTACATTTACAGAGCGTAAGTCTTTTAAAGTTTGAATCACTTCCTCCTCACGTTCTCCTAAACCTAACATGATGCCGGATTTAGTCCGACGAATGCCTTGTTGCTTTAAATATTCTAAAACACCTAAACTTCTGTCGTATTTGGCTTGGATTCTTACTTCACGTGTTAAACGCCTTACGGTTTCCATATTATGAGAAACAACTTCTGGTTTCACTTCGATTATACGGTCAATATTTCGTTTTACCCCTTGAAAATCAGGAATAAGTGTTTCCAGAGTTGTGTCCGGATTCATTCGTCTTATGGCTTGTACTGTTTCAGCCCAGATGATTGACCCCATGTCTTTTAAGTCATCACGGTCTACACTTGTTATTACAGCATGTTTTATTCCCATTAATTTTATGGAGCGTGCTACTTTTTCCGGTTCGTCCCAGGCTACATCCTCAGGACGTCCTGTTTTTACGCCACAAAAACCACAAGACCTTGTGCAAATGTTACCTAGAATCATGAAGGTAGCTGTGCCTTCTCCCCAGCATTCTCCCATATTTGGACAGCTTCCGGAGGTGCAAATGGTATGTAAATCATATTTGTCTACCAGCTTACGTAAGTTTCTATATTTTTCACCTGTAGGCAATTTTACCCTTAGCCATTTAGGTTTACCCTTAGTTATGGTTTGCTTATCAGTTGATTTAGCAAGTATATTTTTTTCTTTTATTTCAGGTGTAGCCACTACAGTACTCATATCTATCATTTATAAATACAAATTTATAAAATAAAGACGAGTTAATGATATTAGCTGATTATTGAAACAAAATATTAAGAAAGCTTCTAGTGAGTATATGAATTATATGGTGATTTATTTTTTAATCGACTTGCATTTGATATAGAGTTTATGCGTTTAATTAAAAACTGTCTACCAAATTCATGAGAGCTCAAGAGCTCAACTCATATACTTATTTAATCATGATGATAGGGCAAATTATTCAAAATTGCATAAGCGCGGTAAGTTTGTTCTATAAATAAGAGTCTAATCATTTCATGAGTAAAAGTCATTGCTGAAAGTGAAATTTTCTGATTAGCCATTTTGTAAATTTCATCAGCAAATCCGTACGGTCCGCCAATCAGGAAGACTAGGTTTTTTATGCCCGCATTCATTTTATCTTGATAAAATTTCGCAAAACCTCTAGATGTTAAACTTTTTCCTTTTTCGTCTAACAAGACCAGCCAGTCGGAAGTATTTAGGTGTTTTTGAAACAGTTCAGCTTCTTTAGATTTCTGTTGTCCTTCAGTAAGATTTTTAGTGTTTTTTATATCAGGTAAGTTTATAACTTCAAGTGATATAAAATGTTTTAATCTATTTTGGTAGTCTTCAACTAGTCGTTGAATTTCGTTGGTTTTGGTTTGGCCTATTTGAAGCAGTTTAATTTTCACTAGTATTTGTTTTCAATTCAAATTTAAAGCATATCATTTATATGATGAAGGTCATTCTTTAGGGTAAAATTAATTAATCTCTTGTTAGATTTTTGCCCTTAAGCATTAAACTTTGCAAATTTGTGGCTTCAATAAAAAAATGATTAATGAACAAAGGAATTTATATTGCTACCAGCGAACCCAATAGCGGAAAATCTATAGTGGCATTAGGCCTTATGAAAATGTTGTTGACTAAAACGCCAAAAGTTGGCTACTTTAGACCTATAATAGATTATAATGCTAATGGCAATCGTGATAACCACATCAACACTATTTTAACCCACTTCGGTCTAAAAGTAGACTACGAAGAATCTTTTGCATTTACCAGACCAGAATTTATAAGTAAAGTCAATTCGGATAAAGATGGCGAGATTATAGACACCATTATCGAAAAATACAAAGCCCTCGAAGAGCGTAACGATTTCATGCTTGTTGAAGGTACCGATTTCTCCGGGGAAGGCGTCTCTATTGAGCTCGACGTGAATGTATATATTGCTAAAAATCTGGGATTACCAACCGTAATCGTTACAAGTGGAGTAGGTAAGAATCTAAAAGAATTTATCAGCGCCATGCACCTGGCCTACGATTCTTACGACGAAAAAGGCGTAAAGGTCTCTGCTGTAATTGCCAATAAAGTAAAAGAGGAAAACATAAACACCATTGTAGAAGAGGTTAAAAATCACGTTGCAAAAGATGTGGTTATAAATGCTATTCCTTTAATTTCCAGTCTTAAAAATCCAACTATCCAAGAAATTTCGAAAACAATTAATGCCAAAGTCTTATTTGGGGAAGAGTATTTAAATAATCAAAGTACGAGTTTTAAGGTAGGGGCAATGCAACTTGAGAATTACCTTAATTATTTGGAGCAAGATTGTTTAATCATCACTCCAGGAGACCGTTCAGAAATAATTTTAGGCGCACTTCAGGCCAATATTTCCAGAAATTATCCAAAAATTTCAGGAATTGTACTTACCGGAGGTTTAGTGCCTGATAGTTCTATTATTAAACTTATTGAAGGGCTTAAATACATAATTCCCATATTATCTGTTCAAGAAGGCACGTTCGAAGTTGCCAACAAAATAGGAAATATGCGTACACATATGTATGCCGAAAACGATGAAAAAATTCAACTTGCTATAAACACTTTTGAAAAATACTGCGATGTCGAAAAGCTGTCTGATAAACTGATAAGCTTCAAACATGAAGGCATAACGCCAAGAATGTTTCAATATAACTTATTAAAAAGAGCAAAAACACAACGCAAACATATCGTTTTACCGGAAGGCGAAGACGACAGAATTATCACAGCTGCGTCCAGACTTTCTTTAATGGATTTTGTAGACATCACACTACTTGGACGTGAAGAAAGAATTAGAGAAAGTGTATCAAGACTAGGATTGAAAATGAATTTTGAAAAAATAAATATCATTAATCAATTAGATTCCGGATACTTAGAAGATTTTGCACAAACCCTTTATGAAATCAGAAAACATAAAGGAATGACCATAGAAGTGGCAGAAGATTTAATAAGAGATGTCTCGTATTTTGGAACCATGATGGTCTACAAAGGTATAGCAGACGGCATGGTATCCGGTGCAGTTCATACCACCCAACATACCATCAAGCCGGCTCTTCAGTTTGTAAAAATGAAGAAAGGAGTCTCTGTAGTATCTTCTGTTTTCTTTATGTGTTTGGAAGATCGGGTATCGGTTTTCGGAGATTGTGCTATCAACCCTAATCCTAATGCGGAGCAATTGGCAGAAATAGCCATTTCTTCAGCCGAGTCGAGTACAGCATTTGGCATTGAGCCTCGTGTAGCCCTACTATCATATTCTTCTGGAACCTCCGGAAAAGGTGCAGATGTCGAAAAGGTGAGAAAAGCTACAGAAATAGTAAAGCAAAAACGTCCGGACCTTAATATTGAAGGGCCAATTCAGTACGATGCCGCCGTAGATATGAATGTTGGAAAAAGTAAACTGCCAAACTCTAAAGTGGCCGGCCAGGCTACAGTACTTATTTTCCCAGACCTAAATACCGGTAATAATACGTACAAAGCCGTGCAACGTGAAACCGGTGCGATAGCTATCGGGCCGATGCTTCAAGGTCTAAATAAGCCTGTAAACGATTTAAGCCGTGGGTGTACAGTAGATGATATTTTTAATACGGTAATTATAACCGCTATTCAAGCACAAGACCATTAGACATGAATATTTTAGTAATAAATTCGGGCAGTTCTTCTATAAAATACCAGTTGATTGAAATGCCTTCAGAAGCAGTAAAAGCCAGCGGGCTTATAGAACGAATCGGGTCTGAAAACGCAAAAATCACTTATAAAAACGGGTCGAATAAAATAATTGAAGAGCTATCCATCAAAAATCATGAAATTGGTTTATCAGAAATGAATCGTTTTTTAATGCATCCTGAAATTGGGGTTATTAAAGATAAAAATGAAATTCATGCCGTTGGCCACAGGGTAGTTCATGGTGGTAAAGATTTTTCGGATACAGTTGAAATCTCTGCCGAAGTAAAAGAAAAAATAAAAAGCATTTCGGTTTTAGCGCCCTTGCACAATCCGAATAATTTAATTGGAATTGAAGTTGCTGAGAAAATATTCCCACAAGCGAAACAAATTGCTGTTTTCGACACCTCGTTTTTTCAGAAAATGCCGGAAAAAGCATTCAGGTATGCTATTCCTAATTCGCTTTACAAACAACACGACATCAGAGTCTACGGTTTTCATGGCACAAGTCATAAATATGTAAGTGAAAAAGCCAAATCTTACCTTAGTAATAAAGGACTCCCATTTCAAAATTTGATTAGTATTCATTTAGGAAACGGATGCAGTATGACTGCTATAAAAAATGGTGTCGCCATAGATCATTCTTTGGGATTTGGACCGTCTAATGGTTTGATTATGGGAACCAGGTCCGGCGATATAGACCAATCTGTGATTTTCTATCTCATCAATCAGTTAGGTTATACGTCTGAGGAAGTCAATACCATCATACAGAAAAAAAGTGGTATGCTTGGTCTAACAGGCTTACATGATTTACGGGATATTCAGCAGAAAGCAGCATCAGGCGATAAAGAATGTCAGATCGCTTTAGA
>CAYNCI010000052.1:25543-27863 GCA_964396065.1 uncultured Mesohalobacter sp. | reverse complement strand
AGTAGAGGGTAGTCTTTGTGGGCTCTGCGTAAAAAATCTTTGTGGCCTTCGCGTGAAACTCTAGAGAACAGCTTAGCGCCTTGGCGGCTTTGCGAGAATATTTAGTCGGTAGAGGGTAGTTAGTAGAGGGTAGTAAGTAGAGGGTAGTCAGTGGTGGGTAGTTTTAAATTCTAACTTTGTACCTTGTACCTTGTACTTTGTACTTTGAACTCGCTACTTCATCCTAAATATCATTAAATATTGTTTAAAAGACACATTCAATATAAATGTATTTTTCATTTTTGTGTTAAACCCACTTGCTATGAAATACTATTTGGTTTTACTTTTCAGCCTTATTACAGGATACCACAGTTTCGCTCAAATTCTTAACGGCGCCTGGCGCCTAGTTGAAGAAAACGGTCAACCCGTGGAACACGAGGCCATCAAGCTTTTTAGCAACAGTTATTTTACCTATGCTGCTTATGATAAGGCTTCCGGTGAGTTTATAGAAGCTACCGGCGGGACGTACACGCTGCAACATTTAAGTTATAAAGAGCATCTGGATATTGACAGCAAGGAGCCACAACATTCCGGTAAAACCATAAGCTACCACAACACATTGAAGGGAAAGTCACTCACACTACTCAACCTCGCCACGGGTGACAAGCAGGTCTGGGAAAAATTTGACGAAGGTGATAATTACCAAATGGCGTTTTGCTGGCGCATTCACAAAAAGAAGGATGAAGGCGATGCCGACTGGAGAACGATTGAATATCGACCACGTAAAACGCTGAAAATGCTGACCAACAGCCGTTATCAAGTCCTGGCACTCAATAGCGAAACCGGTCAGTTTGTGGGTTCCAGCGGTGGTCGTTGGAGTGGTGATGGCGATTCTTATATGGAACATATTGAGTTTTTCTCCAAAGACCAAAGCAATGTCGGGCGGTCTTTAGAATTTAAAAGAGCTTTTGAAGACGGCCTATGGCTGCATACGGGGAAAGCTACCAAAGGTGAGGAGATGATGGAGAAATGGCATCGGTATAAGTGATTTTATGAGGTGATGAGGTGATGAAGTTTAAGGGTTTATGAGTTTTTTAGGGTTGTAACTATTTCTTAACCGCAAGGTTTTTTGAGTTTGAAGGTGATGAGGTGATTTGTTTATGAGTGATGCAGTCTGGAAATTAAGTGCTAAATCTTAACTGTAAGGTTCGCTAGGAAGGCTTGTAGTTATATATTCGATTTAAATCAATGGAATATAACTACTTATGACTACAGACTATCGACTACTTACTAAATTTTCACGCGAAGGCGCTAAGACACGAAGCTCATAAAGAAATTTATCCCCTTGAGGGGATTATAGGGGTGTTTCACGCAAAGTCTTAATGCCTTAATGTTTCTTTATCAGTATGAAATATCGAGTGCAAAGTTAGAATTTAAAACTCCTTACTAATTGCTAAAGCCTAAGAGCTAAAAACTTTCCTCTACTGACTTAATTTTCTTAATTTCTTAATATTGAAATCTCTCGCAAAGGCGCTAAGACGCTAAGCTGTACTCTAGGGTTTCACTCAGAGCACACAAAGACTGCCCTCTAGTTTGAAGGTGATGAGGTGATGTGTTTATGAGTGATGGGAACTGAAAATCAAATCCTAAATCTTAACCGCAAGGTTCGCTAGGAAGGCTTGCAGTTATATATTCGATTTAAATCAATGGAATATAACTACTTATGACTACAGACTATCGACTACTTACTAAATTTTCACGCGAAGGCGCTAAGACACGAAGCTCATAAAGAAATTTATCCCTTGGAGGGGATTATAGGGGTGTTTCACGCAAAGCCTTAATGAATTAATGTTTCTTTATCAGTATGAAGTATCGAGTGTAAAGTTAGAATTTAAATCTCCTTACTAATAGCTAAAGCCTAAGAGCTAAAAACTGCCCTCTGCTGACTTAATTTTCTTAATTTCTTAATGTTGAAATCTCACGCGAAGACGCTAAGATGCCAAGCTGTACTCTAGAGTTTCACGCAGAGCCCACAAAGAATTTTAAGCGAAGCCTGCAAAGCCTTAATGCTCCTTAATGCCTTAATGTTTCTTTATCAGTATGAAGTATCGAGTGCAAAGTTAGAATTTAAAACTCCTTACTAATAGCTAATGACTAAGAGCTAAAAACTACCCTCTATCGACCACTTACTAAATTTTCACGCGAAGGCGCTAAGACGCTAAGCTCATAAAGAAATTTATCCCCTGGAGGGGACTATAGGGGTGTTTCACGCAAAGTCTTAATGAATTAATGTTTCTTTATCAGTATGAAGTATCGAGTGTAAAGTTAGAATTTAAAACTC
>CAYNCI010000052.1:0-25443 GCA_964396065.1 uncultured Mesohalobacter sp. | reverse complement strand
TTAATGTTTCTTTATCAGTATGAAGTATCGAGTGTAAAGTTAGAATTTAAAACTCCTTACTAATAGCTAAAGCCTAAGAGCTAAAAACTACCCTCTACTAACTACTAACTACCCACTAATAGATGACGCCGTCATGACTTTACCCATAAACAATACCAACCGCTTTACCGGTTTCATCAATGCTGTTTTCATCTGAAATGATTTTTAATTGCTCTGAATTTTTATTAATCAAATAAAGCGCCATAGTATCCAGGATGTCGTCGGGTTTGACTTGACTTCTTTTATAGGTCTGCATGAGGTCTAAAAACACCGGCTCCAATGCCTTATCATGCTTAAAAAGAACCTGTTTACGCTCTTCGATGCCTTCTTTGGTGTGTTTAGAAAAGCTGATGTCTGCATTAGCATTTAAACTTTTAAAACACAATTCCGGATGGGCTTCAAAAACGGGAATACCAGGATTTTGGTCTAGCCAGGTGTCTATTTCTTTTATTTTGTCTGAGATATTGTACGCCTGAATGGATATGCCTTTGCCTTCAATTTTTTTATTTATCACCAGCGCTTCTTGATAGGTTGGCGCATAGACCGCTTCCCGACAAGGTGGCGAAAAGATGCTGGATTTTCGTTTACTAAGCTGTTGTCGTGCTTTGGCATCGACTGTACGTTTAAAATGAGCTGAAGACAAACCTATAGGAATATCAATCAGCAGTCTTTCCACCTTAGGATAGGCCTTTAGCACTTCTTCAATATCCGTAAAACAGCCCCAAACGAGACTATTTTCAACATCACCCACAACGCACCAGCCAAGTTTGCAGGCATCTATTCCTAATACATTCAACTCTTAAATATTTAACATTTATAACCACTTCAAAATTAGATTTCCTCTAAATTATACCTTAATTTTGAACTCATACCATTCATAATCTAGTTAATACATGGTACAATTTATTTGGTATAAAAATATGAGAATATTTTATCTTTTTTTAATCTTTAGCCTACTATCCTGCACAACTACAAAGGTTTTTATGGACTATGATAAAGATGTAGATTTTTCAAAATACAAACATTACGACTATTTTTTGGTTGAAGAAACCGGTCTTTCTCAACTGGATGAAAAACGAATTGTAAGTGCGATAGGATCTTACTTAAAATCTAAAAATATTGTTGAAAAAAGTATTCCGGAATTTAGTATAAATTATTACGCAGAAGTGTACACCGTACAAACCGAAAACAGCATAGGTGTGGGTTTAGGCACCGGTGGCGGTAGTGTAGGCGGTGGTGTTTCGGGTGGCATTCCGCTGCGCACCGAAAAAGAGATGATTGCTTTGACCATCGAGTTTGTCGATGCTTTGACTAAAGAATTGTTTTGGCAAGGTGTGATAGAAGCACGCATTAAAGAAACCAAAACACCGGACGAAAAAGAGGCGTTTATAAATGAATTGGTGGCAAAAATTTTAGAAAATTACCCGCCAAAACAAAGCTGATTAAAAGCCGGTTTTAAACTGGTCTAAAAACCTAAGGTCGTTTTCATAAAACATACGAATATCGCCGATTTGGTAAAGCAGCATGGCGATACGTTCGATGCCCATACCGAAGGCAAAGCCTGTGTATTCTTTTGGGTCTATGTTGCAGTTTTTTAGCACGTTAGGATCTACCATACCACAACCCATAATCTCTAACCAGCCTGTGCCTTTTGTAATTCTATAATCGGTTTCCGTCTCCAGGCCCCAGTAGATGTCTACCTCGGCACTGGGCTCTGTAAATGGGAAATACGACGGACGCAAGCGAATTTTAGATTTGCCAAACATTTGTGTTGTAAAGTATATCAGCGTCTGTTTTAAATCTTTGAACGACACGCCTTTGTCGATATACAAACCTTCTACCTGATGAAAAATACAGTGCGAACGAGCAGAAATGTCTTCGTTTCTAAACACACGACCCGGCGATATGGTACGGATAGGCGGTTTATTGTTCTCCATATACCTCACCTGAACGCTGGAAGTATGTGTTCTAAGCAGTAAATTTTCTGGGTTATTTTGGATAAAAAAGGTATCCTGCATGTCTCTGGCCGGGTGATGCTCAGGTAAATTTAGTGCGGTAAAGTTGTGCCAGTCGTCTTCAATTTCAGGCCCTTCAGAAACATTGAAACCAATGTTTGAGAAAACCTCTATAATTTGATTTTTGACAATGGAAATAGGGTGTCTGGCGCCGATTTCAGCTGAAATACCCGGTCTGGTTAAATCGCCATATATTTTTTTGTCGCTTTCGAGGCTTTGTAGCTTATTCTTTAAGTCTTCAACCTTTTGTGTGGCAACTTCACGTAATTTGTTTATCGTAATCCCAAACTCCTTTTTTTGTTCTGCAGGAATGCTTTTAAATTCAGCAAAATACTGCTTAAGAATACCTTTTTTACCTAAATATTTGATACGAAATTCTTCAACTTCTGCAAGTTGTGCAGTTGAAAAATTTTCAACAGTAGCAATATGGGATTTGATTTCCTCAATCATTGTCATCATGTTTTTTGGAATTGGCAAAAATACAATTTCATTTTAGTCGATATAGCCTTTTTCTACAAAATAATTCACCAGGGCTTCTTTCATTAACACCGATTGTTCTCCTGCCTTGAGTGGTGGCAGCATTTCAAGGACTTTGTAGTGTGGCCAGCCTTTGTCGTCTATATAATCAAACTCGTAATAGCCGTAGGGCTCTAACAATCTGCAAATGGCAATATGCATGAGATTCACCTTGTCATCTTTGCTGTATTTACGATGAATTTCGGACTTTTCCTGCAGGCCAACGAGGTATATGATAGCATCTAGATCCAAATCGTCACCGTCTGCAAACTGATGTGAAAGTTTGTGGGTTAATAGCTCCCAACGTTTTTTAAGCTGTTCGTCTCTGGCCATGCTATAAGTCTAAAAGGGGTTGTCTAAATTGTTTTGCGTATTTGGCTATAACCTGTGGCGTGATGTCGGCCTCCTCCTCTACCCGACCTATACATGGTAAACCGGTTTTGGATAAAATGATGTCTTCTGTCGTAGGGTGTTCGTTTCCACTAAAGATAATTCCAATGTTTTGAAAGCCTTTCCACTTTAAATATTCAACACTTAAAAGTGTGTGGTTTATGCTGCCTAAATAATGCCTCGAGACCAGTATAATTTTGTCCTCCGGCTGTATTAAATCGGCGATGACGTCTGTATCATTCAACGGTACTAATAAACCGCCTGCACCTTCGATAACCAGTGTGCTTTGGGTTTCCGGCCGTTTTATGTTTTGGATGTCGATTTTTACAGCATCTATGTCTGCCGCCGCATGTGGACTCATTGGGGTTTGTAAAGCATAAGTGTTGTCATAAAACTGTGAGGTTTGATTGGAAACCAATGCTTTTACTTTATCGGTATCCGAATAATGCAAGTCGCCGGCCTGTACCGGTTTCCAGTAATCGGCCTGAAGCGCTTCCACAAGAATTGAAGACAATAGCGTCTTTCCCACATCGGTTCCTATTCCTGTTACAAAATAGCAGTTTGGCTTATTTGACATTTTTGTGTTTTTTTCGCAAATATAGGACACAATTTTATTGTGAAGGCTGGTATCCCAGAGGTAACATTTTGGCGACGCGATCATCGGCCAGGCCGTTGCTTAAAACCACATCTTTAATGTCTATCAAATTCCCTAAACGATCGATTCTAAATTTTGGCTTTTTAAACATTAAAGTGGTGCGCTGGGCTTTGTTGATTAACAGCAGCTTAGTGTAGACGTATTTTCCATTCACCAGGTCGATGTATTCCGGTTTTAACTCTAATCGAATCAGGTTTACCGACGGATCCAGGGGCTTTGTCACGTTAAACACATCGTGAGGATTACGCAAGAGGCCTTTATGCGCCAGTTTAAAATCTGTTTTGTACAGAGTACTATCGGCCAGCTGTTTAAAGAAACTGGTCAACGACTTTTTGTAAACTTTTTCGCGATTATTCTTCTTTTTAGAATCCACATCTGTAAAGAATGTTGTTCCGGCATAAAAGGTTTGTTTTAAGAAATTATCACTCAGGCTTTTTCTTCTAAAGTTTACTTCAAAATCGGTGAGGTCGAACTTGACATGATAACCAAGGTATTCGTTTTCTATTTCTAAAGGATATAAGGCCCTGGCGTAGAGTGTTTTTTCTTTGCCGACGTAGTAAAGGGTGACATCGTCGAGGTTTAAAATTTTGGTTTGCCTTGCGGGGCTGCCTTCACCTATAAAATACTTGATAAACACGCGTTCCATTTGTTCACGTGTAAACAAATCGGTGTATACTTCTACATTGTCCAGGTTTTCAGCTTTAGGCTTAAGCCGGTAAACAGGTTTAAGGGTATTGAAATTTTCGATATACAAAGATTCGTAGCCGAGGTAGGAAATGACCAAAACAGGATTGGACACTCTTGAAGGCACTTCAATATCAAAAAAACCTTCAAAATCGGTAATCACACCTCGTGTGGTACCATCAAAATAGACCGTTGCGGATGAAAGCGGTTTGTTATTTTCATCCACCACTTTGGCACGCAGGGTCTGAGCGTTTGAAAGTTGGTAAACAAAAAGCAGCAGTAGTAGTGTTAAGGTTTTCATCTTATTTGTTGTTACTTAATTCATAATCAATTGGGATTCTATCGGATAGCCGGCTGTTTGTCGCCTCCTGCGCAATAAACATGTATTCATTATTTACAAAATTTCCATACTTATCTACCAAGACGCTGTCTTTAAAGAATTCGATATCGATACGCCGTTGTTTTGATATCAGGCTTAAAAAGATGGTAAATTCATCAAATTCGTTTACTCTGCCAAGTTTTTTGTTGAAGTAAATGCGGTATTGTTCGCCTTCTTGCTCGACCTTTTCAAATACATGCTGTGGCTTTACCTTAAGCTCGTCAACTAAAACTTTGTATGAAAGATGTTTATAATCTTCATGTGCTACTTGTTTAAAAAAATAGCTTAAAGACGAAGCATAGATGCCATCTCTTTCCTTTGCCTTGGACGCATCCAGACTTCTAAAGTAAGAGCGACCTACGGTATAAACATTTACCAGGTATTCATTATCAATTATTACCGAAGAAAATTCAGCCTCAAAATCTTCTAAATAGTACTCAATAACGTACCCCAAACCTTGGTTTTGAACGATAAGAGGTGCACTGGATTTCGCAACTAGTGTTTGCCTTTGTGTATTAAAGCCAATCGAAATGTGCTCTGGATTTAGAATTTCAGTTTTTCTGGCATATTTACCAGTACCTAAAAATAACCGCTTAAAAAAGAAGAGCAATTCGTCTCTACTGTAGTCTGAGTTATTGGTAATAATGCTTAGATTTTCCGCTTTAGGACGAAGTTGATAGACCGGCTGCAGCTTATCTGTCTGATAATCAATATATATCTCGTAAGATGGATGATAAATTACTAATTCAGGATTGGGAATCTGTACATCTGCTGATATGCTAAACACACCGGAAGCATTGGTTTTGGCTAAAATTGTCGAGTTGTTGTAAAACACTTTTGCACTCTTTACCGGATTACCATCAGGATCGACTATTTTGGCCTTTAGGACCTGAGCATGACTATAATTAAGGCTGAAGATGAAAAAAAGAAACCAAAAGAACTTTATCATGTGTTATGTTTTAGGTACAAAATTAGTCGGCAACATTTTAGCAAGTCGATATTCTGATAGCTCGCCCAGTAAACGAATTTTATCAAAATCTAAGTTATTTCCATATTGGTCCACCCGAATAGCAGCTGCTTTAAACAATAAGTTGCTTATATCGTATTTATGCGTAAGGATAATTTTTGTAGGCTTAAACGCCCCCGTTTCGATATCGACTTCAGGATTTTTAAGAGAGACCTTATAAATGTTATTACTCAAAGGAGTAACATCTAAAACCTTTTCAGGATTCATTAAAACACCATCGTAGCCTACTGTAAAATTGGTAAGGTCTAACTTATCTTCCACCAAAGATTTAAAGAAAAAATTAAGCGAACTGAAGTATGTTTTTTGCCTTATCCTCTGTCGACGAGGATTAGTGTCTTTAAAAAAAGGATAGCCACCGTAGAAGGATTCCAAAAAGAACTCGTCGTCTAAACTCGTGGTAGAATATTTTACTTTAAAAATTTTTAAATCAAATGAAACCTGATAACCCAGGTAATCATTTTGAACGTTTATAGGGTTGGCGGCTCTGGCATAAAGCGTGTTTTCGTCTTTTACAAAATAGACGCTCACATCCTTTAGGTTTAAAATTTCGCACTGCCGAGCTTCTTTACCGGAACCTAAGAAATAGGTTTTAAACACTTCGAGCATTTCCTCTCGGCTAAATGGCGAGTCGTAAATGTTTACAGCATCCAGTGTTACCGATTTAGGTTTGAGCTGATAGGTGTCTTGAAGATGATCTATATCGGTAATATAGATCGTTTCGTAACCCAGAGACGTGATTACTAAGGCAGGATCCGTCAGGTTGTAAGGCTTTTCAATCGTGAACACCCCATCCAAATTTGTAATTACGCCAATCGTAGTGCCATCAAAATATACCGTGGCGTTTATAAATGGCTCGTTGTTTTCATCTATGACTTTTGCGCTAAGCTCTTGCGCATAAGACATTTGGCATAAAAACAGAGCACATAAGAGGCTTAAATATTTCATGGTTTTAATCGTAAAAATTATAATCCAAAGGAAGCCTATCAGCGATGTTTATGTCAAAAATATCACCAGATATCTCAAAATACTCTTGGTCTAAGGCATTTCCATAATTATCCACAAGAATATAAGGTCTGAACAGCTTAACACTACTGCTTAGGTTTTCGTGATAGGGTTGTCTAGCTAGATTGTAATGGTATATCCGGCTAGCTTGTTTTTTGTAATGCGGTTGAATGTAAAATGTAAAATCGCCGTCATCTTTATAATCTACATAATTTCTGTTAAGGTTGAGCTTGTAGAGGTTAGGATTTAGCTGCTGAACATCAAATAACTTTTTAAGCCTTATTTTTCTTTTTTCAAGAAAGATTTTAGACTTTATGTTATTGAAATTACCAGTAATGATCTGTTTGAAAAAGTGTTTCATAGTCCCATTGAATGCTATTTCTCGTTCTTTCACCTTCGTGCTATCAATATCTTTGAACAAACTGTAGCCATAAAAAAAGGAATAATTTATATATTCTTGTTGAAGAGAGTTTGCTGAAAATTCTATTTCAAATTCGTCCAAATAGTACTCTATTGTATAGCCTAAAGCTTCATTTCTAATCTGAAGAGGCTCTGTTGCGCTTGCATACAACTTATAATTGATGGTATCAAACCTGAACTGAAGGACGTCTTTATTACCTATACGTGTTTGGTTTGCGTTTATTGAAGAGCCTAAAAACATCTCTCTAAACACCACAAGCATTTCTTCCGTACTAAAAAGGCTTGAGGAAGCATTTGAAATTTCAGTCTTTTCTTTTGGTTTCAGGTAATATTTAGGCTTTATTTTTGTTGTTTTTGATACCATATAAATCTCGAAATCCGGATGGTAAAACACCAGTTTTGGGTTTGGAATACGCTGACTGACAGGTATCTCGAAAACACCATTTATATCTGTAAACGTTGAAATGGTAGATTGGTCATAAAAGACCTTTACGCCTTCTACAGGCTGTTCGTTAAAGTCTAAAAGTTGTGCTGATAATGTTTGGGAAGTGGCCATGAAGGGCATGCTGAGGAGAATACATAGGGCTATAATTTTCAGGAGCATAGAATGGTGTTTAAACCAACACATCAAATAATATACCTATAATCGGCCTAAGGTGTTAATTTTTTCAAAAGAAAATCTATGTCGTTTTCTGTATTATAGCTATGCAAGCAGATCCGTAAGCGTTCTTTTCCTTATTAGAGAATAAATAATCCCAATTTTACGATTAAAATTAATTTTGAATAAAGCTCATTGCATTTATCATGAGCAGACTGATTTTAAGGGAAAAAAATGTTTAAAACGATTCTATTTAATTGTAATTAATTGGCAACATGTTGCTCATTCTATTTGTGGTAAAAAGCATGGACAGGTCTGCGGTATTAATGATGTTGCCATAATTATCTACCAGCAAATAAGGTTTAAAAATTTGAAACTTCGTAAATTCTTTTTTCGAATACCAGAATTCTATAAATTCTGTAAACGCCTTTCCGTAGGCATGTGGGATTATCTCCTCATTAAGCTTTAGCATATATAAATCTTCTTCAATCGTCTGTACTTCAAAGAGGGTTTTGCGATTTTCTTTATAACCATCAACAGATACTTTATGTTTCAATTTCTTTTTATCCCCGCTAACCAATTGCCTGAAAAAGCACTTAACAGACCGCTCGAAAGATTTAGCGCGTTGCTCATCTTTATCCTCAGCAATATCTGTGAAGTGTGCATAGCCATTATTGACGATAAAATCAATATCGTTTTCATCCAGAGTTCTTCCGGAATATTCAATTTCAAAATCTTCAATGTGGTATTCAATTTCGTAGCCTAATGTGTTATTTACGACTTTCAAAGGTTCTGAGGCCTTGGCCATTAAAATAAAATTTGACTTATCAAATGTATAGGTTAAGACCTCTTTGTTCCGAATTAAGGTGTTTTTTGCATTTTTATCTGTACCGATAAAATTGTCTAAAAAAGCCGCTTCCATAGCATCTCTTGAAAACAATTCATCACGCCCTTCTGCATGGCTATTATTTTCTTTCTTTTTGGCGAGATAGTACTTCGGCTGAAGTTTTTTGTATTCCTTCTCAACCATTACTTCAAAATCAGGATGATAGAACACAAGCACTGGGCTGGGAATCTCACGAAGCAAAGGTAGTTTGAAAATACCGGCAGCATCTGTATAGGTTGAAACTGTAGAGTTGTTGTAAAATACTTTAACCCCTGCAATCGGATTTCTATTTTCGTCTGTAATCTTAGCGGTTAAGGTTTGAGAAAAAGACTTCAAACAAAAGAAGAGCAGTAAAACCAGCAAATTGAAATTCATAATTGTCTTCGTTTTATTCATAAGTTTAATTGTTTTCTTTAATAACAACAAAATTGGACGGCAGTGTACGTGCCACTTTGTATTGGGCAAATTCACCGATAAATAATAAAGGTTTATAATCCAGGTCCTTTCCGTACTTATCCACAAAAAAACTGTTCTTCAAAAAACGAACAATGGTGTGTTCTTTTCTTCTCTTCACCACCAATTCGACCGGACCTGCCAAACTCGTATCTTCACTAATGTCCTTTTGCAGACTAATTTCGAATAAATTCTGATTGAGCTGCGTAATTTCAAAGATGTCCTCAGGTTGTCTAAATGACCCTTTATAGTGCAATAAATAATCTGTGTTTACAATTTGATCGTCTATCAAGCTCTTAAAAAAATGTTCCTTAGAACCATAATAGGTTTTATTGCGCCTTTCGACAAGGTCTGAATTGATGTCTTCATAAAACGAATAGCCATTGTAATAAGATTGCCTGAAGTCTTTATAGGTTATGCTTTTACCTCTGAACGACACTGTAAACTCCTTAAGATCGAAAGTGATATTATAACCCAGATAGTCATTTTTTACCTTGATTGGATTATAAGCTTCTGCGTGAAGCGTATTGTCTTCTGTTGTATAATACAGAATTAAATCTTCGATATTCAAGATCTCACAATCTTTTGCTGCTCTCCCAATTCCCAGAAAATGCTCCTTAAATGCGTTTTCCATTTGCTCTCTGCTAAAGTGCTGAGTGTAAAGTTTAACGGTCTCCAGTACATTTGATTTGAGTTTTAAGGTATACACTTCATTTAATTCTCCCAAATTTTTGATCACTATTGATTCGTATCCCATGTAGGATATGACCAATTCAGGAAATGCTATATTTTCGGGAACGTTGATGCTAAAACGGCCTTCAGAGTTGGTGACTACCCCTATGGTAGTTTTATCAAAATACACGGATGCGCCTAACACAGGCTCGTTATTTTCATCGACAACTGTGGCTGATAATGTTTGAGAATACGTGCAAAATGGTATATAAAGAAGAAAAAAAAGAAGCGTAAATTTTTGAAGCATGCATTGGTCTTTCAACTACTTCAACAAAAAACATACCTCAGTTAAAGCTGTTGTGTTAATATTTTCAAAAGAAAATCTATGTCGTTTTCTGTATTATAGCTATGTAAGCAGATCCGTAAGCGTTCTTTTCCTTTGGGCACGGTAGGATGCAAAATGGCTTTGATACCAATGCCTTTCTCATTTAAAGCTTTTGCTAAAGCTTTAGCTTTTACATTATCCTCGATGATATAAGATTGAATCGCTGTTGTACTTTCCAAAAAGTGTGCGCTTAACCCGTGTTGTTGCACTTGATGTCTAAAATAATCGATACGATGCTGAAGCTGTTGTTTTGCCTTAAGGTCGTTTTCAAAATACAGTAATGCCGACAACACCTGCTGTATATGTGCCGGCGAAGCCGCTGTAGAATATATAAACGGCCTCGAAAAATTGACTAAAAACAGCTTTAAGTCTTCTGAACCTAAAAATAATGCACCATGCGAGCCTAGGGACTTTCCACAAGTGATGATTCTCGCAAAAATATGCTCGGCATAATCGAAAGTCAATCCTTTGTAATCGGTACCACAAACGCCTACAGCATGGGCTTCGTCTACAATAAGGAAAGCATTGTTGGCCTTTGCAAGTGTTACCAATTCGCCAATGTCGGACATGTCGCCATCCATAGAAAAAACAGACTCGGTGATGATGTATGTATTTTGAGGTTCGAGCCTTTGATGTTGAGATTTAATTTTTTGTGCTAAATCTTCGTAATCGTTATGCTTAAATTTATAGGCTTTTGTCGGACTCATTTGCAATCCATCCCTGATGGAGGCATGGCATAATTCATCAAAAAAAATAATATCTTTTGGTTTTAAAATAGCCGATAACAGTCCTATATTGGCATCGTAACCGGAATTGAAATACAAGGCGGCTTGGGCCTTAAACATCGCTTTGGCTTTGTCTTCCACTTTTTGAAACCAACTGTGGTTTCCGCTTATCAATCTTGAGCCTGTGGAGCCATGTGCATTAAATTGACTTGGTTGTAAAACAGATGTCCCATAATTGCCGATGTCTTGGTTTTTGGCATATCCTAAATAATCGTTAGAATAGAAGTCTATTTCAAACTGTTGATTAGACAACTGTCTCAGGCTGTGTTCTGTTTTTCTTTTCTCTAGGTCGTTAAAAAGGTTTTCCGGCAATTGCATAGTTGCAAATTAACACATTTGCTATTGTCTAAGGCTTAAAGACACGTTGATTTTAAAGGCAAAATTGTCGCTGCTTCTCGGCAAACTGTATTCGCCATACCTGTAAAAGGCTCCCACGCCATAGCCTAAACGCGTACCAAGCATATCCAGCGATATCAAATTTTTAAGTTCCAGGCCGGATTCTATAAACACCTTGTCTTTTATGGCAAATTGGGTGTTATGCACCTCAGGTGTTGACAAATCGCCCCAGCCCATGTTATGATGTAAAATCACACCGGGACTAAAATTTTTAGACTTAAACAGCAAGCTGCCAATATCGTGCGTTAAAAAGAGGTGAACATACCGGTCTGACAAAAATTCGTATAAAAACATGGTCTGAAAACGGTCGTACATAACTACCGGAAACCTGTCGTCAAAGCTGCCTTCGCCTGTAAACAGCAGTCCTATCGGCAAAGCACTATCAATGTATCCGGCCTGCAGATGGTAGCGCGTTTTGCCTATATTTTTAGAAAAAAAGCTCTGGTAAACACTGGCTTCCACTTTGTGGTAATCGAATTGCCCGTCCAAAAACGAGTCGAATCCTTGAGTATACCTTATGTTGAAAACCGGGTAATCTGTTCCTAAATTTACACGCCTTAAGGGCGTTTCTACAAGACGTTCTCGATGCGCGTACCTGAGGTTGAAAACCGCTTCTGTATTTCTGTAGTTGGTTATTTGTTCGCCATTGCTTACAAACGAGTAATCGTATTGCGGTCTAATCCATTCGTTTCTTAAGGATGCGCTCCAGGTAAGGTATTTTAAATCTCTACGCTCCAAGGTAAACTGGTACTGCTCTACAATATCCATGCTTGTGGCGATAAGTGGCCGAGGGTTACTCTGAAAAGAAAATTTATCACTCTGTAAGGACGAGAGGCCGATTTCCCTCACATCATTGGAGTAGCCGGCTTGAATGTTGAAATCGCCGTTTTCGTCTAAGTTGTATTGGCCATGTCCGCCAAATTTCCAATTACTATCTTTAAACCCATAAGCAAAATAACCCCCAACACTAAAGCGTTTAAAGAGTTTTTCGTTGGTTTCTGCGCCAGCACCCAATCGCAAACCTTCAAAATTGTTGAAGCCTATAAATTGATTTAAGTTTAGGTTTATTTTCCCCCAAGGCAAAAAGCCTTCCGAAAGGTAATTTATCACCTTAAATGCCTTATCAAATTTAAACTCTTCCCCAATACTGTCTATTACCTTATAGGTGGTTTTCTCTTTTCTGGTTAAGGTATCCTTTCTATAATTTTGCCAAAAATCTTCCGACTGGTAAGGCGCGTCTTCTTCGTATTTCAGCTGCACTTCAGAAAAATCTTTTCGGCTTAGATTGGGGTTGAACCGAATAGCTTTCAAATAGGTTTTTCCATCAATAAAGATATCTGAGCCGTCATTGGTTTCAATCTTAAAATTGAGTTGTTCCGGAAACCATTCTCCACTTTGTATGCGGCTGTATTTTTGTTGAATTTTGAGCGTGCTTACCAACTCGTCGTTAGGCTCTGCAACAATAATCTGGATAGCATAACCATCAGAATTGATGTGCATAAAGCCTTTTAAACCATCTATATTCACCTTAGGCTTAGGCTGAAACGAAATGTTGAAAATGGTATCATTTTCGTCGTAAAACGTATCTTCTAAAACATAGTCGTAACGCTTTAGACTGCCTTTTGCGATAGGATTTAAAAAATTGACGTCTAATAGAGTAATGTTATTTTCATAAAACCCAAACGGCTGAAGTTCTGTGGCCAGCATGGTGAGGTAAGCACTTTTAAACCCGGAGACTCTGGAGGCCAGCACTTTTTCTTCACTGAGGTCCGGCGGTAAAAATTTTCTTTCTGTCACCGACTCCAAAACGGCTATGTGAAAGCTGCCTTCTTTTATCAAAGTTTTGTCCAAGGCGTCCAAAGAGTCGCTTTGCATATCCAGTTCGTCGTTTTCAATCATTTGCAGGTAAGCATTTCGTGTAGAGTCGGCTTCTTTCTGAAACGTCTTAGAATCTATAATGCTCTTGCTGTATGTGGTATATTCAAATCCACCTTTCTTAAGAGGGTTGTTTTGGTCGCTATTGGCCATGACCTTTCTAATGATAGCCAGCGCCGGATTTTCGCCATTTGTAATGGTGACTTCGTCTAAACTTTCCAATGTGGGGTTGAGTTTTATAACCAAATTTTGAGAAAAAGGCGACGATAACACCACATCTTCAAATCCAAGGTAGGACACTTTAATACTTACAATGTCCTCACTGCTATTCAGTTTAAAATTTCCCTCAATGTCGGAAATGACACCTCGTTTAGAATTGTTGATGCTAATATTAGCAAATGCTAAAGGTGTTAAGGTTTCGGCGTCCAAAACTCTACCGGAAATGGTATTTTGAGCAATATTAAATTGAGTAAATAGGAAGATTAATACGAATATTGGAAGTCTAGAAAAATGGTAATTTGAATACATATCAATGCCTTTTTTTAACTAGAAGACCAGAACACATTCTTGTTACAAGACTTGTTTGAAATTAACAAGACTTTACAAATCATTCACTTTTAGGAACAATCGACTCATCCTTAGATTCTGCATCAGAATCTTCGCTGCTCAACTCGTGTGTTTTCTTATTATACTTGCCTTTTAGATCGTCGATATGGGTTTGCTTAGATAATTTACAATTTATATAATAGGCTGTTCTGCCTAGTAAATGACCTCCAATAGGTGCCGTTAGGAATATGAATAATATAATAGCTAAGACTTCTGAAGTTACAGCTAATTCCTGAAAATAAATAGCAGCGCAACCTATAAGCAGACCAACACCAAGAGTAGCTGCTTTTGTTGTAACAGAAATTCTTAAAAACGTATCCGGCATTCTAAGTAAACCTACCCCGGCTAAAGCGGCGAAAAGCGTACCAAGTGTTGAAAAAACTACTATTAAGAAATCATTCATTTTTATCTCTTTTTTCGATATAAGATGTAAATGCGACTGTACCTAAAAATGCAATAAGTGCTAAAATTAGAGCAATATCTAAGAAATTTGGCTGGTCGTAAATTATACTGTAAATGCCAATAATTCCAATACCAATGGTTACGATAAGGTCTAAAGCGATGATACGGTCTACTATTGTAGGCCCTTTAATAAATCGAATAGTGACCAGTACCAACGTAAAAGTTAGTAAAGGCATAATTACATAATATAAATAGTCGTTTACACTCATCGTGTTATTTGTAAGATTCGTTTTTCAAATCCGTTTTTAATACTTGCAATAAATTCTTCTTTATCTTCGACATACATGGTATGTACGTACAAAACTTTATTGTCTTTAGACACATCTAAACTCAAAGTTCCTGGTGTTAGCGTAATTAAATTGGCTAAAAGAGAAATCTCAAAATCGGTTTCTACATCCAGTGGAACACGTATAATTCCCGGCGAGACTCTCAAGCCTGGTGTCATCACCTCATAAGCAACTTGCAAATTTGCTTTTATAAGTTCATAATTAAAGAAAAATACAAAACTTATAATTCTCGGTACAAGTTTTACATATTTGTTCTGCCCTTGGCTAGAGCCTATCAAAGAAATAATAAAAAAACTCAACACAAATCCAAAAAAGAAATTATAAAAATTGTATTCTCCGGTAAGGAAAACCCATATGAGCATTAACAATAAGTTGATCAAAAAATACCTTGGCATCTCAATTTTGGTTTAATACAGCGTCAATATAATTTTGCGAATTCATCAGATCGTCTGCTATTTTTACAGACAGCACCTGTATATGTTCAGCTCCAAATCCTATGTAAAGGCTTATAACAGCCAGTAAGACTATCGGAGTAATAAATTGCCACTTTTTCAATGGACTCAATGTGTCAAAAAAGACAAATCGCCTTTTAACTTTCATCTCGGGCTGGTCTTTCCAAAAGGCCTCAGACCAAATCTTAGCAACAACCATGAGTGTAATTAAACTTCCTAAAATTAAGGCTCCAAAAAACGCGTAATTCTCACTTTCATAGCTGCTTAAAAACAGGGATAACTTTGGCCAAAAACCCGATAAAGGCGGAACACCAACTAACGAAAATAAAACAATAATAAATAACAAACTTGTTAAAGGCCTTTCTTTATAGAGGCCTCCTATTTTTTTCATGTTTGTTGTGCTTTTTATTCTGTAAATCAAACCACCAATAAGGAAAATATTAGTTTTTACAATGATGTCGTGAATAAGGTAAAAGATTACACCACTAATGGCCACGACATTAAAAACCCCTAAACCACCAATCATAAATCCAATATGACAAATGATAAGGTATGAAAATACTTTCCGAATATTGTTTTGAATTATCGCCCCGAAAGAACCACTTAAAATGGTCAAGACGGCTAGTATAATTAACAATTGCTGCAAAAATTCATCGGCAGCAAAAATAAGTGTTAACATTCTTATCAATGCATAGACCCCTACTTTGGTTAAAAGACCAGAAAATATGGCCGATACTGCTGAAGGCGGCGTGTGATAGGATGCCGGCAGCCAAAAGTTTAGTGGAAACATCGCAGATTTGATTCCAAAGGCTGTTAAAAACAAAACTGCACAAATGTCTATAAGCACTCTATTGTCTACCTGAGCTGCTTTTATGGCTATATCGGCCATGTTAAGCGTTCCCGTTAACCCATAAATGGTACCTAAGGCGGTAAGGAAGATAAGAGAACCAAAAAAGTTTAGGGTAAAATACTTTACGGCACCCTCTAACTGGTTCTTTTCGCCACCTATACTAATTAAAACAAAAGAGCTTATGATGATAATTTCGAACCACACGTAAAGGTTAAAGACGTCTCCCGTTAAAAACGCACCATTTAGCCCTAACAGAAGAAAGTGATAAACACTTAAAAAACCAAATCGCAACCTTGCTTTGATGACAGATGCGATGGAGAAAATTGACACTGCAAACCCGGAAATAGCCGTAAGAAGAATAAGTGTTGCCGAAAACATATCGCCGACAAAAACAATTCCAAACGGCGCTGTCCAGTTCCCTGCATTCACAACCTGAGTACCAGATTTATATATGGTTATAAATATCACAACAGCGATAATCAATGCAATGGTATTCCCTATGATGGTTAAGGTTTTTTGCACATTAACATTCTTCCAGAAAAACATGAGAAGAATGCTAAAAAACATATGACAGATAAGAGGATATGTTATGATGTTGCTGCTCATTAGGAATCTTCGTCTTTAGTGTTTAACATATCGAGATCGTCTGTGTTTAGAACTTTGTAAGCTCTTTTAATAAGTATAATAGCAAATGCCTGCAAACCAAAACTGATTACGATAGAGGTAAGAATTAAAGCCTGTGGCACAGGATCTGCATAAATATCTGTAAAGGTTTTGGCGGCGGGTTCTATAATAGGAGGTTTTCCTTTTGTGATACGGCCAAGTAAAAATATTAATAAGTTAACGCCATTTCCGAATAAAATAATGCCTATAATAAGTTTTACAATACTACGTCTAAGAATAAGATAAGTCCCCGCAGCATAAAGCACACCTGTCATAATTGCTAAAAGTATTTCCATAATTATGCGCTTTCTGTTATTGTAAATATTATGGTGAGAGAAACTCCTACGACTACAAAATAAACACCCGTATCAAAAAATAATGCTGAACCAATTTTTCCAATTACGGGAATATCACCACTTGCCCATAAACCTGTCATGATAGGGTATTCTGTAAACAAAACCGGAGTAACTGCACTCAAAAATGAAATCAACAAGCCTATAGGCATTAAAAAACCGGGATGTACTCTGATGATTTTTCGCGTGTTCTTTAATCCGTTGGCAAAAGCATCAAGCACAAAAGCTATTGCAGCAATAAGACCACCAACAAAACCACCTCCAGGGAGATAGTGCCCTCTAAGCAAAATAAATATTGAAAACAACAGCAAAACTGGCAACAAAATATCAGATGCAGTTTTTAAAATAAGTGTTTTCATAATAGTATTATTTTTTATCCTTTGTTTTTAATCTTAACTTCAATAATCCGAAAACCCCAAGACTGGCTACGATTAATACACTAATTTCTATTAAGGTATCAACACCTCTAAAGTCTACTAAAATCACGTTTACTACGTTTTTGCCTTTAGCTAACAGATAAGAGTTTTCAGCATAAAAATCACTAATTTCAGAATTTTTAGGTTCACTTAGTACTTTTAATATCAAAAAAGTGATAATCGTTCCAAATATAATTGACAATACGCCGTGTTCTACTTTCAAATAATTCTTAGAAAACTTAAGGTATTTTGGAAGCCTGTAAAGAACCAGGACAAATAAAATAACCGTTAAGGTATCAACAGAAAATTGTGTCATGGCCAAATCCGGTGCACTGTAAAACAAATAAAGAAGACAAAACGCAAAGCCTATAATTCCCATCGCCGCAACCGCTGCAAGTCTGGATGAGGTGAACACCGTAAAAAGTGTAGAAATAAACATAATGAAAATGATCACAATCTCGTACACCGTTAGCTCTGATAGCGAATTATGGTCTATCCTTAAAATAGGGTCGCTAAGCAAAAGATAACCAACTAAAATGATTACAAAAGTGACATAAGTAGCTACATAATGGCGTAAATAGCCGTTTTGAAACAATAACGTCCAGTACTTAGAAATAATTTTAAAAAGGGTTACAATGTAAAATATAATCGATTCCGGAGACAAGAATTCTAACTTCTCCGAAAAGTGTTTAAAAGAATATCTCGGCCTTAAGATCAGGTATAATAATGCACCTGTACCAATGGTAGCCATCGATAACCAAAAGATAAGATTAAATCCATGCCATAATTTTATCTCCATCCCAGTTGAAGAAGTAAACAAATCGTCTGCAGCATTTACCACAATCGTATCGCCTACCATGCTGGGAAAAACACCAAACACAACACCTAAAATAACCATGAATAAAGGCGGAAGCCACAACTTATAGCTCGGCAGGTGTAGCCCTGAAAAAGCCTCTTGTTTTTTTCCGAAAAATGGTTTTACACCAACTAAAAATCCGCCATAAAACAATAATGCGTTTGTCGCAATAGCTATTCCTGTTAACAAATGAGGATTGGTATTATGATGTAAGGTTGCCTCGTAAATCAAATCTTTACCTACAAAACCAATGGTTGGTATGATACCGCCACTTATGAATGCAGCAATAGCTCCAGCAATGGCAACAGGCATTAATCCATATCTTAAACCAGATAACTTTGTAATATCTCTCGTTCCGGTCTCATGGTCTATAATTCCCGTTATAAGGAACAACGAGGCTTTATACAGCGCATGAACTATTATGAAAAACAAAGCTGCCGTGAGTGCCATATGAGTACCTAGTCCAATTAAAAAGGTTAAAATCCCTAACGCACAAATGGTAGAATAGGCTAAAATTGCCTTAAGGTCTACCCTGAATAACATCTGATAAGCAGAATACAGCATGGTAACTGCACCTGTAATAATCAGAGTGGTATTCCAAAGAGAGGTATCGCCTAAGATTGGAGTAAATCGTAATAAAATATAAACACCTGCTTTTACCATGGTAGCGGAGTGCAGGTATGTTGAAACTGGTGTTGGTGCCTTCATCGCACCGGGCAACCAAAAATGAAAAGGAAATTGCGCAGATTTTGTAAAAGCCGCCAAAAATAACATGACAACTAAAAAGACATAAGAAGAATGTTTTACAATATCATCGCTGGAATTCAACAGTTCCGAAATGGAGTAGGTTGAATGCAATTGCCCTAATACAACTGCGAAAGCTAACAAAAATAAGCCTCCGATACCTGTGATTCCTAAGGCTATTAGGGCAGATTTTCTCGACGCACTGCTTTCGTTATTAAAACCTATTAAAAAGAACGAACTTATACTTGTTAACTCCCAAAACACAAATAAGGAGATAAGATTGTCCGATAAAACCAACCCAACCATAGCAGACATAAATATGGCCAGATACCCATAAAAACGGTCTAACAAGGCGTGTCCTTTAAGGTAGGATGAGGTGTACCAAAACACTAAAGTCCCAATACCGGTAATCATCAACACAAAAAGTAAGGCTAGCCCATCCAACAAAAAACTAAGATTTACACCGAAAGATGGAATCCAATTTATATTAACTTTTATGGTTTCGCCATTAGCAATCTGTCCTATAAACGAAAAAAAGTAAATAAATATTGAAAGTGGGACAAGTGTTGTAAATGAAGCTAATTTTCCCTTTACGTATCGTCCAACGAACAATAGTAAAAAAGCTAGTAAAAATCCGAAACAAACAAAAAATAGCATGGAAAAATAATGAATTACAAATATAATAGGAATTTTAAAAGTCAAAATTATAAAGAAATCAATTTTGAAAATTTATATTGGAAAAAAATATTAGGCTTTACTACCTTTGGAATGATTTTGGATAAAATGAAAAAAACAAGCATTATGAGATATCTTATTACTATACTTTTCTTCTCAATTTTAATATCCTGTGACGACGGCAAAAAAATATACATAACAGATTCCTCCGGAATAATAAATATGGTAAACGTTGTTAGTGAAAATTCGGTTTGGGAATCTAAAGTTGGCGAAACCGTAAGAGCCGAAATGGCTTCTGATGCAGAAGGACTCCCTCAAAAAGAACCACTTTATAAGTTAAAACATATTCCCACCAAGGCTTTTACAGGCTTTGCCAAAAAAAACAGAACATTTATAAAATTTACTTTAGGGGACAAGAATGATTTTGTAATCGCTAATGACACATTTGCGAGACCACAAGTTGGGTTTTTTATTGAAGGGAAAAGCGAAGAAGATTTGATAAAACTCTTCAACGAAAATAAAACTAAGATAGTAAGCGAACTCAATAAAACCGAAATTCTTGAAAAATGGCGAAGAATGAACAAATCCCTTGGCGATTCTAAACCCATTGAAGACAAATTTGGAGTTAACTTAAAATTTCCTACCGCTTACAGGTACGCTAATGCTACTACCGATGATTTTATTTGGTTGAGAAAAGACATCAAAAAAGGAAGTATGGAGATATTTGTTTACCGCGTGCCTATTAACAAAATAGAAAACGACAGTTCGACCATCTCTAATATTGTGAAGGTCAGGGATTCTATTGGCAAAACACACATTCCCGGACCGAGAGAAGGATCATACATGATTACAGAAGAAGCTTACATGCCTTACCTGTACAAAACAGAAGTGGATGGCAGATTTGCTTACGAAACACGCGGAACTTGGGTTGTAAAAAATGCTTTTATGGGTGGGCCTTTTTTAAATTATGTCGTTAAAGACGAAAAAAACGACCAATACATTGTTGTGGAAGGTATTGTATTTAAACCTACTGCAGAAAAAAGAAATAATATTTTCGAAATAGAAGCGATTGCCAGATCTTTAAAATTTTTGGAATAAAAATCCGTTTGTATAGTAAAACTGAAGTATGCAGAAATTGATAATAATATCTTTTGTACTGTTATTTTGCAGAATAAGTCTTGCCCAGCAAATTAATTGGGTATCTATGAACGAAGCCTTAGAAACTCAACAAGAGCAGCCCAAAAAAATAATGCTTTTTGTTTATGCGGAATGGTGCAAAGTCTGCCATAAAATGAATGAAAGCACCTTTGTAAATAAAGACGTCATAAAATATGTAAATAAGCATTTTTACGCCGTTCACTTTAACGGCGAAGGGACAGAAAAGGTGACTTACAAAGGCTTCGATTATACCAATCCAAATTATGACCCCAACCGAAAAGGTCAAAATTACCAACATTTTTTTGCCGATGCCTTAAAAGTTACTTCTTACCCAACCATTGTATTTTTTGATGAAAAAGGCGATATAATTTCTCCTGTTCCGGGTTTTAAGTCCGCACAAGATTTAGAAATTTTTTTAAAAATGGTTGCAAGTGACGATTACAAAGACGTCACAACTGCAAAAGCGTGGCAGGAATATCAGCAAAATTTCAAACCAAAATTTAAAGCTTAGTATTTAAAACCAATCTAAAACTCCCCTTTTCAGCAGTGGAATGAAATGGAATGCCGTAATCTAAAGCAGTCTTTTTCCATCTTTCAACATAACTTTTGTAATTACTGCCATCTGCAATAACCGTTTTGATGTGTTGCGATTTCAGTAATTTTTCAAAATGAAAATCCGGTGAGCCCGATAAGAGAACAATACGCTCATCTAAAGAAGAATTGTAAACTCCAGTGCTATCAATAACAGAAAATGATAATCCTTCTAGCTCGTATTCATTCCTTAAGGTTTCAATTTTAGTTTGTTTTATAGCGTAAAACAGATTGTAATTTTTAATGGCGTAATCATCAATTTCAACTAAAGAATCTGAAGTAAAAAGGCTTAATACATTACTGTTTTTTAGACCGACCAAACTTGCCTTATTTTGATGAAAAACGATTAACTCAGAATGTTTGTTAAACTGAATCGTCTCAAGAACTACAACAGCACTAAAAACAAATGAAATTGAAAGAAAAACGAAAACTTGTGTTTTTTTGAAATTTCTAATCATGACCATAAACACAAAAACAAGCACAGTAAGCATCACAAACATCGGTTTAGTGAAAAATATGTCTTTTAAGATAAAATAATGAAACTGCGATAACCATGACGTAACTGAAATCAGTGCATCTAGCATCCAGGAATAAATTCCAACTATTGTAGGGTGTATTAAACCAACTAAAGCCAAAATTATACTTATGATACCTCCTGAAATCAATAGCCCTAAAAACGGAATCACCAACATATTAGACAATAAAAATATACCGGGAAATTGATGAAAATAAAACAACTGAAATGGCAATACTCCAATTTGAGCCGCTAAACTCACATAAGCAGTATCTAGGAAGATTTGAGGGAATTTATATTTAAATGCATAAAGCGTTGAAAATACAGGATACAAGCACAATATAGAAAACACAGCTGCGTAAGAAAGTTGAAAGCCAACATTCATAATAAGTTTCGGGTCGTATAACAATAATGCAACAGCGGACATAAATAACACATTTATAGAATTACTTTTTCGGGATAGCATATCTCTTAGAGCAAAAAAAGTAAACATGGTAACAGCTCGAGTTACAGAGGGTGACAGTCCAACCAAAATTGCAAATGACCACAAACTAAGAACAACCAAAAGAGGAGAGAAAAATCGTCTTGTTTTTAAAGGAAGTAATAGATTGAAAACGTAATTTAATATCAAATAAATTATTCCAACGTGCAAACCAGACACTGCCAAAATATGCACAATACCTACATCTGCAAATGCAGAATACATTTCCCTATCAATTTCTTGTTTCTGTCCTAAAAGCAAAGCTTGAATCAAGTTGATGTGCTGTTCTTTAAAACCAGCATTTTCAAGTGCATTTACAATTCTGTCTCTCAAAGCAGAGGAATAAGCGCTAAGATTGTTGTCTTGTTTTACAATTACATAATCCTTAGTAAGGTAGACTTGAGCATAAATATCATTTTGCTTCAAATAAGCCGCATAATCAAAAAGTTGAGGATTCTTGGAAGGCTTTACAGGCGACAATCCTTTGTAAAAGCTGATCACATCACCTACATGGAGATTTTGGGTTATAGAATCTCTTGCGACATTTAGAAGTAATTTTCCATCAAATACATTTCCGTCAATGCGCAAATCGGTAAGGACATATTTATCATAATAGGCAGTGTTTTTCAAATCCTGATCAACAGTAGCAGTGATTTCGTAAAACTGATCGGTCTCATAGTTCAGATGAATAAAATGATTTGTGTTATTTTCAGGCAGTTGAAGCAGCGTAGTTAAATACCCCAGATTACAAAACAGCAATACACTTGCACCTAAAAAGAGTGGTTTTATCTTAATGACCCATTTGAAAATGACAAGTAAAGCAAATAAAATAAGGAGGCAAGTTAAGGCCTGAAAGGTTGAAAACCCATTGTAAAAACCCAAAATAACACCAGTTATAAAGCCTAGACTTAGTTTTAATATGGTAAAATTCAGAAACCGCATTTACAAACAAGTTTTGCACTTGCTCATAAAAATAAAAAAAGCTTAACATTCTAAGAAAGATATACTTATTTTTGCAAAAAAAATTGAAAATACATATTATGTCAGGACAAAGAACATTCACGATGTTAAAGCCAGATGCAGTTGAAAAAGGCTACACTGGAGCAATACTTCATCAAATCAACGAAGCTGGGTTTAGAATCGTAGCGATGAAAAAAACACAAATGACGAAAAGTGACGCAGAAGCTTTTTATGCTATTCACAAAGAACGCCCATTTTTTGGAGAACTTGTAGAATACATGACTAGAGGCCCAATAGTTGCTGCCATTCTAGAAAAAGACAATGCTGTAGAAGATTTTAGAGCATTGATTGGTGCTACAAATCCAGCGGATGCTGCAGAAGGAACAATTAGAAAAAAATATGCTGTTTCTATTAGCGAAAATGCTATTCATGGTAGCGATAGCGACGATAACGCACAAATTGAAGGCGCTTTTCATTTCTCCGGAAGAGAGATGTTTTAGACACCAATTCATTGGATAATAATATGCCGTCTTAGTTCTTCTAAGGCGGTTTTTTTATGTAAGCTTTTTATAAATTTTTGCCAAACAAAGACACTTTGTTTAGTTTTGAATCAAATAACGAAATCGATTTCGAATATTATATTTTATGGAAGAAGCATACGTCAAACACGACATCACTAATCAAATCGCAACCATTGAATTTTTTCATCCAAAAAGTAATGCTTTACCAGGCGAAATTCTGGAAAAGCTTGCTCAAACCATTATTCAAGTTGGTCAAAATCAGGATGTCTTAGTGATTGTCCTTAAATCCGGTGGCGATCGGGCATTTTGTGGTGGAGCCAGTTTTAATGAACTCATTGCCATTGAAGATGAAACGACCGGTAAAAAGTTCTTTAGCGGCTTTGCTAATGTGATAAATGCCATGCGCAAATGTCCAAAATTCATTATTGGCAGAGTACACGGCAAAACTGTTGGCGGTGGCGTAGGTGTTGCCTCAGCTATGGATTATTGTCTAGCGACTAAATACGCTGCAATTAAACTCAGTGAGCTCAATGTTGGTATTGGTCCGTTCGTTGTTGGTCCTGCAGTAGAACGTAAAATGGGACTTAGCGCCATGTCGCAGATTGCTATAGATGCTAATACGTTTTTCAGTGCAGAATGGGCCAAACAAAAAGGCCTTTATGCCGACGTCTTTGATAGCGTGGAAGAACTCGACGAAGCTGTAGATGCCTTGGCAAAACAACTTTGCACCTACAATCCCGAAGCCGTAAAACACATGAAACACATGTTCTGGCGTGGCACCGAAGACTGGGATCAACTCCTCATGGAACGCGCAGAAATCAGTGGCAAGTTGGTGTTGAGTTCGTTTACGAAGGAGAAATTAAGTTCCTATCGGAACTAGCTATTAGCTTTTAGTCTTTAGCCTTTAGTATAACCTAAAATAAAAAATTTTAACTTGGAAATAAAAAGTAAATTTCATTTCAAATTTGAAGATTTGATAATTTATCAAAAAGCCATTTCTTTTGGTGAATATGCAAATGAACTTATAAATAAGTTTCCTAACGATGAGCTTTACAAATTATCATCCCAATTTGCAAGGGCCTCCGATTCAATAGCATTAAATATTGCCGAAGGTCATTCAGGTAGCGATATGAACTTTAATAGGTATTTAATTATTTCGCAAGGAAGTGCTAATGAATGTATTGCTTGTTCAACCAAAGCAAGATTGAGAGAGTATATAACTTATGAAGAAGATGAAAAAGTAAGAGAATTAATTTCTGAAATTTCTAAAATGAATTCTTCATTAAGAAAAACACTAAAAGCTAAAAGCTAACGACTAATGGCTATATATAAATTCAAAAACCACATCCCCGTCATTCACCCCAGCAGCTTTGTCCACCCTCAAGCTGTCGTAACCGGTAATGTGATTATTGGCAAGAACTGTTATGTTGGACCTGGAGCAGCAATTCGAGGCGACTGGGGTGAAATTATTTTAGAAGATGGCGTAAATGTTCAGGAAAATTGTACGGTCCACATGTTTCCCGGAAAAAGTATACGCTTAAGTGAAAGCGCACATGTAGGACATGGCGCCATTATTCACGGCTCGAATTTGGGGAGAAATTGTATGATAGGCATGAATGCCGTGGTTATGGATGATGCAGAAATAGGTGAAGAATCGATCATAGGAGCGATGGCTTT
>CAYNCI010000051.1:0-27869 GCA_964396065.1 uncultured Mesohalobacter sp. | reverse complement strand
TTTTAATATGCTTTCCAATTTTTACGGCATGCGTATAGCCATAGGCTTGTTCTACATCCGGGCGAAGCTGGAAGTATTCAGGTTTTTCAATAGAAGTAATTTCAACTTTTTCAGATGAATCTTTTTTGATTTTTTCAGTACAACTCATCAAAACGATGGCTGTAAGCAAAGACATTCCAAGTGCAATTGGTTTAAAATTTCTCATGATTTTCAACTTTTATGTCTAGTGGTTTGACGATTATTAGTTATGTATCAAAGGATCTATTGTGTAAATCAAAGCCTTTCTTTTGCTTAGAATGTTTATCAGGTAAAAAAAGACTACCTAAAACCATACTGATGCAGCTTACAACAAAGCCATATATCGTAGCGTCTATAACCGTGTCAAGCAGGAAACAACTAAACCAGGTGATGCCACCAATGAGCATAGAACACCATGTGCCACCAACAGAAGCTTTTTTCCAAAACATACCAAAGGTGAAAGGCGCAAAAAGACAAGCTAAAATCAAGGCCAGAGAAGCTTCTATAAGACTAACAATATCTGAGTCGCCGTACGCAAAATAACAGGATATTAGAGCTACCACAACCACACTTAAGCGTGTATACAGTAATAGCCTTTTGTCTGAAATTTGAGCAGCATAAGGTTTGATAAGGTTCTCTCCTATGACAGAAGCCGGAGCTAACATGGCACCACTACAGGTGCTCAAAATAGCTGAAATTATTGCCCCGTAAAATATGATTTGAACAGGCAATCCCACCATCGAATTGACTAAAGCCGGTATAACATTCTGGTAATCGCCATCTTTAATAAGGTCCGGATTAAGATAAACACCTCCCAAACCTATGATTAAAGGCACTGTTGTTACAACAACTAAAAGCAGACCTCCTAACAATAATCCATTTCTTGCAGAGGCTATGTTTTTTGCAGAAAATACACGCTGGTAGATCTCCTGAACCGGGATAGCACCGGCAGTAAACGCCAGAAATAAAGCAATGTATTTTGACCAGTCTTCAAGGTCGCCACCTTTTGGATAAAAGCTAAAAAAATCTTTTGGCTGATTTTCGAAAATTGGGCTTATGCCTCCTGTTTGATCTAGTATTTCAATGAGGAGGATAACTAAACCAATAAGGATCATAATACTTTGAACCATGTCTGTATATGCCACAGCCCACATCCCACCAATGTAAGTGTAAAATACAACAATAGCCGCTCCGATTAAAATTCCATAGTGGATGGGAATGCCCATTAAAGACTGAAATAAGTAGGCTAAAGCCACAAACTGTGCAGCAATCCAGTGCGGATAACTAAATACCATGATCACCGAAGTCGTCGTTTCTATGGCTTTGTTGTACCTGATCCTGAAAAAATCGTTAACGGTCACTATATTCAGGCTATACAGCTTACGGGCAAAAAAGAACGCGACAATTACCAAACAAATCGCAGTCGTTAGAACAAGTGTAAAATAAGCCGAAAAGCCATCTCTGATAAAATAGCCGGGATTCCCCATAATAGAGCCACTGCCAAACCAGGTGGCAAAGAGTGTAACTGCAACAAGAGGTGCTGAAAGGCTTTTCCCGGCAAGCGTAAAGTCTCCGGAGGTTTTGATTCTTCTTGACGCCCAGAAGCCAATGCCAATGGTAACTAAAAGGTAAGCGACTATAAAAACACTAATCATAGGTTAATTGATGAGGTAAATATCAATGACTAAAAGCAATCAAAGGCATTATTGCCGGCCTAAACAGAATGCCTAAATCCTTTTTGGCCTTATCATTTTGATATACTATTTTTGCTTGTCCTTTGGGTTGTTGTTCATTTAGCATGGCGGATACATCAGAGACTTTCCAGCTTTCACTGCTCAATAAATAGTTTTTTCCGTGTAATCCCTTTTTTTGACTTGCGTTGAAAATGGCATGGGCAACATCCTCGACATCAACTATGGCAAATTCAGCATCGGTATCAAACAACATCTGCACAAAAGGATTGGGAGCGATGTTATTTTTAAACAAAAACTGCAATCCTGAAGATGTGGAATCTTCTCTGTTAGACAGGGATTTACCCATAACTGCTACGGGAGAAACACTGGTGATTTCAAAATGAAGGTCAGCGTGGTCTTTAATGAATTTTTCAACGGTCTGATTCGCTAAAAATTTTGCCTGAGCGTAAGGATGGCTTTCTTCACTCATAAAAGGTTCATCATCTTCAGCGATGCTATCATCAGGTGTTTTTCCATCCGGTGGTAAGGGAAAATTGGTATTATAAGCCGCCACAGAAGCGATAAAAACAACTTTTTCAATTGAAGGCGTATTCTTAATTATCTCCAAAAAGTTTTCTGTGCCTTTTATGGTGGGATCAAAGAGTTCGGTTTTTGGGTCTTGTACATCCAATTGAAAAGGCGTGCCGCCGTGAATGACAATCTCGCAACCCTGCACAAATGCTTTAAGCTGTTGTTTGTTTTCAACTTTAAGCGCCAAAATCTCTAAGTTTTCAGCATTTTTTAATTCTTTTAAATGCTTGTACTTTTCCGGTTTAGAAATGTCGGTTGCAGATACCTTGACCTTAAACCCTTCTTCTAAAAATTTCTTTGTGGTATGGCTACCGATAAAGCCTGAACCTCCTACTATGCCTACTGTTTTCATGGTTATTTGTATTGAGTGTTTAATTTTTTACCAGGCGATCAAAAGTTTCCCTGATTTCAGGAGACGAAGGAAAGGGCGCTTTAGGATCAAGAATATTCCCTTCTTTATCTACGATAACATAGGTAGGTGATGCGCTAACCTGGTAGTTTTGAAATTCTTTTGAGTCCCAGTAATTTTCAGTTACTAGACTTACACCTACATTTTTATTCTTCAAAACATAATTCTTCCATTTCCCTTGATCAAGATCTGCGGAAACGCTCACAAATGCAATGTCCTGGCCGGCATAATCGGCATAAAGTTCAACATAGGCATCAGTTTCTTTAATACAATACTTACAGCCTGTATGCCAAAAATCGAGATAGACATATTTACCCTTAAAATCACTTAAAGACACCATTTCGCCGTTTACATCTACAAGTGTAAATGCCGGAGCCGGTTGTCCTGGTGCTAGGCTCTGTTTTTCTGTATAAACCAGTTCAAGCTGCTTGTCATAATACGGGTCTTTGTTTTTTTCTTTAAAGTAATCGTAAAACTGATTAAACCCCGTAATACCATAATCTTTGAGCCTTGTATTCATGGCATTGAAAAGCGCATAGTTTTTGACGTCCTCATTTTCAAGACCTTCAATGACTTTTAAACTTTCTTCAAAAAGTGCATCAGGGGTGTCTTGCTGAATAGAATCCAATTGGCTTAGACTTTCCTGAGCTTTCATCGAAATGTATTCATTTAAAAAAACTCTGTAATCCATGATGCCAAGGTATTCTTCTTTTTCTATACCCAGATCTTCAATAAAATTATAATAATCTTTAGGATGTTTGTCTTTTCTGGAGGCTATAAATAATTTGTACATCGCACTATTGTAGTCAATGGATGCTTTGGTGAAATCTTTAAATTTTGGTTGTAGCGTTTTATCCTTTACGAGACGAGTGAGATAGCTATTATGTGCCTTGGTCACTGAATCCAAATATCGAGCAGCATTTTCTAAAGATTCACCATAAACAAATTTGTAATCCACTTTTATTCTTTCAACCTGGATGGAATCTAAAATGGCATTCTCCTCAGCCAAACTTCCCCCATAACGAAAAGTGCTATCCATAGACTTGGTGTCAAAAGAAATTTCCAGCGTTTCTCCCGGCTGTAAGAAGATGTTCTTAAAGGTTCTGCTAAAAGTTAGCATTGTAATCATAGGCATATCTGCAGATAATGTTTTCGAAAATCTGCCATCATTAATTTCAATTTCGGTTTTCCAACTCGCTCGTCCCATAAAATCCTGAATCTTTAATACAGCGCCATTGTAATTTGTAATGTTGCCGGATAACAGGACGTGTTCCTGATTTTTTTCTTCTGTTTTTGATTGTTTTTCCTGACAACCCCAGCAAATGGCTAATAGTGTAAACCCTAAAATAATTCGTAATTTCATATTTTGATTATATATTTCTATTTCAATTTAATCTAGTTCATGCTTTCTTCTGATTTCTTTTGATATTGAACGCTGAGTATAAGGGCTACAAAGCATCGTTTATCCCTTTCGTATCTACATATTGTTGAAATGCAGTGATTTTCCCATTTTCTAAAGTCCACAAATGAGCCACCTGAACGTTATAAGCTTTGCCATTTTTATACTTGGCATCGTAACGTAATGTTGCTAAAACTTTATTGTTAACCATGTTGTGTAGCTTCACATCTTCAACTTTGAAGTAATCGTGTTCTGCACCTATTCTGGCAAAAACGCCGTTGAGAACAGCTTCAGGTCCAATGTAAGGATTACCGTCTGCATAGGTGTTGCCTTCAGCTTCGTTCCAAACGATTTTTGGGTCCATAAGCTCGAGAACTTTTGGAATTTCACCTGTGGCGAAGTATTCATACAGGCTGTTTATAACGTTTACATTTTGGGGGTTAGTGAGTATTTCGGATACGTCCCAATACCCGTATTCCTTTACAATTTTACCATCAACGAATTGTGCAGTGATGTGAGTTGGGAGTTTGTAGGTTTTACCACTAGCTTTGGTGCCTTGCCATACGCCCCAGAAATTTACCCAGGTTTCACCTTTATCTGTAACAACCATTTCATAATCCGAATCTTTGGTAACGTAAGACCAAGAAGAGAACATCGTGGCATCTTGTTTATTGCGATCCATAAACTGGGACAGTGTTTTTGCGTCGTCCTGAGTAGCATTGTTATAGATTTTTGCAGAATCTGCATAATGTGTTACAAAACTATCCCAATTCCGATCTTCGTAATCTTTTATAACCTGTTTGTAGGTGTCGATTTCCGGGGATTGTTGGGTGTATCTTTTGTTTTGGTTACAGGCCATCAGCAGGCTTGCGCAAACTATTGTTAACAGTACTTTTTTCATTTGTTTTGAATTTTTATGACTTTAGATTTATGTTGAAATTAATTTCTTGATTTTAGTTTGGCAGCGGTCAAAATTCACATAATGGATTAAAGGAATCATGATTAAAGGCAATAAGGCCGAAGCGAGTATAAGGTTTGGCCAGCTGAGGTATTCTCTTAGTGGACCAATGACCCCGGATCCAACAGAGCGCCCAATGTTTGAAACAGCCATGAATAATGTAAATTGCGTAGCAGCTATTATTTTCCAACTCAGCTTCATTGATGCTGAAAACAAGCCAATTACAGAAAAGACATTAAAAAGGTAGAACAGTAAAAAGAAGCCAAATATAAATATGTTCTTTTCCCAAAAAGAAGAAAAGACTGCAAACAAAACAATGGTTAATACCTGAAGACCAAAATAGATTTTAAGCATTCTTTTATCTCCAAAAAAGTCTACTAACGGACCACCGACAAACATGCCGAAAATACCTGCAAATAGTGTAGTCATGGAAAAGATTTGCGAGTAATAGTCACTGGTCCAACCCAACTCTTGAATGGTTAATACCGAGAGGGCTGTATCGTAAAAACCCATTATGATTCCGCTGATAAATGAGATAGCAATCATAATAGTTACGGATGGCAGAATTACAACTTTAAGTAAGTTTTTGACTATGGTTTTCCAACTTCTCAATTGTAAACTCTTAGTTTCTTTAGAAGCTTCCCCTTTTGTCCACGGGAAGAATTTTTCGCCGGGCCTTTCTCTAAAACAAATAGGAATAAGAATGATAAACGCAATAGGAATCGATAGCGCAGTAATCGCGTACCTAAAACCTATTAGACCAATGAGTGTGGTTCCAATGAAAAGTGTTAACGAAACACCAATTGTTTTTGCACCCCACATCAGGCCATTGGCTCTTGCTTTTTCATTTTCTGGCACAATATCTACGACCATGGCATCTGTGGCCACATCCTGAAACGCCCCAAAAAAACCAATTAAAAATCCAGAAACCATAAGGCCGGTCATGTTGTTAAGGGGATCGGGAATTAAGCCAATAGATAAAAAACTTAAAATTAGACCTAATTGGGCGACGATAATCCACGGCCGTTTTCGTCCCATGGATAATATGGTATACCGGTCTATAATGGGAGCAATAATAATTTTAAAGCTCCACGGTAACCCGGCAATTGCCACAAAAGCGCCTATTTCCATAGTGGATTTTCCATTCATGGCCAACCATGCGGGAATGGTAAACAGCCAGGTCCCGTCGGTAAGCCCCTGAGCCAGGTACAAACCTGAAAAACTGAGGTACCGAAGAACAGGGTTTTTTGATAAAATGAGTTCTTTTTTTGGAATCGTGTCCAGACTTTTAGTTTTCATAAGCAAAGGAATTAAGTGCTTTTTTTTAACTTATCTAGTGGTTGGCTTTATGTTGTCCTCCATCTACGTTTAGGCAAGTTCCTACTACCCAACTGGCAGCCGGAGAAACGATAAATGCGGCAACTTTTCCAATCTCATCTGCAGTACCCATTCTTCCGGAAGCTATACCACTCACAACCTGATCATAAAATGGCCTGTTTTCTGTTTTAGTTAATTCCCAGAGGCCACCCGGAAATTCTACAGATCCCGGAGCGATAGTATTTACTCTAATGTTCTTTGGCGCCAATTCAATAGCAATGGTTTTAGAATAACTGATAATGGCTGCTTTTGCTGCAGCGTAGGCCGGTGGCGAACCAGCTGCTAGTCCGGAACCTGAGGAAATGAAAAGTATGTTTCCGCCACCAGCTTCTTCCATCCAGGGAATAACTTGCCTGGAAGCTCTTACACTACCAAGAAGATCTATATTAATAGAGGCTTCCCAGTCTTTAAATTCATTACCTAAACTCAAAGCAGAAACATTATTCACTAAAATGTCGATTGTGTCGAATTGTTTTTTAACAATATTAAGAAAGCCTTCTAAGTCTTTGGGATTTCCAATATCGCATACTAACGCAATGACTTTAACTCCTTTTTTTACCAGTTCTTTTCTGGTTTTTAATAGCGCTTCTTTACCTCTTGCACAAATGGCGATATTTGCACCTTCGGCAGCCAGATTAAGCGCAATACTTCTACCAATACCTTTACTTCCACCCGTAATGATGGCATTCTTTCCTTTAAGGTTTAAATCCATAATCTATTTTCACTTTATTTAATATAGCCAAAAGGCTTAGGTCATATCAACGTATGATTTCCCATCTTTCAAATGCCAACTGCGGAATAGTGAGAACCTTACAGGCTCTTTTCTTTCCAATATCTTGAGTTAAAAGGACTTTTAAATTACAATAATTCATACCTGGTTAATAATCATATAGGACCAATGCAAAGAATTTGTGTTCCAATACATTAAATAATTTCCACAACTTTGACTAGTGTCTAGATTTAGTTCCTTGCTCTCAAGCCCTGTCTGAAGGCCTGATTTGAGCAGAGTTGAAAGGCTCTGCTTAACAAAATAAGAGTTTGACATTCTATGTATTTGTGTAAACATTAAAAATCGAATTCAAGTTAACAGGACATGATAACAAACCTTAAATTTCTATTTAACTTATTTGTATTTAGAAAGATACGATTCAACTTCAACTTCGATAATAGATTCTAAAATTGCTGCTTGATCTGAAGTAAAACGCGTAAGTACAGGTAATTTTTTTTCGTACATTTCTGATCTACGTTCAGCTACTTTAATTAACTCAGAAATTTCTGTTTCTGATACGCCATCTTTAGTTTCAAATTTAGAACTGTCGTCTATTAAGTTTACTTCTATGTTGCTTGAACTCTGTTGAGTTTGCTGATGGGAAAAACCATCTGCAGTAAACATATCATTCTGATTTTGAATATTTATAAATTCAGAATGGTCGTAAGTAGATTTTACATTTGTATTGAATTCAAAAAGATTTAAAGTTCTTAAAGCATTTAAGTCTGCATCGCAACTCAATAAGGAAAGACATAAAGCAAAAAGACAAATTATTTTGTTGATGTGTTGTGTTTTCATTTTAATAGGTTTTGAGTTAAAGAAAATGTTTTTAAAGCTCACCTGAATAAAAAGGATGTTTTCTGAGTTAAAAAACCTCTTTTAATCAGTAAAATAGATCAATTGAATTTTTATTATAAAACCGGGCAGATATAATTTCTACCCGGTTTAGGGCTATTAAATAAATAATAGACTGGTTTTATTTTGAAAGACTAGCATCGTATTCGAAGATGTAAGACCAGGATTCTACACCGGCGGATTCCCACATTTTATCCATCTTTTCAGTTTTCTTTTCCCCTTTAGCTTTAAGGTACAAATTATAAGGACTATCTCTGTCTATATCTAGTTCAGCATAGCTGCTGTAATTAGAAGACACAAAATAATCAGCGTTATCTCTATCTCCGCCAATCATACGATACCAATAACCTCTTGCATCACCTTCTACTTCTGCTATCGTCGAAGAAACTTCTTTGATAACATCAGAAAAGACACTTGTGTCATCTACTTTATAATAAGTGACCCAGATCAATTTAGTTTCTGATGGAGCTGTTTTTCTACTCCATGCAGGCATGGTTTTGGCTAAATTGTAGTCAACAGATTCTACATGAGGCATGATAAAATTCATAACAATGGCGTAGCATTCTTTTCCTGCCGGATCAGATTCATCCATCTCAGCCCAATTATCCATAAAAGTCGTTACACCGTAAACGCTGCCTGTACCCTGTACTCTGGTCCAAAAATTCCATGAGCCTTCACCATTATTTTCTGTGTAACATTCTTTCCATTTTTTTACACCATCTTTAAACTGAGCCGAATGACCTTGTTTCACATTGAACTGGGTCATAGTCATGACTTGATCTTCCACCTCTTGAGCAAATGTCATAAAGGGTAAAATCATTAGAATAAACAGCACTTTTTTCATAATTAGATTTTTAGTTTGTTAAATATTTAGCAATTTAAGTGTAATTTTGGTGTGTATCAATCACATCTTAATGTGGTCGCTCATAGGTAGTGTTTATTTGTCACTTATTAATGTAATATTTTGTTTAGCAATATTCTTTTCTGTTTTAGGCTATTTATCTTGTTGGTAACGATAAGCTCTATTGCGCAGAATGCTATTCAAGTTAAAACGCTTACCACAGACGATGGCTTAAACTTTAGGCATGTCAATACCATTACACAAGATGTTAATGGGTTTATGTGGTTGGGAACTCGACAAGGTATTACAAAGTATGATGGTCATATTTTTAAGGTATTTAACAACAGCAGAAATAACCCCAACAGTATTCCCTACGAGGATATTAATAAATTTATATATCAAAGTTCAAAAAACAGGTTATGGTATATTGCCAATCATAAGCTTTTTGCACTAGACCTTAAGACAGAGACTTTGCAATCGATAAAAGGCCTTGAAGACGTTCTTAATGGTGAAGTTTTGGATATAGCCTTAGATCATGATGATAATTTATGGATTGTAAACGACTACCCTAATGCCAATCAACAAAAAGCGCAACAGCTTATTAAATATGACGGCAAAGTCTTCCGGGTTATAAAATCGCTGGAACGAAAAAGCGCTGGATTAACCTCATTAAGTATCACGCAGGACAATGCAATATGTTGGGCAACGGTGAATCATGGTTTAACCCTATTTGATCAAAACGGGAAAATATTAAACCAAAAAATTATTGAAACCTATGATTATTTTGGACATACCATTCATTTTGCGCGGTCGTTTTTCGACTCTAAAAACCAGCATTATTACTTTTCTGAAACTAAAGGCGGTGTAGATATCCATCAGAATTTGGAGTTTCGTGAGAGGTTAATACAAGATGAGGCTGTTATTCACCAAGCTGTTGAAGATAAAACTAATGGGATTTGGTATATAGGAAAGAAAACATTGTTTTACTTAAATCCTAATGAAGAGTTAGTTGATTACACTGCTCAAATTAAAGAGAGTCTAAAATCTTCCAATGTTACTTGTGCTTTTGTAGATCAATCTAATCTACTCTGGTTAGGCACAGACAATGGCATTCTTAAAGTAAAACTACAACCAAGGAGTTTTGAAAAAATTCTGCACTTAAAAGACCAGGAATGGGGGCTGAGTTTCAGAAGTATTTTTGCTTTGCAAAACGGTGATATCATCGCCATGTGCGAAACGAAAAACCAGCTTTACAGAATAAGTAAAAATAGTCCTCCGCAAGCTGTTTCATTACCCAATTATTACGAACTATTGAAAGATGCACGGTATTTTGTGGTAGAACCTGAAAAAGATATCGCTTATACGGTAACGAATGATTTGATTGAAATAGATTTCAACTCCAACGAACTTAAGCTCTATAATCAAATTAGTCCTTATTTAAATGAAACTAAGCCCAACCCTATTATTCGATTAAGAGATGGTTCGCTTGTTGCCGGGTTTACACTTTCGAATTTAATTCATATCGATTCCAAAACCAAATCTTTCAGCCGAATACTTAAAGCAATACCGGAAGAGGATTTTATTCTTAAAACTCTGATTCAAAGTCAGCAAGCTCCCGATATACTTTGGGTAGGCACAGAAAGCAAGGGCCTTTTTAAAATAAACTTGGATGGTGAAATACTCGAGCATTACCATACCGGTTCCAAACCTTCATTAAGTAACAACTCGGTTTTATCGCTTTTAGAATTTAATAACCAACTCGTAATAGGAACCTTTGGCGGTGGTATTAGTCGATTAGATTTTAATACAAATAAAATTCAGATTATTGATAAAAGAATTGGCCTAAGCGACAACAATGTGGTGTCTATCCTGCCTGTTGAAAATAATGTTATCATAGCAGCGACTTATAATGGTTTAAGTCGGATAAATTTAGATGGCCTGACAATCCAAAACTATTTTGAAAAAGACGGTATATCTGATAACGAATTTAATTATACTTCTGCTTTTAAATCTGATGATGGTGAATTTTATTTTGGAGGCTTAAATGGCATAACCAAATTTTCAGTTGAAAGTTTGCCTTCGAAAAAAGAGCTGCCTGGCTTAAATTTTACTCAACTGGAATTTTATAATCAACCAAAGGATACGGTATTTCAATTTAATAAGTTGACGGGTTCACCAATTGTCTTGTCACCTTACGATTTAAACTTAAAAGTAGCCTGGTCTATTCCGGATTATTTTGACAAAAAGGATTACCGCTATTACACTAAGTTGGAAGGATTTGAAGAACAATGGCTGTACCAATCCAATCGAAATAACATCATCTTTAACAAGCTACCAGCAGGCGAGTATAATTTAAAGGTAAAAGCCGCAGACAAAAATGGCAACTTGAGCCAATCTATGCTGGAAATACCTATTACGATTAGTCAGGTTTTTTACAAATCCTGGTGGTTTATTACTTTGTCGATTATAGCTGTTGGGCTTATCATTTATGTCTTTTTTCAGTACAGACTTCAACAGGCCTTGGCTATAGAAAGGTTAAGAACTCAAATTTCGAGTGAGCTTCATGATGATGTTGGCTCTATGCTTACAGGATTGGCCATGCAGACCGAAATGCTTGAAATGCAGGCTAAAACCCAATCGGAGAAGAAAAAACTAAAAAGGCTAACTCAACTAAGCCGGAATACTATTGCTCACATGAGGGATTTTGTGTGGAGTATAGACAGCAGAAAAGACCGTTTGGAAGACCTAATTGAGCGGATGCAAGAATACGCAGAAGAATATCTGCTTCCAGCAGGAATTCATTTCGATGTAAAGATTGAAGGGCTACAACGTACAAAAAAGATAAATTTAAATTGTAGACGAAACTTATTTTTAATATTTAAAGAAGCTACAACCAATGTGCTTAAGCATTCTAATGCAAAAAATGTTAAAGTGCACATCATAAACCGCAAAGGCTATTGCAGATTTTACATCAAGGACGATGGCAACGTAAAACCTAATAAAAAGTATACAGGACAGGGTCTTGCCAATATGAAAATGCGTTCTGAGCATATGAATGCCGAATTGGCATTTGATACCTCAGAAGGTTTTAAAATCGAATTGTGTTTACCACAAAATATATAAATTTCACATGATAATGTGAAATTTAAGAACCGCTTTTTGTCTTATTTTAGTTGAATAATTTATAGTGTTTTGAAAACCCGGAAAAATATTGTAATTGTAGAAGACGATCCTGTTGTTTTGGAAAGCTTGGCATCTTTTCTAGATTCTATAGACCATATTCATGTATTAGAAACCTTTACAAATGCTGAAGATTTTTTAGTGTGGCATAAGAAAACGTCTTCTCCAAACTTTATTTTGCTCTTAGATATACAGTTGCCGGGTAAAAGTGGTATTAAAGCACTACCTTTTATCAAATCTATTTCACCAGATTTAGACGTGATTATATTGACTACTTTTGAAGAAAGTGATATGATTTTTAAAGCTTTAAGCGCCGGTGCGTGTTCTTATGTTTCCAAAAGAGTTTCTCTTAAAAAAATCCAGGAAGCTATAGAAGTTGTTGCCAACGGAGGGTCTTACATGTCTCCGGCCATCGCTAGAAAAATTGCTGATTTTTATGCGCCTAAGCCAAGTAAGGCCTTAACCAATAGACAACTTGAAATTGTAAAAGGTATTGTAAATGGTAAAAGCTATAAAATGATAGCTCATGATCTGTATATTTCTCTTGACACGGTTAGGAGCCATATTAAAAACATTTACAATACTTTAGAAATCAATTCTAAGGCGGAGTTGATTAAGAAGTCCTATAATAACGAGTTGTAATGTAAATCTACATTTTTACATCTCGACTTACGGTAAATCTGTCGTTTGTTTTTTAATGTCGAACCTTTTACATCCATGAGTTTTGTACTAAAAACTCAAGAAACCGATAGTCAATACAGCAAATATACTGACCAAAGGCGTTGCATCAGGTTTACTTTTTCAATACAAAAGTTGGTTATACCAAATTGATTTAAAAAGCAAATTAAGGTTTTTACAAAGCAAAAGCACAAGTCTATGTATTTGTTCTAATCACCCCTATATTTAAAATTAATTTTGTCCAAAAATTTAAGTGACAAAAAATTATTCAATACAAGTTTTTATAGTAAGTATTCTCATTACAGTTTTTACTATTTCACCTATTATAGGTAATTAGAGCCGGTTTTAATGAAGATGATTATGACTTTAGTGGCATATTAAATTCCGAAAAAACTTCAAAACTTAAAGCTAAAACCAATTTATAACCAAACTTCGTTCTATTAAATTTGTTTTTGCCCCAGAGAATATCTTTGGGGCTTTTTGCTTTATAACTTATGCTGTTTAAATTTATCAAGTAAGATACTTTTGTAAGTAGCAGATATAGAAAGTTCGTCTGTATTGTCCATAACAACAAAACCTCCATCTTGTTTAATAATTTTACTTATCCTGTTGTAATTTATGATATGGCTTCTGTGTATTCTTAAAAAAGCCCCCATTTTTTCTAATTTTTCAAACTCTGCTAATCGCTTGCTTACAGTTATTTTAGAGTGGTTTTCTGTAATAAAATGCGTGTAAGACCCGTCTGCTTTTAAGTATATAATGTCTTTAAACTCCATAAAAATAATGCCATCTCCAGTATGCAAAGCCAGCTTTTGAGGTTTCTCGCCCTCAAAATGAGTCTGCAAGGCTTTGATGTTCTCAGAATAATTTTTATAAACCTTATTTATGGCCCTTTCTATAGCAGAAATTTGGATGGGTTTAAGAATATAATCTACAGCAGAAAGCTCAAACGCGTTGATGGCATACTCACTGTAAGCCGTTACAAAAACAACTTTAAAGTTAAGCTCCTCTTCATCAAAAAATTTAAAAAGCTCTAGACCAGAATAGCCAGGCATGGAAATATCTAAAAAAATTAATTCAGGTTCTAATTTTCGAACCATTTTGACGGCTTCGGGTACGTCTTTTGCTTCTCCAACTATATGCAGTGTAGAAAAGTTTTCTTCAATTATACCGCGAATTGCCAATCGGGCATTTTTTTCGTCGTCAACTATTAGTGTTTTCATGGGTTATGGGGATGTATAAGGAAACTCTTGTGCCTACAGGATGTTGTAGGGCTGTAGTAAGATCTTCAATTTCTATTTTTAAAGGAAGTTTGTTAAGCTTGTTTACCAATTCAATCCTTTCGTAAATGGCATTTATGGCAAAGGGTTTATGTTTATTTTTTATTTTTTGGTTGATTTCTTGAGACTTTTTACGGCCTATGCCGTTATCTTCTATACAGAATTTCCAGTAGTTTTCATCATAACGCTCTAGTCGAATGTCTAATTTTTTTTGCCCGGATTTGTGCATTAATCCGTGTTTTATAGCGTTTTCTACAAATGGTTGTATAATAAGAGTAGGGATAGTATATTCTGACAAATCTATCTCAGGTACTGTAAAGTTGTAATGAAAATCTTCGTCTTCAAATCTCGCTTTTTCTAAGGAAATGTAAAGCTTTATGGTATCTAACTCCTCTTGAATACTTATTTCTCTCTTACCGGATACATCCAGTATTTTACGCATTAGGGTAGAAAAATTTCCTATAAAGGTATTGGCTTTGTTTTTTTGGTTGCTATATATAAATCCTTGCACAGCATTTAGAATATTAAACATAAAATGTGGATTCATCTGAGAGCGAAGTGCTGTAAGTTGCGATATAGCGAGCTTCTCTTTAACCGTTTGAACTTTTTTTGTTCTGTTCACTGCTGCTGTGTAAACGCCAAAAATCACCAAACACAATGATATAAAAGATAATACCATAAACCACTGTTCTGCCCAGAACGGTTTTAATACAGAAAATCTAAATACCTTTTCAGCGCTTACATAGGAACCATTATTTATTCTTACTTTAAGGCTGTAAGAATTTGGACTTAACGACACAAAATTTAGTTGATTTTGTCTTGCATCTTGTGTTTGCCATTCTTTATGAAAAGGTTCTAGTATGTATTCGTATTTATAGTTTTCCGCACCTTTGTACACAATACTGTTTAATGTTACGAGTAGATTGTTATTATCATAAGGCAAAATGGCCATATTATCTAGCTTAGACCCATTGTTGGTTCTGGCAATAATATCCAAATATGGTTCCGTTGTAGGGATGGTATTTTCTTTAGGAAAATAAATAAGGCCATTTTTGGTTGCAAGCCATATGTTATGTTTATCTATCGTAAAAGTATTTACAACAGCCTTCTTTAAGCCTAAATCGTACCCTATATTTTTAATGCGAAAATCTTCTAGACTTATAAAGTCTAAACTCTCGTTAGTAAGTACCCAAACCCCATTATCATCTGCGTAAACTTCTTTACAGTTATTGCTTGAAAGCCCTAGTTGTGTGTCAAATATTCTGATATCACTATCTAAAGAAATTAACACCAAACCTTGTTGATAGGTAGCTAACCAGATATGCCCTTGTTTATCTTCTGTAATACTTTTTGCGACGATACTCATACCGCTAGCAGTCTTAATTTCTTCTACATTACCGTTTAAGTTGTATTTGTATAAGCCGTCGCTAAAGCCAATATAATAAGCATTGTGGATTTTACTATAATGTACACTTCTGGCTCTTTTGTTTCTAAAAGCGTAAAATTTACTTAGCGTGGAAAAGTCCAATACGCTAAACAAATTTTCTAATTCTTTTGATGATTTTGGTTTCCCTTTAAATTCTGAAGAAATTAAGCCGGCCGAATTATAAGTGGCAATTACAAAGTTGCCAAAGGCATCTATGGAAATATCTTTCCCAAAATATTCATTGATAAATGCTGAGCTTTCGTTGCGTTTAAATACTCCGCTGGATGAGATAATGTAATTTTTATAAGGAAAAATATAACTAATCTCTATCGCTGTTTCTGTCTTGTATACAAATTGAAGATTATAATCTTTGTCTAATTGTATAATTTCTCCTTTGGTAGTGCCTGCAAAAATATTACCTAAACTGTCTGCAATTATTGTTGTAAAATTTTGAGAAAGTTTTTCATCCTCAAATTTTAAAACTTTCATGTCTTTATTAGGCATAAAGAATAGACCATCATCTATACTACTTATCCAATAATTTCCTTCAAGGTCTTTTGCGACATCATTTATTCTATAGCCTGTTAGAATCTTATTTTTAACTCTTCCTTCCTTCGGATTTATTTCTATAAGCCCATTGGATGTGCAAAGCCAAAGCAGACTGTCTGTTTTAATTAGATTGTAGAAATATTGGTTTGCAGAGGTGTTTACATTAATTTCCTTATCTTCTTTATACAATTTGTTTTCATTTCCTTTAAGAAAATAGAATAAGCTTTCGCTAGCTATAACCATATCTTTTTGCCCTCTCACAGTTTCTCTAAAATCTGTAAGACGAGTGTTCTTAATTTCCTTTACATTAGTATGAGATAACAGAAATATTCTATTCGTAGTTCTGTCTTTATAAAGTTTAAAAAGTATGTTGTCGTTTTTGCATGAATAAAGAAGAGCTATATGACCATCTTTGTCTTCAGAATACAGGTTTTTTTCAGAGATAAAATAAATTCGATCTTCAGAAATCAAAAAATCAGTTAAGTTTTCCCGATTTTTTTCTAAAAATCTATTCACATTATAGCGAGGGATTAGGCTATCATTTTTAAAATAAAAAATTTGATCAGAAAAGTTTTTACACCAAATCGTTCCCTCTTCATCTTGTTGAAGTTGATCGATAGAAGAAGATAAGCTGCTTCTAAATGGGTAAGTTTTTATAAATGTGCCATTATAAGACATTAAACCTTGGTCCGTGCCTAAAAATAATAAGCCTTTTTGGTCTATAAATATGTCAAATATGGTTTGTGTTTTTAAACCGGCCTGGTAAGAAATGTTGCTTATAAAAGGCGTTCCTTTATCTCGTTGAAAAGCATAACTGCTTTGACTCCACAATGCGAGGAATATTAGAATTAAAACATTATTTATACAATTCCTCAAACCATTACGTGATTTAATGCAAAGTAAAAATCTATTTTTATTGCAGATTAACAAATTTGTAGAACAATATAGAAATTCTATAAATAGCGTGATATACTTTATCAATCTATAACTTCAAAGTTACATTGAAATTAAAAAAAAGATGGGATACATAGTTTTACATATCCCATCTCATATTATTTTTAGTGTTTATTCTAAAATACCTCTTTCAATAATTCTTGTAAGCTATTCCATGATTTTTTATCCGCATCGGCGTCATAAGCCAGAGGAAGGTTGAATTCTTTGCCTTTGGCATCTGCTTCTTTGGATGTAAAGGCATGCTTAACATCCGGATAGGAAATGTACTCGTAGTTTGCACCGATAGAATCCATAGCCTGTTTAAAATTTGTAACCGACTCTTCGCTTACAAATGGATCTGCTCCACCATTGCAAACGAGTACTCGCGCTTTAAGTTTCTCGTTTGGCATCACAGGAAGTGCTACACCACTGTGAAATGCAGCTACAGCATCTAGGTCTGCGCCGTTGTTGGCCATGGTTAGCGCTACACTACCACCAAAACAATAGCCAATTGCTGCAATTTGTTCCGGGTTTACAGATTCGTGTTGTTTTAAAACCTCTAATGCTGCATTAAAACGGGCTTCAGCTTCCGGTAAGTTAGACATAACATTCATGGCAAATTTTCCGGCATCGTCAGGATGTGCGGCTTGTTTGCCGTCGCCATACATATCCACAGCAATAGCGGTATAACCTAATTCTGCGAGCATATCTGCTCTTTCTCTTACATAGTCGTTGTGTCCCCACCATTCGTGAACTACAATAATACCGGGACGTTTTGTTGTAATATTTTCATCATAAGCCAAATAGCCCTTCATTTGAGTAGAATCTGAAGCATAATTGACTTCCTCTCCAATAATCTTAATGTCAACCTCTTCAATTTCAACTTTTTCTTTTGTTTCTTCTTTTGGTTCTTGTTTACATGATAAATTAAATAGGAATATTACACCTAATATCATGATTTGTAACTTTTTCATTTTGAGTTGTTTTTTGGTTATTTGAATTTTTTAATATTAATTTTCAATTAAGCCTTGGCCTTCAATCCAAGGTGCTCCAGCGGCTTTTAAGCGTTGTTCAAGGTCTGAAAGCCTGGTCTCTGAAACGGCTTTCAACTCAGCTTTCACTTCACTTAATTGTGTTTTCACACGACTTAACAAGCCTTTATGTGTGCCTGTTGGACCGTAAGTGTTTCCAAAGGCTCTCCAGGGAAGTCCTCTGCCGTCGCTTGGTGTAGGATTGGATCTTTCGCCAATCTCGTCTTTTACACTGTTGCCTCTTAAAGTTTTTTCGATAGCAAGCAGTTCTAATCTTACGTCATTTATGTCTTTAAGCAGTGCATCATTAGGCGCAGAGGTTTTGTTTGCGGCTCTTTTCATGGCTGCTATTTTTTGCAATTGTTTTGTCATCATCACGCTTGTAGCGGTATAATCCTGCTGAAATGCAAAAACCTCTTCTCTAAACTGGTCCATTTCATCATAAGACTTTCGTGGCAGGTAACCATCGTACAATGGCACAACTTTAAATTCCTGTGGCCCCTGAAGTGTAGTCGTCACACCATCTACACGTTTTACTAAAGTAGCCGTGTAGGTTCCCGGCGTTACCATAACGCTTCCTGTACCAATGCCATCGCCACTTTGAGATAACCGCTCACCTCGCATATTCGGATAATTCAATTCCCAGTTCACTCGAGAAAAGCCTTTTTTATTCTTAGCTTTTATGGTATTTACAATATTGCCTTCGCTATCTTTTATAATAAATAAAACTTTCGGCTCATCCTGGTTTTTCTCTTTTTCTAAGGCTTCCCAGCCCGGGAAGTTTGTATTCGTTTTTTCACGTTCTTTGCGAAGGTCTTTCAACGACTTCACTTTTTCGGCTAAATAATAAGTGAACACAGCTCCAAATGGCGCGTTAGGGGCTTTATACTCTGCATCGCCCTGGCTGCCCACTCTGCTCCATTCGCTATACCATAAAGCATCCGGCGTATTGAAAAGAGTAGCTTCCTTGGTTAACATCGACTTGTCGAAATTACGCAGCGGAAAAATGTCGTCTAAAATGAAAAATCCTCTGCCAAAAGAAGCCGCTACCAAATCGTCTTCTGTTCTTTGAATCGTAATATCTCTGAACGAGATGGTTGGTACGCCACCTTTTAATTTTAACCAGTTTTCACCAGCATTATATGTAAAGTAAACACCGTATTCTGTGGCGGCGAACATCAAATCTTTATCTACATGATCCTGAACCAATCGCCAGACTAAAAGACGTTCAGGCAGGTCATTGCTTATAATTTTCCAGCTTTTCCCTTTGTCTGTACTTTTTAAAATGTAAGGTTTATAATCGCCATATTTATGATTGTCTACAGCAGCATAAACCACATTGGCGTCAAACAGGTCTGCGCGCACATCGTTTACAAAAGGCACGTTTTCTAAACCTTTGATAGAGCTTAAAGTAAATTTTCTCCAGGTTTTACCGCCGTTTTCTGTAGTTTGAATCATCCCATCGTCTGTTCCGGCATAGATCAGGCCTTCTTGTTTTGGAGATTCTGCCAAAGAGGTAATGGTGTTGTAATTAGACATGGCACCAACATCCCAGGCATTATCCCAGCTTTGTTGCTTGCCATAGTAGGGGATTTCCATACGCTCCTGATTAAGGGTAAGGTCTTCTGAAATTGGATTCCAGTCATCTCCTCTGTTATCTGAGCGCCAAACGCGTTGAGACGCAAAATAAATGCGCTTGGGGTTATGCGGACTGACTAAAATCGGTGCATCCCAGTTGAAACGTTCGAAAGGTTCACCTTCTCTCGCTTGAGGTTGGATAAAGACCGTTTCTCTTGTGGTTTGGTCGATTCGCCATAATGCACCCTGTTGAAATTCGCCATAAGTAATGTTCGGATTACCCGGTTCTGTAGCCGATTGATGCCCATCTGCGCCTAAAGTTTTCCACCAGTCTGAATTGGTGATGCCATCCGAATACATGGTTTGTGAAGGTCCACCATGCGATCCGTTATCCTGCGTACCGCCGTAAATTTTGTAAAAAGGTTCTGAATCGTCTACCGCTAATTTAAAGTACTGTGTAACCGGTAAATTCCGAATGTATTTCCAGCTTTTTGTCAAGTCGAAAGTTTCGTATAAACCACCATCTGTACCAAAAAGGATGTAGTTAGGATCTGAAGCTTTAAATGCCACAGCATGACTATCGACATGTTTATTTCGCTCGTTCATGGTATAAAAGGTTTTACCATGGTCGTCAGAAATTTGAACGTAATTATTCATTAAAAACAATTTCCCTTCATGATGAGGTGAAGCATACAATTCCTGGTAATAATGCGGTCCTGTACCTCCGGAAACGGCATCTGATTGTTTTGTCCAGGATTCACCTTTATTTGTTGACATAAATACACCGCCTTTGGTTCTGTCCAATTCAATAGCCGCGTAGATGATATCCGGATTAAAAGGTGAAATCGCTAAGCCGATTTTCCCTAAATTCGACCCCGGAATACCATTGGTCAACTTTTTCCAGGTTTCACCGCCATCGGTGCTTTTGTGTAAGCCTGAGCCCGGTCCGCCACCAAGATAGCCGGCTACGGTTCTGTGGCGCTGCCAGGTTGCAGCATACAATACATCCGGATCTCTTGGGTCGATGACCAAATCGGTTGCACCAACCCACTCGTCGTCGCCTAAAGTTCTTTTCCAGGTTGTTCCGCCATCCACAGATTTGTAAACACCACGTTCGCCGCCTGATGTCCATAAAGGCCCTTGAGAAACCACCCAAATGGTATTGTAGTCCTCAGGATGTACAACGATTTTGGATATGTGCTCGGAGTTTTTAAGGCCCATGTTTTTCCATGAGGCGCCATCGTCGTGACTTACGTAAACGCCATCTCCAAAGGCCACATGTCTTCCGCCAACATTTTCGCCGGTGCCTACCCAAATCGTATGCGTATTATTCGGATCGATGGTGACAGCACCAATGGAATAAGACGTCTGGTTATCAAAAATGGGTGTCCACGTTGTTCCGGAGTTGGTGGTTTTCCAAACGCCACCGGAACCAACAGCTACGTACCAGACATTTTCGTTTTCGGGATGTATGGCAATATCTGCAATTCTACCAGAAGTAAAAGCCGGTCCAATGTTCCTAAATTTTAATCCTGAAAAGGTGTTGTCTGTAACGTCTTGAGCATTGATTGTAAAGCTTGCTATGGCTAGCAACAGCAACAGTATTTTAGTTTGTAGAAATAATTTCATATTGTTTTTGAGTTTATTGATTATTTATTGGTGTTTAAAAGGTTCACTTCAATACTTACTAAAGGTTTCACTCGAAGTAAAACCTTTAGTATACTTAGTATATGAATTCTTTTGTACGTTTTTTATTGATTAATTTTCCATTCCTATTTCCGTAAAAATCTCTTGCAGATGAAAATTCCCAATCTGTAATTTCTGCAATTTCTATATATATAGTTGTGCCATATTCTGTTTTTATAAAGTTAGGGGTTAAGCCCTTAAAACAAGTAAGACATATCGCCTTGGTTTCTTTTCTAAATAATGATCCTGTTCGATTTTCTTGAAAGTTCATTTTTCATTAAATAATTGATGTCAGTAAGTGTTTAATTAAGGGCTTCACTTCAAGTGAAACTCTCACTAAAAACCCTTCTTGACTAATAACCTGCGGCTTGGCCGTCTTTTCTGCTTTCTGATGCGCCGTGGTAGACTTTGTTTTTATCGTCCCACATAATCGCCTGATAGCCTCCATAAACGCCTCTTGCTGTTCCAATTTTGTGTCCTCGATCCATCAAACCTCTTATGGTTTCGTAAGGAATGCCAGACTCTGTTCTTACTGTTCCGGTATTTCTAGTGGTTTCGCCTGTTGGACTTGCACCACCGGTATGGTCCCATCTTGGGGCATCTCCTGCTTCCTGAATGTTCATTCCAAAATCGACAATATTCATGATGATTTGTGTATGTCCCATAGGCTGAAAATCACCACCCATCACGCCAAAACTCATTAGAGGCTTACCATCTTTGGTTACAAAAGCCGGAATAATAGTGTGGAAAGGACGCTTATTAGGTTCGTAGGTATTGGCTTGGCCTCTTTTTAAACTGAAGAGTTCTCCTCGGTCCTGTAGCATAAAACCTAACTCAGGAGGCACCATTCCGGAGCCCATGCCGCGATAATTACTTTGGATTAAAGAGATCATATTGCCTTCTTTGTCCGCTACAGTCATGTAAATGGTTTCGCCGGCAGAAATTTCACCTGCCGAGTAACGGCCTGCCCGTTCACCAATTTGCGCCCTTCTCTTTTCTGCGTATTCATCTGACAACAGTTCTTCAACGGGGACATCAAAGAAATCCATATCGGCGTAATATTTTGCGCGGTCTTCAAAAGCTAATTTTTTGGCTTCTGTAAACAAGTGTAGGTGTTCAGCGCTTCCAAATTCAATTTCAGAAAAATCATAGCCCTCCAAAATCTGAAGCATTTGCAAGGCTGCAATGCCTTGTCCGTTTGGTGGCAGTTCCCATACATCGTAACCACGGTAATTAACAGAAACGGGTTCTACCCATTCTGATTTATGATTGGCTAAATCTTTAGTTGATAAAAATCCGCCTTGTTCTTTTATAAAGTTAGCAATAGTTTTGGCGATTTTACCCTTATAAAAGGCATCGCGGCCGCCCTTTGCCAGTTGTTTGTAGGTATTAGCAAGGTAGGGGTTCTTGTAAATTTCACCTTCGTTGGGTAACTCGCCGCCGTTTTGAGCCATATAGGTATCTTCAATATTGGGGAAGCCCTGGGATTTGTAATATGGCACACTTCTTTGCATATACCACGCAATGAGTTCTGTTAATGGAAAGCCTTTTTCAGCATAATCTATGGCAGGAGCTAAAATATCCTGCATAGGTTTGGAGCCAAATTTTTTGTGTAATTCAAACCAGCCATCTACAGCCCCTGGTACGCTTACCGGTAAAGGCCCCAGTGCCGGAATTTTTTCCATGCCTTGCGACTCGAAGTATTCTAAAGTCAGGTCCTGAGGCGAACGCCCGCTGGCATTAAGGCCATATAGTTTTTCTGTTTTGGCATCCCAGACTATGGCGAATAAATCGCCACCAATACCACATCCTGTGGGTTCCATAAGGCCTAAAGCGGCATTAGCCGCAATGGCTGCATCAATGGCATTGCCTCCGTTTTTTAAAATGTCTAAGCCAATTTGAGTCGCCAGGGGCTGACTTGTGGCAACCATACCGTTTTGCCCCAAAACAACCGAACGCGTCGCAAAGGGTTCTCCGGTTACACGGTCTTGGGCATTTAAAGAAAAATAGGTAATAAGACTAAATGTGATTACAAATAGTCTATTTATAGATTTTAAATCGTTCATTTTTATTTTATTTTGAATAAAAAGCATTTAAAAATAATCAACTTATATGGTACTTTACCAAAATTGAGTTTTTATTAAGGTAATTAGGATGTATAATTTATGACTATCAAACGGTTTAAAAGTTTAAACTTATTGCATAAATAAAGGTAATACGAAATGTTTTAGGGTCCTTTTGGGACTTGTGTACAACTTATACTTATATAAATTCGTTGTGAATTTAGTTTTCAATGAAAAAAAGAAAGTTCATAAAAGGCATATTAGGTTTAGCAATTGTAATACTGCTAAGCCTTTGGTGGTTTTCATTACCTAAAGACCTTTTTAAAGCGCCTTTATCCACTGTGGTCTGGAGTGCAGATCACAGGCTTTTAGGTGCTAGAGTAGCTTCGGACCAACAATGGCGATTTCCTGCACAAGATAGTGTTTCACAAAAATTTAAAGACTGTATCATTTACTTTGAGGATGAATATTTTGAATACCATTTTGGCTTTAATCCGGTATCGATGGCTAAAGCCTTATGGCAGAATATAACAACAGATTCCAAACGAGGAGGAAGTACATTAACACAGCAGGTCGTCCGCTTATCGCGTGGAAACAGGCAACGCACATATGCAGAAAAGCTAAAAGAATTATTTCTGTCCATTCGCTTAGAAGCAACATTTTCCAAAGATGATATTTTGAATTTCTATGCCACTTATGCACCGTTTGGTGGAAATATAGTAGGCTTAGAAACTGCGGCCTGGCGGTACTATAATTTGCCGAGTAAAGATTTAAGTTGGGCACAGACCGCAGCTCTTGCGGTTTTGCCTAACGCGCCATCTCTTGTTTTTCCCGGTAAAAATCAAAGTGTATTAAAAGCCAAACGAGATCGTTTACTCCTCAAGCTTTTAAATAATGCGGTTATCGATTCCACGACTTACAAACTTTCACTATTAGAACCACTTCCGGGAAAAGCATTTGAGCTGCCGGACATTACACCGCATTTAACAGAACACATAAGGCAAGCACAAAAAAGCAGTCAAGTACATACAACAATAGATTATAGACTTCAGCAAAGGGTAAATTCTATAGTTGAAAGGTATTTAAATACTTTAAAAAGCAACCAGATTTTTAACGCATCAGTACTTGTGGCAGATATCAACACTGGTAAGGTTATCGCATATTCAGGTAATTCTAATGATAAAAATGCGGCATTTCACTATGTTAATATGGTTACGAGTCCAAGGAGTACGGGCAGCCTTCTTAAGCCTATTTTGTATGCCGGCATGCTAAATGAAGGCGAATTACTGCCTCAGCAACTGCTAAAAGATACACCGGGACAATTTGGCAACTATCAGCCCCAAAACTTTACAAAAGATTTTTCAGGAGCAGTACCTGCAGATATTTTTATTCAAAAATCATTGAACGTGCCAGCGGTTAGATTATTGAAGGATTATGGGGTAGAGCGATTTTTAAACAAGCTCCAAAAATTAAAACTTGAAGGCGTAAACCGCAGTGCGGATTATTATGGACTGCCCTTAATTTTAGGTGGTGCAGAGTCTAGTCTTTGGGAACTCACCAGGATGTATGCTTATCTTGGCCATACATTAAAACATATGGATTCCACAGCTTTTAGCTTCCACTATCAAAAAAGTAAAGATGTAAAGGCAGATTGGAGTCCTGAAACAGAAGTATTAAGGCCTTCTTCCATATTTTTAATGTTAGAAGCAATGAAAGGCTTAGAACGTCCAGGTCTCGATGCGGGCTGGAAATCTTACGCGAGCAGTCAAGATATTGCTTGGAAGACAGGGACAAGTTATGGCTTTAAAGATGCCTGGTCTATTGGACTCAACCATAACTATGCAGTAGGGATTTGGGTTGGCAATGCCGATGGTAGCGGAAGGCCACAACTAGTTGGTGTAAACTTAGCTGCACCTCTTATGTTTTCGATATTTGATGTACTGCCCAAAACCAAGTCTTGGTTTGAAACACCAGTTTTTGATATGAAGCCAGTTGAAGTTTGCGAAAAAAGCGGGTTTCTAAAATCGTTACATTGTCCAGTTTCCAAAACTATAGAAGTGCCACAAACTATGGTCAATCTAAAGCCCTGTGCATATCATGTGTTGAAATCTGTGAGTGAAGATGAAAATTACCAGCTTCATCAAAAATGTTCCCCAAGATTGGAAGTCGTAACGAAACCGTGGTTTATATTACCTCCGGTAATGGAGTATTACTACAAAAAAGAACATCCGGAGTACAAAATCCTACCTGATTTTCATGCGTCTTGTAATACAAAAAAAACCAACACTTTAGCCTTTATTTATCCTACAGCAAATCAAGATATCATTGTGCCAAAAACGCTTGATGGCAAAACATCTAAGATTGTACTTAAAGCAGCTTATAACAAAGAAAAGATGTTGTATTGGCACCTTAACGATGTTTATATTGGCAGCACACAGTATTTTCACAACAAAGAAATACAGCCTGCGCCCGGAGATTATATTCTGACCATTGTCAACGAAGATGGGCAGCAACTTCAACAAAAGTTTAAGGTAAGTTATACGGAATAGATGTATTGAAGTGAAGGTAAATGTAAGTTTATTATTCATTATCTATTTAAAAACCTTCCAATGCTAAAACCGGAATAAATACGATTTACCATGTTTATTCTCATTTCAGCCTGGAAATAAAACAATTCAGAATATGGTATTTTTTAGTTGCTTTGAAATGTTGGAGTTTTGAAAAACCATACTGAAAATTAATATATTACTATGCCAACCCCATCACAACCTATCGTTTTAAAAAACAGAATTCATTCACTGGACTTGTTACGTGGTTTTGCCGTTTTAGGAATTTTAATCATGAACATCACGTCATTTTCGCAAATCAGCATGGCTTATTTGAATCCAACCATTGGCGCCGGATTAGAGGGATACAACAAGTACTTTCATGCGTTTAATTACATTTTTGCCGATACCAGATTTATGTCCATTTTCTCAATGTTATTTGGAGCTGGAGTTGTTTTGTTTACCCAAAGAATCGAAGCTAAAGGGGCAAAAGCCTTTGGATTACACTACAAACGCATGTTTTGGCTTTTACTATTTGGCCTTATTCATGCCTATTTGATTTGGCACGGCGATATTTTGGTGGCTTATGCAATCTGTGGAAGTTTAGTTTTCTTTTTTAGGAAATCCTCAGTGCGCAAACTTTTGATTTTTAGCATTATATTCTTCCTCGTTCCAATTGGTTTTAATTCTTTAACCTATTATGGCATGCCATCTGAACAACTTGAGGAAATATTTTCATTTTTCAACCCTTCAACGCAAGAAATTGCTAAACAAACTGAGGCCATGTTAGGTTCTTATTCAGAACAATTGCCATTGAGAATAAAGGAAGCCGTCAATTTACAAACGCTTGCATTTTTAATAGAAATTTTTTGGCGTACAATGTCTATGATGTTACTTGGTATGCTACTTTACAAAAAAGGCATCCTATCTGCCGAAAAGTCTCATTTCTTTTATCTAAAAATGATGACGTTTGGTTTTGTTGTTGGGCTAATTGTTTCCGGCTTTGGACTGTACCAAGCGTATTCCATAGAATGGAAAGGGAGTTACGTGATGAATATAGGTGCAAATTATAAATTTGTTTCAGCGGTTTCTATGGCTTTAGGCTATATTGGTATGTTGATGTGGTTTTACAAAAAAGGAATTCTAAAACAACTTCAATTGCGATTACAAAGTGTTGGTCGAATGGCATTTACCAATTATATCGGCATGTCTGTGATTTGTGGGTTTGTTTTTTATGGACATGGCTTTGGATTGTTTGGAAGTTTGGACAGGTTACAGCAATTTTTAGTGGTTATTGCCATTTGGGTATTGATGTTAATTATTTCTCCTTTAGTATTAAAGAAATACCGCTTTGGACCTTTAGAATGGATATGGAGAAAACTGACGTATTTAACCTTTAAATAATTGCTAATAAATAGATTAAATTATTCATATCATTTTTAAATTTAATTTAATAATATTTATCCATATTATAAACAAGAATAATCGAATTAAAACTGATTTTTATCATTTTTAAAAGCGAACTAGCTGCGTAAATTACAGCGCTTTTTTTTAAAACCACAAGCCATGATTTACACTTTACGACTAGCATTCCGCTTATTTTTAATTTTTTTGGTGTCTTTTAATCTTCAAGCACAAACAGTACAAGAAGATTTTGAAGGAAATACGACAAATTACGTTTGGTCTCCTTATCCAGACGCATTTAGTGTAAATACTAATTTACCAAACCCTTACCCACAAGGCATAAACACGTCTTCCAAAGTATTGGAATACCATGATTTTGGGGCTCAATATGGGAATGTGTTTTTTGATGTTAATGGTACATTCGATTTAAGCACATCACCGGTATTTAGTTTAAAGATTTATATTCCTAGTTCCGGACTTACGGGTAATCAAGCTAATCAGATTTCATTGAAATTACAAAATGGAAATTTAGCACAGCCATGGGTTACCCAATCTGAAATTATTAAGCCGGTAACTTTAGACCAATGGCAGACCATTACTTTCGATTTTGCTAATGATGCTTACA
>CAYNCI010000050.1:0-27884 GCA_964396065.1 uncultured Mesohalobacter sp. | reverse complement strand
CTAACTTCAGCATGTTACTTTCTATAGATCGTAGAGGGATTCCACAGGATAATGAGATTGTTCCGCTATTCACAAATCAATACAGAGATACCAGCTACGAGTTCAGAATCAACTTAGACAACTGGGATCCAAATGTTGAAATCTTTGTTCAGGATAATTATTTGAATACTACAACGCCAATTACACCAGATCAGGCTTATGCATTTTCAGTGGATAGCAACATTCCTGCAAGCATAGTCGAAGACCGTTTTAGTCTGGTGTTTGATAACACGACTCTTGGCATAGCTGAAAATACCTTTGGCTATAACTTTAGCCTGTATCCTAACCCTGCACAAAACGGAAGGTTTTATGTGACTACACCGGGCTTATCTGGTTCAGCTTATATTACATTAACCAATGTCTTAGGCCAACAAGTCTATGCAGAGCAGTTGGATATCCTAGACCAAGAAGTGCAAATACACGCAGACAAGTTATCCAGCGGTGTGTATATGCTGAACTTATCACAAGGCGAACAGTCCTTTAGCACCAAAGTAATTATTGAATAGCGACGTAACCTAAACTTTTAAAAACAGTACAACGATGAAATCGAAATTAATACTAGCCCTAGCCTTTGTAGCCTTATTTGTAACAGAAAGTATGGCGCAGCCTTCTCTTCCCGGAAATGATGGTGGTGGCAACGTTACCGATAGTCCTATTCATTTTTTAATCCCTCTAGCGATGGCTGTTGGGGCTTACATTGGTATTAAGAAGTTGAGAAAATAAGACTACAGTTATCAACCAACATATACAGCAATAACTTGGAATAGCTGTTTTTAAGCCATATTGTTATACTTCAAATAGGTGATGCAATAGTGTTGTTTCCAAAAAAACATTAATCCGTTTGAATAGAGTTTAGTATTTATGATAGTCCACTTGTATTAAGAATTTTGCTTCTGGGCGTTACGATATACAAAAGCAATCTAAAATTGTAAAGGTGGGCAGTGTAGCTTATCATAGGTATTTAAAACACTTTTATAAGTTAAAAAAATTGTTCAATGATGTCATAAACACCACTTTTCTTAAGGGTTTATGTTTTTGGACTAACGTTGGTTTTTTGGTATTTAAAATTAAGTTTAGAAAAGGATTTTACCTATATCTTTTTAATTTTGGCAGTTGTATCCTTTTTGGCGGTTGACATTATTAGCATCAAAGGAATCATAAAAGAAGAAAGGTTTTAAAAAACTAGTGAAAAGTAGAAATCAAATAATAGGTTGCTACATATTCATTTTACCGAGACAAACTTTGAGTTTTTGTCGTAAAATCGCCACGGCAGTAAGGCGTCTTCTCCGGCATAATCTATACCTATTCGGGTGGTTTTTACGATGTCGATAGCAGAACTACTGCTTTGCTGTACCCAAATCGTGTCACCGCAGACAGACATAGCGTTATGAGTTTTGTCCAAGCCTAAGGCTTTGGAAACATTTCCGGGACCAGAGGTGAGCGTTTTATTTACTTTTGATTTGCCACGCCTGGAAAGCATAATATCGATTCCGGATGTAGGCGCTATGGCACGAATAAGAATCGCGTCAGCATTTCCTTTAGTATTGGTGACGATATTAAATAAATGATGAATACCATAACATAAATAGATGTAGGCAATACCACCAGGTTCGTACATCACAGAGGTGCGTTTTGTAAATCTACCAAGATGTGCATGACAAGCCTTATCGCCTTGTCCGGCATAAGCTTCTGTTTCTGTAATTAGCCCGGAAGTGAGCACACCATCAATACGTGTAAAAAGCTCACAGCCTATCAGCTCTTGAGCTAGCTGAACCACATTTTTGGATTGGAAAAAGGATGAATGAAGCTTTGTCAATTATACAATAGGTTTGTGTAGAATTTGAGTCAAATCTAAAACATTTCAATAAAACCTAAGGCTTTAAAATGTCTAAGCTACTTTTTTAAGCAAGTCGAAACACGGACATTTTTTACAGCGTTTAGATTCTCCTTTTTTGAATTTTTTACAACATTTAGATTTTACTTTACCTAAAGCCTCAGTGCCGTTTTCAGATAATTTTAAAATTCTTTTCTTCTTAAGTGCTTTGTCCTTTTTCTTCTTTCCCATTTAGAAAAAATTTTTCGAGACTTCAAAAATAGTATTTATATTTAATCTAAATAAACATAATTTTATAAAATATGACTTTTGTCATACGTAATTGTAGATTTAGATATGTCTTCGCAAAAGATTTTTAAAAAAATGAAAGTTAGACCTTAAAGTAGTTGAAAAATTCTGCAGAGCATTTAATTCAACAATCTTTCAATCACTTTTGGAAAGTGCTGCATTTCTAAGTCGTGAATTTTAGAGGCGACATCCTCTGCAGTGTCGGTTGGTGCCACTTGGCATTTGGCCTGAAAAATAATAGCACCTTCATCATAATGTTGATTTATATAGTGTATTGTAATACCGGACTCCGCTTCCTGATGTTGCACAACAGCTTTGTGCACGTTCATGCCGTACATGCCTTTCCCGCCATATTTTGGTAATAATGCGGGGTGAATATTGATGATTTTATCTTGATATGTATTGATTATCGCCTCTGGGATTTTTAATAAAAAACCGGCTAAGACGATAAGGTCGGGTTGTAGTCGGTGTAGTTCATCCATCACCTTGGTAGTATGTAACATCTCTACTTTACTAAATAAAAAGAGGGGTACACCATGGTTTTCTGCCCTTTTTATTACACCTGCTTTGGCGTTGTTGCAAAAAATACTGACTACCGTAACATTGAGGTTAGCCTTAAAGTATGAGATGATATTTTCGGCGTTTGTTCCTCCTCCGGACGCAAAAATTACTATTTTCTTTGGAGTCATATTCGTGTTTTGTAGACTTGTAAAAAGATTATATCGCTCAAAAATAGGCCTTAATCGCAATTGGTTTATATATAAATTGACAATTTTTAAATTAAAATTTGATTTAACATAAAGTTTATTATTTTTGCAACTTGTAAACATTTAAAAAAAATAATTATGTCAGACATTTCATCAAGAGTAAAAGCTATTATCGTTGACAAACTTGGCGTTGACGAAAATGAAGTTGTTAACGAAGCTAGTTTTACTAATGACTTAGGTGCAGACTCGTTAGACACAGTAGAACTTATCATGGAGTTCGAAAAAGAATTTGACATTCAAATTCCAGACGATCAGGCAGAAAACATTTCTACTGTTGGTCAAGCTATTTCTTACATAGAAGAAGCTAAATAATAATTATTTCATGGAATTAAAACGCGTTGTTGTAACAGGTTTAGGTGCCTTAACCCCAATTGGTAACAATATCAAAGAATATTGGGAGGGCTTATCGCAAGGTAAAAGTGGAGCTGGTCCAATAACGTATTACAATACTGAAAAATTTAAAACTAAGTTTGCCTGTGAAATCAAAAACTTTGATTTCACTAAATATTTCGATCGAAAGGAAATAAGGCGATTAGATAAATTTACGCAGTATGCACTTGTCGCTTCAGACGAAGCTATTGCAGACTCAAACATTGATCTTGATAAAGTAGACAAATATAGAGTAGGTGTGATTTGGGGTGCCGGTATTGGTGGGTTGGAAACTTTTCAGAATGAAGTGGTCAACTATGCCAATGGTGATGGAACGCCAAGGTTTAACCCCTTCTTTATTCCTAAAATGATAGCTGATATTGCACCTGGTAATATTTCTATCAAACATGGGTTTATGGGTCCAAACTACACTACCGTTTCTGCCTGTGCCTCTTCCGCAAATGCCATTATAGATGCTTTAAACTACATCCGGATGGGTTATAGTGACATAATTGTCACAGGAGGAAGTGAAGCCGCAGTTACAGAAGCCGGAATGGGTGGTTTTAACGCTATGCATGCTTTATCAACAAGAAATGACGATCCTGAAACGGCTTCAAGACCTTTTGACGCAACACGAGATGGATTTGTTTTAGGCGAGGGTGCCGGTGCTCTTATTTTAGAAGAGTATGAGCACGCCAAAGCCCGCGGCGCCAAAATTTATGCAGAGGTTGCCGGCGGAGGTTTATCGTCTGACGCCTATCACATGACAGCACCACATCCGGATGGTATTGGTGTCATAGCCGTCATGAAAAATTGCTTAAGAAATGCAGGTATAAAACCGGAAGAAGTAGATGCCATCAATACGCATGGAACTTCTACTCCATTAGGTGATGTTGCAGAACTTAAAGCCATTCGAGAAGTGTTTGGTGATCACGCCAAAAACATTAATATTAACTCTACAAAATCTATGACTGGACACCTTCTAGGTGCAGCCGGTGCTATCGAAGCTATAGCTTCTATCCTAGCGATGAAGTATAGTTTGGTGCCGCCAACAATAAATCATAAGACCGTAGACGAAAATATTGATCCAGATCTAAACTTAACACTCAACAAAGCACAAGAGCGAAAGGTAAATGTAGCCATGAGTAACACTTTTGGTTTTGGAGGCCACAACGCTTGTGTAATTTTCAAAACTTTTGAAGAATAAGTTTCTCTATTATTTCCATGAAATTTATTAACCATATTTTTAAAACCCGTTCTGAAAAGGACGGGTTTTTTTTATCAGAAATTCAAAAGATTATTGGCTTTAAGCCTAAAAATCTGAGTGTTTACAAGCGTGCGTTTACACACCGGTCCTTAAATTTTAAGGATAAGCTAGGTAATGATATTAATTACGAAAGACTTGAATTTTTAGGCGATTCTTTATTAGATTCCATAATATCTACATATTTATTTAAACAATCTCCTCAAGGGAATGAAGGCTACCTCACCAAAATGCGTTCTAAAGCTGTAAGCAGAAACAATTTGAATAGCATAGGAAAAACCTTCAAACTTCTCGACCTCCTAATGTCCGAAGTCGAGCCTCATCAGTTTAATGACAACATTTACGGCAATCTTTTAGAAGCACTAATAGCAGCCATATATTTAGACCAGGGCTTTAAAAAATGTGAATGGTTTGTAACCCATAAATTAATTAAACCATTTATTGATATCGAAGTTTTAGAAAACAAAGTCATTAGCTACAAGAGTTATATGATAGAATGGTGCCAGAAGAAAAAATATGATTACAGCATAAAAGAATACGAAGATTTTGGCAAAGACCAAGATGGGCAAAAGTATTTTTCTATGGGGTATTACCTGAACGGACAGCTGATTACTAAAGCCAGAGCAACTTCCAAGAAAAAGGCAGAAGAAAAAGTTTGCCGTAGAGCATATTATGCACTACAAGACCAGATTATGGATTAAGCTGTAAACAAAACCAAAAATTAATACCCAATTACCTTGTATTACATACCTTTACACGATGTATAAATTAGAATTAGATAGTTTTTATAATGATTTTAACCTGATTGGTATTTCAGCGACTATAGAAGGCTTTAAAATCGCCTATCTAATTAATAAAAAAATGGGGTTTAATTTTTCAAAATGCAGGAATGACGTGATGATGAAAGTTAAAAACAATTCTTTAGCATTTGAAATTTTTAAGTTTCATAACCAAAAAACACGTTCTACACTATATTTGGTACAAAACAAATCTACGTATACACTCCAAACCACAAGTGCATCTAATGCACTCTTCGATGTTGATCAAACTTTACACAAATACTTAATAAATTCGCATAAACAAGCAGAATACTTAATAAAGATAGAAGATGACTATAACCATATGAATACGAAAGCCATGGTATCCTCTTTAAATGAAATTCCTCAATTAGTTAGTGCATTTGAAATTCCATTTGAAGATATAAAGTCTCCTGAAAATCTTATTTTTGAATAACGAAACAGATAACTTATATGAAAACAAATAAGAAAACCAAAATTGTAGCCACTTTAGGACCATCAACTTCTGACAAAGAAACCTTGAAAGCCTTACTGGAAGAAGGCGTAAATATATTTAGAATCAATTTTTCGCATGCCAACTACGAAGATGTAGAAAAGCGTGTAAAAATGATAAGAGAATTAAATGAAGAATATGGCTTTAACGCAGGGATATTAGGCGACCTTCAGGGCCCTAAGCTACGTGTAGGGGTTATGAAAGATGGGATTGTCGTAAACAAGGGCGACAAAATCACTTTTAAGACCGGCGAAAGATTCGAAGGGGATGAGAATCAGGTGTACATGAATTATGACACATTCCCACAAGATGTAAAAGCTAAAGAACGTATTCTTTTAGACGATGGTAAACTTATTTTTGAAGTTGTATCTACCAACAAAAAAGACACCGTAGAAGCTGTAGTGTTACAAGGTGGCCCATTAAGGTCTAACAAAGGGGTAAACCTTCCAAATACCAATATTTCCTTACCGGCACTAACTGAAAAGGACATTAGCGACGCCATTTTTGCCTGTAAGCTGGATGTGGATTGGATTGCTTTATCTTTCGTAAGGTACGCTAGCGATTTAAAAGCCCTACAAGAGCTTATAAAAGAAAATTGTGCTCACAAAATTCCAATTATTGCCAAAATTGAAAAACCCGAAGGTGTAAAAAACATAGACAAAATTACGTCATACTGCGATGGCCTTATGGTCGCAAGGGGCGATTTAGGTGTAGAAATTCCTGCGCATCAAGTACCTTTAATTCAGAAAGAATTGGTGCTCAAAGCTAAGCTAGCAAGAATACCTGTCATCATTGCAACTCAAATGATGGAAACAATGATTGACAGCCTTACTCCAACAAGAGCCGAAGTAAACGATGTGGCTAACTCGGTAATGGATGGTGCCGATGCAGTAATGTTAAGCGGAGAAACATCTGTAGGAAAATACCCGGTGGACGTTATCAAAAAAATGTGCCAAATCATAAAAAGTGTTGAAGATTCTGAGCTTATTAAAGTCCCTCATCACCCGCCAAGAATTAAAACAAAACGCTATGTAACAAAAGCTGTATGCTATCATGCTGCTAGAATGGCAAATGAAATACAAGCTACAGCAATTTGTACCCTTACAAATAGTGGATATACGGCATTTCAAATTTCTGCATGGCGCCCGGAAGCTCATATTTTAGCCTTTACCTCTAATAAAAATATCCTTACACAACTAAGTTTGTTATGGGGTGTAAATGCCTTCTATTACGACAAGTTTGAAAGCACTGATGTAACGATAAAGGACATCAACAATATTGCATTTCAAAGAAAATATGTGGAAAGAGGTGATTACCTTATCAACCTTGCTGCTATGCCAATTGATGATAAAGGGATGGTAAATACCCTAAGAGTTTCGGAGATTGAGTAATGTCGGCTAAAAAAAGAAAATCTAAAATCCTAATCGGGAGAATGGATGTCGCCGATTTTCCTGAATTAGACCTGGAAAACATAGATGTAAAGATAGACACCGGAGCTTACACCTCTTCAATACATTGTAAATCTATACGTTTAGAGAATAATGTTCTTTTTTGTACCTTTTTAGGAGAAGACAATAGCGTTGTACACAGCTTTTCAGACTTTAGAACCATAAGAGTAAAAAGCAGCAATGGTATTGCGCAAAATAGATATGAAATAAAAACCAAGATAAAGCTATTTAACAAAACATATAAGATATCTTTATCGCTTTCAAACAGAAAGGAAATGAGGTTTCCTGTTTTGTTAGGAAGAAAATTTCTTAACCCAAAATTTGTTGTCGACCCATCTGTGAAAGATTTGTCGAAAAAAAATATGATTTATGAATTTAATAATTCTTTCTAGAAATCCTAAATTATATTCTACAAAAAGACTTGTTGAAGCTGCGGAAAAACGTAAGCATAATGTGCAAGTGGTAGACCACTTAAAGTGTGATTTAGTTATAGAAAAACGCAATCCAAACATCTTTTATAAAGGCAACTACATTAAAGATACAGATGCCATCATTCCGAGAATTGGTGCTTCGGTGACTTTTTATGGTACAGCCGTTGTACGACAGTTTGAAATGATGGGCGCTTTTAGCACCATAGATTCTGAAGCTTTGGTAAGAAGTAGAGACAAACTGAGAAGTATGCAAGTCTTAACCAAAGCAAGAATTGGGCTTCCAAAAACAGTATTTACTAACTATTCTCGAGATATAGAAAGCGTAATAAGTCAAGTTGGCGGCACACCGCTGATTATTAAACTGTTGGAAGGCACCCAGGGCCTGGGTGTTGTACTTGCCGAAACAAAAAACGCAGCAAAGTCGGTTTTAGAAGCCTTTAATGGCTTACAAGCCAGAGTAATAGTACAAGAATTTATAAAGGAAGCTAAAGGTGCCGACATCCGTGTTTTTGTTATCGACGGCCATGTTGTCGGTGCGATGAAACGCCAGGGAAAAGAAGGCGAATTTCGTTCAAATTTGCATCAAGGCGGCTCTGCAGAAGTAATTCAGTTAACGGATGAAGAAGAAATTGCAGCCATCAAAGCGGCAAAAGCAATGCGTCTAGGTGTTGCCGGTGTAGATATGATACAGAGTTCCAGAGGACCTTTAATTCTTGAGGTTAATTCTTCACCCGGCTTAGAAGGAATTGAAAAAGCAACAGGTGTGGACATTGCCAAAAAAGTAATACAATACATCGAAAAAAATGTATGATAAGCCATTTATCAACAACAACAAAGCACTGTATTTACTTGGCGAAGAAATTTTACCCGGAAAGAGTAAAAAATTAAATCTGCATACTGCAAAACTCTACACCACATCTGCCGTAGACGTGCCTATTATTGTAGAAAGGTCTAAAAAACCCGGTCCGGTTGTACTTATTACTGCAGGAATACATGGTGATGAGATAAATGGAGTTGAAATTGTAAGGCAATTTCTGGCACGTAAAATGAATAAGCCTTTAACCGGAACAATTATATGTATCCCTGTGCTTAATGTATTTGGATTCTTAAACATGCAAAGGGAATTCCCTGATGGAAGAGACCTTAATCGTATCTTTCCAGGTAGTAAAAAAGGCCCTTTAGCAAGTCGATTTGCCTATCAGCTTACCAATGAGATATTACCTGTTGTAGATTACGCTATAGACTTTCATACAGGTGGTGCAAAGCGTTTTAATGCTGCGCAAATCAGAATTACAGAAGACGATGACAAACTCCTTGAGCTCGCAAAAGTCTTTAACGCCCCATTTATTGTGTTTTCTTCAAACATCAAAAACTCTTACCGAACGACCTGCCAAAAACGCAACATTCCCATTCTCTTATTTGAAGGTGGAAAGTCTCAGGATAATGATAGCAGTATAACCAAATACGGTTTAGATGGATTGAGAAGAGTATTGAAACATTTAGGGATGCTGAAAGCGGAGTTTAATCCTCCTGTTGCCAATAAAACTTCTATTTTTATTAAAAAAACACAATGGCTAAGAGCCAAGTACAGCGGACTTCTGCATCTTAAGGTGGAAATTGGCGATTGGGTAAATTCCGGTGAAGTTTTGGCGCACATTACAGACCCTTACGGCAGTTTTTTGCATATCATGAAAGCAAAATCTTCTGGCTATATCATCAATATAAATCAATCCGCTATGGTTTACCAAGGCGATGCATTGTTTCATATTTCTACCGAGGCGCATGACTAAGACAGAGATTCGGCAAATGTTTAAAGCCAAAAGGCGCAAACTTTCGCTTCAGGAAATTGAGGACAAAAGCTTAAACATCGCTAACAGGTTAATAAAACTTGACATCTGGTCTAAACAATATTTTCATTTGTTTTTAAGCATTACAAAGCATAAAGAAGTAAATACCGAATACCTTTTGCACGTTTTACAGGGAAAAGACAAAAATATTGTAATAAGCAAGAGTGATTTTAAAACCAGAACATTACAACACTTTCTGCTAACAGATGCCATGCGCATCCAACCTAATGCTTATGGTATTCCCGAACCTGTTGAAGGTGTAGAAATTCCTGTAGACAAACTAGATGTTGTATTTGTCCCGCTCTTGGCTTTTGATGGATTCGGGAATCGCGTTGGCTATGGGCAAGGGTTTTATGACCGGTTTTTAAAAGAATGCCGACCCGATGTTAAAAAAATAGGCCTATCCTTTTTTGACCCTGTTTCAAAAATTGAAACCAATGAAAATGATGTAAGATTAGATATGGTTATAACACCGTCAGCTGTATTTCATTTTTAAATCTTATGCTACTTCTTTGCCTCTGGATGCTTCGTAAAGCACAAACCAATCTTGAATATCTAGTTCGATTTCCAGGCTTTCTTTAGCTTCTTTAATGCGCTTAAACTGGGATGTGCCCATAACCGGATAAATATTTGCCGGATGGTGTAACAACCATGCCAACACCAATTGTGTTGGAGAGCAACCATATTTTTCCGAAAGTTGATTAAGCATTTGTTTAAGACTTGATGTGTCTTCAATTTTAATAGTGTTTCCAAGAGGCGACCATGCCATGGTTGATATGTCGTTGCGCATGTGGTAAAACAAGGTATCGTCTTCAAACGGCTCATAATGGGTTAATGAACATTGAATCTGATTAACCTGAATTTCCAAATCGTCTTTCAAATAAGAAATTTGTTCCGGTGTAAAGTTGGAAACGCCAAAAGCTCTAATCTTTCCTTGGTCTTTCAGCAAGCTGATGGCTTCTTTAATTTCGTCTACTCGCATCAAAGGACTAGGCCTGTGCAACAAAAACAAATCTAAATAGTCTGTTTTTAAGTATTCTAGTGCTTTTTCTGCTTGAGAAATAATGTACGCCTTGTCGTAATTATAATGCTTAACATAAGTGTGTCTTTCATCATTTATCAATTGTATTCCACACTTAGAAATAAGTTGAATTTTATCTCTTGATACACCACTTTGCAATAGCGCCTTCCCAAATGCCGCTTCTGTCGTATAATTTCCATAAATATCTGCATGATCAAATGTGGTTACACCTTCACTTACATTCTCAGAAATCCGATTAGCCATTTCTTGTGTATTGAGATTTTTACCCCAAACACCCCATGTCATAACGCCTTGTATCAGTCTTGAAAAGTTAATTGTCATAATATTATAAATAAAAAAACCGCCAAAATTGGCGGTTTTAAAAATACGTATTTTTAAAATTAATTTCCTGTTATTTCGATATCATCTATATGGTATCTTGTGGTTGGACCAGGATCTGAACTGATATATCTAAACCCTATCCAAACAGTTTCTCCGGCACAGCTAATATTTGTTGGACCTACAGGCGTAAAACTACCAAAACCGCTACTTGGACCGGTTGGCACATCCAAGTCTAATTGCGTCCATTCTGTTGTTAGAGGATCTCCTGTGTAGTTGTTTGTAATAAGAACAGTTAATATCTCTCCGTTGTCGAAGTTGGTTTGAATAGACATGCTTAAATCTTCTTCAATAGAAGCTGATAAATCGATAGCTGGAGTAATAAGCCAGGCTTGAGAATCAGTTTCACCGGAGTTAAAACCGGATATTTGCGCATAAGCGTCACCACTGAAAGACCCTATGATGTAATCAACATTTCCACCAGTAACATTTACATTTGTCCACCCTGATGCAACTAAATCATTTATGTTTGAAGAACTTTCAAAATCCTCTAAGAAGATAGTGTTAGACCCACCGCTTGGACCATCGCAAAACAATAAATCCGGATCACAACGCTCTTGGTCGAAAGTGATGTCCTCCGGCGAATTAATTAATAAAGTATAAAAGTCATCGAAAAAGTCTCTAGATAAAACACCGGAAATTGAGCCGGCACCGCCTGGTAAGTTTAAGAATTTGAAGTCTGAAAACGTACTTGTGCTCAAGATAACAGAACTTCCCGATTCGCAGCTCTCTAAAACGCGCTCACCATCAAATTCATCAGTGCCTTCAGAGGCAAAGGTTAGTGGTCCATTTTCACCAAAAATACTACTTCTTGGAAACTGAACATTATTAAGCTGTACATATAAATTTTCAAGTTGTTCTGAAAAATCTACAATCGTAACAGGCAATGGTACAATTTCAGCTACTTCAGACGTTAGAATCAACCTGTCTTCGGTTTGGCTATCTTCTATTTGGCCAACACGATCTCCATCTGTTGTGCCCACAGCAGCAACACCATTAGTTGTCCCAACGGTTAACCCATTCATATACACGTATATTTTTCTCCCGAAATTGTATCTGGTAAATAATGGATTTGTGTTTACAGATATTCTAATTCCCGCTGTTGGATTCTCCGGTTTATCCTGAATAATAAGTTCTTCAAAAAAGTTACCACCTTCGTCTGATGAAACGACATAGCCTTCCATGTACAAATTGAGATTACTTTCAACCACAAAATTATCTCCGCCATTTTGTTCTATGGTTCCCAAAATTGCGTTTATGGTTATAATTTGATCATTTTCGCCAAAAACTGGATCTTGAACATTTACCGTATTTGGAATGTCAAATTCATCATCTTCAACACATGATGTAAATACAAAACCAAAAAGTAATACTAAAAAAGTAAGTTTAAATTGAATTGTTTTCATTTTATATTGATAAAAAGTTTAATTGAAATTTCTAAAATCTTAAATATACATTGAGATAATACGTAGTGCCTGAGCCAAAGAAATAACGGTTTCCAAAAGGATTTCCGCCATAGCTGTTTTCTTGTTCAAGAAGGCCATTGTAACCTCCTACTCTACCTTGTTCAAAACCACCAGTAATAAAGTCTTCGCCCAAGATGTTGTTTATTACGGCAAAAAATCCTAAATAATAATCGCCTACTCTCCAAGATTTTCCACCTATAGCATTAAAGAGCATGTATTCCCCAAAATCTTCCTGTGCCAAAAGTTGTCTTGCGATATCTGGATCAGGATTGGTGACGCCACTAAAAAATAAGTCTGAGCGTGTTATGCCTGCGGGGCTTACGTAGGCATTAGAATAGTAATTTGAAGTTATACCGATATTCCAGTAATTAGGATCTCTGTATTCAAATCCTAATTGTAAAGCCGTTTGCGGACCGCCTTCAACTCTATAATTTTTTAGAGCAGCTGTTCCTTCTCCAAAGATTAAAGGCTGTGTGTTGTCATTTGGAAATTCAGGATTTATAGGGTCTTGACTGTAAAAGGCAATATTGGGGTTGTTATCGTAAATGTGCTGGCCTACAGTTCCTGCAGCTTTAAGCTTTATTGTTGGTGTGACTTGCGCTTCTATACCAAATTCCATCCCTAAATGTAGTTGGTTTATCCCTGTCATAACTTCCTGCAGAAAAGCGCCGGTCTCATCGTCCTGACTAAAGTAAAATCCTACACTAGTGCCATCTTCAAACCTTGTATAAAATCCGCTTAGACGCGCTTGAATTATTGGAGATCTATACACGTAACTTAAATCTGCGTGTGTAGAAACAACTTCTTTTACATCCGGTACTACAAGATGGTTTTGTCTTGGGTTGATGTATGAATTTCTCAAGGATGGTGCATCTTGCATATAAGCAGCATTTGCATCAATATAGTGACCACCTTTTATTTTAAATATCCCGCCAAGTTTGGCGCCAAAAATATCAAAATTCAGTTTTTCGCCTTCTCCAAAAGACAAATCGCCTTCAAAATAACCATTTTCATAAAGTCCTGTTCTTTGGTAAGAGGTCTGTCCAAAGTTAGCGCCGACATAAAAATCTACCCAAGAGTATTGAAATTGTGTTTGTGCAAACACGTTGTATTCCTGAGCATCAAACTCAAAATTATATTCATACCTGTCGCCTTCAACCACTAATCTATCTGGGTTTCTTACATCAGCTTGAGCAGAACGTGTTAATTCAAAATTTGAGGATTGGCCGTCTTCATCTGCGAAGAAGTCTATATCTAAAAACTGTTGCCCACCAAGTAAATCGACTACTTCAGCATAATTTTCAATCGTATTGGCCCTGTAGTCTACACTTGCATTAAGCGTAATATTATCTCTAAGCTTAGCATTAAGAATAGAATTGAAAGACACCATGTTTTCATTTTCAATATCTTCTTTTAGGATGTATGTTGAATTTCCGCCGTTTGCAAGATTATTGATGTTGGCGAGGTAAACCGCGTCCCAATTGAACTGACCATCTGCTAAAAACTCCTCCTGCGCCTGATAAGCTCTTCCAAAATCTGCTAAAGAAGGGTTTTCAAATCTTAAGAAATAACTTGGTAAATTTTGATAATAAATAGGTGATGGATTTCTCGCACCACCAAGATAGGCGACATCTCCATTGGAGTCTACGACTTTTCTCGTACCTCCATTGTCTATTCTTGTTGTTCCTATTTTACCAAATTGATAGCCCACATTGGTGTTTAAAGATATATTTTCATTAATATCCCAAAAGTGGTTAAGCATAAAAACGGGTTGCTCGATTTCTCTGGTTCTTACGTTTCTCATCTTCCCGTTTTGGAAACCCCATTCCGGATTGTATCTTCTGCCTTTTAAGTCTTTTATTTCTTGAGTAATGGCATTTGACAAACCTCTACGGTTTGGCGCATAAAAGCCTGTAAAATTCAAGCTATGCTTATCGTTAATTCTTTTTTCGACAGATGCAGCGAATGAATTTGCATCGTATAAAGTAGCATCTATAAAACCTTCTTCGCCAAATCGTCTTGACATAAGAATCGAATACGCCCATCCGCCTGCAAGGATACCGGAGTTATAACTTGCCATAATTCGGCCTTGGTAAGAACGGTTTGAAGACGCATAAGATATACGACCACCTTTTCGCATGGATGACGCACGCATATCTATATTTGTAGTCCCAGCTAAATCTCCAAACTGAAACTCGTTGGCATGACTGTACATGCTAAGGGTTCTGTTACGTTGGATATCGTTTAATCCACCCCATTGCGTCCATTGTGGTCTGCCGGTAGAAAATTTATTCATCTCCATACCATTTATCAAAATCTTACCACGATTGTTGTCATAACCTCTCGGGTTAAAAAACGTCGCACTAAAATCGAATGCAGCTGCTCTTAAAAATACGTCCTGGGTAGATTGTAGCAAACCTGATACATTAAAGAGGACGCTGTCATCTCCGGCCAACTCGTTGTCTGATAAACTGATAATCCCAATCTGCTCCGCTTCTTTTGCGATGTCCTCTTTTAAGAATAACATCCCTAAATCCAGGGTTTGATTTTCATTTATAACAACAGGATAACGCTTGGAAACATAGCCTTCTTTAAACACAAATAATATTTGTTCCCCTAAAGGAAGGTCGCCTTGCAGTTCGAAAGCACCGCTGTCGTCAGAAAAGACTTCCAACAAAGTTCCTTCAATTTTTACGCTTACCAAATTTATGGGATTTTCGTTTGCATCATCTACGACAACACCTTTAACACTTGTGCTTTGTGCCATCATTACTCCAGAAAACAGACAAAACACAAACGGCAATAAGCTGTGTTTTAATTTTGAAGTAGTTATTGATAGAAATCTCATATTAAGAAATTATTATGATTTTTTTACAAAAGTATTATTTCATTTTAATATTTGGTATTTTTGAGGTCTAAAAGATTAAAATTTTACATGATGGTAATAATTAAATTAAATAGATTTTTCGTTTTGATTCTATTTTCGGGCTTTTTGAGCTTAAGTGTACAAGCCCAAGAAAAGAAATACAGCATTGCAACTGTAGCCTTTTATAATCTAGAAAATTTATTTGATATTGAAAATGACCCGACTAAACTTGATGAAAGATCGCCTATAATGGAAATGGATTCTGCAGTAAGGCCGGCGATTTACAAGAAAAAAGTTAAAAACATGGCCAAAGTTATTTCTGAGATTGGCGCAGATATTGCTCAGATGCCACCGGCTATTTTAGGCGTTTGCGAAATTGAAAACGACGATGTCCTTATCGATCTAATTACACACCCAAGATTGCTACCATACAATTATGATTATATCCATCACGAATCACCTGACGAAAGAAGTATAGATACGGGCTTGTTATATCAATCTAACATGTTTAAACCAACAAACTCTATAGCACATCCTGTAATAATTAAATATGGCCAAAATAATGCTAAAAGAAATTATACGAGAGATGTTTTGGTTGTTTCAGGAGAACTTGTTGGCGAAAAATTTCATTTTATAGTCAACCATTGGCCTTCAAGAGGTGGTGGCTTAAAAAAATCGGAACCAGGGCGACTTCAAGCGGCTCGTGTTGTAAAAAAAGCAATAGATTCTTTACAGGTTATAGATCCTTATGCAAAAATTATGGTGATGGGCGATTTTAATGATGGACCATATAACAAGAGTATTGCAAATGTTGTCGGTGCAAAATTTAATAAAGAAGAAGTCGGCCTAAAAGAAATTTATAACCCTTATGAAAGCATAAGACGTAAAGGTGGCGGCACAATCGCCTATCGTGGCAGTTGGGACGTCTTTGATCAAATCTTTTTTACAGCTCCGTTACTCGAAGAAGATTTTACGGAATTTAGGTATTACAAATCTGGTATTTTCTCTCCGCCGTATCTTCAAAACCCCAAGGGCCGCTGGAAAGGCTACCCCTTTAGAAGTTGGGCTGGAAGCACCTTTTCCGGTGGGTATAGCGACCACTTTCCTGTGTTTGTGTATTTAATAAGAGAGCTTGATAATTAAAAAGGCCATCTTTAAAATTTTTAAAATTACTATTTTTACAATACTAAAATCTCAAATAAAATCATGTCCGAAGAGAAACGCTCATTTAAGTCTAAAGCAAAATCTTTTTTAGTAAAAGTTCTTATCGTAGTCATCTTGCTTGGTGCCATTGTATTATGGTCATTTTCATGGACCTATTCTGAAGGAACAAGAGCAGGCCAATTAATTAAGTTTAGTGAAAAAGGGGTTATTTTTAAAACCTACGAAGGCGAACTAAATTTAGGTGGTCTTCGTACAAACAATGTAAACGATGGTTTAGAAGGTAATCTTTGGCGGTTTTCTGTTTTAGATGAAAATGTGGTAAATGAGCTGCAAAATGCAGAAGGCAAACGCGTAAAGTTGAAATATAAGCAACGCTACAAAGCCATGGCCTGGCAAGGCGATACAGACTACTTTATTGTTGGAGTTGAGGTTATTCAAGAATAGGCATTGACTTCAACCAATCGATATTTAATAATCTTTTATCGGGTTTTTTAACTTGTAGCTCTTTGGCTATATAATGTTGATATACTGTTTTTAATCGATTATCGTTTGCGATAATGACTTCTAAAACCAGCCCACGTATACCTATAGGTCTGGAAAGTTCTAACATGTCATAATTATAAAGCGGCACATTCCCAATGTCCGACACATAGACCTGAAAGGTTTTTAAGTCTTCATATTTTCCTGCTTTTATAGAATGTTTATATTCAACAAGATAACAATCCAAGCCTAGTATTTCCTTCCGATTGTCTTTGTGTATTATAACATCTTTTATAAATCGATTGTTGTCAAAAAATTGAGTTTTCTTGAACATCCTTCGACCTTCAAGACCATCTGAATAAACGAATTTTTCTCTTGTTTTAGGCACATAGCTATATGTGCTGTAGCTACTATTTACTCTAACCGAATCCTTAAAAATATAGTATTCGTAATATGGAGCTATGGTATCTGTAGCTAAGTTTTGTATGCGCTTATTAATTGTCTTTAATTTCTTTTTACTTAAAGAATTGGCCTTGTCGTCTTTTAATGTTTTAAATTCTGTAAGCAATTCCTCACCAAATTTAAGGTACTCTTTGTCAATGTATTTTATATAAATAGCTTCATTCTGCGGTAATGCTATTTGTTTTGAGGCAGAACAGTTCAGAACACAGGAAGTTAATATTAAAATTAAACCGCATTTTGCCAAGCATTTAAAGCATGTTATCATTTTAATTTTTTAATTACGTAAAATTAGCCGTTACCAAAGTTAGCTAAATAATATACTATGTTTAGTTTTGCCTATTATAGCAAATTGAAAAACCTTTTTTAGAGTTGTCGACACCAATTTACATCAATTCTATTTCCTCTGTATCTGCTCTCGGGAGCACACCTGAAGAAGTATGGAAAAGCCTGAATAAACAAGAGTCAAAATTTCAACGCTATAACAAGAGTGGCGTTCCTGTATCTGCACTTACCGATGCTCAAAATAAGGCTTTAGAACACTTATCTCAAGAGCATAAACGCTATGCGAGTCTGGACAGAACGACACTTATGGCGCTTTATGTTGGCCGTCACTTATTGAAGCAAGTACAAAAGCTACCAAACACCTGCGGTGTATACATTGGCTCATCACGAGGCGCAACGCACACATTCGAAAAAGCTCATGAATCCTACATTTTAAAGGGAGAACTACCTTTTGCGACCTCTCCAACGACAACCTTAGGAAATATTGCAAGCAATGTCGCTCAAGATTTAGGACTAGAAGGGCCGGCCATAAGCCATTCGATAACTTGTTCGTCCGCCTTACATGCCTTACTTAACGGTTACGCCTTTTTAAAATCCGGTATGTTATCCGACTGTATCGTCGGCGGTGCAGAAGCGCCATTAACAGGTTTTACCATCGAACAAATGAAAGTGTTGAACCTGTATTCTAAACATCTTGATGATTTTCCATGCAAAAGTTTAGATAAGCATAAAACCGAAAACACCTTGGTTTTAGGAGAAGCGAGCAGTTTAGCTCATCTAAGTACCACACCAACAAAAGATGCTGTGAAGGTAGCAGGAATAGGCTATGCTACTGAACAAATCACGCACAATATTTCGCTTTCTGCAGATGCAGAATGCTTACAAAAATCTATGGCAATGGCCTTAAATGATGCCTCCTTAAAAACAGTAGATGTTATCGTCATGCATGCGCCGGGAACCGTAAAAGGGGATTTGAGCGAGCTAAGAGCTGTAAAAAATACCTTTTCAGAGATTCCCGCAGTAACAACTAATAAGTGGCAAATCGGTCATACCTTCGGTGCTTCAGGTGCCATGAGCTTGGAGTTGGCTAGTCTGATGATACAACACAACACCTTTATCCCCAATCCATTTTATACACCATCTGCAAATCCTCAAACTATTCAAAACGTTATGGTGAATGCTGTTGGTTTTGGCGGGAACGCGGTGAGTGTCATTTTACAGAAAGTGTAATTTTAAATCTAAGTGAAACGCTATGTTACTTAAATACGACAGCACGAAACAGCATCACTTTTTTCTACTAAGTTTATAATTACTGCAAATTGTCATGTTATGCTTACTAATATTTCAATCTATTCGTTCAAATCGCTATTTTTTGTACTTTTGGTTTTAAGTTTTTTTTAACCATCATAATTAGAGTTGACATATGATTAAGCATAACTGGACGAGAAAAGAGGTTTTAGCCATTTATAATACACCTTTAATGGAGCTGATGTACAAAGCAGCAACAGTACATAGAGCACATCATGACCCCAATACAGTACAGGTTTCTACCCTTCTTTCCATCAAAACAGGCGGCTGCTCTGAAGATTGCGGATACTGTCCTCAAGCCGCACGCTACCATACCGATATAGAAGGCAACGATTTGATGGATGTGTCTCACGTAAAAGCACAAGCTTTACGCGCAAAAGCCTCTGGTAGTTCAAGGTTATGCATGGGTGCTGCATGGCGTAACGTAAAAGATGGTGAAGATTTTGAAAAGGTGCTTGATATGGTAAGAACCGTAAATGGCCTAGACATGGAAGTTTGCTGTACCCTTGGGATGGTTACCGAAAATCAAGCTAAACGCCTGGCCGAAGCCGGACTTTACGCTTACAACCATAACTTAGATTCGTCTGAAGAATACTACAAAAAAGTAATTTCCACAAGAGGTTACCAAGATCGATTAGATACTATTGATAATGTACGCAAAACCAATGTTACGGTATGTAGTGGAGGTATCATAGGCATGGGTGAATCTGTTGAAGATCGTATCGATATGCTCATCCAACTGGCATCGCTAAATCCACAACCTGAATCTACACCAATAAACGCACTGGTAGCAGTTGAAGGCACACCATTGGAAGATCAACAACCTATTGAAATTTGGGAAATGATAAGAATGATAGCCACGACAAGAATAATTATGCCAAAAACACAGGTTAGGCTATCTGCCGGCAGAACGCAAATGACTAAAGAAGGTCAGGCCATGTGTTTCTTTGTGGGAGCAAACTCGATTTTTGCAGGCGATAAATTGCTTACTACGCCCAATCCGGATGTAAATGAAGATATGGCTTTGTTTAAAGCTTTAGGCATTACTCCACAAAAGGCATTTGAAAAAGGAGAAAAACCAAAATCGGTTCCAAAAGAAGAGTCTGAACTAGCTCCGCTAGGTGAAAAACCAAGATGGACCAGGCCAAATCACAAAATAGAGAGTAACGAAAAGGCAAAAGAAAAAGCAAAATTAGTGAGAAGCTCGCACGGATAAATCTGTAAAATGGGATATGCATTTCAAACACGGTCTATCGATCGAGTGAAAGATATTTCGCCTAAAGATTTTGTTCAAAATTACGTAAAACCTCAACAACCGCTTGTTATAGAAGGTCTAACTAGCAATTGGAAGGCACTACAGCTATGGGACTTTGACTATTTTAAATCTATAGCCGGAGATATTGAAGTTCCGCTTTACGACTCTAAACCCATTACCTCAAAATACAAATACAACGAGCCTCAGGCAAAAATGCGATTTGGCGATTATATTGACTTATTACAGTCTGAACCGACAGATTTACGACTATTCTTATTTAACCTAATTAAAGAACGGCCTGGGCTTAAAAAACATATCAAATATCCAAATCTCGGGCTTAGGCTTTTTAAATCTTTACCATTTTTATTTGTAGGTGGTAGACATTCTAAAGTATTTATGCATTACGATATCGATTTGGCTAATATTTTACATGTGCATTTGTACGGGACTAAAGAGTGTTTACTTTTTCCGCCATCGGAAACAAAGTTTCTCTATAAAGTGCCAAACGCCCTAAAAACTAACGACAGTATAGATTTTTCAAATCCGGATTTCGATGCGTTTCCGGCCTTGCAGTTTGCAAAAGGCTACCAAACAAGACTTAATGCAGGTGACACCCTTTACATGCCGGAAGGGTTTTGGCATTATATGCATTACATCACGCCCGGCTTTTCTATTAGTTTAAGAGCCTTGGCTAAACGCCCAAAGCATTTGGCACAAGCCGTTTATAACCTTTCGATTATGCGGATTAAGGAGAATATTATGCGTAAATACAAGGGCGATTCTTGGTTGACTTACAAACAAAACGCATCTATAAAAAATACGCATAGAGCATTAAATATCAATTAACATTGGAATTACATCTTTCAGGAGCAGCAGTTATCTTTCATCATTATGGGTCTATGTACTGGCCTAAACATGAGCTTCTTATCATCGCTGATTTACATCTTGGTAAAATTGAACATTTTAGAAAGCATGGCACTGCCTTACCTGACTTGTCTAATGCAATAGACTACATCAAAATAGAACAAAATATCGCCCAATTTTCACCTAAAGAAGTTGTTTTTTTGGGTGATTTATTTCATTCAACAATTAATAAGTCCTGGTTTATTTTTGAAGAATGGATAAAGCGTCAACCTGTTAACTTTACCCTTATTGTTGGAAACCATGACATTATACCAGTCTATAAGTTTGAAAAGTTAGGCTTTAAAGTGGTAAAACAGTTAGAGTTAGATCCATTTTGTTTTACGCATATACCGGAAGAAACCTTACCCCTGTTTAATATTTGCGGACATGTGCACCCGGGCTTCAAGCTGAGAGGCAAAGGAAAACAATATTTAGGCTTGTCGTGTTTTTATCAAAAGCAAAATCAACTCATTTTACCGGCTTTTGGGGATTTTACAGGCAAATATTATGTTACACCAGAAAATAATGAACATGTTTTCGTGCTTTCTGAAGAAAGCGTATTACAAATCGTTTAAAACTTATTCATTCTTAAGCATCCGTTTTGTGGAATGAAGCTTATCTCCTATTATTCCATCTGAAACCTATTGTAGCAAAGACGCCTATGACCGGAAATAGCAAAACCACCTTAAACAGCCTTTGGTACTCATATATATCGGGTGTATCTCCAAGAATATAGCCTGAAATTAAAGACATAAAAATATCTGGAGTGTACCCCAAAAAGGAGATTAGACCAATCACTGTTCCAGTGATGGCAAGTGGTGTATTTGCTTCTTCAATCAGTGCAAAATAAAGGCCTCGCATAGCGTAAACCCCTACAGAGATAATAAAAAAAGTGAGTATTGAAACTATTACTGAATAGCTTTCAAAGACTCCAAATCCTATCGCTGCATAGCCAAGACTTATCATTATAAAACAAACCAGCACACCTTTTGATGTGACATACCTGTCCACTAGCCAACCTATGCTAATAGCTGCAACAGGACGAATCCACTGTAATACTACACCAAATTGAGAGGCTTCGGCAAGGCTGTAATCCCAAACATCTTTGGCGTAAATGGCATAAACATCAGTTACTTTGTAAGTGGAATAAGCACAAACGATGATAAACGCGTGAAAGACTACTTTGGGTTTAAGAATAATTTTAAAAACCTGTGCAAAATCAAAACCTGATGATTGCTGTTTTTTAGTCTCATGAGTAGTACGCTCTTCCGGTAAAACTTTCCATACAAGAAGTGCAATCAACAACACAATAGAAGTCATAAATCCTATGATGTATTGAAGGGTTTTAGTTTTGTCTTCTAAAGTGATTGAAGCAGCGTCTTCTGGAAAAATAAGAGCTGGAATTATGGCGCCAAATGTTGCCATAAGTGCTGCAAATGCACCGCGGCCACCATCTAACAAACCAAATGAAAGCCCTTGATTATTGGTGTTTCCCCACAGTCGTGTTGCTTTGATTAGTGCCGCCCAAAACAATAAAATCGTTGAAATACCCCAAAACCCATAAAGCACTTGTAAGCCTTTAAATGAGGGTAACTGCATCATAAAAAACCCTCCAAGAGCTGTGAATATTAAGGATAGGCTTATCAGTTTACGAGGCTCCCATTTATCGGCAAAAAATCCGCCAAACACATAGGAAACCATAGCTGTAATGCCATAGACAGCCTGCGCTTTACCAATCTCTAAGTCTGTAACAACAAGTGCTTCCCTTATGATCGGTCTAAAAACCCTGATTAATATAAAGGGGAGCAAAAAAATAGCTTCTCCTGCCAATATAAGGACGGTAATGGATAGGGTTTTATTTTTCAAAAAAAATGATGTTCGAGTTAGTGGAATTATTTTCTAAAGAAAAAGCCACTACAACATTCCGTGCAGTTGTAGTGGCTTTTCAAGTATTTGGAATTTATTTTAGCAAATTATTATTCAATCTCTTTTAGTAATTCTTCAATTGAGCGTTCTAACTGCTGGTCGCGCCCTTTATCAATTACGCCAGGCATGTTTTTTACCTTTATGCTTGGTTCTGTTTGGTTATTTTCCATCCATTCGCCAGCTTTGTTCTTGGCACTTACAGGCACAACACCCCAATAAGAGCCGTTTGGTAAGCCTTCCCAACCGGCAAAACTACAAGTTCCCGGTACAGGCATTCCCACGGTTTTTCCAATTTTCAGATCGGTGTAGCCTTGCGCGTAACAATGGCCATCAGAATACATGCTTTCGTTAAATATTGATAAGGTTGGCTTTGTCCATCGGGACGTTGGTTCGCCTCCTACAACTTTGTCGGCAGTAGCGTAGGTTATAAATGGTTCACCCGTAAAAAACATAGCCAAATCCGCTACTAAATCTCCACCGCCATTAAAACGAACATCTACTATTACAGCTTCCTTTTCAAAAAACTTGCCCATCATGTCTTGGTAAATGCTACGATAAGGCCCATCGCCCATACCGGGAATGTGCACATAGCCTAATTTGCCTTTACTTTTTTCCAGGACCTCTTTTTCATTTCGTTTTACCCAGCGTTTGTATAACAGGCTATTTTCTTCGCCTAGACTTATAGGTTTTACCGTGATAGGCTCTAAGTTCTTTTTAGTTGTTGGGTCATAAATGTCCAGAAGCACAAACTTACCCTCTTTTCTGTTTAAGTATTTGGCAACATCTTGTTCTTTAGAGACAATTTCGCCATCAATTTTTTGGATAATCATACCGGGCTTAAGGTTAAATTTCGCCTTGTCCAGCGGACCACCTTTTATGATTTCATCAATTAAAATACCATCCTCTTTATACTCGTAATTCATGAAAATACCTAAGGAAGCTGTCGCATCAGCATTTGAAATGCTGCTACCTCTAAAGCCAGACCCTGCATGAGATACATTAAGCTCTCCTAACAATTCTGAAAGCATTTCTGAAAATTCGTAAGCATTACTTATATGGGGTACATATTTTTGATATTCACTCTTCATCAACTCCCAGTCTATACCATGAAATGTAGGTTCGTAGAATATATTTTTGGTACGAATCCATACGTGATCGAACATCGCTTCTCTTTCTGCAGCCTCATCAAAAGCCATTTCGCCATCTATTTTTATGGCTTTCTTCTTTTTAGACTCAGGTTTAAGTTGTGTAATTCTTCCACTGCTCAGGAGGTACAGGTTTTTTTGGTCTTTATCCCATTGCAAACTTCCAAAACTGGTATTGAGCTCCATGAGCATTTTTGTCTCTTTGGTTCTAATATTTGTACTCCATAAGTTGGATTTGTCTTCAAAACTTGCAAGGTAGTAAAGCATATCGCCTTTTTTAGAAAGTACTGCATCGCCTAATCGAGAAGAATGTATTGTAAGACGCTTTGTTTGGTCTCGTAGTTTCTCCCAATCAAACTCAAGCAGTTTCTCTTCGGCTTTATCGTCTGTTTTTTTGTCTTTTTTCTTCTTTTTCTTGCTATTTTCTATGCTATCTTTTGCCTTAGCCTTTTTTTCTTGTTCTTTTATGGCTGTAAGCAGTTTAAAATCTTCATCACTAAGATTAGCTTCGTCCCAGGCTTCCTGCGTAAAATACATGCTGTATACATCGCTTTGTGTTCTTCCACTTGTGGCGTAGGACTTAAGCCCATTTCTGTTGCTAAACCATATCATCTGTTTACCTTCATTCACCCATTTTGGGCGATAGTCGCTATAACCGCTTTGGTTTAAATTCATTTGTTTAGAGCCATCGGCTGCTATAAGCAAGACTTCGGAGTTGCTTAGTGTTTTGTTCCAATCTACTAATAACCATTTGCTGTCCGGACTCCAGGTAAAATACTTATCGCCATCACTCATGTGAAACAAATCTTTTGGGGTAAGAAGTGTTGTTTTTTCTTTAGTTTTAAGATCCATTACAACCAAGGATCTTCGCCCTTCAATATAAGCTAATTGCTTACCATCTGGTGAAAACTCGGGCATATAATTATCCACTTCTGAAGTGACTAAAGCACTCTCTTCAATGAGTGTAGATGCATAGAAAAACGGTTCTTCTGCGCGCGCTTTTTCAGCTTTAAAGATCTGCCATCTTCCATCTCTTTCACTGCTGTAAACCACAGATTTACCATCTGCAGACCATGTGACAAAGCGTTCATTTTCAGGCGTATTGGTTAGGCGTTTTGTAAACGACTCATCCACAGAAGTTACGAAAACCTCACCTCTTGCCGTAAAGGCTATTTCTTTCCCGTTTGGCGAAATAGCCATTTCGCTAATCCCACCATTTATAGAAATGAACTTATCACTATTGGTCTTGTCTTGAGTCTTGATGACTACATTAAGCTTTTTAGGCTCCTCGCCTTCTCTCATGGTGTAAAGTTCGCCGTCGTACCCAAAAGACAACAAGCCATTCCCCATACTTAAAAATCGAACGGGATGAAGCTCAAAGTTGGTTAATTGAGTTGCCGTTGCGTTGGCCGCAAGTCCTTTTTTATACACATTGAATGAGCCATTTTTTTCACTTAAATAATAGATGCCTTTTTCGTCTGAAGTAAAAATAGGTTGTCTATCTTCTCCTTCAAAAGTAGTTATTGGCGTATGGCTGTCTTCTGTTTTGTTGTATAACCAAATATCTCTGGTTACTGAAGACGTATGGTGTTTTCGCCAAATGTTCTCGCCTCCTGGTCTATCCTGATACACCATAAAGTTGCCATCTGCAGACGTTTGGATATCCTCTGCCGGAAAAGTAAAGACCTGCGAAACACGACCGCCACCTACAGGAACGCTATACAATTCGGATTGAGAACGGTGAGGGTATTGCCTGTGGTTAACATCATCTTGACGTAATGCACCAAAATAAATAGCAGTGTCATCGATAGTAAAGGAGTAAGGGCTTTCGTCGTTAGAATGGAAAGTCAGTCTTGTGGCCTCTCCACCATCTGCATTCATTGTAAAAACATCAAAATTGCCATAACGGTTGGAAGCAAAAGCAATTTTATCGCCTTTTTTGTTCCAAACGGGCATAAAATCATGCGCGTTATGAAAGGTAAGTTGTGTGGCATTTCCGCCAGTTGAGGATACTTTATACAAATCGCCCTTGTACGTAAAAACAATTTGTGTTCCATCCGGTGAGATTGAAGGATAACGCATCCAGAGTGGATTCTCTTGAGCTGTTAAAACAAACGAACTCAAAAGCATTAAAGCTAAAAGGTGTTTCATGGAAAATTTACTGTTAAATTATTAATTCTGAAATAGAAGCCTAAAATAAGTAAAGCTATTTCAAGAATGTCTAAGATTTTCTTAAAATGAATGCGTTTATAAGAATAAAAACATGCAAAACAAGGTATTATAAGTCTCAAACCCGGATTATGTATTAGAATTTTGTGATGAGAATAAAAATCACAATAAATCAGGATGTTATATTCGAAAAGCACAGCACCGCTATGGCTAGAGAATATAACGAAGCGAAGTGACTGATTTGCAGTGCTTTTGATTCGTAATAGATTTTCTAACGCATAATTCGGGTTAAACATTTCATGGAAACATGAAAACACCTGCAATCACCTAATTTACGATGTAGTCTTTAGAATTTAAACTCAAAAGTGTAGACGCCATTTTGAATCGAGCGGGAAAAATCTAATCCATGACTCTTAAGCAAAGACTGAATGATTTCGATTCCGAATCCTGTCGAGGTATTGACATCTGCAGAATAGCCTTGGTAGCGCTTTTTTTCTGTTGAAATGGTGTTACTGATTTGAAATTTACCGTTTTCAGTTAACTCTATATTAACTTTAGACTCGTCCGGTGAATATTTTACAGCGTTAGAAAGTAAATTATCAAATACTTGTTCAATTCTGTAAGAATCGACTTCAGCACAGTAGTGTTTTGCCAGCTTGTTTTCGTTAAGACTTATGTCTCTTTTATATATTCTGGAAATTCTATTTATGCTGTTTTCTAATAGAGAATAGACATTTACATTACTTTTATTCAAGACAACCTTTCCTGTCGTCACTACAGATTCACTTAAAATATGCGAAATAAGTTTAAGCGCTCTAACAGATTCCTTATGTATCAGAGAATGTAGTTCCTGTTCGCAGCTTTGTTCTGTTAATAGGTCTGAAATGGCTTTAATATTAGCAATAGGATTTCGAAGGTCATGAGACATATGACCTATCAAGGTTTTGATTCTGTTATTGGCTGCAGTCAATTCATTTTTTTGATTTTGAAGTTTCTGCAACTGCAGCTCTTCTTCGGTTACATCCTGATTTACACCTGTAAAAAATATAACTTCACCATAATCATCTCTAATGACTTGAAATGAGACTTTTATTATTCCTTCAGAACCATCAAAAAACTTAACAGGATGTTTTAAAAAAGTAGAATAATTTTTAGCAGTTGACTGTATAGCTTTCTGAATTTCTTTCTGAACGATAGACCGGTAATCTGTTGGAATAAAGGCATTAGCATAATCTTCAATTGTCATGAAATTACTGCCCATTTCGTCTGTTGTTGTTTTAAAAACATTATAAAATTCCTCTGTAAAGTGGAAAAGCCCAGTCTTTAAATCCAAAGACCAAGTTCCCATTTTGCCGGCTATTAATGCAACCGAAAGCATTGCTCCTGCAATCTTAGGATTTTCATGGTGTAAATGACTGTCGTTCATTATGATTTAAAACAAAATACAAAATTAACAAATTT
>CAYNCI010000049.1:0-28117 GCA_964396065.1 uncultured Mesohalobacter sp. | reverse complement strand
CACCTACAGATATCAACGCTTTAGCCGATGAATATATGCGACTCGCCTATCACGGTTTGAGAGCAAAAGACAAATCCTTTAATGCTGAATTGATAACTGATTTTGATGAATCTATCGGAAAGATTGATATCATTCCACAGGATATTGGTCGGGTGATTCTTAATCTTTTGACGAATGCGTTTTATGCGGTTAATGAAAAGAAAAAAAGCCCCCTTACCCCCAAAGGGGGAAACACCTATAAACCCACCGTTAAAATCACTACCGGCCATTCCCCCCTTACTGAGTCTCAGCTCAGTACAAGCGAGGGGGGCAAAGGGGGTGTTATAATCACCGTCACAGACAACGGCAATGGCATACCAGACAAAGTAAAAGAGAAAATCTTTCAACCTTTCTTTACTACCAAACCAACGGGCTCAGGAACAGGACTTGGATTATCACTTTCTTATGATATCGTAAAAGCGCATGATGGTGAGATGAAAGTAGAAAGCCAAGAAGGTGTGGGAACAACTTTTAGTATTACCTTGCCTTTTAAAATTAACCACATATCATGATATCGAAAACGAAAACCATTCTATTGCTTTCCTTCCTTACAGCCGTTTTTACGGTATCCTGTAATGATGATGAAGTTCAAAAAGGCGCTCTTGACCCGACCGCTTTCAGAGCGCCTATAACCAACGCCTTTAAGCTTACAGAACCTAAACCCATCGAATGGCAAGTCATTAACCCGGATAGCATTGACCTTCCTCAAACATACCCGTTGGACATCGACAAAATACCCTCTAAGCCATTTATCATCAATGATTTTAAACCTCTGAATCCTCCAATGAAGGAATCTCCCCTGTATTGGGATCCCAATAATCGGATAAAGCTGGAGTTTGACACCATTCCGGTTGAAAAGAAAATTTCCATCCTTCCTACACCGGTTGTTACCAGAATGAACCAGCCAAGTGCTCTGAGTGGAACTTCTTCGGTTGTGTTGCAACTTTCGAGGGCTGAGGGGCTTCCCGGGAATGACATTCGAAAAATCATTCAGAACGAAGACGGTACTTATTGGATTGCCACATTTGACGGTGGACTGTCTTTGTACAACGGGAATGAATTAAATACGTATAAATATACAGGAATCTGGAATATTGCATTAGACCAGGATGGCAAACTTTGGGTGGCCACGAATGGCAGTGGAGTCTATGTACTGGATTTCAAAAAAAGAACGCAAACCCATTTTCTGGCAGGGCAGACAATCCTTTCCCTCCTTTGTGATCATCAAAATAAAATATGGATGACCCATTGGCAAAAAAGTGCCACCTATATAATGGATAGTGAAATGGAGCAATTACGTCGAATCATCAATACTGGATTTACTGGTATTCGTCCTAATTATCCATTAATGGAGGACAGTAATCACAATATCTGGCTATTAAGTCAAAGCGGGGATCAAACCGTAACCAGTGTTATCGGTGAAGACAGACAGTACTATACAAACTTCCTGCCTTATGGTGGCTATCATTTTAAGGATCGTCATAATAGGATCTGGATGACTTCTGTAAGTGGCACCTTTGGTATTTCATTAGACGATAAAACGGTCCGTACCCTTAACGAGAAGGATGGATTTAATGAAGAAGCACGATTTTGGGAAGAAGCGCAATTTTATGAGGAAGACAATCAAGGAAGATTATGGATGATAAATAGTGATAGCATCCATATACTCAACAAAGCGTACACTAAAATGAAATCAATTGCGATCAACAGTCCTATAAGATTTGGAAATACGATAAAAGATAAAAGAGGCGTGATCTGGATTGGTACTGCTACGAATGGAATCCTTCTGGTGGATCCGGATGGCCCCTTTGCGGAGGTTCTGGATGAGTCTGATGGACTAATGGATGGTCAAATCAGGAGTATGGAGGAAGACCATCTCGGGGATGTCTGGCTCGGCACACAGGACGGCATCAATATATATAGCCCTTCCACCAAAACCCTCAAAGCGATCGATGATGCAACTCTACAAAACCCAGATTCAAGAAATATTTTTTTCATAAAAGAATTTGAAAAAGACAACGTATTCGTTGATGGAGATCAGCAGGGTTTTTACATTATAAATCGCGATGAAAAAGAACTCACCCAGTATCTTACAACGCAACACATTGTAAAACGGATTTTCGGCGCTCTAAAAGATGAAGAGGGTACCTATTGGTTAGCCACAGAGAATGGACTCGCGGTATATAATCCGGTATCAAATGAATTAAAGACCATCCCTGAGAATACTCCCCAATTAGATTCAGATTATGTAAACTGTATTCTTGATGATGGATCAGGTCTTTACTGGCTTGGAACTAGCAATGGATTGGTTGTCATAGACCCGGATAAAAATACAATTCGATATTTACGGGAACAAGAAGGATTGGTTCATAACGCCGTCTCGCAGATCATACAGAGGGAGGATGGTACCCTGTGGGTGGCAACAAGAGGTGGCATCTCGATTGTAGATCCTGTCGGTCAAACCATCACCAATCTGGGGGAAGCAGAAGGACTCGTGCCAGACGCCGTGTACAACTTACAGGAAAAAGATGGCAGCATATACATAGGGAGTGTAGATGGTCTCCTACTGGTAAAACCTCCTGCTGATCTAAATACGCCCTGGAATTTTTTCAACTATAGCGAAGGACAAGGTTTCTTCTCAAATGATTATAACAGAAGAGCAAGCTTACTTCTGCCTAACGGGCAACTTTGGTTTGCAAGTGGGCCTGTTTGGAAATTGAACATTCTGACACAAGATCCGGTGATTGAAACCGTACCTTGTCCGGTTTTCATCACCGGCCTAACTATCATGGATGACAAACGCTCTTTTGATCGTATGGCAGATTTACGGCCCTATTTTAAAAAGGGAGATACCCTGTGGTCCAGCGATGGCAATCAACTCTTCACGAAAAATACGCTGCCACAAGATTCAGGATATGTATTTGATCATAATATCAAATGGGACAGCCTGTCAAGTCCTTATAAATTACCTACAGAGCTGCAACTCCCTTACGATCAAAATTATCTAAAGTTCAGTTTTGCCAATCTGTGTGTCCTGAATAGGGATAAAATCTCATTCAGATATATGCTGGCAGGCGCTGACGATAGGTGGATCTATGCTGATCAGGATTCTCAAAGCAAAAATTACTTTAATCTCTCTCCTGGTCCCTACACCTTTCGCGTTGCAACCAGAGGAATCAAAGGCCAATGGGGTGACCCAGCTGAATTCAGTTTTCGAATTTTTCCACCCTGGTGGCGGACCTGGTGGGCTTACCTGGTTTATGCAATCCTAGCCTTAGGATGCATTTGGGTAATCGTACAATACCGGTCGAGGCGATTAAAGAAGGAAAACCGTTTGCTGGAGGAAAAAGTAACTCAACGAACCAACGAGCTTCAGGAGACCATTAGCAACCTTAAATCCACCCAAAGTCAACTCGTCCAGTCAGAGAAGATGGCATCCCTGGGAGAACTGACGGCTGGTATTGCACATGAGATACAAAATCCGCTCAATTTTGTCAACAATTTTGCTGAAGTCAGTAATGAACTTATTGATGAAATGAATGAGGAGCTGGATAATGGTGATATTAAAGAAGCAAAAATTATAGCAAATGATATCAAATCCAATCTTGACAAAATCACCCATCATGGCAAACGTGCAGATAGTATTGTCAAAGGGATGCTGCAGCACAGCCGTACCAGTGGCAATAAAAAAGAACCTACAGATATCAACGCTTTAGCCGATGAATATATGCGACTCGCCTATCACGGTTTGAGAGCAAAGGACAAATCGTTTAACGCAAACTTAGAATCTAATTTTGATGATACGATAGAAAAAATTAAGGTTATTCCACAAGATATAGGGAGAGTCATTCTGAATTTATTTACCAATGCTTTTTATGCTGTAACAGAAAAGAAAGCAAGCTTAACAGAAGCTGAATCTAAGACTTATAAACCGACAGTTTCGGTAACCACCAAAAAAATTGAAGAATTTATACAGATTTCTGTTAAAGACAACGGAAACGGCATACCAAAAGAAGCACTCAACAAGATATTTCAACCCTTTTTCACCACAAAACCTACGGGTAAAGGCACAGGTCTTGGACTATCTATGAGCTATGATATTATTAAAACACATGGCGGAAGCCTAGACGTTGAAACCGAAAAAGGAGCGTATACAAGATTCACTATAAAATTACCAATTTAAAATAAAAACAATATGAAAATTCTAGTAGTAGATGACGAAAAAGATGTTAAAATCTTATTCCAACAACGATTTAGAAAAGAAATAAGAAAAGGAGAATTGCAATTTGAGTTTGCATTTTCGGGAGAGGAAGCTATAGCAGTTTTAGATAGTATGGGGCATGAAACCGTATTAATCTTGTCTGACATCAATATGCCTGGCATGAGTGGTTTAGAACTTTTAAAAACCATAAAGAAAGACTATAATGAACCACCACCAGTAGTCATGATGGTAACGGCTTATGGTGATGAAGAAAATTACAATACAGCAAAACAACTTGGTGCAGATGACTTTTTAACCAAACCTGTAGATTTTAAAGCTTTAAAAGAAAAATTAATAGAACAAATGTAATGGCAAAGATACTTGTAGTAGATGATGAAGCGGATTTAGAAGTGCTCATCAAACAAAAATTTAGAAAAAAGATCAGACAAAAAGAGTATGAATTTCTTTTTGCAGAAAATGGCAAAGTTGCTCTAAAGAAAATTATTGAAAATCAAGATGTTGATATTGTTTTAAGCGATATCAACATGCCCGAAATGGATGGACTTACCTTGCTTACAGAATTGCATGAGCTAAGTCCGCTCATCAAATCAGTAATTGTGTCAGCTTATGGGGATATGGACAATATCAGGACGGCTATGAACAGAGGCGCTTTCGATTTCATTACAAAGCCTATCAATTTCGAAGACCTGACCATCACCATGGAAAAAACCCTGGAACATGCCAGGCATCTTAGAGAAACCTTACGGGCCATAAAGGAAAACAACATTCTAAAGATGTATGTAGATGAAAATGTTTTAAACTTTATGGGTAATAAGGAGTTTGAATCTGCTGTAATGAACAATGAAAATATTGAAGGAACAGTAATGTTTATCGACATTTGCGGATTTACAAAAATAAGTGAGACCATTTCTGCAAATAAAGTGGTGGAGATGATTAATGCCTATTTTGATGAAATGGTTAAGGAAATCATTGAGCATAAAGGCTACATTGATAAATTTATTGGAGATGCCATCATGGCTGTATTTCGTGGAGATTTTCACTTAGATCGGGCCATTGATGCAGCCTTAGCGGTCAATGAAAAAATAGGAACCTTAACAGAAATTGGTAAAGATCTTGGTTTTACACCTCAGGTGTCTATAGGCATAAAAAGCGGGGAAATGGTATCCGGAAACATTGGTTCAAGAAGCTTAAAGCGATTGGATTATACCGTGATTGGCGATACTGTAAATACTGCTGCCAGACTTCAGGGTATGGCAGAGCCTAAGCAGATTATCATTTCTGAAGACTGTTATGAGAAGGTAAAAGAATCCTTTAAGTGCAGACAGTTAGGCGAAATAACTTTGAAAAATAAATCTGAGCCGGTTACCATTTATGAAGTGTTAGAATAACACATTAAATAAGCTTCAATGAAATAAATTAAGTCTTAAAAAATGATCTGAATAAGGAGAGCTTGTCATGTTATAAACCTAATTACTAACTCAAATCTGAAATACCGAGAGCAGAACTCGATATAAACGTTTTTAATACGCTTACTTTTCTGTACTGTTTTCAAACAAATATGATCTCAGCATCTTCAATCCAGTTGATCCTAAGTTATTGATTATCTTGGTTTTGTAGTCTATAGAAATACAGTTTGTAAAAATTATTCAACAAATTGCTCTTAAGTCATATAGTCTATTCAAGAAATCCTGTGTTTGTGTTTTTTAGTGTATATTTAGTTGCGCTCTAAGAGTTACATAAATAAATTTTAATGTTGTTGATGTATTTTTTGTTTTTCAGCATACATTTTAATTTTTAAAATTAACGTTTCGACAACCATTTGCCATAACCTCTTATTTAAAAACCAAATCCTATGAAAATTTTAAAGCTACTATTAATTTGTTTTATCCTATTTCCTCTTTCTATCCACGCCCAGAAAAAAAGAAAAAAGAATACTTCAGAGCCAACCCAAAAACTAGTAGATTCCGTTTTTCACGGTTTGAAATGGCGAAACATTGGCCCCTTCAGAGGCGGAAGAAGTGTAGCCTCTACCGGTGTGGTCGGTCAACCTCAAACCTACTATATGGGCTCAACAGGAGGCGGTGTCTGGAAAACGACCGATGCGGGAATCACGTGGAAAAACATATCAGATGGGTTTTTTAAGATGGGTTCTGTTGGTGCGATTGCAGTATCCGAAAGCGATACCAATATTGTAGTGGTTGGCATGGGTGAGCATGCAGCCCGTGGCGTCATGACCTCGATGGGCGATGGTGTGTATAAATCTATGGATGCCGGTAAAACCTGGGAACATATTGGCTTAGAAAACACACACCACATTTCGGATGTGATCATACACCCTGCAAACCCGGACATTATATACGTCAGTGCTCAAGGCGCACAATACGCACCGACAGAGGAGAGAGGCATTTATAAAACCATCGATGGTGGTCAAACCTGGGAAAAGGTATTGTATGTAAATCCCACCACTGGAGCATCTTCCTTATCGATGGATATGACGAACCCAAGAGTTTTATATGCCAGCATGTGGCAACACCGCCGTTACCCCTGGTACATGGAATCCGGCGGAAAAGGTTCAGGTATTTACAAATCGACCGATGCCGGGAAGACCTGGAAGAAACTACAAAAAGGACTGCCAGAAGAATTTGGTAAATCCGGTATTTCCGTCTCCAGAGCAAACCCGGAACGTGTCTTTGCCGTGATAGAAGCCGAAGGCCAAAAAGGAGGCGTGTACCGTTCAGACGATGCCGGTAAAACCTGGAAGCAAGTGAACAGTGATCGGGTTAACATCGCCCGTTCATGGTATTATATGGAGATCTTTGCCGATCCTCAGGATGCAAATGTCGTCTATGTGTTAAACGCCCCAATGATGAAATCCATAGATGGCGGCAAAAGTTTTTCCAATATCCCTGTTCCTCATGGAGATAACCACCATTTGTGGATCAACCCCAACGATAATTCGATCCTTATCAATTCTAACGATGGTGGGGCGAACATTAGCTTTAACGGCGGTAAGAGCTGGAGTACTCAAGAAAATCAACCTACGGCTCAGTTCTACCGGGTAATTACAGATAATCAGGTTCCTTATTTCGTTTATGGTGGTCAGCAGGACAATTCAACCGTTGCCATTGCCAGTCGAACCAATGATGGGGGAATCGACTGGAAGGACTGGTACGCTGTAGCCGGTGGCGAGAGTGCCTTTATCGCTTTTGACCCCGATGATCCGGAGACGGTTTATGGTGGCACTTACCAGGGCAATATCAGTAAATGGACCAAGTCGTCCCGCGAACAAAAATCCATAAAGGAATACCCGGAACTAGGCTTGAGCATTGCACCAAAAGATTCCAAATTCCGTTATAACTGGAATGCCCCGATCATTACCTCTTCGTATGACCGTTCTGTAATTTACCATGCCGGAAATGTGGTGTTTAAAACCACCGATGGCGGCATAAGCTGGACACAAGTTAGTCCTGATTTAACTAAAAATGAAACAGATAAGCATGGTTCCGGAGGTGGACCATTTACCAACGAAGCGGCCGGAGGTGAGAATTATAACACCATCACCGCTTTAGTCGAATCGCAACATGAAGAAGGCGTGTTGTATGCTGGAACCGACGATGGACTGTTACACATCACAAAAGACGGTGGAAACAATTGGGAGAATGTGACGCCCAAAGGCATTGACGATGGGATTATCAACAGTATTGATATTTCTGAGCATGATCCGGCCACAGCCTATGTGGTGGTGATGCGCTATAAGTCTTTAGACCTCAATTCCTATGTTTTTAAAACCAACAATTATGGAAAATCCTGGATTAAGATCGTCAACGGCCTGGATGATCCCAATGGCTTTGCGCGAGTTGTTAGAGCGGATAAAAAGCGAAAGGGCTTACTCTATGCAGGAACCGAAACAGCTTTTTATGTGTCTTTGGATGATGGAGCGCATTGGCAACCACTTAGTTTGAAACTGCCTGTGGTAGCGATAAACGATATAATTATTCAAGACAACGATTTGGTAGCGGCAACTTCCGGACGCGCATTCTGGATCCTGGACGATTTGAGTGTGTTCCAAAATATGACAGACACATCAGAAACGCTACAAATATTTCAACCTAAACCAACCTATCGCATTTTTGGCGGTGTTTCCAAAGCAGTTGGGCAAGGGGAGAACCTACCATCTGGTGTCACTTTTGATTATTACTTAAATAAGCATGCGGATACCTTAGACTTAAAGCTTGAAGTTTTACAAGGGACTAAAGTGATAAGAACCTATTCCAATAAGCCTCCAAAAGAGTTTAGATCCTGGCCGGGAGGACCATCAAAACCGGAAGTCTTGCCTTCAAAAAAGGGTTATAACCGGTTTACCTGGGACTTTAGAAGAGAACCAATTCCTTCGGTAACCAACGTCTTTGTATTTGGAGGCTTATCCGGGTCTAGTGTAGCACCGGGCGAATACAGACTTCGTTTATCATTGGGTGATAAAATGGTTGAGACTATGGCAAGCATCTTACCAAATCCTTCTGTAAATTCTAGTCCAGAGGATTTTAAAGCCCAGCAGCAAATGCTGGAAAGTATCGAAACTACCTTACGAGACATGCATACCTCAGTCAATCAAATGCGTTCTGCAAAGCAACAGCTCAACTCTTACGCAGAGCTTTTAGAAAGCAATGCAGCTGCAAAGCCACTCCTTAAAAAGGGAGAAGAGTTGTTACAACGCATCAACAACTGGGAAGAAAACTTAATTCAGGCCAAACAAAAAACCTTTCAGGATGTCATTAATTTTAATAACAAACTCAATGCTCAATTGATCACATTAAAAGCTTACATCGACCAGGCAGATCCAAAATTGACTCAAGGAGCCAAAGAACGCTATACCGATTTAATGCAAGACTGGAAGGTGTATAAAACAGAACGAGATGCCATCATTAATACCGAAATGAAGGCTTACAACGACTTGTATAACACTTTGAACTTACCGGCATTGATTATTGGTAAAGAATAAGTTATGATTTATTGAATGCCATTCTGAGCGCAGTCGAGAAGTCACAATTACAGAATTAAAAGGGTCATGTCGAGCCACTGGAAATTTTGCACTTTTTATTTAATAGATGGAGAGGTTTTACCTCGCGCATAGTACTTCACCTTACGTAATAAAGTTGAATATAAATTAACATCTTCATGTGGTTATGGTTGTGAAACAAGAAGTGGTATTCGACACTTTGTATAATTTCAGTATATTTCAGTTATCAATCAATAAAATCACCTAAAGACTGGCCTGACTTCAGGAAGGCCTATTAGAATGAAGTAAATTGTTAATGTGATATGATCAAATTCTTCCGTCAAATACGATACAAACTTATGAAGCAGAATAATACGACGCGTTATTTTAAATACGCTCTGGGTGAAATCATCCTGGTGGTCATTGGGATTTTAATTGCGTTACAAATCAATAATTGGAATGAAGGAGCCAAAGAGCAGGAGAAAGTACAATCTTACTTAAAAAACCTCACCTTAGATCTGGAGCAGGATATTAAAGAAACGGAAAGGCAGATTAGGAGCATTAAATACAAAGTGATTTTTGTTGACAGTATAGCAAGTTATTTTCGGGATAAGGAAATCAACGAACTGAATAATTTAGATGTGTTTTACAATGCCTTTGATTATTACGGATACAGACCATTAACCTGGTATAAAAATACGATTGAAGAACTAAGAAATTCAGGAACATTAAAATCCATCAAAAACGATTCGATCAGGTTGATGATCAACCAGTATTATGCCCTCACAGATCATCTGGATCAAGACTATAAGGAAGATCATGAACGCTCTGAGGCTATTAACGACAAGGTATTTAAAATTATTAATACAAATTACCCCCGAGCACAAGATCTGATTGACACCTTATTTTTATCCTACAGAGAAAATAATAAATCTATTTTTACAAATTCAAAAGTTTTTAAAACAGCAAAACAAGCGGATTTAGCATTATTGACAAATGACATGAATGACATCCATATTTATGTCAATGACCTTTTGAATTATAAAAGAAATCTAACGGTAAGGTATAAATATGAATTTCCAAAACTGATTAACAACGCTAAAACGATCATTAGATTGATAGAAGAAGAATATAATGATTAAATTCTTTAGAAAAATCCGTCAAAAATTAGTTGAGCAAAATCGAGTTACCAAATATTTGCTTTACGCTTTTGGTGAAATCATACTCGTTGTTATCGGTATTTTATTAGCCCTCCAAATCAACAACTGGAATGAGCAAAGAAAGTTGGCCAACGAAGAACAAAAACTTTTAAACGCCTTGGAAAAGGAAGCAACAAGCAATATTAATTATATTGAAAAGATCATTAAGTACAACGACTCTTTACTCCAAACTTCCGATTCATTACTAAAAAAAGGATTGTCAAATGCCAAAGAAGACATTGAAATCAGTGATATTTTAGAGGCCTTTTCTTATTATGATACCAATATAGAAACTTCTATTACTGATGAAATTTTAGGAACTAATTCCCGATCACTTATATCCACTGACTCTGTTTTAATACAGATAAGAAAGTTGAAACAGCGCTATACTTTAATGGAAAGAACCCATTTTTATGTAGATGAATTTTCAAATGTTCAGGTTACCAACTTTTTAAAAACCTCCGGTCTGGGTATGTATTTATTTAACGAGGTTGGAGATATTGATGAAAACTATCAGATTGATTTTAAGCCTAACGCAGAATTCTTCTCCCTAGTAAGTCTTATGTATGGTTCTCAAAAACGCCTATTCGAAGTTCGCATAAGTTTAAAAAATGCTTTAGAAGAAACCCTATCTGTGTTGGAATCAAATAATCCTAAGTATGATTAAGTTTTTTAGACATATACGCCAAGCTCTAATTCAAGAAAATAATATGAAAAAATACCTGCTATATGCCATAGGTGAGATCCTGCTGGTAATTATTGGTATTCTCATCGCGCTTCAAATTAACACTTGGAACGAAAACAGAAAGGACCGAAAACAAGAGAGATACCTTTTGAATCAGATATTAAAAGACATCCAACAAGACAGCACCCTTCTGGCGTATGATGTCAGGTTGACAGAGGCAAAAGCAGGTCAGGGCAATCGTATAAAAGAGGCAGTGGTAAGGAAGGAGTACGATTTGCAAATCGATACCTTAGCAGTAAGCAGTTTTTTTATCGGAAAGCCCGTATTATTTGAGGCCTATACCCCAACTTTTGATGAGCTGGTATCTTCTGGAAAACTAAAAGTTATCAAAAACGAGCACATTATAAGCTTGTTGAAAAATTATAAAAACAAAAATTCTGGGTATAATAGGTTCATTTATGAGGAAAGCTTGAAAAGGAAGCAGGACTATAATGCACATATGCATCAATATTTTGAACCACAAATAATGACTTATTTGTGGAAGTCTGTTATTAAAGATCAGGTAAGTCTGGATACACTCAGGACATATCATATGGATGTAAAAGGATTTATAGACGATCCCAATACGCTCTATCATGTCAATAATGTGATAGGCACCGATCTTGAGCTCAGCTGGTTTTATAAAGAAAGAACAGCTAAAACTATAAGCAACATCTCCAAAGAGCTAAGAGAAGTATTAAAGCGACATCATGATTAAGATATTTAGAAAAATAAGACAACGCCTCATCATGAAAAATCAAAAAGGTAGATACTTTAAATATGCTATAGGCGAAATTGTACTGGTCATCATTGGAATCTTAATAGCTCTACAGGTTAATAATTGGAATGAAGGGCGTAAAAAAAGAGAATTTGAATTGACGATGTTAAAAGAGGTTCAAAAAGAATTAATTGAAGATTCAGGCATCATCGAATCATGGATTCCAATTCTGAAAAATGTTCAACACAGTTTTAAAGAATTGGCGATTATGAAGAAAAATCCTACCCATAATCCAGATTCCTTAGAAATACATTTAAAAAGGATTGGTCGTTACGGAATCACTTTAAATGTAAACAAAAGTAATTTTGAAGCGATCAAATCTGCAGGATTGGATAGAATTAGCAATGCTGAAATAAGAAACAAGTTGTCTACACTTTATGGCTATCATATACAAGGCATAGATGAATGGGTCAATGAAGTATTGAGGGTCGAGCTGTTTAATCGTAATGAAATCTTTTACGAATTATTTGATCCTATGGTTATCCCAAATGATGATGGAACGCTTTCCAGCGAACTTAAGGTCGAAAACCCTTCTCTCCTTTTTAAGAATCCAAAGTTTGATGAATTGCTATTAAGATCTAGCTGGCCCTTACCCAACACGATTAGGCGATTGACCTATATTCACGAACAAATGACAATACTCAACAAGCTAATTGATGAAGAATTAAAGCTTTAAAACATGATTAATTTCTTTAGAAAAATCCGTCAAAAAATGATAAACAAAAATAAAATCACCAGTTACTTTTTGTATGCCATTGGTGAAATTTTACTGGTTATGATTGGTATTTTACTGGCCATTCAGGTCAATAGCTACTATAATAATTTGAAAGACAGGGAACTCGAAAAGAGTTCGCTTCTGGAGCTCAAAGAAGGTATTAAAGAGGATAGCGTATTAATCGCCTTTAATATTGATAAGTTTAAAAATATCCAAACTAATGCCCAATACCTCAAAGACAGAATCAGGCAAAAAAAACCATATGAAAAGAAAGTAGATACGGCGTTTGCCGTGTTAGGGAATTTTGGCATCAATGAGTCTAATTATGTACCTTTTGATAAGGTAAAATCCCTGAAAAATGGCATCATAAAAAACGACAATCTCTTCAACATGCTAGCAATTTATTATAATGCTTCTGAATTTTTGGCTAGAGTTGATACTGAGTTTCAAATAGCAGTTTTCTTAAGAGAAAAAATCTACTTGAAGTACTTTAGTGGTTATTTATACGGTCAGTATGCAGAGGTCTCAAACTACGAACGTCTATTAAATAGTGATGAAATTAAAGTAACTATCGATTACTGCTTGAATGACTCTGGGTATTATTATTACCAGTCACAACGTAGATTAAACTTAGCCAAAACACTTCTTCAAATGATCGATGAAGAACTTCAACGTTTTGAAGATGATTAAATTTTTTAGAAAAATCCGCCATACGATGATTAAAGAAAACAAGTTTTCGAGATACCTTTTGTATGCCATGGGTGAAATTATTCTGGTGGTCATTGGAATTTTAATCGCATTGCAGATTAACAACTGGAATGAAAAGCGTAAGCTTGATAATCAGGCGGCTGCACTTACAGAAAAGCTGATTTTTGAAATGGAGCAGACTATCGACTATTTAGATTTTACGAATGCTGGTATTGAACATCAAATACAATTCATTCAAATGGTACTACACGCCAACACTGCCAACTTAGACTCTATTATGGATCAAAGTCGTTTTGGTTTGAGTCCCATTTTTTACATGTCATCCTATTCACAATTTTTTGATCCGCCTTCCAACATCTATCAAACAGCACTCAATGATGGATCTATTCGGAATATTAAAGATAAAAAGCTGTTGAACATACTACAGGATTTTCATCAGTCGGTAAAAGTACGTTTAGATGAATTAATTCAGGAAGAATATGCTTTAGGGCGTGAAATGAATGATTACGTTTCAAGAGAGTATGCAACGCTCTTTGAAGATGATTTTTTTTCATCCGATAATAAGTATAACGTGAGCCTTTTAAATCAATTTTTTATGAAAATGAGGGAAGATGGAACGATAAGATATAAACTCACAGAACGAATTGAATTTAAAAAAGCCAGGCAGCGTTTCTTAGGACGTTTTAAGAAAGCCTTTGAAAAACAGTTAAGTAATCATAAATAATGCTAAACTTTTTACGCAAATTAAGACATAAAAACATGAAGAGCACCAGACCTGCCTCGCCGTCAGGCAGGTACTTTAAATACGCCCTGGGTGAAATTGTGCTTGTTGTCATCGGCATTCTGATTGCTCTTGCCATCAACAACTGGAATGAAAAAAGAAAAGCAAGAGCCTTTGAAGTTAAGATGTTGACTGAACTCAAAACCACACTAATTAACGATATGGAATACATTGACGACCACTTACTCGGCAATAGAAATCAGTCCGAATTAGAGGCTTTAGACTACTTTAAAGACTTGCTCAGGGGTGCGTCCAGAAATAAAGACTCTTTGCGTTATCATTGGGGAAGAATTATAAACGGACAGTTTTTTCGCGTTAACGAAGGCCCTTACGAAAGCATAAAATCCATAGGGCTGGAAAAGATCAGTAACGACTCACTTCGAAATGACATTGTGAGGTTTTATGACTTTATCTTACCTCGTAACCGAGACCTGATACAATATCTTCAGGATAAAATTGAGGAGGACTCAAAGACCCTAAAATCTTTGAGGAAAGATCACCAGGTTATTATAAATAAAGATGAGGTCTTCATAGAAAGACCTGATCCCAATTTCTCACTCATCAGGACACCAGAATTTCTTGAAATCATGGCAAACACCGAATTTAGAACCTCGTGGACGCTCTATCATACCAAAGCTGTTACTGATAATATGGAGTACCTGATTAAAAAAATTACTAACGAACACGAGGAATAATGCTGAACTTCTTACGTAAACTCAGGCTAGATAACATGAAAAGTTCCAAATACTTCAAATATGCTATCGGAGAAATCTTCCTAGTGGTTATAGGAATATTAATTGCCCTGCAAATCAACAATTGGAACAGTGAGCGTGTTACGAACAAAAAAATTAATAATTTGATGCTTCAGGTATCTCAGGATATTAAGGCCAATGTAATTGAGGCAGAAAAAATAATTGATTACTACACAAAGAAAGACTCTATTTTCGTCAAGGTTTTGTCCGAAAGCAATACTTTAGAAAATTTTAATGCCCAGAAGGATATATCACAATTATATCTAATTTTTAGCGCCAGACAATTTGTGCCGGAGCGTCAGGGTTTCGATGTGTTAGGGCAAAATCTGGACAATATCCCGGAAGATATGGATGTAATCGTGCAAAACTTACAGGATTTACATAAAAACACATTGGTTTCGATATCTAATTCTTACGGTAGAATGGATTATATATCAGATACTTTTAGAACACATCTCACTTATAATACCAATTGGTTTTCAGAGTTTTATAAAAGCGATAGTCAGATTACTCCGGAAATGTTAGATTATTTCTTTAAAAATCCTCTATATAAAAATAACCTTACATGGTATCGCGTAGCGATGATAAATAACTATGTTAAGAGCTTGGAAACGTTTAACCATAAATCGAGACAGATTTTAAAACATATTTCTGAGGTTGTAGGTAAAGTGCCTGATCCTGAAATATGTTATCTTGAGCCTACAAAACGTTTTACAGATAGATTGATAGGATTGTACAAAAGTGAAGATTTAACACAAACAATTGAGATAAAACAAGTCGACAATCGACTGTTGATGTATTTTCCAACAGGTCAAGACTATGAAATGTTCTTTACGGATGAAGAAACATTTTATTACCGTGATGGTCTAATGGGAAAAATAAGAGATAGTAATACCATTAGTTTTAAAACGAACCTTAGAGGTTTTTTTGAACCATCAACTTACTATAAAACAAACGACTAAAATCGCCACCCAAAATGTAGCCCGCCTCTAGGCAATATGGTTATGCCATCTTCGCTTCTTTCGTCAGAAAATCCAAGATTTCTGCCAATACCAAAACCTAAGTCTATCATAAATCCGGAGTTGCTCACCCATTTCCATCCAATGGAAACACCCAGAGCACTTTCAAAATAGGTGTCTTGAATTTCTTCAAAGGGAAATGTATCGTTAAAACTAACACTTTCATAAGTGTACGCTTTTAGAAAGCCTTCAGCATAAAAACCTTTAGCGCCAAAGTCTTCTTTGCTAAAAAAATACTGCCTGTAAAATGGGGTAATGGAAAACTTTTCAAGTTCTTCAGTATTTACATTTTCGTTGTTTATGGCTATAAATAAATCGACGCCAAATCCTGAATACCGTCCCAGAATATATTCATATCTGGGCTGGAAGGCTGGTAAGACAAGCGCTGCTGTAACGTCTAAAGATAATTCGTGTCTTTTTTGGTTTGTGAAGTTGTCTAATCGTTTTTCAGAGTCAGTTGGTTGTTCGTCTTGTTGAGCATAGCAGAATAAGCTCATGCAAAAGAGAAATACTAAAGTAAATTGAGATTTCATAGGTATAAAAATAATTAGACATAAAACAGTTTAAATGTCAAAAACCCTACCAAGTAAAGTAAAATATTTAAAATTGATTTACAAGCGTATTTGGTATGTAAATGTAGAGATTTAAGGGATACCAGCATGCAAACTATTTAGATTTATGGTAAAAAAAAAGCTGCCCGAGGACAGCTTTTATTAATCGTTTAAAAATTGTAATTATGGTAATACAACGGTATCAATAACGTGTATAACACCATTGGTTGCTTTTACATCTGTTTTTACTACAGTTGCAACATTTTTGTTGTTGTCATACAATTTTACTTTTCCATCTTCAAGCGTAACTGTAAGCGAAGCGCCTTGTACAGTTTCAACCTTCATTTTTCCGTCATTTTTCTGTAAAGCTTCTACCACGTCAGATGCCATTAAATTTCCTTTTACAACATGATATGTTAATACAGCTTGAAGCTTTTCTTTATTCTCTGGTTGTAATAAAGTTTCTACTGTGCCTTTTGGTAAATTATTAAAGGCTGCGTTAGTTGGTGCAAAAACTGTAAATGGTCCGTCGGATTGTAATACTTTTACAAGTTCAGCAGCTTTTACTGCTGTAACTAGTGTAGAAAAGTCTTTTACACTTGCTGCGGTTTCTACAATATCACCTGTTTTTTGTGCAAATGTTGAAGTTGTGCACACAAATGCTACTACTAAACTTAAAATTTTAATTGTCTTTTTCATTTTTAATGTTTTTTTTAATTTTCAACATAGATATATAAATTTAAACACTTTATTGCATAATTTTAATATTATTAACTACATAACTTATAATGTTCAATAAAAATCAATAAAAAATGCATAAATTTTGAATATTTATCATAATAACAAAAAATTATGTTATTCTAAGGCTTTTCTAAATATGCTGATGCTTGTCATATTGTTGTGACAATTAAAAACTTTTCAAATTTTAAAATGTCAGGATGTTGTAAATTGCAGAAAATTATAAAAAATTAACAATGAGTACAATTTTAGACATTCATGCAAGACAAATTTTCGACTCGAGAGGTAACCCTGCTTTAGAAGTAGATGTTACGACAGAAACAGGAACTTTAGGCAGATTTGCAGTGCCTTCCGGAGCATCAACAGGTGAACACGAGGCTGTAGAGCTTAGAGATGGAGACGAGTCTTATATGGGCAAAGGGGTTTCTAAAGCTGTTGATAATGTGAATAATCTTATCGCAGATAAATTACTAGGTTTTTCTGTCTTCGATCAAATAGACATAGACGATTACCTTATTGAATTAGATGGTACACCTAACAAAGCAAAATTAGGTGCCAACGCCATTTTAGGGGTTTCCATAGCCGTTGCAAAAGCAGCTGCAGAAGAATTAGGTTTACCTTTATACCGCTATGTTGGTGGTGTAGCAGCAAATACGCTTCCGGTACCAATGATGAATATCATAAACGGTGGTTCGCACAGTGATGCGCCTATTGCTTTTCAAGAATTTATGATTATGCCGGTAAAGGCGTCCAGCTTTACACATGCCATGCAAATGGGAAGTGAGATTTTCCATCACCTTAAAAAGGTATTTAAAAATCGTGGTCTTTCTACAGCAGTAGGGGACGAGGGTGGTTTCGCTCCGGAATTAGAAGGTACAGAAGACGCATTAGACTGCATTAAGCAAGCTGTTGAAAACGCAGGTTATATTTTCGGAGACGAAGTTATGATAGCATTAGATTGCGCAGCAGCTGAGTTTTTTGAAAACGGTACCTACAACTACAAAAAGTTTGAAGGCGATACCGGTGTTGTAAGAACATCCGAAGAGCAAGCTGAATACCTGGCAGAATTATGTGAAAAATACCCAATCATTTCTATCGAAGACGGAATGGACGAAAACGACTGGGATGGCTTTAAGCTTTTAACTGAAAAAATAGGTCATAAAGTTCAATTAGTTGGAGACGATTTGTTTGTAACCAATGTAGAGCGTCTTTCAAAAGGGATTGAAGAAGGGATAGCAAACTCTATTCTTATTAAAGTAAACCAAATTGGAACGCTTACAGAAACTATTTCTGCTGTAAACATGGCTAAAAATGCCGGTTACACTGCTGTGATGTCTCACCGATCTGGCGAAACTGAAGATAATACTATCGCAGATTTAGCTGTAGCTTTAAATACAGGACAGATTAAAACAGGTTCTGCATCACGAAGTGACAGAATGGCTAAGTATAATCAATTGCTAAGAATTGAAGAAGAATTAGGAGATGCTGGTTATTTTCCGGGAGTAAATGCTTTTAAGGTGAAAATTTCCTAGAAAAGTTGATTTAAATCATTTCTTTAAAAATCTATCCAAGTTACCTTGCTACAGGTTGATTTGGGTAGATTTTTTGTTTGGATTAACAGCAATTTAACGAGCCTGTGCGTATATTTAAGGCCTAGGAAAAAATTAAAAATTATAATTAAAAAATATGACAGCAAAAATTGAATTTCAAGGTAAACAGTACGAACTTCCAGTAGTCTTAGGGTCTGAAAATGAATACGGTATAGATATCTCTAAGCTTAGAGGGATGTCTAACGGATTGATAACTTTAGACAGAGGTTTTAAGAATACAGGTTCTTGTGAAAGTGCAATAACATTCCTAGATGGAGAAAAGGGAATTTTACGCTACCGAGGATATTCAATTGAAGAATTAGCAGATAATGCAAATTTCTTAGAAGTGGCATATCTTTTAATTTTTGGAGAATTGCCAACCCAATCGCAGATAGAAAAATTTTATTCAGACATCAAGAAAGAATCTCTTGTAGATGAAGAAATGAAAAAGATATTGGATGGTTTTCCAAGATCTGCTCATCCTATGGGAGTAGTTTCATCTTTAACAAGTGCTTTGGTTGCCTTTAATCCTTCAACTGTAGACGTAAGGTCAGAAGAGGCAATGTACAACTCTATCGTTAAGTTATTGGCTAAATTTCCGGTGCTTTGTGCATGGGCATTACGCAAAAATACAGGTCAGCCTCTAGATTATGGCGATACGTCCTTAGGATATGTAGATAATATCTTAAAAATGATGTTCAAAAAAGCAAATGAGGAATACAAGGTAAATCCTGTGGTGTCTTCAGCTTTAAACAAATTATTGATTTTACATGCCGATCATGAGCAAAACTGTTCTACATCTACTGTTAGAATAGTAGGGTCTTCGCATGCAGGGTTATTCGTATCCATTTCAGCTGGTGTTTCTGCATTATGGGGCCCATTACATGGTGGCGCTAACCAAGCTGTAATCGAAATGCTGGAAGCCATTAAAGAAGATGGTGGCGACACCAAGAAGTACATGGCTAAGGCAAAAGACAAAGACGACCCGTTCCGACTTATGGGCTTTGGACATAGAGTTTACAAAAACTTCGATCCAAGAGCGAGAATAATCAAAAAATCTGCAGACGAAGTACTAGGCGATTTAGGAATAGAAGATCCTGTTTTAGGCATTGCAAAAGGTTTGGAAAAAGAAGCTTTAGAAGATCCTTACTTTGTAGATAGAAAACTATATCCAAACGTAGATTTCTACTCAGGCATCATTTATCGTGCTTTAGGTATTCCAACTGAAATGTTTACAGTTATGTTTGCCCTAGGCAGATTACCAGGCTGGATTGCTCAGTGGAAAGAAATGCGCCTAAAGAAAGAGCCTATTGGTAGACCAAGACAAATCTATACAGGTGCAACGCACAGAGATTATGTGCCTTTAGAGAAAAGATAACAACAAATATTAAACTGTAAATCTTGGAGAATACGGATTGAATCATTTCAACTTTGTTCTCCATTTTTTTAAAACTTAAACATATGAGAATTTTAAATTTATTTTTAGCTTTATCAGTTGTCGCTTTCATGTCATGTGGAAAAACGACTGAGAAAAAAGAAGAAACAAGTATAAAAATTAACCAAGCGCCAAAAGAAGCAGAACCGGTACAAGAAGAAGGTGTAGCAAACGTGGTGATAGAAAGCAACGACCAGATGCGTTATAACTTAAGCGAGATAAAGGTTTCTGCCGGAGATAAAGTAAACTTAACGCTTAAGCATGTTGGACAATTAGACAAAAACGTGATGGGGCACAATTTTGTGCTTTTAAAGCCAGGTGTGGATATCAACGATTTTGCCAAAAAAGCACTTAAGGCAAAGGCAAACGATTATATTCCTGTTGATAGCCCGGACGTGATTGTACATACCAAAATGATAGGAGGTGGAGAAGAAGTAAGCATTACATTCGACGCGCCTGAGGCTGGAACTTACGAGTTTATTTGTAGTTTTCCGGGGCATGTGGCTTTAATGAACGGTAAATTTATCGTTGAATAGTCTTAAAAACTTTGTATATAAAATATTACACCCAGAGTTTTTAGCTTTGGGTGTTTTTTTTAAAAACTATAGAACAGCATAAAAGTTGTATTTATTGAATGAAATTTCAAACTATACCAATTTGAGTTTTTACCTCAAGTTGTTTTAAGAGAGCTTTAAAACTCATATCGGAATATTTATTTTTATAGTAACTTTACTATAACCTAAACTTATAATTGTCTAACCAAAGATTATTTATTACCATTTGCAATATGTTTGGTATAGAAGAAACATGATAAATCAAATAGTATATAAATTATGGCCATAACCTATACTTATACTGTCGAAAATGAACTTTTGAAAGTTACTACACAAGGTAAAGATGAAAGCTTTCAGGATGCTGTAAATTATGCGAGGGGAATCTTAGTAGATTCCATACAAAACGAGTGCAGCATGATACTCTGCGACGAGAGAAATCTCGAATATAATTTGTCTGTCGTAGATATGTTTAAGTTAGCCGAAGGAGCCTCCAAAGAAGCAAAAAACCTTAAGAAAATAGCAATCGTTTGTAAGGAAGAATATCTGGAAGAAGGCAAATTTTATGAAAATGTGTCGAGCAATCGTGGACTTACTGTTTTAGTAACATCAGATATGCATCATGCCAAAAAATGGTTAGAGAGTAAGTTGTAAAAAAAATACCCGCCATTAAATAACAAACAATCGGTTAATTAAAAGCGGGTATGCTTATTCTAATTTATATTAAATAGAAGCTACAGTTTTTCAAACTCTAGTGTATCTTCTTCATCCTGAAATAAAATACTATTTCCTGTACTAGAGATGTAGTACCAATCGTCATTTAATTCTAACAATTCAGTGCTATTTGGAAACGAAAGTGCTAATTCTGTTCTGCCATCGTCTATAAAAATATTGTAAGACCCTTGAGCTGTTTCGCCATTTCTTGTTGCAGTAACGATATTATTGGCTTCAAAACTAAAAACATAAGCGTTAAAGAGTGAAGTTTGATCTATATTATCTTCAGTAAAAATTGAAATACTAACCTGACCAAGGTCAATCAGTTCGTTTTCAAGTTCAGAATCTGTAATGATAACTGAATTAGAGTTATCATCGTCGTTTTCGCAAGACATGAATGTAAATGTGAGTAGGGCTAATAAAAATACTTTTTTCATTTTGTTTGGGTTTTAGATATTAATTTTTGTGTTGGGTTTATACATTATTTAAAGCCTTTGAAATTTGTTAATTTCAATCACTATTAAGTTTAATTGGTTAAGCGGTAATTGTTTGAAATATGAAGGATAGGAATTTCCAGAACTTAAATATATTCCGGCGGAGTCTCAAAAACAGATCCGAAGTTCTTTAGTTTAAATTTAGGGGTGTAAAATATGTTGTAGATTTCTTTCTCGATAGTATTAAGACTTTCAGCAATGGTTTCAGTATAATCCTCCTCTGTTGGTTCGTTGTCATTTTCACTTGTTTCTGTGGTTTCAATTGGATTATCAAAATCTACCAAAAACACATCTGCAATGTTGCTTATTGCAAAAATGAACACTAATGTTAATATGTAAAATTTAGGTAAAATAACTATTCTTTTTTTAAAACGGCTGCAAAAATAATGTTATGTTATTTGCTAAAGGTTAAATATATACTAACGATTTTAACTTTAATAAAATTATAAGACTTGGGTTAATTTTTTCTAAAATTCATTTAATAAAGTCTTTTGTTGAAAGGCATCTTTATCCTATTATCTGATTTTATTACACTTTTTTGCATATTTTATTCTTTGAATAAAGTTCAATAATAGCGTATATTTCAACTCTCTTACAAATATTTGTTCTGAAGATGAAGCACTGCTTTTGTTTATTCCTTTTTTTAATCTCATTTTCTGTTTATTCTAGTGATACTATTCAATTAGGCACTAAGTTGCAAAAAGCCGACAGTTTTCTTTTTCAATCTAGTTTTAAGAACGCACTAGCTCTTTACGACGAATTGTCTTCAGAAGAAGTAAAGACCGAATATTTTGAGATATACATAAAAGCACAATTGGGCCTTGCGGAGACTTATCATGACATGGGTTTATACAATCTGTCTTTAGCCACATTAGATAGTCTTATTAAGGTTTTGATGTATAGCGAGGGTTATGATTTTTATCGAGCAAAAGCTCACCAGCTCAAGGCAGATAATTACGAATCGCTCTTCGAATTGGATAATTACTTAGAACATGTAGAATTATTTATAACGCACTATAGAGCATCGAGTAAATACCGAAGCATTTATGAAGCCGTATACCAGTCTTACCTGTCGAGATACCACAATTTAGTGTATAGTATTGATAAGGCCTATGAGCATTCTTCAAAATCTTTAGAAATTTACCATCAAAAAAAAGCAGATAAACAGCTCATTAAGGTTTACAAGTTATACGAAAATCACTGTCTTACCTTAAGAAATAAAGAAGGCTCAAGGGAAAAATATTTTGATACATTGAGTTTTGAGGTCAACAAAGCATTACCCATAAACAACATAAAAAAAGCAAAGGCGCTTATAGCTGTATCAACTAATAATTTGGATGTAGTGTTTAACTATTACGATCATGGCTCTGAAGATTTTACGCCTTATGAAATTGAATTACGACAAGATAGCATTTTTAAGAATTACGACAAGGCGATATCTATATACAATAAACATTTAGGCGATAAAGCTGAACAATTTCCAAGGATTTATTTAATGAAAAGCTGGATTCATTACGGCAAGAAAGAATATGACACAGCACTGCATTTTGTGCATAAAGCTTTGAACAGCTATTCACAACCTATAATTCCACAAACCAGCATATATTCCAGTACACAAATGGTTTTAAACATACTAAGGTATAAAACCTTTATTACCAACAAAAAAATAGATGAGGGACTACTAGATTTAAATTCGCCGGAATACCTGGAAACTTTAGAGATTTTCGAGAACGTCTGGTTAAAACGGTTTTTATCAAAAATTAATGATAATAAAAACTTTGTCACCAGCATGTACAATCAAAGCCCAAACAAATACTTGTTTGACTATTATGCACAGAAATATTTAAGCTCTGAGGACGAAAATGCCTTGCAAAAGGCTCTTGAATATGAAGATAAATCAAAATACTCGTCTTTATCAAATTATCTTACTCTGGATGACTACGACAAACAACTTTTTAAAAAACCAGCACTGTATCAAGAAGAGGTTAAGCTATTATTAGAAAAAAGGCTTTTGGCTAAGTTTTTAGGTGAAGTGGACCATGCGTTAACAGATCAAATAATTAATGATAAAATTAAAGCACTAGAGGAAGACTACGATAAAATATATAAAAAGTTAAACACAAATAAAATCAACTTTAAGGAACAACAGAAAGCGCTAAAAACTAATCAAGCTCAAATACGGTATATATTTTTAAATTTCGGCAACTCCAAACTTTATAAAGTTTTACTCACCAACAATAAAACTGTAATAAAGCGTACTGATTTTACTACTATTTTTTTAAATGACACGCAATTTTATCTAAACAAAGCCTTAGCGGACTCTGATATTGCTGAATTTCAAAATTTATCATATTCGTTATATCAAAAATTATTCGCACAGCTGGAAGAAGATTTAGACCCTGGAATAAACGAAATAGAAATTGTGCCGTTTGGACAACTAAGTAATTTGCCATTCGATCTTTTGGTAAAATCCAAAAAAGAAACCAACGATTTTAGAAAACTGGATTACCTCGTTAAGGATTATAGTTTCAGTTATACGTTGTCTAATTCATTAAAAACTATAAATTCTAACGAAAAGCATACACATGAGAACGCTCTTTCCATTTACAAACCAAAAATCCCAACAGAGGAGTTGTCCAAGCTTACTTTAGCTGAAAATTTAGCCAACCGAATAGCAGAGCGATACGATTCAAAATTATTTTTGAATTCGAACTCCACAATCGAAAATTTCAAAAAATCCCTTATGGAGTCGAAGACGGTGAGTGTTTTGTCGCATGGCATGTCTTCTAATTATATAAGCGATAAAGACAAAGGCATCTACCTAAGCGATGGGTTGTTGTCTATGGATAGCATATATGCACTAGAAGCAAACACAGACTTTTTAATACTTAATGCCTGCGATACAGCAAATGGCTTTCAAGATGCCGACCAGGGAAACCTCAATTTGGTTAGAGCGTTTAAAAGTATAGGTGTAAAAAGCATATTGTCTGCCAACTGGCAGATAGACGAGTACAGCTCTACGAGTATTCTAGAGTCTTTTTTTGAAAACTTAGAACAGCATAAGCCTAAATCTGTTGCTCTTAGCGAAGCAAAGTTAAACTTCATAAATTCCAACTCTCCGCGAATGGCCAACCCCATCTACTGGGCAGGTTTAAACATTACAGGCGATAACAGTCCTGTAGAGTTAGAGCAAAATGATTCTCTAATTCAAATCATTTTTTATACACTCATATTTGTTTTTTTATTGTTTTTTGCGCTGGTTTTAAAAAAGCGCTTTCAAAATCGCCATTGATTCATCAACATAAGGATGCTGCTCATCTGAGGCGATAGATTTAAAGATTTGTTCAGCTTTTTCAATATTGCCACTTTCATAGTAGGCAAAACCTAATCTAAATTCGGCATCGTATAAAAATGTACTGGATTTTTTTTGTAATACGTTGCTAAAGGATCTTATGGCCTCATCATAGTTATTAAGGTGATAGTTTGAAACCCCTTCCAAGTAGTTTAGGGTATCATTATTAGGATTTATATCTATCTTTTTAAAGTGCTCAAGTGCTAGTGGGTAGTTTTCTGCCCTTAGGTATTCATTGGCGACATTCCATTTGGTTAAGGAATTATTATTCATTAGGACGGGTAAGCCAGGTTCTTTAATGTAAAATGAATTGATATTAGTTTGATAATTAAAATAATAGGCAGCTACAAGAATTAGAGGAATCAAAGAGGCCGCAACATATAAATAGGTTTTATATTGTTTTTTGTTTTTCACTTTCTCGGGCAGGTCTTCATCAAGTAATCTCTGTTTAGCTGCATCAACTGTATTCTGTAAGACGTCCAGGTCCCAATCATGATCTTCCAAAAAATAAAGAACACCCTTTAGACCATCGTCTTCAGTATCGATTTTTTTTAGTGCTTCTACCAATTTTTTTTTGGCATTAGCATCCTTAGCCTTTTTTAAAGCTTGGTAAAAGTCATTTACGTTTTTAATATGTTGAGTATTATTGTTCATTTAATCTTATAACGAATAATAAGGGGAACTTTCCCAATCTATTTTATAGTGTCAGTGTATCTTTTAAAATTGACCTTGACTTTGATAAAGAATTACTTATTGTTTTTGGTTTAAGATTAAATTCCTCTGCAATTTCTTTTGTTGAGAAGCCCGTAATTCTCATTTGTAAGATAAGCCTTTCCCTCTTCGGGAGATCTCCAAGAAGATTATCTACATCTTCTTTGGATATAATGGTTAATACTTTATTGAATTCCTTTTTCTGCCATAAATGTTGAATACCTGAAACTATTCTTTTTCTGTTCTTATTAACCTTTAAGCAATCTAGACAATAATTCTTAAGAATCACAATTAGAAAAGCTTTTATGTTTACTTTTTGTGTAATTATCTTTTGTTGTCTTTTTGAAACGGACATTTTGAGTAACTTTTCAAATAAGACAGATACAGCATCTTCTGCATCCTGTTTGTTTTTCAAGTATCTGTAAGCGATAAAGTAAAATTCGGTATACCAGTTGTTATAAAAAAATATAATCGACTCATCATTACCATTACAAAAGTCGTCGATAAAAATGTCAATCTTTAATGAAGCTTCGTTTTCTTTCAAATTTATTACTTCCACCAATTGTAACCTTTATAAGGGAACTTTAAGCAAATAATTCTTTATTATTAGAATTGTTTATACTTAAATAACAAAACAAATTTAAGAAAATAAAACACAATTTAACCTTTAAATAAAATAACTAATTCTTACAAAAAAATTGTAGCACTGCAGCTCTGTGTTATATTGTTTTTCAGGCTTATCAATTAGCATCTTTGTCTGAGAATTATTCGGAAGATAAGACCGGGACAGAATATATTACTCTTATTATAAACAGGATGCTAAATAGATTGATTAATACTAACTAAGCGGGAAAAAAGGTAAAAGACCTGATCTATATTTCTATAAGTGGCTATGGTGGCAGTAGTTTGAAAGATGTTAAATAAATTAAATTCGAATCCTTAAGCTTTATTAGTATCCCTTAGAGCAACTACAGATTAGATTTTTTTCATTCATGAGGCAGTAGTTGTTCAAGTTTTTGAATTTTGTGATCAGGTAATGTCTCTAGAAGAGACTGTAAGCTGAACTCTGTTTAAAGAAAAATTATTAAACAATCAATTAATTTCTAATTTTAAAAAATTTTAAGCTTAGATAGGAAAAGGCAATGAGTCCAAGGACTATCAGTCCGGCAATAGGGACTAGTACGTCGTAATCAAATTTTGATAGCTCTTTTTCTAGGATATTTCCATCTAACACCATACAAACAAATATCACTAAAGAACTTGTTTTAATTTTCATAGGCATTTTATTTAATTATTAGTTTCGTTTTGTATGTCTTTTCTTTGTTAGTAAGCTTCATAACATAAACTCCAGAATTTAATTTTGAAGCATTGATATTTATTATGTCTTTTTCTTCTATTTTATACTTAAATTCCTTTAAAAACTAAAACTACAACCAATAAGCTTCTAAAAAAACAGAGGTATTCATAAAGATTGGTTTAAAAATTGAAAAGTTTAAACTTAGTTTATTGTAATTCATTTTTTTATAACGAATGTCAACTCCATCAAAATGAGTGTTTTTTCAACACCTTTTTCGAGGATTTTGTTTTATAATTACTCTATTATTTTATTGTTTTAAAAAAAAAGCTTGCCGAGAAAAATTCAGCCTATTTCCTATTACCAAGTTATTGCTATACACTCTATTCCCTCTAAGACTTCCATTTATCATATATACCTTGCTCTAACCAAGTATTTCCACAATTACTGCAGTAGTATTCTTTAGATTTTAATTTGTTGTAAAATAGGACTACTACGGCTCCTATGACGATTCCAATGATAAGACTTGCCAAATCACTAGGTTGAAAGATATAATTGGCCATAACTATAGCCAGCAAAAACCCAATCCAAATTTTTTGACTGCTTTTGGCAACTACATTCTTAGAATTATATTTATCACAACGCATGATGTACACCGTTTTATCAATCTATTTCAATAAATTTATTGAGGACTTTAATATCCGGTTTCATTGCCTCGGGATATAAGGTGAAGTCAAATGCTTTGTTTTTAGAGT
>CAYNCI010000048.1:0-28469 GCA_964396065.1 uncultured Mesohalobacter sp. | reverse complement strand
AGTTTAAGGTTGATAAGGTTATAAGCACTAAATGTTGACAACATTGCTGGATAACCGACCCTGAAAGGGTCATATGTTTGTAGCAAAAATAACCTCCAAAATATAAGACCTCATCGGGGTCGAATGTAGCTTCGTAAAAGCATGAGGCAATAAATAAAGATTAATGGTAAGAATCGACCGTCAGATAAAAGCTCAAATTATGATTAGATGATTTCCATTCAGACATGCCTTTTTCTCTAAAATATTTTGTGTCTAAGGGATTCATGCTAAATGGGATAGCAAAAAATTTGCTATCCGGAGATTTCTTATCACTTTCTAACCATTGAATGGTGACTGCAAATTCTGATAGTTCTTTTTTTAAATACATATTGTATTCATTCAAATCAAGCCTAAACCAATCAGACTGAATATCACCAACATCAAAAATAATATCTTCTTTATTCAATAATTTGGAAGGTTTATTATCCTCCAATTCATAAACATTCATTCTGAATTTTATGGATTTATATTGATTGCTTCCGATGTAAAAATTAAGATTTTTCAGCCTGTAGTTACCTTTTAGGTTAAATTTCATGCCCATTTCTCTGCCTAATTTATCATCTTGTTTTTCTCCGGCAATGTAAAAGTTAGACCACAACGTGCCGGTGCCTATATGATTTCGTCCTATTATTTTTTCTTTTGGTTTTTTTGATGATAAAACAACCTCTGCAAGTTGTACGGCCTGTGGCATCATTTCAATGCTATTGTCGGTCTGTTTGAGTTGTGATATCAAAACAGATGTTGTTCTATACCCGATAAAAGAAAATTGCAGAGTGTCTTTAGCTCTAAGGGCTTTATCTAAATTGAGACTGAATTTTCCGTCAATATCAGAAACTGTCCCAATTGTTGTTCCGGCTATACCAATATTGGTAAAAGCTAGTTCTGTTTTGGTCTCGGCGTCTATGACTTTACCTGAAATTTTTGTCTGGGCAAAGCCCAAATAAATACTTAAAAGGCTTAAGGTTAAAAAGATTTTAGTCATTTCTGTATTTAATAATTTGAATAGCTGATTTTTCCACATTGTGCGAATGCTTTTTCTCTTTGTATGTCTAGTTTAATATTCTTACTAAACTTAGACAGAACCTTTCTAAATTGCTCTTTTTTATCCTCTGTAACAGAAGCATTTTTTATGTTGAAAACATAATACTCTACCTTTCCGTTTTTATCAAAATAGATTTTGCTAAACATGTTGATCGTAGAATCTGAGACCTCCCATTTAAACTTTTCCTCTTTCAAAAATTGAGTTACTCTTTTATGAAAATCAGACCAGGATTTGATGACCTTTTCACGTTAAGATTCTTATGTGTTTCCTGGGTCAAATAAATTAACGCGTTTATCATCAAGATTGAGCTTACTAAACTCGGCATAGGCCAATTTGTTATGAAAACTGATCACTGTTGGCTCTGTAAATTCTGCATCATTATTTAATTCAGAATTTTGTTTGCACCCCATTAATCCGATAATCAGACCTATTAACAGACTTTGTTTTACATTCATTTTTATAATATTTAATTTATAGTTTTGGTGTTCAAATTGATCAACATTCGTCTAAAGAATATATCCAACCGTATTTATGTATCCGTGTAGGAGAACCGGAAGCAAAAGACTTCCCGTGGCCAGGCGAATATACATGAATAACAGTCCATAAATCCCGGGCAGAAAATCTCCCCAAACAATAACTGTATTCCAGTCGGTATCTACATGTACTACATGGCTTAGGTAGAACATAGCGGTCATGATGATGGCACCCCAACTCCAGTTGACTTTTGCAAATTTCCTTTTAAAATCAAAAGCTCTGTCGAGTATGAGTAACATGATGCCACGATCAAACATCTCTTCTTCAATACCCGGCATAGTAAGTTGATATAACCAGTCGGTAATCGCTCCATCTTTTGTGCCAGTAAAATATAGCCAGGCCAAGGCCGTTCCTATGAGCGCAGTGACGATTGCAGTTATGATTCCAGCTTTTTTTGCAGTCCCGTTTTGAGATAGTCTTAAGCCCCATTCTGCATGTTTTTTAGGAAAAAGCAGATAAGCGCAGAAAAGTAAAAATACAATGGCTGCTATTTTGCCTTCCCAGTTATACCTGCCGGGAATAAGGTCTGGATACGTACCATCCACACCTAAAAAAAGAACTATTTTATGAAGAAGAAATATGCCAACGGCCAGGCCTATCCATTTCCAATTCACTTTGTTTCTGTAAATAATTATGGGGATAACTATAAAAGCTATAAAAATACCCCATTCTACGACGACTTGATTATACACTCCAAAATTCATTTTTTATACGTTTTAAGTTATTTAATTAGATCTAGTACATATTCTTTTGCCGTTGAAGGTTCGACTTCTATATGAGGTTGTACGCCAACCTTATCTATCTTAACCCCTTGGGCAGTATAATAATCAGCAATAGGGATGAAGGCTTCATATGTATCATTGATATCAAAGTAAGCCCCGGACAACATGCCACCACAGGAAGTTTCGCCTACCAGAGTGCCAAACTGATTTTTCTTAATCAAATCTATAAGTGGCTCGCATGCACTCGCCGTCCATTTGTTGATGAGTATATACACTTTTCCTTTAAAAACAGGATTGGTATGTCCCGGAATGACCATTCGGAAGGCTTCTTCTTCAGCAAACATTTTTTTGATGCCGGTATAGGTAAAGTCCTGAAGAAAAGGCATCTCTTGTACTTCCATAGGCGATGGTAATTGGTTATGGTTTTCAAACCACTTTCGGGTTAAATAATAACCGGCGTCTATAGGCTCTTGGGTTAGAAATCTTCCTAGTGCTAATGGCCCTTCAAGGTTTCCACCACCATTATCTCTTAGGTCTATGATAAGATTATTATATTCCTCTGTGCCTATTTCATTTAGGGCCTTAGCTACTAAGCTTCCAGGAATTGAAAAGGTGTTGATTTTAAGATAAGCAGTTTCATCATCTATCGCATTCCAGGATACAGGACTTTTACTTTCTTTTTTGAGTTCATCTTTCTTCTGTGTTGAAGAAGTTGTCTTTTTAAGGATTTGAAAATGTGTAAAAGGCAAACTCCACCTTTCCTGATCGAAAACTGCTTTGAACTCTTTATCATTTAAGGACAATATAGAGTCGGTATATAAGAGTTTTTTAAAAGCAATAAACGATGGCTCTTCCAACCATTTTGGATTGGCAATATTTTCTTCTAAAGAAATAAATACCTTATTGAGCATTTTTTCTCGTTGTTGTTTTTTATCATCATTTAAAGGCATGACTAAAAGAAGAAATGAGACAAGAATTGTGACTAAAGCTTTCATGAGTTTGTGTTTTATCGGTTTTACTGGTCACAAATTAATAGCCTCCAAATCTTGTAGAAAAACTTAAGTGATGGCTCTGAAGATTATGCCATAAAATTGAAAAAAATGGGACAGATATGAAGCTTAGGGACGATTTTGAAGGTAAGTTTTTACACCTATAAAGTGCTTTGGCGAGATTGGAACCTCTTCTTCAATATAATTTAGGCTTACACTTCCCTTTCGGGTATTTCCTTTGATATTTAATATCATTTCAGGGTTTACCAGATAAGATCTGTGAATTTGCTGTGCGGTTGGAATTAACTCTAACAAACCCGAAATGGTATATCGAATCATTTCTTTTTGAAGCTGATTTTCTTTTAAGTAATAAATGTCTACATAATTGGCTTGAGACTTTGCCATAACAAAATCCTTTTCTTTAAAACTTAAAGTTTCATTTTGATTATGTCCTTGAATGTTGACTATCGATTGGCTTTTAATTGGCGGAGATTTTATAATAACCTTGCTGAACCTAAAGCGCAAATAGACCCAAAGCGGTATGAATATCGGAATAAATGGTGCTCCAAATTCCTTTATCCACTCTAAAATGTAACCTGCATTCATCTTTAAATCATTTACAATATAGGTATTGTAGAAATACGATAAAATGGAAATAAAAAAGAAACCGAGCGTTAGAATGAAAAATTCCTGGTAAAGAAGCCATTTTTCATTATTCTTTTTAAACCAGTAATTTTCAAAAAAGTGAAGAATTAATATAGGTATCATGATACAGAACGCATAGCCAACAAGCTTTAAATTCTTATAGGAGACATCGCTGGTATAGGTATCAAAAGGTTGCAAAAATATCAGAATACATATCACAATGGCTGCTAAAATGCCACTTATAAAAAAGGTGTTTAACCAACCCTTAGTGTATGCGATAGATCTGTTTTGTAACATGGAATTTAATGACTGTTGCTCATACAAATGTACAATTTAAGTTACACTATGCCGTAAGTGAAACTATAACACTGAGGTGATGATTTAACTAATAACCTGAGTTCGATTAAAAATAATTAATCAGTCATTGGAATTCAAGTTATGAGCATGAGGCTCAGACCTAGTTTTTAATCATATTATCATAGGTACCAACACTCGCAATAAAGCTTAGGGATATAGCAGTGGTAAAACTTTAGGCTTTTTCCTACCAGAAATGTGGATAAGCCTACAAGTACAGAAATCACCAGAGCAATCAAAGCCTTTTTAGAGAATTCAATTCCCGAAAACCATAGGCTTTAAGAACAAGATCTTGGCAAAAGTCACCACAGAAAGCACCAACACACTGTAAATGTTGAAGATAAAAGAATAGACTTTGCTAAGAAGTCTTAAAATCATACCCTTCAAAAGTAGGGAAAATGAGGCTTATTAAAGTCACATCAACATGCAAACAGATTTTCAAATTACACAAGTTCAATTAAAAAAAACTTGAGTAAAGTAGTCATGTCAACTTACAAAGCTTTTGTGTTATTAAAAAAATACTCTAGATAAACATCTAAAAAAGTAGCGAGATAATAGGGTAAATTCATCAGATAAAAGCTGGTGCCTTCCGGTGTTTTATGTTGTTCTATGCTAAACTCACCTGCGTACATTCTAACGGCGTAGGGATGAGGTGCTTGATTTACAAACTGGTGTAAAGAACGCATTTTTCCTACTTTTCCTGATTTTATTTCGATAGGAATAATAAGTTGTTTAAATGTATATACCAAATCTACTTCGGCTTGAGTACTCTTTTTTTGTCTGACCCAAAAATTTGGTTTTTTATAAGCAATGTCATTAAGAGAAATGATTTCTTGTGTTATTAAATGAGGCAAAATGGCACCTTTAAAGCTTGTACTCAAATCTTTAATTTCAATCAATTCAGATTGTATGCTTAAAGCGTGATTGAGTAAACCGGTATCTAAAAACTGCAGACGCGGACTCTTTCTAAAGTCTGTGATTAAAGGATATTCAACAGACGTTCCCGGGAATATCAATTGTATGATTTTTGCATCGTCTAAGGCTCTAAAACTTTCACCGACTTCTCTGGAGCGATAGTTGCTTTTACCAAAGCCCTGAAAAGTTACTCTGGAGTCTAAATAAAATGGTGCCGTTGTCATGATATGTGTTATCACTTTTTCTTCGGTTTCATTTTTTGCATACTTAGAGACGTCTTCGCGATAACTCGCCCAGATACTTTCGTAAATTCTTGGTAACTGACTGAGCTCTCCATTTTCTTTATGTGTTTTTATCGCCTCCGGCATTCCGCCAATCATAGCATATTTGTGAAACCAATCCATGGCAACATGATGTGTTGAAGCTTGTATCGGTGGATTTTCAAGCCGTTCTATGAGCGCATCCATTTGGTGAACCCACAAAAACTCCTTAAAATTCATAGGAAAGAGATACAAATATTCAATGCGACCTACAGGAAAAGATTTGACCTTTGAAATGGCATGCTCTAACAAGGAACCGGCAGCAATGACATGTAAATTGGGAATGTCTTCGTAGAAGTATCTTAAGAGTGCTATCGCTTCGGGCTTTTCCTGTATTTCGTCTATAAATAACAGTGTATCATTTTTATCGATAGGCTTTAATCTTCTATCCAATATCAAGGCTTGTAGAATAGATTCAGCAGAAGTGTAATTTTCAAAATAGACTTTGTCTTTAGTTTTTTCCAGGTTTAAAGCTATGTATTGCGAATACCTTTTAGCAAATGAATCAACCAAAGTGGTTTTGCCCACCTGTCTTGCACCTCTCAGAACCAACGGCTTTCGATTTTTACGGTGTTTCCAGGCTTTTAAAGTTTCTAGCTGCTTGCGATAAAATGCCATTTTTTAAATATCTTTGTAACAAAGATAGGGTAATTTTTAAATTTTCTTGTAACAAATATGGGGTAAATTTTAGGTAATTTTGTAACAAAGACAGGGCATTTTTGAAATATTCTTGTAACAAAGACAGGGCAATTTTAAATATTTCAATCTTCTTATTGTTTTAATAGCTGTTTCAAAAAATCCAGTGCTTTTAATTCTTTACGGATGTGATACCCAATAAAAAGGGCTAAACTTATAAACACTACTACACCGCTGATCAAAATATAAAGATAAAACCCGGAAGATAATTCTCTTTTAAAGACCGGAAGCATAGCCACAAACCCACCGAAATAGGCCAAGTATATGATAGGAGTGAAGACAAAATGAATCCAGCGGCGGTTTTTAAAATAGGTTTTTAACTGAGATACATAAGATTGAAAATCTAAGGTGTGGTCTATCTTTTGCAAACGGTTTTTGCTTAACAGTTCCAGAATAATCCTTAGTAAAAGCATGATGATCATGAGGCTCAGGCCTATGCTTTCCTTCATATTTTTATAGGCACCGACACTCACAAAAAAGCTTAGGAGTATAGCTGTAGTAAAACCTAAAATGCCAATGGTCCACCATTTTTTCTGCTTTAGTTTTTGGGTTTGAAGCTGTGCTTTTCTGATAATGTCATCAGAGGTAGTTTTGGTTTCTTGGATATGTTGATTTTGCCAGTTTTGGCTTATATGTTCAAAATTCATGAGTTTACGCATTTAGAGAGTTTATCTTTGATTCGATGTATTTTTACCCGAAGATTATTTTCGGTGATGCCCATGATGTCAGCAATATTTTCGTAGGGTTCCTGGTCTAGAACCAATAAGATGATACTGCGGTCTTTGGGCTCTAACTCCGAGATGCAATTGTACATGCTCCGGAGTTGATTATCTTTTTCACCCACATGTTCTGATGTTGATGGGTCGTCTGATTTTTCATATTGGGCATTGATGTCAATTTCCTTGAGTTGTCGCTTGTATTTGGCCGACCTCAATACATTGATGCAGGTATTTACGGCTATCCTGTAGATCCATGTACTGACTTTAGATTGACCTTTAAAGCGGTCTGAATTCTGCCAGACCTTGATAAATATCTCCTGACAGGTATCATCTGCCAGTTGATGATTGCCGCCAAAATACCCTAGACACAGACGAAAAACCGGCCTGTGGTATTCCTTAAAAATACTGTCGAAATCAGTCTTGTTCATGGGTTAAGGCTTGGTTAATTTGCTTATAAAACCACTCAGGCTGGTCATACATGATATAGTGTGCTGCATTTTCAGCATATTTTATATCATAATTGGCTAAGTTAGCATATTGAGTGGTATAAACCTGCTCACTCTGCGCTTTCCCATAGGAAGTTGCTGCCAGAATGAGGACTTCAGCATTTATGTTTTTCAATAACGGTGAAGCATCAAAATTCAGGTAATCTATATAGCCTTTCACATAAGTTTCCCGGTCAGTTTTGGTCATCCATTCCAAAATCTGTTCGTGCTTTTCGGCAGCTTTGCACATCATTTGGATTTGCCCACTCAGCATTTGCTGAAAAGCTTCATCCGGCATGGTCAATTGTGATTTGGCATAAGGGTTTTCGTAACTGAAATCCCCGGATTTCTGATTGGGAAACATTAAGCCTGCCGTATGGGGTAAGGCATCAACTAGGATGATTTGTTCGATGTGTTCAGGAAGTTCTGCCGCCAGATATAAGGCCAGCGTACCGCCAAGACTATGGCCGATTATTGTGACCTCTTCAAAGGCCTTTTTTGAGATGTAATCTTTTAACGCCACTTTCACTTTAGGTAACCAAGGGAATTCTATTGGTGTGTGAGCATTGAACCCCGCATAATCTATCAGGTGGATTTCATGGGTTCCTTCCATGTTTTCAATCGTTTCTTGCCAAACCTCAGAAGAATTGGCAAAGCCGGGCAAAAATATTACAGGACTGCCTTCTCCGTGTGTTGTTGTGTGAATGGCGTGCTGAGCAAAATTATTTTGAATGCTTGTCATGCTAAAAATTAAACTGATAATAACTAATGTTTTCATGTTTTTTGTGTTTGTGTTTACCCTTTAGACAAGCGCTTTTAGATTTATTACAGAGTTGAGGTAGAATTATGGATAAATAGCGTTTTTTTGTTTTTTATCTATAAATTGCCCTTACATCGTTACAATAATATTCTGAAGTTACCCTTACATTATTACAAATTGTATTATTCTAATACAACGAATAAGCTGTTATGCGACCAGGCTATTATAAATCATGCTTACAACTTTTTTTTTTACAATTATTGATAAGACACATAATGAATCCAAGTAATTTAAATTAAATAGATCTAAGAAAATATCCTAATATTCAATCAAAAACCTTGCTCTTATTCATTACTTGCGACTTATCACCCATTATAAAGCAAATAATTATGTGTTTTCAGCAGACCTTACATAGATGTATATGTAAGGAATTCAAAAACTTTTAGATGCCTTTAACCATAAGTATAAGACTTTGGGTCTATTTTCGCTTTTATTTTATATTCATGCAAAGTATATCAAGCTACACCAGTTTTTTTAACGATTACCTTAATCAAAATAATTATCTAAAAAACGAGCCCCAAACACTTCATAAACCTATAGAGTACCTTTTAGGATTAGGAGGCAAGCGCTTTAGACCTGCTTTAGTATTGCTAAGCGCAGACCTTTACGATTTGCCATTAGAAAAAGCTTTAGATGCGGCAATGGCAGTTGAGGTGTTTCATAATTTTTCGTTGATGCATGATGACATTATGGACGAAGCGCCTTTGCGACGGCAAAAAGAGACCGTTCATAAAAAATGGGACGTAAATACAGCTATTTTGTCCGGAGATGCTATGTTGATTTGGGCTTACCAGTGTTTTGAATCTTATGAGGCAAACTTGTTTTACAACTTGATGAAGTTGTTTTCCAAAACCGCTAAAGAAGTCTGCGTAGGCCAACAATACGACATGGATTTTGAAAGCAGAGATGAAGTAAAAATCACAGAATACATCGAAATGATAAGGTTAAAAACGGCTGTGCTAGTTGCTTGTGCCTTTCAAATGGGTGGTATTTTGGCCGAAGCTTCGGTTGAAGATCAAAAGAAATTATACGAGTTTGGACAGAATTTGGGAATCGCATTTCAAATCCAGGATGACTTGTTAGATGTGTACGGCGACCCTAAAACATTTGGTAAGCAAGTAGGGGGCGATATTATCGAAAACAAGAAAACCTATTTATACCTTAAAGCACTTGAACTATCTACCGAAAACGACAAAAATCAATTAAAGCATTTGTTTAGTATTCATCCTAAGAATACATCAGCCAAAATTGAAACGGTGAAGCACATATATAATGTTTACGACATTAAAACCATTTGTTCAGATCGAATAAAAGAATATACCGACCTTGCTTTGTATGCTGTGGAAGGATTAAACCTTAATGCCGAGAAAAAACAAATTCTGTCTGTTTTTGCCGAAGAGTTAATGCATAGATCGATTTAGGTTCAACAGTAAAAATTTGCTGTTTGTTTTTATTTCTATTTGAAGAAATCAGAACTTAGCCATCACCTAAAGAATATTTTAAATTCAAGCATCTAACTTGTTGTTTCATTTAATATTCAGAATTTATAAGTTGGCTATTGAAAGTAAAAACATGCGACTTCTAAGATTTTTAACAAAATCATAAAAATTATCATTCTAAGTATTAAACTTTCACACATATAAATCTAAAACGCATCAGGTTTTCGTGATAATTCGTAATTTTGCGCCAATTATTTAAATTATATATGGATCCCTTTTCTTTTTTGAATACTATTCACCCCGAACAACTTGACGAACTTTATAAAAAATACCTAAAATATCCTGATAGCATAGAGCCAAGCTGGAGAGCTTTCTTCCAGGGGTTCGACTTTGGTTTACAATCCGAAGGTGAGCCTCTTGTTGTCCAAGAAGCTGCGAATGAAGATATTAGCTTTTCAGAAACAGGTCTGGTAAAAGGTAATGATACTATTCTAAAAGAATTTAAGGTCATTAAATTAATTGACGGCTACCGAACGCGAGGCCACTTATTTACCAAAACAAACCCCGTAAGAGAACGCCGTAAATATGCGCCAACTCTAGAACTGGAGAATTTCGGATTAACAGAAGCAGACTTAGACCAGGAGTTTAATGCAGGCGAAATAATTGGTATTGGAAAAACGAGTTTAAGAAAAATTATTGCCTTCTTAGAGCGTGTATTTTGCGATGCCATAGGAATAGAATATGTCTATATCCGAAAGCCAGAAGTGGTGTCCTGGATACAAAATCACATCTACAACAACGAGAATCAGCCTACACTTAGTACAGAAGAAAAAAAACATATATTAAAGAAGCTTAATCAAGCGGTTACTTTTGAATCATTTTTGCACAAAAACTTCATTGGCCAAAAGCGTTTTTCGCTAGAAGGGAACGAAAGTTTAATACCGGCCCTCGATACTTTGATTGAAAGAGCAGCAGATGCCGGTGTAAAAGAATTTGTGATGGGTATGGCGCATCGAGGCCGACTCAATACACTCGCAAATATATTTGGAAAAGACTCAAAAGAAATCTTCAATGAGTTTGAAGGTAAAGATTACGAACAAGAAATCTTTGACGGTGATGTTAAGTACCACCTAGGCTGGACATGTATCCGTAAAACAGATTCCGGAAAGGAAATCAATTTAAATATTGCGCCAAACCCGTCGCACTTAGAAACAGTAGGTGCTGTTGTACAAGGGATAGCTAGAGCCAAACAAGACGATCATCACAAAGGCAGCGAACAAAATGTGTTACCAATTGTGGTACATGGCGATGCTGCTATTGCCGGGCAAGGCATTGCCTACGAAATTGTGCAGATGGCAGGTTTAGAAGGCTACACCACGCAAGGCACAATTCATATTGTAGTAAATAACCAAATAGGCTTTACGACCAATTACCTGGATGGAAGAACATCTACCTATTGTACAGATGTAGGTAAGGTCACACTATCGCCCGTATTGCACGTTAATGCAGACGATGTAGAGGCTGTAGTTCATGCGGCAAAGTTTGCCTTGGACTACAGAATGCAATTTAAAAGTGATGTCTTTCTAGATTTATTAGGCTACAGAAAATACGGCCACAACGAAGGGGATGAGCCACGTTTTACACAACCAAAGCTATACAAAGCCATTGCTAAACACAGTAATCCACGCGATATTTATGTGGCTAAGCTTAAAGAGCAAAATATTATTGATGATGCTTACATTAAAGCATTAGAAGAAAATTACAAAGCAGAACTCGAACAAAAACTTGCAGACTCCAAGAAAGAAGATAAGTCTTTCATTACACCGATTATGCAAGAGGAATGGGAAGGTTTCGAGTATGCCGATAAGGAAAAAATGCTGGCTGAAATCGATACAAGTTATAAGCTTGAGAAGTTAGACGAAATTGCAGCAATCATTACTCAACTCCCTGAAGATAAAAAGTTTTTACGTAAAGCTTCAAAAATTATCGACACTCGATACAAGATGTATTTTGAAAAAAACAAATTGGATTGGGGTCTGGCTGAAGTTTTAGCCTATGCTTCCGTTATCGAAGAAGGTCATGACGTTAGGCTAACGGGCCAGGATGTCGAAAGAGGAACTTTTTCTCACCGTCATGGTGTCATCAAAGTTGAAGAAGACGAAGAAGAAATCGTATTACATAACAAGATAACCGATAAGGCGCATTTTTATATCTACAACTCTCTGCTTTCAGAATATGCTGTTGTTGGTTTCGACTATGGTTACGCCATGGCAAGTCCACATACCTTAACCATTTGGGAGGCACAATTTGGAGATTTTAGTAATGGTGCTCAGATTATGATAGACCAATACATCTCTTCTGCCGAAGATAAGTGGAAATCTCAAAACGGACTGGTTATGCTATTGCCACACGGTTACGAAGGTCAAGGCTCAGAACATTCTTCAGCCAGAATGGAACGCTATCTTCAATTGTGTGCAAAAGATAATATGTATGTGGCCAACTGTACTACACCGGCCAACTTATTTCACATCTTAAGACGTCAATTAAAGACCAACTTTAGAAAGCCGCTCATCATTTTTACCCCAAAAAGTTTATTAAGACATCCAAAAGTGGTTTCCACCAAAGAAGATTTGGCAAATGGCACATTTTTACCGGTTATAGACCAAAACAATGCCGACCCAAAAGGTGTGAAGTCTTTAGTATTCTGTACAGGTAAATTTTACTACGACTTATTGAAGTATAGAGAAGAAAATGAAAGAAATGACGTAGCCTTGGTAAGATTAGAACAATTATTCCCTTTACCAATTGCTCAAATTGAAGAGGTATTGTCTAAATATTCAGAAGCGAAAGATGTGGTTTGGGCTCAGGAAGAACCAAGAAATATGGGTGCTTATTCGCATTTGCTTTTGCAATATGAGAAGGCAAAAGACTTTAGAGTATGCAGTAGACGTTTTTATGGCTCACCTGCGGCAGGAAGTTCTGCACGTTTTGAAAAACGCCAACATGAAATTATCGACTATGTATTCGATGCAGCAAAAGACAATATGAATTTATAAATAAAAGCATATCGCTATTGGCACTTAGCTGATAGCGCTTGATGTTAAACAATAAAAATCAAATTACAGCTAAAAGCTAATAGCTAAACACTAAAGATTAAAAATTATGGCTCTAGAAATGAAAGTTCCTTCTCCGGGAGAATCAATAAGCGAAGTTGAAATCGCACAATGGTTAGTACAAGATGGAGATTATGTTGAAAAAGATCAACCTATAGCAGAAGTAGACAGTGATAAAGCCACTTTGGAATTACCGGCTGAAGCTAGTGGTGTCATTACCCTAAAAGCAGAGGAAGGTGATGTGGTAGAAGTCGGGCAAGTGGTTTGTCTGATTGATACGGAGGCCTCCCCTAGCCCCTCCAAAGGAGGGGAACAAAAGGACTCCTCTGATTCCTCCGAAGGAGGAGAACAAGTAGCTGATCAAAAGGAGCAAGAAGAAAAAAGTGTCCCTCCTTCGGAGAGGTCGGGAGAGGCTTCTTATGCTACCGGAACACCATCTCCTGCAGCTAAGAAAATTCTAGACGAGAAAAATATACCGGCAAGCGACGTAAAAGGCACCGGACGTGATGGTAGAATCACCAAAGAAGACGCAGTTCAAGCGCAACCTAAGCCATCTATGGGAACACCCGGTAAAGGCAGTCGAGGCGAAAGTCGTAAAAAGCTTTCTATGCTGAGACGTAAAGTCGCAGAGCGTTTGGTAAGTGCTAAAAATGAAACCGCCATGTTGACGACCTTTAACGAGGTGGACATGAAACCTATATTCGACCTTAGAGCCCAATACAAAGAAGAATTTAAAGAAAAACATGGCGTAGGTTTAGGCTTTATGTCATTCTTCACTTTAGCTGTCGTTAGAGCATTAGACGAATTCCCGGCGGTGAACTCCATGATAGACGGTAAAGAAATGATCACTTATGATTATAAAGACATTAGCATAGCTGTATCGGGGCCAAAAGGTTTGATGGTGCCTGTGATGAGAAATGCTGAAAATTTAAGCTTTAGAGGGGTTGAGCAGGAAGTGAAACGCTTAGCGATAAGAGCCAGAGAAGGACAGATTACAGTTGATGAAATGACAGGCGGAACCTTCACCATTTCCAATGGTGGCGTGTTTGGGTCTATGTTATCCACACCAATTATCAACCCACCACAAAGCGGTATTTTAGGCATGCACAACATTGTAGAACGTCCTGTGGTTGTGGATGGGCAAGTTGTGGTAAGACCAATCATGTATGTGGCGCTATCTTACGACCATAGAATCATCGACGGTCGTGAGTCTGTTGGCTTCCTTGTAGAAGTGAAAAAAGCACTTGAAAATCCGGTAGAATTGTTGATGGGTAACGATGTAAGAAGAGCCTTAGAGTTGTAATTATCAAAACCTATTTCATATTAAAAAACCACCTGTTAAGATTTTGGCAGGTGGTTTTTATTTTTATAAAAACAGGAAAAGAGAGTCATAAGATTTAATTGTATTTTTGAGTATATAGATTATTAAGAGCATGAAACGAAGAACCTTCATTAAAGCCAATGCTTTAGCTTCAGCAGCAGTGGTTGCGCCAACAGGATTACATTGGTCAGTCATTTCGGGTGATAATAAGTTTACCCCCAAAAGACCGCCGGTGTCTGAAAGAACCTTTACAAGCCTTGAAATCGAAAAGCAAATCAAGCAAATCAAAGCATTTATAAAAGATAAAGAGCTGGCATGGATGTTCGAAAACTGTTATCCCAACACCTTGGATACCACAGTAGATTATGAGCTTATTGATGGCAAGCTGGATACGTTTATCATCACTGGTGATATCGATGCCATGTGGCTAAGAGATTCGACAGCGCAAGTCTGGCCATACATGCCGTTGATTACTAAAGACAAAAAGTTGAATAACCTGGTAAAAGGGCTTATCAACAGGCAGGTGAAGTGTATCCTTATCGATCCTTATGCCAATGCGTTTTATAAAGATCTTTCTAAAGTATCGCACTGGAACGACGATATTCCGCGACCTGTGCCGGGTGTTCACGAAAGGAAATGGGAAATCGATTCCTTGTGTTATGCCGTACGATTGTCACACAACTATTACGAACGTACCGGAGATGCTTCTGTTTTTGACAAGGATTGGGACCGAGCTATGCGTCTAGTGGTTGAGACCTTTAGAGCAGAACAACGCAAAAACGGCACGTCGCCTTACACTTTTATTCGTAAAACCAGTAATATGGTCGACTCGCCGGTCTTTGAGGGCTCAGGTCGACCTACAAAATACACCGGTTTAATTCATTCTTCCTTCCGACCATCGGATGATGCCACCTTATTTCCATTGCTGATTCCTTCCAATATTTTTGCGTCGATTTCACTCAAACACTTGGGAAGCATTTACAAAGAAGTGCTTAAAGATTCTAGTTATGCTAAAGAATGTCTGTCATTTGCACAAGAAATAGATAGTGCTATTCAGCAGTATGCGGTTCAGGAGCATTTGGATTTTGGCAAAATTTATGCTTACGAAATAGATGGTTTTGGCAATAAAGTCTTTATGGACGATGCCAACGTGCCCTCGCTGATGTCTTTGGCTTATTTAGATCCGGATTTCAAAAACAACGAGGTTTATAAAAATACCAGAAGATTTCTATTAAGCGAGCATAATCCCTACTACCTAAAAGGCAAAGCCGCAGAAGGGCAGGGCAGTCCGCACACCGGCAAATCCAGTATCTGGCCTATGGGCATCATTCTAAGAGCTCTGACGTCTGAAGATAAAGACGAAATTCGTTTGTGTTTGAAGAGTCTTAAAGCAACACACGCCAATACAGGTTTTATGCACGAATCCTTTCATAAAGACGATGCCAATAACTTCACCCGAAGCTGGTTTGCCTGGGCTAATACGCTTTTTGGAGAGCTTATCGTTAAAATTTACAACGACATGCCGGCACTTTTAGAAGCAAAAATTTAATTGTAAATAATTTCAATCACGTATAGGAACAAAAGCATATGACCGAATTTGAACTTTTAGTAGACTTCCACATCAATGCCGACAGGCAAGGACCTGGAAGTCATGACGATACCTTAAAAGCCTTGAGTTTTATAAACAGAGATTCTGGCAAAACTCTAAAAATCGCCGACATCGGTTGTGGAACCGGCGCGCAAAGCATTAGCCTTGCTCAAGAGCTGAATGCTAAAATAACTGCTGTGGATTTGTTTCCTGAGTTTTTAGAAAAGCTAAGAGCCAATGTTAAAGCGCTTGGATTAGAGGATAAAGTCACCACCCTTCAAAAATCGATGGATGATTTGTCTTTTAGCCCGGAAGAATTTGATATTATTTGGTCTGAAGGCGCTATTTATAATATGGGCTTTGAAAAGGGAATAGACCAGTGGAAACACTTTCTAAAGCTTGGCGGTTACATGGCTTTAAGCGAAATTACCTGGACAACGGCCACACGACCTGCTGAAATACAGCAGCATTGGGATACAGCGTATCCTGAAATTGATACCGCTTCCAGTAAAATACAAATTTTGGAAAAGCACGGCTTTTCTCCAGTGGGGTATTTTTACCTGCCGGAAAGCAGCTGGATGGATACGTATTATAAACCCATGCAGGAACGTTTTGATGCATTTCTGAAAACACACAAACATTCTGAAACTGCCAAAGCCATTGTTGAAGGCGAGAAAGACGAAATCCAAAAATACCTTAAATACAAGGCGTATTACAGCTATGGGTTTTATGTGGCAAAAAAAGTAGTGTAGGAAAAAATAGGCTTTAATTGATTAATTACCTATAAATTTTCGGGAACATTAGGTCTGTGCTGTTGATTATGTTCATCGTAGAGTAGCAGAGGATGCAAAGAATTGCTATTGCTATTTCAGATGCCAAAAAAGTTGAGGAATATTGCTTAAATTACACCTTCTAAATTCAAACATGATATAAAATGAAAAAACATCTGCTTTTTACACTTTTTAGCCTTTTAGCCTTCACTTTTAGTTTTAGTCAGTCTAAGGTCATGACCCCGGAACAGCTTATAGAACTTGAGCGCGTTTCGGCAGTTGGCTTAACCAAGGATGCTAAGCAAGTGGTTTATAAAACGTCAACCTTCGATGTAAAAACAGGTGAGCGCACAACGCAATATTACTCAGTTCCGGTTGATGGAGGTGAAATTATACCTATAAAGGAAGTGGGCAACCTTGTTGAAGATCAACATACTTCACCGGATGCTCAGTGGAAATTAGTAGCCAAAGAGGTCAAGCTCGAAAAAGTTACAGGAAGTGATTATTACAGCGATGTTCCAACATCTAATGTTTTAATCTACGACCAATTAAATTACAGGCATTGGGATACCTGGGAAGACGGCGCCTATAGCCATGTATTTTTACAATCAGCTACAGACGAAGACGATCCTGGAATCGACCTTATGGAAGGCGAGCCTTACGATTGCCCGCAACAACCTTTTGGTGGTGGCGAAGATTATATCTGGAGTCCTGATTCTAAAAAAGTCCTGTATGTGACAAAAAAACTATCAGGCACAGATTATGCTGTAAGCACCAATTCGGATATCTACGAATACAACTTAGACACAAAACAAACCAAAAACCTCACCGCGTATAATAAAGGCTACGATACACAACCGGCATTTTCTTCAAATGGTACTTTAGCATGGTTGCAGATGAAGAGAGATGGTTACGAATCGGATAAAAACGACATTATTGTCAGATTACCTGAAGGCGATGTGAACCTCACAGCCGATTGGGATGGGACAGTCAATGGTTTTATCTGGAGTAATGACGGTTCTAAAATATACTTTAATGCTCCGGTAGGAGGAACGGTGCATGCTTTTGAAATTGATGTACCAAAAAAAGTCAAAAAATCTAAATCGACCCCTAAACAAATTTCTGAAGGACAGTTTGATGTGAATGGGATTATAGGTCAAAGTGGTAAACACTTAATCGTGTATCGACGAGATATGAATCATGCAGCTGAGATTTATAACTTAAACATCAAAAGTGGTGAGATGCTACAATTGTCTAAGGCCAATAATGATATTTATAACGACATCAAAATGTCTAATATCGAAAAACGCATCGTAAAAACTACCGATGGTAAAGATATGGTGACCTGGGTGATTTATCCACCGGATTTTGATCCCTCAAAAAAATATCCGACTTTATTGTATTGTCAAGGCGGGCCGCAAGGGGCGCTGTCTCAATTTTATTCGTTTCGATGGAATTTTCAACTCATGGCAGCTCAAGGCTACATTGTGGTGGCGCCAAACCGAAGAGGGATGCCCGGTCATGGTGTAGAGTGGAACGAGCAAATCTCCAAAGATTACGGTGGCCAAAACATGAAAGATTACTTATCTGCTATTGATGATATCTCCAAAGAACCTTATGTAGACAAAGATCGCTTAGGTTGTGTGGGCGCAAGTTATGGCGGGTATTCTGTATTTTACTTGGCAGCCATTCACGACGGCCGGTTTAAGTCATTTATTTCCCATGACGGGATTTTCAACTGGCAATCCATGTACGGTACCACCGAAGAACTCTTTTTTGTCAATTGGGATTTAGGTGGAGCCTATTGGGATAAAGACAATGCCGCGGCTCAAAAGTCGTATACACAATTCAACCCGGTCAATTTTGTAGACCAGTGGGATACACCAATTTTAATAATCCAAGGTGGAAAAGACTTTAGAGTGCCTATTGGGCAAGGCCTAGAAGCTTTTCAGGCGGCTCAGTTACAAGGCATAAAGTCTAAACTCCTGTATTTTCCTGAAGAAAACCATTGGGTGTTGTCGCCTCAAAATAGCCTCGTCTGGCAGCGCGAGTTTTTTAAGTGGCTTGACGAAACAGTGAAAAATGTTGATTAAAATTTCAATTTAAATCCTATTCATATCAATCAGCTTTTGCTAACAACGCTTTAATTTTAAGACTAAAGTAACTGCATTAATTTATCATAAACAACTTCTATCTTATGAGCAAAATAGTAACCTTAACCGTAAATCCAGCTTTGGACAAAAGTGCAAAAGTTGACGGCTTAATCCCTGAACAAAAGCTTACTTGCCACAGTATAGACCATCAACCGGGCGGTGGCGGTATCAATATATCAAGAATATTAAAGCGATTAGGGGAAAGTTCTGTTTGTTTTTTTACTTCTGGTGGAGAAAATGGTAAACGCATAGAATCCTTGCTGCATGAAGAAAGTATAAATACGTATGCATTTCAAGTTCAAAATTCTACAAGAGAAAATTTTTCGGTTGTGGATACAGCCACCAATTTTCAATACAGGTTTGGAATGCCGGGTAAAGCCATTAGTGATAACGAATTGAAAACTATAACAACAAAAATTGTAGATACACTTCAAGAAGGTGATATTCTCGCGCTTAGCGGAAGCCTGACAACTAATATGCCATCAGACTTTTATGTAAACCTCATTAAATTATTGAAATCTAAACATGTCAAAATAGTTTTGGATACTTCCGGCCCGGCCCTAAAACAAGCCATAGAACACCAGGTCTGCTTGGTAAAACCCAATCTAAGGGAATTAGCCTATCTGGCTGGAAAGGATTTCTTAACCAACAAGGAACAAGAAGACTTTGCAATGCAACTGGTTAAGGCAAAAAAAGTAGAATATGTAGTTGTTTCCATGGGGCCAAAGGGTGCGTTTATGGCTTCAGAAGAAGGCATAGTTTACCAACAAACGCCTGCTGTGCCAGTTAAAAGTACTGTAGGTGCCGGCGACAGTATGGTTGCCGGATTAATATATGGTATGCGCCATAATTTTGAGGCCAAGAAGATGCTTCAATATGGTGTAGCTTGCGGCTCTGCAACTACGATGAGCGAAGGAACTAATTTAGCTTCTATAGAGAATATTCAAAAAACTTTAGAGCTCTTATCGTAAAAAACAGACCTATATCATGCTAAACTCGTATCCTAGAAATATTGTTTAGTTTAAATAAAAAAAGTTATCATTCATCAAGCATAAGAACAATGAAATTAAGCGACATAGATAAAGTTGAATTGCTGTACCTTCAAATTGAAGATTACCTAGAAATAAAAGATGTGATGCAGTCTGCATACGTTTCCATGCCAGAAGCCTACTGGAAAGAAAATCATATCACCTCATTACTTCAGAAATTTCCGGAAGGTCAAGTTGTTATAAAAGTAAACGGTCAAATAGCAGGCTGTGCCTTATCTATAATTGTAGATTATAACACGTTTGGAAACAGCCATACTTATCAAGAAGTTACTGCAAATTATACTTTCGACTCTCATAAAAGCGATGGCGACGTTCTTTATGGTATAGACGTGTTTATCAAACCGGAGTTTAGAGGCTTAAGACTCGGAAGGCGACTTTACGATTACAGAAAAGAGCTCTGTGAGAAAAGAAACTTAAGAGGCATAGCCTTTGGAGGCAGAATACCTAACTTTCATAAATACTCAGATCAGCTAAGTCCAAAACAGTATATTGAAAAGGTAAAAAACAAAGAAATAAACGATCCGGTTTTAAATTTTCAAATCTCTAACGACTTTCACCCAACCAGAATTCTTAAAGGCTATCTAAAAGGCGATACTTCGTCAGAGGAATTTGCAGTGTTGTTAGAGTGGGATAATATTTATTACGAAAAGCCTGTAAAGAAAGCAGAAACCAAGAAGAAAGTAGTACGATTAGGCTTAATACAATGGCAAATGCGACCTTATAAGGATATTGATTCCTTATTACAACAGGCTGAATATTTTATAGATACAGTCTCGGGTTACCGATCGGATTTTGCTCTTTTTCCAGAATTTTTTAATGCGCCGCTAATGGCACAAAACAACCATTTAAGCGAAGCGGATGCCATACGTGAGTTAGCAAAGCATACCGAGCAAGTGGTTCAAAAATTTTCTAATTTTTCTATTTCATACAACATCAATATTGTTGCGGGCAGTATGCCGGAGATAAATAACGGTAAGCTTTATAATGTGGGTTACCTGTGTAAGAGAGATGGTACTGTGGAGCGCTATGAGAAATTGCACGTCACTCCGGATGAAGCAAAAGTCTGGGGTTTACAAGGCGGAAATTCACTTAAAGTATTTGACACCGACTGTGGAAAAGTAGGGGTGTTGATTTGTTATGACTCAGAATTTCCGGAACTTAGTCGTTTGTTGGCCGACCAAGGCATGGATATTCTCTTTGTGCCATTTCTAACCGATACACAAAATGGATTTTCCCGAGTACGATATTGCTCGCAAGCCAGAGCGATAGAAAATGAATGCTATGTTGCTATTGCCGGAAGTGTAGGGAATTTGCCTAATGTACACAATATGGATATACAGTATGCCCAATCTATGGTGTTTACGCCTTGCGATTTTGCCTTTCCCACCAATGGGATAAAAGCAGAAGCAACGCCAAACACAGAGATGATTTTAATTGCAGATTTGGATATTGACTTGCTTAGAGAACTTCATCAGTTTGGGAGTGTTAGAAATTTAAAAGACCGCAGAAAAGACCTCTTCGAACTAAAAAAACACCATTAATTATCCTTTATATTTTAAGTCGAATTTATTTTCAAGAATTAAAAAGACACTATTAGAATTGATGATTTTAATGAATTTATGCACATAACACCCCTCTAAATTTTAAATATTTCTATTTTCACAATATGTTCTCAACTTAAAAAATCAAATCAATCCATACGTCATCCTATGAAGAAAATAACTTATATTTTATGCTTTTTATTGATAACAAGTTTTGCTTTTAGTCAAAAAAAACCTTACGTAATTTATAACGCTAAAGGCAAAAAGGTGAGTTATAAAAAGATGAAGAAACGACTTCAAAAGAAAGATATCATTCTTTTTGGAGAGTTTCACAACAATCCGATTTCACATTGGTTACAGTTCGAGTTAACATCCGATTTACACAACACCCGCGAGCTTATTTTGGGCGCAGAAATGTTTGAAGCAGACAACCAAACTTACTTGAGTGATTATGTTGATAGCAAAATTAACTACAAAGCCTTAGACTCCCTAGCGCGCTTATGGCCCAATTATAAAACGGATTACGCTCCTTTGGTAGATTTTGCGAAAGAGAACAATTTAGAATTTATAGCTACAAATATTCCAAGACGCTACGCCAATATGGTATATCGAAAAAAAGGATTTGAGGCGTTGGACTCGCTTTCGCAAGAAGAAAAAGAATGGATTGCACCTTTGCCAGTCCCTTTTGACAGTGAGTTGCTAACCTACAAGAAAATTCTAGAAGATATGGGCGATCACGGTTCGCCATCTCTGGTGAAAGCACAGGCGATAAAAGACGCGACAATGGCCTATTTTATACTGAAAAATTACCAAAAAGGGAAACTTTTTTTACATTACAACGGCGCATACCATTCCGACTTTTACGAAGGTATTTTATGGTATCTTAAGGCTGCGAATGCAGAGCTGAATTACGCAACGATATCTACTGTTTCTCAAGAAAATGTAGATGACCTGTTAGAAAGCAACGAAGGCAAGGCCGATTTTATAATTTGTGTAGATAGTGATATGACGACTACGTATTAGTTAATAAGTTATTGTAAATTAGGAAATTAAAAAAATTTCAGTACCAATCTAAAATGAAAATACTCAGACTTTTTGTCCTTATAGGGTTTGTCACACCTTATCTCTTTGGTCAAGAAATAGATCAACAGGGGTTTGATAGCATTAATGCAGAAATTAAACAAACCATATCGACAATACATTCGTCCGACGAATTTGACGTGCTTATTGAAGCTTTTAACCTAAATCCCACAGAAGCTGCAAAAGTTGAAGAATTACAATCTGCCACAGAGGTCACTTTCTCAAAAGCAAAAGATACAAAAAGCTATATTTTTCCCGTTTATTTTCACGCAGATACGACCAATGCGCTGCAATTAACACTTTACGCCTTTACCGTCGAACCACAGCGTAGCGGAGAATCTTTTAGTAGAGCTAAATACTATTTTATACTCACAACGATTGTAGATTACAGCAAAAACAGGTTGGTATTTAAAGACTCGAAGGTGATTACAGAAGACAGGCTAATTAACCAATGGTTTTTAGGTGGATTTCAGACGTATTTAGAAAAAACGAAGCCAATATTTGAGAGGTACAATTTTACGCCTCCGCCGCCACCATTGCCTCCAAATACTTTAAAGCTAAGAGGTAATAAATAAATCAGTTTTAGGTGAAAATTATGAGTTTAAATAAGATTTGACCAAGTCGATATCAATAGGCTTAGAGATCATTTTTTCGATGATATCTTTCATATCTTCAGCGCGCTTATGGTCTTTAGGATCGATAGAACTGGAACAAATAAAAGCTGTGCAGTTGGGGCTTTTCAAACTTTCTTTATAGCGTTCTATAACTTCCCACCCGGAAATTTCAGGCATATTTAAATCTATAAAAATCATATCATAGATGTTTTCCATCTTTTCCTCAATCTCGCCAAGTGTCGCAGCAGTATGTACTTCAACAACTTGTTCTTCTAGTTTTTTTTGTAACTGAAATCCAGCTATTCTTAAGAAAATAAGGTCATCATCGATAATTAAAATCTTGTTTACTTTTTTCATTTTATAATACATTAAATGAAATCCTCTTTTTAAAAAACAAGTGCAGCTTTCGTTAAGCACTTGATGGATAATAATTCTACTTTACATCAAATATAACCAATCCAACTAATTTTGAGCAGGGCAATTTGACAAAAATTTCAACTAGAATTGAGAAAAAACAAACAAAACCGATGTTTAGTATTTTAGATACTACTTGATTTTAGTGTGGTAACTTATCTCTAAAATACCCATAGACCCAAGTACCTAAAATAGCACTTAAGAGAGTAAGAATTATAACCGTTGCGCCAGAACCAATTAATGCATATAGAGGTCCTGGACATGCACCGGTTATCGCCCAACCAAAACCAAAAATCAGGGCACCATAAATTTGACCTTTGTTAAACTTTTTTGGCGCTATGACTATAGACTCGCCATATATTGTTTTGATATTGAATTTCTTGATAATTAATATTGAGATGATTCCTACTGCTATAGCACTACCTATAATACCATATATGTGAAAGGACTGGAATCTAAACATTTCCTGTATTCTAAACCAGCTCACTATTTCTGCCTTTACAAATAATATTCCAAGTAACATTCCCGATAGCAGGTACTTGAAGTTGTAATACCATTTGTGCGTTAGTTGACTTTCGTTTATACATGTAGCGTCTACTCTACGCTGATCTTCTTGCTTTTCTAAGATATAACTATCTTGCATTTTCTAAAATTTAAAGTGAAAGAATTAAAGGTAAAATGAAGTTTGCCATAACAAATCCGGCAATCATAAAACAAACTGTGGCAACCATAGACGGCCATTGCAGGTTGGAAATTCCCATGATAGCATGACCGCTCGTACATCCACCGGCATAACGTGTGCCAAAACCAACTAAGAATCCGCCAACAACAATTACGAGAACACCTTTAAGACTCGTTAACGAGCTCCAGTTAAATAAATCTGTAGGCACTAATGTCTGAATGTTTGTTATACCATAACCTTCGAGTTCATTTGCTAAATCCGGGTGAATTTCTACAGGGTTAGGGTTTGCCAGAACTGTTGAGGCTATCATTGCTCCAAAAAAGATACCGGCAACAAAAAATAAATTCCAGGCTTCTTTTTTCCAATTGTAGTTGAAAAATGGAATTTTAGCAGGCGCACAAGCTGCACAAGCATGTCTAAGCGAAGAACTTATCCCAAAAGTTTTGTTTCCTATGATTAAAAGTATAGGAATAGTTAGTCCGATTAATGGTCCTGCGATATACCAGGGCCATGGTTCTTTTATAAACTCTAACATATGTAAATCTGTTTTTATATAAACAAAATTAAATGTAGTTCAAAACCTGATTAGTAACTTAAGTTACACAAAACATAACTTTAAAAATAAATTATGAAGCGTATAATCTCTTGATGAGGTTATTTAAGAAACCTTTAGATTTTAAGGTTTTATTGCAGTATTATTTTAAGGTTTGAAGGAAAAACTTTCAGGAGTTTAGATGCCAAATTCTGTCTTAGTTGAAAATCTTTTATTCAACATTAAAATAATTTAATTAAATTTCCCTTTAAAAAAGAATATGAGAAAAATAGATAGTCTTTTAAGTGAATATGCGGAGAGTCATCAAACAAAATTCAACAAAGCTATTCATTACATCTGTGTGCCGGCCATATTTTTTAGCATTATTGGTTTGCTAGCCAGTATTCCAGCCTACGGATTATTTGATGTGTTCGAAGGCAGTTGGATAAGTCCTTTTATCCATTTTGGAACGGGTCTCATCGTTTTTGGCTTGGTTTATTACCTCAGATTGTCTAAAAGTCTGTTTTTAGGTATGCTCATATTTTCTGTAATCGTCCTGTATGGTGTTTATGCGATAGATAGCTTAGATGTAGCTCCACTTTGGTTGATTATGTTCATCATATTTGCCGTGTCCTGGGTCTTTCAGTTTATTGGGCATAAACACGAAGGCAAGAAGCCGTCTTTTCTGAAAGATCTTCAGTTTTTGATGATTGGTCCGGCCTGGACGTTATCGCACCTGTATGATTATATAGGCTTAAAGTTTTAGCAACACTCAATTTTAAGATTAAGCTCTAAGTCTGAAAATAACAGATAACATTAGGGTTAGATCTAAATAGGACCTAAATACGAGTTCATGCTTTAGCAAATAAGCTTGATAAGCGTAGAATTGATTGAAGCTTGGATAAATAAATGTACTAGTTATCCAAGCTTCTTTAAGTTTTAAGCTTATACCTCTTCGGCTTCCATATAATCCTCAATAGGATTGCATGTGCATATTAAATTACGATCGCCAAAGCCCTCGTCAACACGTCTTATAGAAGGCCAAAATTTGTTTAAAGCAACGTAGTCTAATGGGAATGCTGCCTTTTGTCTGCTGTAAGGTAATGTCCATTCGTCGTTTGTCAACATGCCTAGTGTATGTGGGGCATTTTTTAAGACATTGTTGGCCTCATCCTTATCGCAAGTATCTATTTCCTGTCTAATACTGATCATCGCATCGCAAAAACGGTCAAGCTCTGCCATGCTTTCGCTTTCGGTTGGCTCAATCATCATTGTTCCGCCAACAGGGAAAGACACTGTAGGGGCATGGAAGCCATAGTCAATTAATCGCTTAGCAATATCAACCACTTCAATTCCGTGAGATTTGAATGGTCTGCAATCGATAATAAATTCGTGTGCTGCGCGGCCCATTTCGCCGGAATAGAGAACACCGTAAGACTCTTTAAGTCGTTCTTTAATGTAGTTAGCATTTAAAATCGCCACTTCTGTAGAGCGTCTTAGGCCATCTTCGCCTAACATTCTGATGTAAGCATAAGAAATAAGACAAGCTAAAGCAGAACCCCATGGCGCTGCAGAAATACTTGTTATCGCATGCTCTCCTCCTGTAGGAATTATAGGATTGGATGGTAAGAATGGCGCCAATTGTTTAGCTACACAAATTGGCCCTACACCGGGTCCACCACCACCGTGAGGAATAGCAAAGGTTTTATGTAAATTAAGGTGACAAACATCAGCGCCAATTGCACCAGGGCTTGTTAATCCTACCTGTGCATTCATGTTGGCACCGTCCATATAGACTTGTCCGCCATTATCATGAATACACTGTGTAATTTTTTTAATGTTAGATTCGAAAACACCATGTGTCGATGGGTAGGTTACCATCAGCGCAGCTAAATTTTCTTTATGCTGCTCGGCTTTTTGTATTAAATCGTCAAGGTCTATGTTTCCTTTTTCATTGGCCTTAACGACCACAACCTTCATGCCTGCCATAACAGCACTTGCAGGATTGGTGCCGTGTGCTGAAGAAGGGACAAGACAAATGTTACGATTGTAATCTCCTCTGGATTGGTGATAAGCTCTTATAACCATCAGACCGGCATATTCGCCTTGAGCACCGGAGTTAGGTTGTAAAGAGGTTGCTGCAAAACCTGTAATTTCAGTTAAGTAATCTTCAAGATCGTTTAAGATTTTAAGGTAGCCTTTGGCCTGTCCAACGGGTGCAAACGGGTGCATATTTCCCCATCTAAAGTCACTAAGCGGAAGCATTTCTGCAGCAGCATTAAGCTTCATTGTACAAGACCCTAAAGAAATCATAGAGTGGTTAAGAGCTAAATCTTTTCGTTCTAAAGATTTGATGTAGCGCATCAATTCTGTTTCAGACTGGTAAGAATTAAAGATTTCATGTTGTAAAATCGGAGTTGTTCTCGCTAACTCACTATCCTCTATGACATTACCGCTTATATCTTTTATATAGATTGTTTTGGTGTATTTGTATTCTGCAAAAACCTTAATGATAGCATTTATATCTTTAGTTCTTGTGGTTTCGTTTATCGAAATACAAACCGTGTCTCTGTCGGGGTAATAAAAATTAATTTTTTTGTGCTCGGCTATCAGTTTTACCTTACTTGCTTCAGCTTTAATTTGAATCGTGTCAAAGTATAACTCGTTCTTTTGTTCAAATCCAAGTTTTTCTAAAGCTTTAGCAAGCTTTACGGTTTTAGAGTGAATTTCATTTGCTATAAACTTCAAGCCTTCCGGCCCGTGATAAACGGCGTACATGCCGGCCATTACTGCAAGAAGAACCTGTGCTGTACAAATGTTAGAAGTTGCTCTATCTCTTTTTATGTGCTGCTCTCTGGTTTGCAGTGCCATTCTCAAACTCCTGTTGCCGTCAACATCTTTGGAAACACCGATAATTCTACCGGGAATATTTCTTTTGTAGGCTTCTTTCGTGGCGAAGAATGCTGCGTGTGGGCCACCATAACCAAGAGGAATTCCGAAACGTTGTGTTGTACCTACAACAACATCTACGCCCCAGGCGCCAGGACCTTCCAGAAGTACTAGGCTTAAGATGTCCGAAGCTATGGCAACTTTAATATCTACAGCTTTGGCAGAACTTACCAATTCTCTGTGGTCTCTTATTTCGCCTTTTCTTCCTGTATGTTGGATAAAAATACCAAAGTAGCTTTCATCAAAGTCAAAATTATTAGGGTCGTCTATCACCAATTCGATATTTAAAGGCGTAGCTCTAGTTTGTAACAACGAAAGGGTTTGTGGCAACACATTTTCTGTTACAAAAAACTTGTTTGCGTTTGCTTTTTTCTTATCACGAGAGCGTAAGGAAAACAACATCGTCATGGCTTCTGCAGCTGCAGTTGCCTCGTCAAGGAGAGAAGCATTGGCAATTTCCATTTGAGTTAAGTCGCAAACAACAGTCTGAAAATTAAGCAAGGCTTCTAAACGACCTTGCGCTATTTCTGCTTGGTAAGGCGTATAAGCCGTATACCACCCCGGATTTTCTAAAATATTTCTTTGAATTACTGCAGGAAGAATAGCTTGGTGATAGCCTAAACCAATATAGGATTTGAAAACCTTATTTCTTTGAGCAATTTTGTTAATGTGTTTCGTATACTCGTATTCACTAATGGGCTTAGGTAAATTAAGTGGTTTCTTTAACCTAATATCTTGCGGAATAGTCTCTGCTATGAGTTGATCGATGGATTCAACCCCAATAAAATTTAGCATTTCTTGCTGTTGTTCTTTATTTGAACCTATATGCCTGTTAGCAAACACATTTGTATTCATACAGTAAAAAATTTTGTAGTATTTTGCAAAAGTAATCGATTTCGTCAGAAACGCTTGTTAAATAAAAGTCTAGAATCGTTAAGATTTCA
>CAYNCI010000047.1:0-28991 GCA_964396065.1 uncultured Mesohalobacter sp. | reverse complement strand
GCTATGAGTGGTAATTTTAGTTCGGCGTTGTAGGAGTTAAATTGACCGCCTACAATTAATCGCCCATTATTGTCAAGCTGTAAGGCTTTCACTTCTCCGTAAAAATTGGCATTAATATCTATGCCTTCAGGTTCGTTTGTGAACTGATCTGGGTTAAACGCATCGTCAAAAGTTCCGTCAGCATGAAGGCGAATTAATCCTCTGATGTCTCTGTTAATAGAGTTTGAAGCATCCGTAACATTTTCGATGCTTCCGCCAATTATTAATTTTCCATCAGATTGTTCTTCAACAGAAAAAGCTTCGAAATCGACATCAACTAGGTTGAATGAACTGTCTGTTGAGCCGTCTAAATTTAGTTTTAGAAGCACCTTTCGAGGTGCAGTAAAAGAGGTCGAGAAATAACCAGCAACAAATACATTTACATTGTTATTAGACATAATAATATCATTTACCTTGAAAGTTGAATAAACTGCACTATCTGAAAAATTAAAGGTGTTGTCTAAAGACCCATCGCCATTTAAACGTATTAGGTTTCCAGTACCACCAACATATAACTTACCGTTTTCATTTTGAGTAATTATATTTGGTGTAAATGAGATGTTTGCAGAAAAGCTGGAGTCTAATGTACCATCAGGATTTAATCTTGCAAGTCTATCAACGGTTGTTCCATTATAATTAAAAAAGTTACCTGCAGCAATAATTTTCCCATCCGGCTGTAAGGCTAAATCATTCACCTGCGAGTTAAATCCGCTACCGGTTGTAAAAGAGGCGTCTAAACTTCCATCAGCATTAAGCCTGGCAATTTTTCCAACAGCATTTCCATTATATTCATCAAAATCTCCGCCAACTACTACTTTATTATTTGGTTGAACAGTCATGCAAAACACATCGTCATCAAAGCCATTATCTTCACCTGTACCTGTACTAAAATTAGTATCCAGAGAACCATCATTATTGATTTTTGCGATATTTTTTCTAAGCTCATTATCGTATTCATTAAACTGGCCGGCAACATAATAGCCAGAGCCACTTGGTTTTATGGCATTAATAATTACAGCATCTTGAGTACCGTTAGAAGGCCCAAAGTTTTGATTAAAACTAAAATCTATACTTCCTGTCGAATTTAGCTTTACAATATTCCCACGTTTATAAAACTGATATTCTGAAAATGCACCGCTAAGTAGCATATTACCATCGTTTAATATGGTTGTGCTTAACACACTTGGAAAGGAAGGCACGCCAATAGAATTATTGTAAGAAGCCTCCAACGAGCCATCATTATTTAGCCTCGCAACTTGGGAGATTTGGACGCCATCAAATAAGTTAAACCCGCCAGCAACAATAATTTTACCGTCAGACTGAATGCTTACACTTTCTAAATTAGCACTAGATGCAGAACCGGGAGAAAATTGATTTTGAGGGCCAACTCCTACATTAAAGCTTGTGTCCAAACTGCCATCAGCATTTAACCGAACAACTCTTGAAACGGCAGCACCATTAAAATTATCAAAATCGCCAACAACTAAAATTTTTCCATCAGGCTGTAGTGCAATATCGTTCACATCATCGTCAAAGCCAGTTCCTATACTAAAGCTCGTGTCATTAGAGCCGTCTGAATTTAACCTTGTGAGGTACGGACTAGAGATGCCGTTACTTTCGTTAAAATAGCCTGACACCAAAATTTTGCCGTCCGGTTGAATAATGGTTTTATAAATTTCTGCATTACCAGGAAGGCCGGTTTCATCAATCACAGCTGCAAAACTCTGATCTATAGTTCCACCAGGGTTCAGTCTTAGAATATTTTCATTATTTTCTAAACTATTACCGAGACAAAACGTGATATCACCAGCCAAGATGATTTTACCATCAGGCTGAACTGAAATAGAATAGATTTCATTACTACAAAATAAATTTGATGCTGTGCTAAGGAAAGAAGTATCAATGCTTCCGTCAGGGTTTAACCTTAATAAACCTTCAGATTCTAAATTCCCGGCAACAAAAACATCAAAATTTCCACCTACAAGTAGTTTACCGTCCGGCTGAAGTGCCAAAGCCGTAACACCGGTATTTCCTGTAGATGATAAAAATGTCTGATTAAAACTTTCATCCATAGACCCATCCTGGTTTATTCTTACCAGTCTGTTTTTTTCTATACCATTGTATTCACTAAACCAACCACCGATGATGATTTTACCATCTGCCTGTTGTACAACATCAAAAATCGCATTGTTTGCGCCCTTAACACCATCGTTATCAGGCAAAAAGCTGTTATCCAGAGTTCCTTGTATTTGGGCATTCACAGCTAAAATGCCAAAAATAAGTGTCAGTATAAAAAGGATTATATTTGTTTTTTTCATGGTTTAAAACATTTTGCGGTACTCGCTAGGCTTAATGGTTTTACTGATGTTTTCTTTTATGTCCAGCGTTTTAATAGTCATAGTACCATCAGAAGAATTTACACTATACTCTAAGATATGACCATTTAAAATATCATTGTTAGGTATAAACCAATTGCCAATTTCTAGGTCTGGTGCCACCCAAAACTCAACAGAAACCTCATTATCAGACATGACATATTCTTCACAGCTGTAACCCAATATCGTTTTGGTATTACTGGTTTTACTGAGGTTGGTATAGTCGTAATTTTCCATTTGTTCGGCAGGATTGGTTTGTTGATTGGCCATAGCACTACTGGACATCTGCATTTTCATGCCAGGCGTGTCTACAAAAATGAAGGTGTCGTTACCATCCATGACAATAACCGACTCGCCACCCATTTCACCCTGGCTATATTCGCTCATATCGGCCTTCATTCCCATGTAGGATTCGTTAGGGTTAAGCAGGTAAGACATTTTGTATTTGTCCTTGCTTTCGGAACTTGTCATTTCGATGACAGTTTCGTGGGTAAACACATAAGAGCTTTTTGCCTGAGCAGAGTTACCAGAAGAACTTCTATTTAAAATGGACGCTACAGGATTACTTTCTTCAGCACTTTTGCTTATGGTCTTATTGTCTATAAATCTGGCATTTTCACCTTCAACATTTCCCATGACCGAAGAGGTGTAGTAGGATTCGCTTACTTCGTTGTTCGCATCACGGGTTCTTTTAACAAATTGCGCCTGTCCGGAAAAGTCGATTTCAAAAGACTTATCCTCATTGATTTTTACTTTTACCAAACCAGAATCTAGGTCATAATTTTGATACTCGTCTGTAACACCGCGACCACCTTTTCCTGCGGGTAACATTGGGTCGTATCCAAGACTTAGACTGGCATTTTTTGATATATTAAAAGTATACGTTTCGCCTAACTTTAAATTTTCAGCGGTTTCAATTTCGAGTTTATAGCCGTCAAAAATATCCACTTCGTGCGAAGACCAATTGGCATAAAAATTATACCCATCATTGGTGCGCTCTATCCTTAGATTACTCAATGTGTTTATTTCAACATTGCCGTATTTTTGGCCATGATCAAAATTTATAGTGCCGGAATTACCAGTATTAGCTGAAGTCTCAGCCTTACTTGAATCGTCTGAAGACCCTGAATAATCGGGTGTAGTATTACTTTCTTCAAAAATGCCATCAATAGTACCATCCAAGGCCTTGTCTATTTTTTCATCAACTTTGTTTTCAATCTTGTTTTCGATGCGTTGCTCTACTTTATCAATCTTCTTGTTGACCTTGTCTTTCAGTTTTTTTAAAAATTGCGCATTACTGGTTTGAAGTCCAAATAAAACAACCGCAATACTTAGAATTGTTGTAACTTTTTTCATGATAACAGATTTATGATTTTTTATTTTGTAGAATGAATATCAAAAAGGTTAACAGATTCAATTAAAATTTTTTTTAAATAAACTTTACATTTGAAGTGTTAACCTTACAGGATTAGCAAGTACTAAATGAAAAATAGAAACACAGATCAATTATATGAAAGGCTTAAAAAGGGCGACGAGTCTGCTTTGACGGAAGTCTACGACACATATAAATCTGAGTTTTTGAATTTTTTTAAAAAGTATAACATCGATAAAGACAGTGTTTTAGACATCTACCAGGAAAGTGTTATTGTGGTATATCAAAAAATTATGCTGGAGAATTTTGAATTGACATCAAGTAGTTTGAAAACCTATATTTATGGAATAGGTAAAAATAAAGTCTATGATTTTTTTAAAAGAAAAGCAATTTATACAGACGATTTACAACATTTAAAGTCCAAAGACGAATTTACTATAGAAGAAGAACCAAACTTATATGTACAAAATTTAGCAAAAAATATAAAGTTAATATCCGATAGTTGTCAGCGTATTTTAAAATTGTTCTATTACAGAGGTCTGACAATAAAGGATATTGTACAGCACACCGATTATAAAGATGAAAACACTGTAAAAGCCCATAAATCAAGATGTTTAAAGAAGCTTAAAGATTTATGTAATGCATAGCCCAATGGATAACGACCAACGCATACAAGCCTATCTTCATAATAGACTAAGTCTAGAAGAGCTAACAGAATTTGAAAAACGCCTGAGAGACGACCAAGATTTTAATACCTATTTCGAAGAGCATAAAGCTGTTTTTATGGCTTTTAAAATAACTGAAAATGAACGTTTAAAGTCCAAATTAAAGCTACACGAAAAACAGAGCCAAGGACAACAGATTTTCAGGTCTAAGCCAATTATTTACGCCATCGCCGCCATATTTATGGTCTTAACCGCTGTGAGTGTGTACTTAAATTACACGCAACAAGACTTGTATAATCAATATTTCGAACCTTATCCGAATGTATATCAACCTGTTGTAAGATCTGATAAGAGCTCAGATTTAACCACCGCCTTCATGTACTACGAATCCGGCAATTATGATAAGGCAAAAATGTTATTTTCTTCGCTTTTACTCGAAACTTACGATCCAAATGTGGATTTTTATTACGCATTGACTTTAATAGAACTTGATGAAGTGGAAGCTGCTATACAACGCTTTGAGCAAATCCCAAATGATCCGGGTTTTGAATTTAGTTCCGAATTATTATGGTATAAAGCGCTTGCCTATTTAAAAGTAGAGGATTACCAAAATGCAAGCTCCAGTTTAGAGGATTTGGAGCGTTCAGATAAAAGTTATAAGACAGAAAACAGAGAAACACTTCAAAACGCTATCAAGTCGAAGCTTTAATAAGAGGTGTTACCTATAAATTTAGGATAACAAGACTAGTTTATTTTTTGTAGTACAAATTCTATAGACAACAAATCCGAATAAATTTCATCATCAGGGATATTAAAAAATGCAGCGACTTCACTTTCAGTAGCTGTAAAACTCAACGTATTATTATCTATTGTAATACTTATCGTTTGTGTTTCTACATTTCCGTCTACTAAAACAGAGACTGTTAAATCGTTTCCAGCCAGACTAAAGGTGCCTGAGTCCGTTCTTGGTGTACAAACCAAAGAAGGTGAAGCAGTAGGATTAAAGTCTATATCTGAAGAATTTGCAGTAAAGTTAGCATTAGCTTCAAAATTTAAGCCCCAGCCGTCAAAACAACTAGTTTGTAGCATTATATTTTCTTCTAAATTTCCATTGTTTTCAATATCAATAGCTGGTGTGGAATTTAGCTCAATCAGTACCCACTGGCCTAATATGTCTGTTTCAGAAAAGGTGCTCATCTCTGTCGAGTCGTCACTTGAACAACTTGAAAATAAAACAAATAGAGCTATAACTGGAAAAATTTTAATTACTTGTGTCATGCTAAGGCGTGTTTAAGAATGCTTATAATAATGTGTATGATATTCCAAAACTAAGGATTAGCATCAAAATGCACACTATATATGAATAAAATTAGCAGCTATTTGTATAATTTTACAACAAAATAGGCTTATGCATTGTATTTTAGCAAGTACTTCTACAGTACACGGAAGCGGTTATCTTGAGTATCTTCAACCTCAGTTAGAGGAACTATACGATGGTATAGACGAGGTATTATTTATTCCTTATGCCAGACCATCAGGCATTTCTCATGAGCAATATACACAACTAGCTCAGGATGGTCTTCGTACAATAAACATAAAGCTCAAAGGCATACATCACTTTGATAATCCGAGAGAAGCTGTCCGAAATGCAGAAGCTTTTTTTGTAGGTGGCGGAAATACATTTTTACTCGTCAAAACCTTACAGGAGTTAAATTTGATGTCGCTTTTAAAAGATAAAATTATCCAAGGCGCACCCTATTTAGGAACTAGCGCAGGGACTAATATTGCTGGTGTAAATATGCAGACTACCAACGATATGCCTATTGTTATGCCGCCAAGTTTTGAGACGATGGGTGTCTTGCCGTTTAACATCAATGCGCATTATATAGAGCCGGACCCCAAGTCTACGCACAAAGGCGAAACGCGACGGACACGAATTAAGGAATTTCAAAAATTTAATGACCTAAATGTTTTGGGTTTAAAGGAAGGCAGCTGGTTGGAAGTAAAAGACCATACCATTACACTAAAGGGCGATCTGGAGGCCGTTTGGTTTCAGCCCGGAACCGAACCTGAAATTTTGCAAGCCACACATGTATTTTAAGTAATGTATCTTAAATGAAGTGGTTAATATTGGTAAGATGGCCAAACCTTTTGTTTGTGTTGGTTACACATGTGCTTTTACGGCATGTTTTATTTCCTTTTCTGAACATAGATTCAACAATCAGTGATTTTTATTTTTATCTTCTGAGTTTATCTATACTTGGGATTACAGCGTCCGGCAATATCATTAATGATATTTTTGATGTGACATCAGATCAAATTAACAAACGTCACAGACCAATAGCTAAAGGACAAATATCTTCATCAAGAGCTGTTATCATCTATATCACAATCGTATTGGTTTCACTTTTGTTGGGTATAGTATTCAGTATTAATTACCATTTATGGTGGCTTATAGGCGTTGAGGTTGTGACGATTACACTTCTTTTTTTATATGCCAAATTCTTAAAGGCTGTGGCACTTTTAGGAAATATCATTGTCAGTTTGTTAGTTAGTTTGTCTGTGGTACTCGTTTTTTTAGTAGAATTACCTTTAGAAATCGATACTTTGTCCCTGTATTGGATAGCGTTTTATATTGTTTTTGCCTTTTGGACGACATTAAACCGAGAAATTGCTAAAGATGTTAGCGATAGAAAAGGGGATTTTGCAGTTGGATACAATACCTTGCCAATTCTTATTGGAAAAACCAGAACAAACAGCCTCTTGTTTTTTTCGACTGCAATTCTTATCATATGCCTTGTAATAGCTGTTAAAAAATACCTCTTGGTAGATATCGCTCTGCTGTTATATTTTACTTTTGTGGTTTGCGCGCCTTTGGGCTATGTTATTTTTCATATCTACAAATATGAAGAACGCACAAATTACAATCTAGTCAGCACGCTTTACAAAATTGCCATGGCCTTAGGTATATTCAGCATGATTTTACTGATATGGATAACATAGATAAATATGACATTAAACTTGCTTCGGGTTCACCGAGGCGTCAACAATTTTTAAAGGATCTGGATATTCCTTTTAAAGTTGAACTGAAGCCAATAGACGAAAGCTTTTCAGAACATTTGAAAGCAAATGACATCGCGGAATATTTAGCTAAAGCTAAAGCTGATGCATTTCAAGATTTGAATCAAAACGACATACTCATTACGGCAGATACAATCGTCTGGCACAATAATCAGGCCTTGAACAAACCAGAACATGAAGAAGAAGCCTTCAATATGATCAAAGCTTTAGAGAATGATGTGCATGAGGTCATCAGTGCCTTTAGCATAAAGTCTAAAGACAGACAGGTAGTAAAAAGTGAAACTACCAAAGTATATTTTGAAGCGCTGACTGACGATGAGATTTGGTATTACATCAATACCTACAAACCCTTTGACAAAGCCGGTGCATACGGAATTCAGGAATGGATTGGTCAGGTAGGTATAAGTCGTATTGAAGGCTGTTATTATAATGTGATGGGATTGCCGACTCAACTTTTTTACAACACTTTAAAAACATTTATCATATGAAATCGTATGTATACGTAATAGTACTTATTTTTAGCATATCTTGTTCAAAAGAAGAACCTCAAACCGCCTCTAATTCAGAGCAAACAAAAGCCTTTCGGGCATTAAGACTAAGTCAAGATTTTAAGTCTTACTGGTTTGATGGGACGGCAGAAATTTCAAGTTATGCCTTAACCCAGATGCGTTATGGCGAAGCACGAAAGGGTAGTGCGGTTTTAATTTTTGTAAAAGAACCATTTTTAAACGACAAACAGGTAAAAGCTAACCAGTCAAGTCCTTCTACAACAGATGTTCTTAAATTGAATTATACCAAAAACTTCAACACGGGTATCTATCCTTACAGCATAATGCAAAGCGTATTTCTGCCTTTAACAGACCAGCCACACGCTTTAAAAATCACTTCTTCCACACAAGAGTGGTGTGGCCAAACCTATATGCAGCTGAACAATCGAGAAGATTTTCAAGTTACTTCACATTCTTATTTTGAAGGCGAAGCAGACCAAAGTTTAACTCTAAATAAAGCAACATTAGAAAATGAAATTTGGACCAAACTGAGAATTAATCCAGCTGAAATAGCGACAGGGCAACAATCCATTTTGCCCGATTTTTCTTACATCAGGCTAAAGCATATAAAGGCTAAAGCCTACCAAGCTGAAGTCTCTCAACGTCAGAAAGTGGATACGCTCATTACCACAATAGCATACAAAGACATAGACAGAATATTGAAAATATATCAAAATGAGAGCTTTCCCTTTGAAATTTTAAAATGGGAAGAAAAAGAAACTGAAAACGATAAAAATTTTACAACTGCAGTGTTACAAAAAAGCATGAAGATAGACTATTGGAATAAAAATTCTAATCAGTTTGAAGTGTTAAGAGACAGTTTACAATTAAAATAGAGACCAATGATAAAATACATAGAGGCAAATTTGCCGGAAACCATATTAACCTTAGTCATAATTTTTTCTTTGATCATTCTAAGGTGGTTGTTCAAAAAAGCAGCACTTAGCATCACAAAGCGAAGAGAGGTAAACATACAACGCACAAAATTGATTGTGCGGTACATCAATACACTAGCTACCTTTTTGGTTTTATTTGCCATATTATTGATTTGGGGTGTTGAGCCCAATCAGGTTGGTGTTTTGTTTTCTTCTGTTTTTGCGGTTATTGGTGTTGGCTTGTTTGCGATTTGGTCTTTACTCAGTAACATCACAGCTGGTGTGATTTTATACTTTTATTATCCCTTTAAGATAGGGGATAAAATTAAAATACTGGACAAAGATTTTCCGGTTGAAGCTGCTGTAATTGAAGATATCAAGCCTTTTCATTTAGAGCTAAGGACAGAGACCGGAGAGTTGGTTACTTATCCTAATAACCTCATATTGCAAAAGTCTATTTCTAAGATTGAAGAGTAAAGCCTCCTAATCCCCGAAGGGGAATTATAAACTATTTATTAGAATTATCGTGTTTCCCCCTTTGGGGTTTAGGGGCTGCATAAATCGCGAAACTGGCCAGCCAATGTCCACCTTCGTAACCATCACCAACTAAGTTTGGATAGGCAGCATTGTAATGTTCAACAGCTATTGGTTTCAAGTGTTCAAAATTTGGGTTTTCAGCAAGTTTAAATAAGTTCCAGGCCCGGCTAAAATTAAGTCCATCAAGATGTACCAGCTTGCCATCCGAACGGTCGCTCACTTTGGCGGGTTTAAGATTGAAGGTTTTTTCTTGCAATTGAGGTAAAAATGAGGCTATCCAATCATCAAATTGTTCTTTTTCTAATATCTTCTGCATTAACACCGCTTCTTCTAAGCATGGGGATAAAAAATCGTAACCGCTAGGTTCCCATTCCAAGGGGCATGACGAATCTTCGGTATAAAATCGCTTTGCGGCTTTCGAAATATTTTCCACAAACGCCTTATCATTCACGCTTTCAGCGTATTCGTACATGAGATTAAGTGCAAAAGCAGTGTTGGTATGTTCGCCTACGCGAATAGGGTAAACTAATTTTGGAATGAAGGCATCAAACTTTTCCTTTAAAATAGTTGTAAGCGGTATAAGGTTTTTATGCAGTTCTTTTCCTAAAGAATCTTCCCATTCGTAAAGGGTCTGGCTCAATTTAAACGTCCATGCCCAACCGTACATGCGTTCGTAACCGGAATTAATGTCTCTTTCAAAATACTCCACTTCCTTGAGAATATTTTCTTTAGTCAAATGAGTGGCTAATACGCTTTTTATAGAATCTGCTTCCTTAAGTTCCGGACGCATTCTTAATAATTCGACCAAAGACCAATGTCCATGAACGGCAGAATGCCAGTCGAAACAGCCATAAAACGCAGGGTGTAATTCTTTAGGGCTTTTCAAGTCTGTCGTATCGCCAATAACTTGATTGAGTTTATTGGGAAATTCTTGTGTTACACAGGAAAAGGGTAACTGCACCAGCTTTTCTGCTTCTTCGAGAGTTATTTTGTTTAAGTTGATACCTGCTTGATGGTTTTGTTGTTTTTGGCAGGAACATAAGACTAATATTACATGTAAAATTGTTATCTTATTCATGGTATTTTTTTAGGCAACTGTTAATTTTGTAATTTAATATAGTCTAAATTATGTGATAAATAACAAAAAGTTATCCTTATTTATAACCTCGAAACTAGCATCAGGATAGTTTTTTTTCCAGGCTGTTGGAGATTTTGGTGTTTTTTTAGGATTCCATTTGAACTCATATCCGCTTAACTCTTGAGATTTTTCTTCAATCAAATCAATCTCTTGCCTGTCGTATGTTCTCCAAAAATAAGAATTTACTCTTAGGTTAGTATAATGATTTTTCTTTCTTCGCTCAATCATTAAATAATTTTCCCAAAGTTGACCGACATCCATCCTAAATTCTAAAGGATTAAAATTCTTAATAATCGCATTTCGAATTCCATTATCGTAAAAGTAATACCGTGAAGTCTTTACGATTTCTTTTCTCAAATTTTTGCTAAATCCACCTACTTTATAAATCACAAAAACTTTTTCTAAGAGATCTAAATAGGTTTCTACAGTGTTTCGTGATACACCTTTCAAATTAGATGCTAATTCGTCAATGCTTATTTCATGGCCAATTTGTAAGGCAACTAATCTTAATAAATCCATTAACTTATCGGCTTTCTTTATACCATTAAATGTTAAAATGTCTTTAAGTAAATAGCCATTCACTACCCCTTCAAGGTATTCTTGCTTTTCTTCAATTGTTTTTATGTGAAGTAACTCAGGATACCCACCATAAATTAATCTATATTCTAAGTTTGAATATGTTTCTACGACATTTTCATATTTGCTTAATTCTATTTGCGATAAAGGATAAAGATGAAATTCTAATTGTCTACCCACTAGTGGTTCGCCAAGTTTGTTAGTTAGATCAAAAACAGAAGAACCTGTTACCACAATATGTAAGCCTTCAATTTCGTCAACCATTAGTTTCAATTTTTTCCCAATATCAGGAATATTTTGGGCTTCGTCGATAAACAAATATTTTTTTCCATTTGTAAGTCTTTGATAATTTGCAATGCTTCTATTCTCCAAAATGCTTATTGTAAACTGATCTTCGCCATTTAGAAACAATAATTCTGTAGGATTAATCTCACTAGCCAAACTTTTAAGCAAAACGGTTTTTCCGACACGTCTTGCACCATATAAAACAATAACTTTATTCGGCTTGAGCCTTTCTTTAATTCTGTTTTTTAAGATCCTGATTAATGGATTCATAATATGTAATTAACAATACACAAAACTAAGTATTTATTTTTAATTCAATGAATTTAGCTAAATACATTGAATGTATTGAAGCAATTTAGCTAAATTCCTTGAATAGGTTGGAACAATTTAGCTAAATATCTTCAGTAGAATATGAAAATGCTTAAAAAATTATTCTGGAAACTTAGAAACGCCGGTACGCACTGTTCGGGTAGAAAGCGTATGTAAAAAGGCAATAACATCATCTACCTCTTCATCTGTAAGGTGTAGGTTTTGCAGTATAGGAGAAGTTGTTGGGATAAGCGAGTCTCTTGCTGTGCCAAGGTATTTCTTCTGTATTGGGTCCGGATTACCTAGATTGTAATATTGTACAACATCTAAAAGTGTTGGAAAATGCCCATGATGCATCCAAGGGCCTGTTCTGGCGACCTCTCTTAGCGTAGGTGTTTTAAATTTGCCTAAGTCTTCTTTGTCTTTCGTTACATTATATCGCCCAAAATCTTCGTTTTTAGAACCAAATAGCGTTTGACCGTCGTTATGAAATTGGTTGTCGCTAAAGTAGGGCGTGTTATGGCAATTTATACATCTTGCTTTGGTTCTAAACAAGTGTAAGCCATTCACTTCTTGGTCTGTAAACAGGTCTTTTCTTCCACTTATAAATAAGTCAAATTTAGATTTCCCTGTCACTAAAGTTCGTTCGAAAGTTGCTATGGCTTTTGATATGCGTTCTAAAGACACTTCTTCATCACCAAAAGCTTTTTTAAACAATGGTTTATAACCTTCAATCTTTGCAATATTTTCAACACTTACTTCGTGGTCGGTGTTCATTTCAACAGGGTCGGCAATAGGCAAAGTGGCCTGGTGCTCAAGGCTTGGTGAACGCCCATCCCAGAATAGGGTTTCTGCAAATGCCACATACCTAATTGTCATGGCGTTTCTTTTGTTGGTTTGTCTTTTGTCGCCAAAAGAGCGTGTCACATTATCTGTCCAGGCTAACTCTGGATTGTGACAACTGGCACAGGCTATTTGTCCTGTTGCAGACAGGCGTCCGTCAAAAAACAATAGTTTGCCTAGTTCCCTTTTTTCTTGGCTGTAAGGGTTATCTTCCGGGTACTTCACTTCACCTAAGAGGCCAATATCTTCAAAACTATCTTTGTCAATTAGGCTGTCTAAGTGTGGTTTAGGCCATTTACTGGCATCCGGCTGACTGTATAATTCTCTAAGTTCGTAAACTGAATAGGTATCTTGTTTTTGTTTATAGCCTAAACTTACAAAGAGTACAACAGCTATTAGTCCTAATATGTAAACACTTTTTTTCATAGATCTACAGGTGTAAAACATCCCTCGTTAAGCGGCTGCGGCTCAGCAAAGTCAGAGGTATTGTAAATATAATAAAAAGCTGTTCTCGAACCACCAAAAAGTGCAGAATTTGTGGCTTGAAGTTCTAATTGTATTTCAAAAATACCAGGTGAAATTTCTGCATACGTCCCACTTCCGGATATTGAAATGGTATACGAATTGCCATTGGTTCCAGCAACTACAATATCTTGAGCTACGACTTGTAAAAATCCATTTGTGGTGCTGTTGCCGTTTTCCGGATAGAAGTCTAGTGCCTCCGTAATGTTAAAGCCCGGTGAATTTGCAGAATTTGTCGATTCGTTATTAAACCAACGCCTTAAATTGAAAGAGTTGGTCGAGTTGCCTTGATTAGGTGAGTTAAAGCCTACTCTAAATGCATGATGGTACACATCGTCGCTTGGGTCGTTTGGTGTATCCATTCCGCTATACTGAACTGCGTTGGGATGCGTAGCATCTACCACTACGGGATAGGTAAATGCATTAAAAGGTTGCCAGTCGCAAACGCCATCTTCATTAAAGTCCATCCAATTTTCACCAAATGTTCTGTTAAAAGGATCATCTAAATTATAAAAATTAGCAGCAGTGTTTACACTGTTATCCCGGTCTACAAGAATAGGTTTTCTTATTGTGATTTGAGTGATGCCTGTTTTGGTATATCCATCTAAATCAGCAAGTTCAAGCTTTGTTTCAAACAAAAAAGAATCGTCCAGATCTGCAGTGATACTAAATTTATAAATCACTTTTCGCTCACTTTCATTTATAGAATGCAGACTTAAATCGTAACTCATGTCTTGGGCATTAGGACTATTTTCTATTTCATTCAGCAGATCAGAATTTGCAATGTCTTCTTCAAAAAAGCCATTCGGAAAATCAACTTCAATAAAAATTTCTTCGTTTACTGAGCCGACGACTTCCTCCAAACTTTTGTTAAGTGCATAATTAAATTCTACATCTTCAAGATTAATGTTTAGGGTTTTATAAGTGAGTTGTTCGTTTGGAACACCAATATTAACACTTGCATCGCTGCTATTTGTAAGTTCTAACTGAATAGATGCTGAGTTTAAACCATTCCAGCTGTTGTTGAAATCGATGTAAATCGTGTCTATAAGTTTATTTTGTGCAAAATTTAAAGTGTTTTGTGGCGATATAACAACACCTTGTAGATTATCAGAAATATTGCTTTCAAAATTTACAGTTATGTCATTTTCAACTTGTTGTTTGGATAAGGCCACAGGAATTTTAAGCTGTCCCAATCTGCTTTTGGTATAGGTTTCAACAGGCACCAACCCACTATTGTTCTGTGGATATTCTAATACATTATTATCGTTATCTACAAGGACAAAAAAGCGTACAAATTCGCCGTCTGCAGACGAAAATGTTCTGTCATACTCGTTGTCACAAGCTAAAAGAGCAAAAAGAATTATGATGAAATACCATTTAGTAGCCTTCATTTTGTTGCATATTTTCATTTTGTAACACATTGTCTTCCGGTATTGGTAAAATAAAGAAATTAGAAGGGTATCCTAAATTACATAACGTAGAAACACATCCTAAATTTCTTACGACGTCTTTTTTATTTCTGGCAATGTCAAATAATAAGTGACCTTCTAAAGCCATTTCGCGTCGTCGCTCTAAAAATAATTCTTCTAAAATAGATTCGGCTGATGTTAGTGCAGGTAAATTAGCACGCTCTCTTATCAGGTTAAGGTCGATTAATGCTTCATTTTCAAAACCTAAGTTTGCATTCGCTTCAGCTCTTATCAGGTACATTTCAGACAACCTCATGAACAAGGTTCCGGCATTGTCTTGAAATTTTTTGGTAAAGAAATAGTCCACATCTGTTTCAACACCATTTATGAATGTTGGAATATTTTGTTGAAGGAACATTCCCTTGCGGATATCCTCGTCGCTGTATAAATTTACGAGATCTTCGCTGGCTACATATCTGCCGTAGTTGGTAAGCGACGTATATTGAAAAAATATGGCAACCGTAGAGGATACATCACCTTCTGAAGTTCTTGGTGCCGAAAATTCCATCAAAACTTCACTAACCGGTAATTCTTCTTTTTCCCATTCTTCAATATAAAGTTCAGAAGGGGTAAGGCTTATGCTGGAATTTTGTATTACAAATTCTGATAGGTCCTTTGCTTTTTGCCAGTCGTCCATTTGCAAAGCAATTCTCGCGTACAAAGCTCTGGTGTTTAGTTCGTTAAAATAGGAATATTCCGGACCGGATTGCAATTGAATGTCTTCAAACAAGGCTAATGCTGTATCAAGATCAGACTGTAAAAGCGCATAGGTGTCGGCCATGGTATTTCTGGAAGGAAAATCTACACCAGCAATGAGCGCTCTGGTATTGTAAACGATTCCTAAGTGTGAGCCGTCCTGAGAGAAGCCAAAATGTTGTGCAAAAACCAGGCTCAATTGATAGTGTGATAGTGCCCTAATGGTCAATAATTCAGCTTCAAGTTGGCGGAGTTCTGTTGCTGTAAAAAACGAAAATTCTTCAAGGCGTTCTAAAATGATATGTATTTGATTAATAACAGCATACCAGTCGTCATAGTAGCTTTCGAAATTTAACTCCTGAGGTGTTGCACTAAAGTTGTAAGCAAATTCTATTTCCGCAGGCACAATCACGTCTGCATCTGCCACAAGTCTTGGTGAAAACGAAATGTTACCGCCTAAAGCATCGGCGTATACGGCAAATTTTGACGAAAAAATGGACTCAACATCTCTATATATTCCATTGTAAGCTTGTAAAACACCTGCTTTACTCGACATTTGTTCGTCTATAGAAACTTGCTGTTCAGGCTGTTGGTCTAAAAAATCTTCACAACCCAAAGCTATGACCATGCAAAAAGAGAGAAGTAGTATTTTTGTTGTATTCCACATATTAAAAACTCGTATTTATACCTATGGTAAAGGTTCTCATTTCCGGGTAAACGCTTCTAAATTCTGCCACACCATTACTAAAATTGTCCTCAGGATTAAAAAACCAATACATCAAGTTGGAACCGTTTAAGAATACGCTTAGGGACTTGAATGGGGTTTTGCTTTCTTTTAGAGGGACGTTATAACTCAGATTTACTGTTCTCAGTCTGATATGGGATTCGTCAAATATATATTTTGTAGAATTTGCAACAATAGGATTTCTATTGGAAATGATAGGATAGTGAGCGATATCTCCAGGCTGTTGCCAGGCTTGGTCCCAAACATTGGCATTTATATTTCGGTTGATAAGCACTCTGTAATTGTCCAAAATTTCTCTGCCTACCAAAAAGTCCTGACCAACAGCATAAGACAAAATTACACTGAGGTTAAAGTTTTTATAGCTAATGGCGTTTCGCATACCTCCATAAACGTCAGGCTGACTATCGCCGATAGGTACCCAGTCCGATTGATTAAAATTTTCCCTGACATAACTCCCATCATAAATCTCACCATCCACATTGTATAATTCTCTTCCTGTTGCAGGGTCGATACCTATAAAATTAAACCCCCAAATGGTAGATTGTGCAAAACCAACTTGTCTGGAGCGTGCACTTTCAGCCGAAGAAAACTGTGAGCCTAAACCTTCTAGTTTGGTGATTTTATTTTCTAAAGTTGAGATATTAAAATTGGTGTTCCACTTAAATTTATCTGTATCAAACCATTTCACGTCCAAAGTAAGTTCAAGACCTTGATTGTACATGGAAGCACCATTTATTTGCACTTGGTTAAGTCCAACTTCAGAAATAACGGGTCTCGAGGTTATTAGCTCATTTCTGTTATCCCTAAAGAAATCTGCAGTGATTCTAAATTTACCTAAAAAATTGAAGTCTATTCCCGCATTAAATTTTGTGTTGCTTTCCCAGCCCAGGTTAGGATTTGGTAAAGAGGATAAGTTGGCGTAGTCGTTGTTGTTATAGCCATCCTGACCAATATCATCTACCGTGTATAAGCCTAAGGCCCTATAAGAGCCAATTCTGGAATTACCTGTTGTTCCGTAGCTTAATCTCAGGCGAAAAAAGTCGACAAACTCAGATTTAAAAAACTCTTCTGAAGAGATGTTCCAGCTCGCTCCAATACCGGCATTTAGCGCAGTATCTCTATCGTCCCCAAAAGCAGAGCTTTGGTCTACACGACCATTAAATAACAGAAAGTACTTTTTATTAAAATCGTAGTTTATTTGTGAAAAGAAAGAACGTCCGGCATTTTCCAGTCGGTCGTTTTGGAAGTCCTGTTCACTCGCTAAAGCAATCGGCTGTGGCACTGCAAAATTTTCAAAATTATCACCTCTTGCCAATGAAAATTCGATGGATTCACTTCGGGTTTCAACACCAACTAAGGCATCAAAATTGTGGTTTTTAATTGAATTTTGGTAAAAGAGATTTGCACTCCAATTCCACCGCGTAGTATTACGTTCTCTTAAGATACGGCGTCCCAAATCACCATCATTAAACTGCCCGCTCCCATTGGCTCCTGAAAAAAATCGGTCCTCGCTTTTCTCTGAAAAGTCCATCCCGAATAGGGTTTTAAATTCTAAATTAGGTGTAATATAGTATCTTAAATTCGCACTCGTAAGCACTGCAAAGGTTTTGGATTGCCTTCTGTTTTGGTTGGCCACGGCGAGTGGATTTCCAAATGTCGGAAAAGGCGTGAAGTCGCCATTTTCATCAAAAACAGGAATTGTAGGGTCTACAGCAAAATTAAACAGCGTATTCGGGTCGTTTTTTTCGGTTAAAGAAGGCGACACGTTTAAGGATACGCTTAATTTTTTTGAATTGTAGCCCAAAGCAACAGCCGAATTGAAATTTGTAAACGTATTATTAACTTGCGATTCGTTATTGATTTGGTATGATGTACTTACACGATAATTAAAATTATTAATACCACCTGAAACGCCCAGATTGTACCTGTAAAATTCACCTGTTTCATTTAATAAATCAAACCAATCCGTGTTTACACCATTCCATTCCTGAATACTTCCAAAATCACCATTATTAAAATGGTAGGTGTTTAAAATGCTTCGGTATTGTTCGCCGTTTAAGAATTGAAATTGATTAATAGGGTTTTGAAAACCGCCTTGTACCTGTGCGGTAAACTTAGGTTTGCCTTTCTTTCCTTTTTTGGTGGTAATAAGAATGACCCCATTTGCAGCATCTGCACCATATATACCTACGGCTGCAGCGTCTTTAAGTACTTCAAAGCCTTCGATGTCTTGAATACCAACTCTGGCAAGTGGGTTTAGAATGTTTTCAGAAAGATTTCCGGTTCCTACATCAAAAAAATTATTGCCGTCTAACCCAATTTCTTCGGAGAGGATAATGCCATCTACAATAATAAGTGGTTGTGTGGAAGTACCTACAATGTTCTGACCTAGAGGTGTCAAAGAGCCTTGCCCTCGAATGTTGATGGAGACTTCTTCTCCTATTCTCGCATTGGTATCAATATAAAGTCCGGCAACTTGTCCTTCAAGGAGTTCATCGAAACTGGTAGCTACTTGTTCTGTGACAATGTCTTCAGCTTTAACAGAAGAAATACTTCCTACCAATTCTTCTTTTCTTTTTCTTGTCCCATACGAAGAGGTTAGTACTACGGCATCCAGATTGTTGATGTCTTCTTCAAGTAAAATCCGGAAATATTTTGTATCACCAATTTTAGTTTCCTGAGTTTTAAAACCTAGAAATGAGACGAGCAAAAATTTGTTTTCTAAACCTTCAGTCTCAGCCTTCAATACAAATTCGCCATCAAAATTGGTGATGGTACCGGTAGCTTTTCCTTTGATGGATACCGTTGCGCCGGATAGTGGTATGTTAGTTGCTTTATCTAGAACAACTCCTTTTATTTCAACAGTGTTTTGCCCTAATGAGTGCACATAAACCAACAGTATAAGTGCTAATGAAATTAGATATTTTAGGTTCATATGGATAATGCAACTGTTTTACTCTACACTTAAGCCAGTGTTTTGAGCTTGCTTAAGGTGTTATCTTTCAACAAGCTCAAATCGACCAGCAGGTTTTTTAACCACTTTTAATAGTATAAAAATCAATTATTTTACAATTATTTTTTGAGTAGAGACAACTTCATTGTCTGCCACTAATTTTAAAATATATAAGCCTTGTTTTAAGTTATGATGTATCTGATTGTTGGTGAGATTACCTTCTTTTACTAATCGTCCGGCAACATCTAATATGCTGTAGTCTAGCGTTTTGTTAAGCTGGTGGTCTACATTGATCACATTTGTACTTGGGTTTGGAAATAGAGTGATGTGTTGTTTTAAGACCACTTGGCTTATACTTAAAGTTGCAGGGTCGAAGCTAAACAGCTCATTTCCTGTGTCTAAGACTTCATCTTCGCCTTCAAAGTAAAGTATGCCATTAAATAGAACCATGTCGTCCACATCTTTTACAGTGTTATCCAATTGTTCTATAACAGTTCCATCTGTTCTAAATAAATTGCCATCAGTGTCGTTAGCATCTTCACCACTATAGTATAACCAACCATTGTAAGGCACAAAATCATCTGGATCATGATTGTTGTTGGTACCACTAATATTACTTAAGTTGGTTACTGTATCTGCAACCGGGTCGTATTTCCATAATTGATCGCCGTTTCCATCATCGCCTTCAAAATACAAATCGCCGTTCCAGGCATAAAAGTTATTTACATTGCTAACAGCTGCATTTGATGCTGCACTTACCATAACCGTTCCGGCGTTAGTACCGTCTGTTTCCCACAAATCATTTTCGGCTTCAAAATAAACTTTAGAGCCTAATACAATAAGGTTACTAACACTTGAACTATCACTGCCTGGATCGATATCTTTGATTAAAGTAAAAGTTCCTGTAACAGGATCAAATTCGTATAGTTCGTTACCGGCTGTTGCTTCATCTGCTTCGTAACCGGCATACATGAGTAGTTTACCATTAAATTCAACCATTTCAGATAACACGCTTTCGTCTAAGGTTGAAGTATTGGCATTCGAAGCAGTTGTCCCATCCCAAACGATCAAGTCGTTAGTGTCGCCTGTTGTAGAAATACCAGTCATATACATCAAGCCGTTGACTTCAATCGGTCGTTGCACAGCTTCGCTCACCCCCGGATATAAGTCAATTTTTACCGTACCTGCATCAGTACCATCGGTAGTCCATAGGTCTGCTGTTGTACCATCATTAGCTGTAAAATAAAGGTTGCCATTGTATTCAAAAAATGAAAAAGGATTACTGCCTGAAGAACCGGTTCTAATGTCTTTAACGAGAGAGGTGCCAGCAGCTGTGCCATCGGTTATCCATAGTTCTGCTCCTAAATCTGCACCACCGGAATTTGAACCGCTAGAGTCATCTGCAGAAAAGTAAATGTTGCCGTTGTGGACAAATAAGTTTCGTGGATTTGAGCTTGCCGTACCGCTATTGATATCAATAACTTGATTGACTTGTCCATACGACAGGACAAAAGCAAATAAAAGTACTTGTAAAAGGTAGATTTTTTTCATATTAATTTGTTATTTAAAATTAGTCTAAATAATAAGCGAAAATAGAAAACTATTTAAAATCGCTATGGTATATTAATTCTTAAAAAAGATTTAAAATCCAATATTACAAAAAAAAATTAATAAAAATCAACCCAACCACCCATCGCGGTCCAGACTTCTGTATTGAATGGCTTCGCTAATGTGTTCGCCGGAGATGTTTTCTGCGCCTGCTAAATCTGCAATTGTTCTCGATACTTTCAAAATTCTATCATAAGCACGAGCCGAAAGGTTTAATTTTTCCATAGCGGTTTTCAGCAATTGTTTAGAGGGCTCGTCTAACATACAGAATTTTCGAATTTGTTTTACATCCATCTGGGCATTGTAATGGATATAATCGATGTCTTTAAATCTTTTGGACTGAATTTCTCTTGCTTTGGTCACGCGTTCTCGAATAGAAGCGCTGCTTTCGCCTCGGCGTTCGTCACTTAATTTGTCGAAAGGCACTGGTGTAACCTCGATGTGTATATCGATACGGTCGAGTAGAGGACCACTTATTTTGCTCAAATAGCGTTGCATCTCTGCCGGTGAAGAAGTTACCGGTGCATCGGGATCGTTAAAATAACCACCCGGGCTCGGATTCATGCTGGCCACCAGCATAAAACTGGAAGGATAGGTTACCGTAAATTTTGCCCTCGAAATGGTTACTTCCCGATCTTCCAAGGGTTGGCGCATGACTTCCAGCACACTGCGCTTAAATTCCGGGAGCTCGTCTAAAAACAAGACCCCATTATGCGATAAGGAGATTTCACCCGGCTGAGGATAAGCACCGCCACCGACTAAAGCTACATCGCTAATTGTGTGGTGTGGGCTTCGAAATGGCCTGTTGGCCATTAAACCTGTATTTTCCTTAACGCGACCAACAACAGAATGTATTTTGGTGGTTTCTAAAGCTTCGTGTAGCGTCATTGGTGGCAAAATGCTGGGTAACCTTTTGGCTAACATGGTTTTTCCACTTCCCGGCGGACCAATCATGATGATGTTATGGCCTCCAGCTGCGGCGATTTCCATACAGCGTTTAATGGATTCCTGACCTTTTACATCGGCAAAATCAAATTTAGGATGTTCCAGGTTTTTATAAAACTCTTCCCTGGTGTTTAAAATGGTTGGCTCTAGAGCTTTTCCTTTGTCGAAAAAATCGATAACTTCTGTAATATTGTCTACCCCATAAACGTCCAAATCGCTAACAATAGCGGCTTCTTTCGCATTTTGCTTAGGTAGGATAAAGCCTTTAAAGCCTTCTTCTCTGGCTTTTATAGCAATAGGCAGAGCCCCTTTTATAGGTTGCAAGCCGCCATCCAAAGATAATTCCCCCATAATGATGTATTGGTCTATATCTTTAGCCTGAATTTGAGAGGAGGCCGACAAAATACCAAGTGCTAAGGTCATATCGTAAGCAGAGCCTTCTTTTCTCAAGTCTGCAGGCGCCATATTTATGGTAATTTTTTTCCCTGGCAGTTTGTAGCCGTTATTTTTTAAGGCCGCTTGAATCCGGTAACTGCTTTCTTTGATGGCATTATCTGGCAGACCTACTAAATGGTATCCAATTCCGGTATCGACATTGACTTCTACTGTAATTGTTGTGGCTTCCACTCCAAATACAGCGCTTCCATAAACTTTTATCAGCATGAGCAATTATTTGCTTTAAAAATAAAACCTTTACCTAAAATAAACAATGCTTCAGATTAAATCGTTGGTCTTCAGTTTAAAAATTATGTCTTAAATTTAATGCATAAATTCAATATTATGGCTTCTTCATTTATAGATTTACATTGTCATCCCTCGCTAAAACCTTATGGAAAAAGTTTTAAACTAAACAAAACGAAAACCAAGAATAGTCCGGATCCCTTATGCGAATACAGTGTTTGGTTTCAGCAAAAGCCTAAACTATTTCGAAAGGTGTTGAATGTTTTTTTTCAATTAACAAAGTGGCGACAATCCGATTTTAGCAGCATGGTGAGCGCTAACTCCAAAGTGGTTGTCGTGTCCTTGTACCCTTTGGAAAAAGGCATGGTGGTTCACGATACAACTGCAGATGTCAAATTTTTTGGTAAGCTTTTGCGAAATTTGGCCACAGGCATCAGCATGCGACGAGTACGACACCTTCAACAGATGAAGGATTATTTTGAAGATTTGGAAAATGAATACAAGTATTTTACGCAGCTGCATAATACCACTACAACTTTAGCAGGTCACGAAAAGAAATTTGTACTGATAAAATCTTCTTCTGAAATTGACTTTGCGGCAAAGGATACGCTGTACGTGTTGTTGTCTATTGAAGGAGCTCATGTATTTAATTGTGGGCTACAGCTTGAAGGCCAGCCGATTCCAGACGAAGTTGAAGTCTTGCAAAATGTTGAAAAAGTAAAAAACTGGGAATTCAGGCCTTTTTTTATTGGTTTAGCACACCATTTCGATAATCAGCTTTGTGGATTTTCAAAAAGTTTTTCGGGAATTGTTGCAAAAATGATCAGGCAATTTCCCGATCCTGAGCAGGGCCTAACCCCTTTAGGAATAAAAGTTTTAGATCGTCTGCTGGATAATTCTGAAGGCAAACGTATTTTGATAGACCTGAAACATATCAACCCAAAATCCCGCTACGAATACTACGACTATTTGAAAGCGCACTTCCCTGATGAGACCATTCCTTTAATTGTTAGTCATGGCGCTTTAAATGGCAAGTTGCATCCCTTTACGCATAACTACGTATCGAAAAAAGGCTTTAATGTGGCAGACATTAATTTTTTCTTTGATGAATTGCTAAAGATTGAAGCTTCAAAAGGTATTTTTGGTATTCAGCTGGATGAACGTCGTATTTTTGATGTTGAAACTAAAAACGAAATTTATAAAAAAGCTAAAGCCAATATGACCAGATATGGTCGTCCTAAAATGCGTAAAAACACTTTTTTTATTTGGCGACAAATTGAAAGTATTGGTGTGTATTTAGACACCTTAAACAAAAACGCCTGGGATATCCAGGCGCTAGGTACAGATTATGATGGGATTATCAATCCCTTAAATGGATTATGGACAGTAACGGAATTGCAAGATATCGAGCCTTATTTGATACAGCACGCCAAAGATTTTTTAAAGTCTGATAGAGGACAACAGTTAAAACCAAAAAATCAACTTTCAGCTGAAACCATTATCGAAAAATTTATGACAACAAACGCCAGGAATTTTGTAGAACGCCATTTTTAGGCATCACTTCACAGCATGACCTTCCTTCATCCACTGGGTAATGCCGCCTTTAAGGTCGTAAATTTTTACAAAGCCTTTTTCGGACAGAATTTCTGCGCACTTTTTACTGCGTCTGCCTTTTCGGCAATACACAACTACAGGTTTTTCTTTGTTAAGGTTATCCAACTTTAAGTCAAAATTGTCGTCAAACACAATGTTTTCCGCACCGGGAATGTAATGTTCACTAAACTCTTCAACCGTTCTAACGTCAACAAGCTGGACTTCTTCTTCATTTAAAAGCGCTTTCATTTCTTCGCTATCCACCATGATGATGTTTTCGTATTTCGGTTTACTTTCACAACCAATGATTATAAAAGTAACTACGAATAAGATGTATTTTATATGTTTCATTTCAAAAATTGCTAGTCATCCTGTTACTCCAGTTTCGGTTAAACTTATGAAAACACTAACTTCCGCTTTCCACTTCGCCGTGCCAGGCTGTAATTCCACCATCTAAATTAGTAAGGTGTTTATAGCCCGCTTGACTCATGACTTGGCAAGCCATCATGCTTCTCCCGCCAGATTTGCAATATACGTAATAGGATTTAGATTTGTCCAGTTTTTCAATTTCATCCATAAAATTTTGTGCATTCTGAATGTTGATTAGTAGTGAATTGGGAATACGTTTTTCTTCGTTTTCCTCCGGTGTGCGAACATCTAAGATGACGGCATTATCGTCAGCCATCATTTCTTGTTCCCATGTTTTGCTATCTAAATTTTTCATTTGTCTTTTCTAACCTTCCCAAAGGGATGGATTTTTTGATTATTAATTTATTTTACTTCTAACTTTTTAGTTCTAAAATCTACCTTTAAAGTGTTCCTCTGTGTTCCTGTTCTCTTTCTATGGCTTCAAATAAAGCTTTAAAATTACCTTTTCCAAAGGATTTAGCGCCTTTTCTTTGAATGATTTCAAAAAACATTGTTGGTCGATCTAGCACAGGTTTAGTAAAAATCTGAAGCAAATAGCCTTCATCGTCGCGATCGATAAGAATGCCTAAATCACGAAGTGGTGCCAAGTCTTCATCAATTTCACCAACTCTATCCAAAACATCGTCGTAATATACTTCCGGAACATATAAAAACTCTACACCACGATTACGTAAATCTGTTACGGTTTCGATTATGTTGTCTGTTGCTACGGCAATATGCTGTACGCCCGCGCCATTATAAAAATCGATGTATTCTTCAATTTGCGATTTTTTCTTACCTTCTGCAGGCTCGTTGATGGGGAATTTTATTCTGCCATTGCCATTACTCATCACTTTACTCATCAAGGCCGTATATTCTGTAGAAATGTCTTTGTCGTCAAAAGAAACCAGCTGTGCAAAGCCCATCACCTTTGCATAAAACTGACACCATTTATTCATTTCATTCCATCCTACATTCCCCACCATATGGTCGATGTATTTTAATCCGGTGGATGAGGTTTTATAGGGTTTATCCCATGCTTTAAAGCCAGGCAGGAATGGGCCGTTATAGTCTTTTCGTTCTATAAAAAGATGTACGGTTTCGCCATAAGTATGAATTCCGGATACGACTGCTTTTCCGTTTTTGTCTTCAATCGTATAAGGGGATACGTAAGATTCAGCTCCTCTTTTGGTAGTTTCATTATAGCTTTTTGTCGCATCATCTACCCATAAGGCTACATATTTTACACCATCTCCATGCTTATTGATGTGTTCGTTTATTGGCCCGTTTGGTTCTAGAGGACTTGTGAGCACTAGTCGGATTTTATCTTGTTGTAACACATAAGACACTGAATTTTTTCGTCCTGTTTCCAGTCCGGCATAAGCGACAGGTGTAAACCCCCAAGCGGTTTGGTAATAGTAGGCGGCCTGTTTCGCGTTGCCAACGTAAAGCTCGACAAAATCGGTGCCTAGTAAAGGTAAAAAATCCTCTGCTTCAGGGTTTTCTATGGGTAGGTGTAGGCTTGAACTATCGGTTTTCATTTTTTTTTAGGTTTATCAGTTTAAAGATTATGGGTTTAAGAGTTAAAAAGGTGGACAGAAAATTAATTGGTCCATTTATTCCAGCCATGATTTATAATAGGTACCATCAGACAATGCCATGCCTGTTTTGGTAATCTGTAAGGGTTTGAAGGTGTCCACCATCACGGCAAGTTCTTCGGTTTGTGTTTGTCCAATGCTGCGTTCTGCTGCTCCCGGGTGTGGTCCATGTGGAATTCCTGCCGGGTGCAACGAGATATGGCCTGGCGCAATGTCATTTCTACTCATAAAGTCGCCATCCACATAATATAAGACTTCATCGCTGTCGATATTGCTGTGGTTGTAAGGCGCCGGAATACTCTCCGGATGGTAATCGTATAATCTTGGGCAGAACGAACAAACGACAAATGCATCGGTCTCAAAGGTTTGGTGTACAGGTGGCGGTTGGTGGATGCGTCCTGTAATGGGTTCAAAATCATGAATAGAAAACGCATAAGGGAAATTATAGCCGTCGTAGCCTACCACATCAAATGGGTGTGTGGCGTATAGCATGTCAAATAAATCGTCTTGTTTTTTGATTTTGATTAAAAACTCCCCTTTCTCATCATAAGTTTCCAATTCTTTTGGCGCTCGGATGTCTCTTTCGCAAAACGGGGAATGTTCTAAAAGCTGCCCAAACCAGTTTCTGTAGCGTTTTGGAGTGTAAATAGGGCGTCTCGACTCTACTATAAATAGCCTGTTGTCTTCTGTTTCAAAATCAATTTTATAAATCATCCCTCTGGGGATAAGCAAGTAATCCCCGTATTTAAAATCCAAGTTACCTAAGTGTGTTCTTAATTTTCCTTGCCCTTTATGAATGAATATCAACTCATCTGCATCGGCATTTTTATAAAAGTAATCGGCTGTAGAATTTCGGGGTGCAGCTAAAGTGATATTGACATCAGAGTTGTGCATGATGATTTTACGACTGTCTAAGAAATCGTTTTCGGGCTGAAGTTCAAAACCTTTTAGCCGTAAGGATTCTATATTGTTTTTTACTGCAATCTCGGGTGCAACCGATTTTTGTCCAAGAATTTCTTTGACCTGTGTCGGTCTATGCACGTGATAGGAGTTGGTTGACATCCCATCAAAACCTATGGTACCGAACAGCTGTTCGTAATATAACTCACCGTTAGGTTTTTTAAAAATGGTGTGGCGCTTTGGTGGTATTTTGCCAAGTTTATGATAAAAAGGCATGTTTATTAAGTTTTGTTCAAATATCGGACTAAAAAGCGACTTTTAAAAATAAATTGGATACGTTCTTATCATATGGAATACTATTGTATTTAGGCTTTGCTTTAGGTTTCTGTATGCAGTTTGTAATGGCGGTTTAATTCGTTTTATGTTTCAAGTTTTAACTCATAAACTCATAACCTCAATAAACGAACGGCTAATCAATCAACAGATAACATTATAGATGTGTATCGGAAAAAACTTTAGGAAAATAAGCGTGTAGGATGTTGCTAATTGTTTTCAAGTTTCTCAGACTTGATGTTAACTTTAGTACCGTTAGTTTTAGTTTTTGAAGTTGTGTTTTGAACGGAATTATTTAACTGATTTTGTTTTTTGTCTTTCAATTTTCTTATTTCCTTAATTGCAAAGGTTAATAAATATAAAAGAGAGCCGTAAAGCAACAGGCAAATCAGCTGGATATTGATGTTAAAATCACGCAGCAAATAGGCAAAAACTATAATAAAAAGATTTATAGTCACTATATAAAAGGAGGATCTTCTGTGGCTATAGCCTAAATTTGTATAATGGTGGTGGATGTGATTTCGATCTGCTGTAAATGGGTTTCGCTTGTATTTAAATAACCTCAAGAAAAAAATTCTTGTGGTGTCTGCAATAGGATAAAATAATACTGCAAATACAAAGACTGGTGCTGAGTTGTAAAAGCTCATGACTTCCGAGCCTTGATGGTATTTCACAAAACTGATGCACAAAAACGCCATCAGGAATCCAATCACTAAAGAACCGGTGTCACCCATAAACAATTTTCGACTAACTGAAAAATTGAATCTTAAAAAGGCTACTATAGTTCCCAAAAGACCTGCAGCTATAATGGCGAGACTTGTCTGATTGTATAAAAAGAAAAAGACGCCCATAACTGCACAGCCTACAAGGCCTACGCCACCGGCTAAGCCATCAATGCCATCAATAAGGTTAAAAGCGTTTATAACTAATAAAAACACAAAAATGCTAAGTACAATAGAAACAGTATATGAGAGCTCATAAATACCGAAAATCCCTGATAAACTGAGTATTCTTGTATCTGTAAAAAAGACCAGTAAGCATATGGCTGCCATTTCACCTAGCAGCTTTGTAGATACGGATATAGTTGCTAAATCATCTTTTAAGCCAAAGAAAAACAGAATGGTAATCGCACCCATTACCAAAAGAATGATTTTGGTATCTAAAAAAGCCCCAATAAAAGTCATCACGAGCATTAAGCTTAAAAATATGGCTACACCTCCAAGCGTTGGTGTGGCTTTTCTATGCGAACTCCTGTCTTCCGGTTCTGCCATAAGTTGCTTGTCGTGGGATACATAAAGTATAGACGGGATGCTTAATACACAAAATAAATAGCCTAATACCATTGCTAAAATAGGCCATGCATAGGGGTACTTTTCAGGCGAAAGCTCATTAAAGAAATGCGGCAGCATAAATTATTATCTTTCTTAGTTCTATTTAAAAATAAATTACTGAAAATCAATTTATTATATTTAAATATTTTAAACTAATTGACATTTCAAAAATATAAAAAATTCTAAGGTATTGCGATAATAATGCTATTAATATGTGCTTTTGGAGATAAATTTTAATTCTGGCTTGTTTATACTGCTTGTTTTGGGTAGGGAAATGATAGGGTATAGAAGGCTTGCAATAGGGTTTAACTTGTTTCAGGTTTCTTTTCACTTCTATACCCATAAACCTTTAAACTTTTAACTTCGAGATGAGGGTATTTGGGGTTTTTAAGTTCGCCATGAGTTAAAAAGCCTCTCTCGATACAATTTAAATTCATCTGTACTTTTTTGCATCGCCCAAAAAAGTAACAATCCCGAAATTTCGGGACTAGGTTTACAAACCTTTATCTGGTCACGTCCTGAAATAGGTTGACAAATAAATTGTTAATAAGTCAACTTAAATT
>CAYNCI010000046.1:0-29449 GCA_964396065.1 uncultured Mesohalobacter sp. | reverse complement strand
TGCCTATATATAGGTATAGCCGAATTTAAACAAGGTAATCGTGTTGGTGATGTAGGTTATGCCATTCAGAATCATGCAGAGAGTCATGGTTATGGTGTTGTTAGAGAGTTGGTTGGACATGGTTTAGGTCGAAAAATGCACGAAGATCCAGAAATGCCTAACTACGGACGTCGTGGCAGAGGAAAAAAGTTTGTAAACAATATGGTTGTAGCCATCGAACCGATGATTAATTTAGGTACAAGAAGAATAAAACAGTTACGCGATGGCTGGACGATACTCACGAAAGATGGTAAACCAAGTGCACATTTTGAGCACAATATTGCGCTTATTAATGGGGAACCAAGACTACTTTCAACATTCGACTACGTTTACGAAGCCTTAAATATTACTTCAAACGAAGAAGATCAATTCAGGTTTTAGTTCATTATTTGTTAACGCTTGTTAACATTATTGTTTAATATTTAACTTGTTGTTTTAAACAAAACCTAATCTATTTGATTATTTTTGTTTTGTTAAACATTATTATGGCAAATATTAAACAAAACTTCAGTATTAAGGATTTAGAATCGTTAAGCGGTATAAAAGCTCATACGATAAGAATGTGGGAGAAGAGATACAAAGTTCTAGAGCCCAAGAGAACGGACACGAACATCAGAAGTTATGGTGTAAATGGATTACAAAAGATCTTAAACATCGCTTTCTTAAATGATAACGGATACAAGATATCTCGTATATCTAAGATGTCTGATGATGAAATTGGAGATTTAGTACAACGAATAACAACAAGCAAGAGCAATTCCAATCGTGCTGTAAAATCGCTTAAAGTAGCAATGATGAATTTTGATCAGTCTTTGTTCCTTAGAACATACGACGGGTTATTGAAGCATCACACTTTTAGAGAAATTTACAACAATGTTTTTGTTCCGCTTTTACAAGATATTGGTTTTTTATGGCAGGCAGGGACTATTACACCAGCACATGAGCAATTTATTTCAACCTTGATAAAGCAAAAATTATTCTTAAACATCGAAAAGCTTCAATTTGAAAAACCTTCGAAGACGGATAAAGTATTTATCTTATTTTTACCTGAAGAAGAAATACATGATGTAGGCTTATTTTACACCAATTATGAATTATTACTTCACGGCTATAAGGTAATTTTCTTAGGACAAAGTTTACCTATGGAAGATTTGTCTTACCTTTCTAAACTTTTTGACAACACTGTATTTGTTTCCTATTTAACGGTTAAGCCGGAACGAATCGAAGAGTATATTGAAAAGTTTACCAATATAATTTGTAAAGATGATGGTTGCGAATATTGGTTATTAGGGAGAAAAGCCATCGAAATAATTGAAAAAGACATTCAACTTCCGGAGCGTGTAATAGCTTTTGAAGACATCAATAAAATGACCTTAAATTTATAATGAATAAAAATATCCACATAGTAGGCTCGGGATTCTCATCTTTGTCCTCGGCATGTTATCTGGCAAAAGCTGGTTATAACGTCACAGTTTTAGAAAAAAACGAAAGCATTGGCGGCAGAGCCAGGCAGATGAAGCACGAAGGCTTCACATTCGATATGGGGCCTTCTTGGTATTGGATGCCAGATGTTTTCGAGCGTTTTTTTTCTGATTTTGACAAGAGACCCCAAGACTACTACCATTTGGATAAATTAAATCCGGGCTATCAAGTCGTTTTTGGCGAAAACGATTACTTTGAAGTAGCAGATAATCTAGATGAAATTTTTAAGGCTTTCGACAAGCATGAGGATCATGGTGCCGATAAGCTAAGAAAGTTTATGCATAGCGCAAAGACAAATTACGATATAGCCATAAAAAAACTGGTATACAAGCCTGGAGAATCACCATTAGAGTTAGTTACAACCGACACAATTGGAAAAGTTGGTCAATTCTTTAGCAACATCGATAAAGATGTTGAGAAAGATTTTAAAAACGATAAGCTCAAGCAAATTCTAAAATTTCCAGTGTTATTTCTTGGTGCTAGACCGGAAGACACACCATCTTTCTACAGTTTTATGAATTATGCTGATTTTGGTTTAGGCACATGGCATCCAAAAGGCGGCATGTTCAGCGTCGTAAAAGCGATGAAAGATTTAGGCGAATCTTTAGGCGTTACCTATCAGGTAAATGCCAGCGTTGATAAAATAAATGTTGAAAATAAGACTGTAAAAAGTATTACTGTAAACGGTGAGGAAATTATAACTGATTATGTTTTATCAGGTGCAGATTATCATCATACCGAAACCCTTTTAGAACCTACATTCAGACAATATTCTGAAAATTATTGGAACAAGAAAGTATTTGCACCTTCTTCCCTACTCTTCTATGTTGGATTCGACAAAAAACTTGAGAACGTTCATCACCACAATTTGTTTTTTGACGTAGATTTTAATCAGCATGCTAATGACATCTATAAAAATCCCAAATGGCCTGATGAGCCTTTATTTTACGCCAATTTTACCTCATTAACAGACAAAGACACAGCTCCAGAAGGCTGTGAAAACGGGTTTTTCCTAGTCCCAATAGCTCCAAATATTGAAGACACAGAGCAACTAAGAGAAGAATATTTTAATAAAATTATAACACGATTCGAAAAATTAACCAGACAAAAGGTTCAAAAAAATATTATTTTTAAAAAATCTTTTTGCGTAAAAGACTTTAAAAAAGATTATAATTCTTACAAAGGCAATGCTTACGGTATGGCAAACACCTTATTGCAAACTGCCTTTCTAAGACCACGTTTAAGAAGTAAAAAGGTTAAGAACCTTTACTTTACAGGACAACTTACAGTACCCGGACCTGGTGTGCCACCTGCATTGATTTCAGGTAAACTGGTTTCAGAATTAATCATAAAATCTCATTAAGCATGAAAGCCATATTTGATAGCGTTTCTAGAATTTGTAGCAAAGAAGTTACCAAGTCCTACAGCACGTCATTTTCTTCTGCTACACGATTATTATCACCTAAAATAAGACAAGACATTTACAACATTTACGGATTTGTAAGATTTGCAGACGAAATTGTAGATACATTTCACGACTACGATAAAGAAAAGTTATTTGACGACTTCGAAAGACAAATGTATGATGCGATTGCAAACAAAATCAGTTTAAACCCAATCTTAAATGCCTTTCAGGAAACCGTTCATAAATATGATATCCCAGCGCATTTATATGAGTCTTTTATGAACAGTATGAGAAAAGACCTTTACAAATCCACCTATAATTCTGTTGAAGAGTATGAGCAATACATATACGGTAGTGCGGATGTTGTAGGTTTAATGTGCTTAAAAGTTTTTGTAAACGGAAATGAGGAGATGTATGACCGCTTAAAAAATGACGCTAAACGCCTTGGTTCTGCTTTTCAAAAAGTAAATTTTTTGAGAGATCTAAAGGCAGACCACGAAGATTTAAACCGAACATATTTTCCGAATGTTAACCTCATGGAACTTGACGAGGCGTCCAAAATGCGCATCATCGAAGAAATTGAAGCCGATTTTAAAGCAGGCTTAAGAGGCATCATTCAACTTCCTGTTGAAGCTAAACTAGGCGTTTACACAGCCTATGTGTATTATCTAAAGCTACTTTATAAACTTAAAAAAACACCATCGCTTCAAATAAAATCAAAACGAATAAGGGTGAGCGACTATCAAAAAATTGGACTTTTAGCACAATCTTACTTATCTTGTAGATTAAATTTAGTATAAACTTATGGATATATTTTTTTGGGTAGCAGTTTTCGTAATTACATTTTGTATTATGGAATTCATGGCTTGGTTTACACATAAGTATGTCATGCACGGATTTCTTTGGTCTTTACACAAGGACCATCACAAAAAAGATCACAAAAGCTGGTGGGAAAGAAACGACCTTTTCTTTATATTTTACGCCGGAGTGAGCATGTTCTTTTTTATATATGTAAAAAGCAAAGGCTATTGGTTTGGAACACCTATAGGCGCAGGGATCGCTGCCTACGGTGCGACATACTTTTTGGTACATGATATTTTTATACACCAAAGGTTTAAAATGTTCAGAAAGGCCAATAATTGGTATGCCAAAGCAGTGCGAAGAGCACATAAAATTCATCATAAACACTTAGGTAAAGAAGGAGGAGAATGCTTTGGAATGTTAGTACCGCCTTTACGTTTCTTTAAAAAATAGACCCATGGCCAAAGCAGCTGTTATTGGCTCAGGTATTGCTGGAATAGCATCTGCACTGAGATTAAGACATCAGGGCTTTGATGTGGAGGTGTTTGAGAAAAACAGTTACACCGGTGGAAAAATTCATTCCAAACAACTAAACGAGTATAGATTTGATTTAGGTCCTTCACTTTTTACATTACCTCATCTCGTAGAAGAATTATTTGAATTGTTTGGAAAAAAACCTAACAAACATTTTGAATACATCACTAAACAAACCATATGCAACTATTTTTGGGACGATGGGAGTTCTTTTTCAGTTTCTGCAAACGAAGAAAAATTTGTAGAGGAAGCTTCAGTTTTCTTTCAAGAACCCAAAGAAAAGCTTAAAAAGTATTTGGATAACAGCCGAAAAAAATATGACCTAACTGCTCCCCTTTTTCTTGAAAAATCTCTTCATAAACTAAATTCATTTTTGAATTCGGAAACTCTGAAAGCCTTATTTGCCATTAATAGTTTTGACTTAAATAAAAGCCTAGACGAGGTAAATCAAAACTATTTTAGTAATCCAAAACTGGTGCAATTTTTCAACAGGTTTGCCACTTACAATGGCTCTTCGCCCTACAAAACGCCAGGAATTATGTCTATGATTCCTCATCTGGAAATGCACTTAGGTACATATTTGCCTAAAAAAGGGATGCATGACATTTCGCAAAGTTTAACCCGTCTAGCTAAAGATGTAGGCGTAACATTTCACTTAAATTCTAATATCACCAAAATTGAAACACAACAAGACGAGGTTAAAGCAATTTATGTTGACGATACCCCTATAGATTTTGATGTTATCGTGTGCAATATGGATGTGTATTCTGCTTACAAATCATTTTTAAAAGACATGCCGAAACCTGAAAAGACATTAAGGCAAGAGCGATCTAGTTCTGCATTGATTTTTTACTGGGGTATTAATAAGCGTTTTAAACAATTGGATTTACACAATATCATATTTAGCAATGATTACAAAAAAGAATTTGAGCATATTTTTGATAAAAAATATTTTTTTGAAGACCCAACAATATACATCAATATTACCTCAAAACATATAGAAAGTGATGCTCCAAAAGGATGCGAAAATTGGTTTGTTATGGTAAACGGACCAACAAACGAAGGCCAAAACTGGAATGAGCAGACCACCTATATCAGAGAGAAGATTATAAATAAAATCAACAAAAACTTAAAAACCAATATCCAGAACCATATAGAAGTTGAGATGGTATTAACACCGGAACTTATCGAGAAACAAACTTCGTCTTATCAAGGGTCTTTATACGGCACATCCAGTAACAATAAGTTTTCGGCTTTTTTAAGGCATCCTAATTTTTCCAGCCACTTGAAAAACCTATACTTCTGTGGCGGGTCTGTTCATCCAGGAGGCGGGATTCCACTAAGTTTATTATCAGCAAAGATTGTATCAAGCCTAACCAAATCTCATATCTGATGTACAGACAATTCAAAATTGCCAGTATTGTTTTTCTGTGGGTTCTTCATCTGTCCGCAATGATTGGAATTTCCAAAGGTCATGGTGATTTCTTCTTGCCCCTAACGGGATACAACCTCATGTATATAGGTTTTATCTTGGTATGCTTATACCCTATCAATAAAACAAAAGATGTTGTAATATTTGCCGGTATTGCTATAGCCGGCTACATTTTTGAAGTGCTAGGCGTAGCCACGGGTAAGATATTTGGGGAATACGCCTATGGCAACAATCTAGGGCCAAAATTGTTTGAGGTACCGCCGATAATTGGTGTAAACTGGGCTGTATTATGCTTCGTAACATCTGCGATTGTGGCTAAATTGAAGTTAAAATCCATCATTTTTAATGCAATTTTGGCGAGTTTATTAATGATATTTATCGATTTTTTTATCGAATATTCTGCGCCGCCATTTGATTTTTGGGAATTTACAAACCCAACGGTTCCGCTTCAAAATTATATCAGCTGGTTTATATTGGCTTTTGCTTTCAACGTGTTCGTATTTAAGTTCAAAATAGAAAAGGATTTTGAAATAAGTGCACACATTTATGGTGTTCAACTCTTGTTTTTTGTATTTTTCTATGTCAGCTAAAAATTATGACTACATTATTATTGGAGCAGGTGCTTCAGGCCTTCAACTGGCATTAGCCATGTCGAGAGACACCTACTTTGACGACAAAAAAATAGGCATAATTGAAAGAAAAGTACAATTTAACAACGACAAGACTTGGTGTTTTTGGGAAGAAGGCAAAGGACATTACGATAATATCCTGTTTTGCTCTTGGGACAAAGGCTATGTAAAGTCACTTGGTAATACTGTAAATTTCGATTTAGGGTCTTATCGCTATAAAATGCTAAAGTCTAAAGACTTTTACAACTTTGCCATTTCTAAGCTGACAATCAAATCAAATTTTACCATCATTTTTGATGAAATTTCTACAACTGAACTGGAAAACAACACAAGTACAATAACAGGTAAAAAAGGAAACTATAAAGCTAAACATATATTTGACAGCCGGTTACCTGAAAATTTTAGTCCTGAAAACAGCATTAACATTCTTCAGCATTTTAAAGGTTGGTTTGTGGAAACCGACAATGAAGTCTTTGACAATGAACGTTTTTGCATGATGGACTATAACCACACCAAAGAACCTGAAACGGCATTTATGTACATTTTACCTTTCAGTAAAACCAAAGCATTGGTAGAATACACCTATTTTACTCCAAATCTAGTTGACGAAGCTATCTACGACAGGCGTATAAAATCTTACTTACAAGATGTGCTTAAGGTAGATTCCTATCGTATAGAAGATATCGAAAAGGGTATAATCCCCATGACAACGTATCCTTTTCATTTGCAATCTAGTCCAAACCTCACAAAAATTGGTACTTCCGGCGGTTGGGTAAAACCCTCTACAGGCTATTCGTTTAAAAACGCTGAACGACTTTCTTTAAAAATGACTGAAAACATAAAAGCTAACAGAACGCCTTCCTATAATTTGTTTAGAAAACGGTATAAGCACTATGACAAAATGTTTCTAAACGTGTTATATAATCATAATGCCTACGGCAAAACGCTATTTTACAATATGTATAGCCGAAACAATATTCGGGATATCTTTAGGTTTTTAGACGAGCAGAGCAGCTTTGGAAAAGAGCTGCAGATCATGGCCACAATGACGTCGTATTACTTTATAAAAGCCTTTTTTCAACATGCATTTGATGGGTTTGGAATAAGTTGAATATCACATTATGATGTATACATTATTGTGGCTTTACAAAAAATATCCTGTTCTGAAATGTAATTAATCAACTTTTGTTAAGACAATATCTGTGGGTACATTAAAGGTTCTATCATCATCCTCAAAACGTAAACCAGTATCCAATTCCAATTTCCAAGTAGCAGTAATTTGATTAGTGGGTGAATTAGAATTCTGTATAACCATTATTAAACCTCCTGTTAACGGGCCATAAGGATGTTCATTTAATGTACTATCAGTAAAAGCCGCACCTAATTCAACACCATTGCTATCGCCAAAAATTACCGGACCAAATTTGAACCCATGTCCATTATCTATATTGGATTCATATATCAATACTTCTTGGTTATTCCCTAAAACTTCAACCATCTCAAAATCTCCTCTAATATCACCATCTTCATCTAGGTACAGTTCAACTCTAAATATATTATTACCATCTTCCCATTCCCAAGTACCAACAAAAGGATTATCTTGAGCGTTTGAATTGTATATAAACAATATTACACTTACAATTAAAAATATTTTTTTCATTGATTTCATTTTAATTACAATTTTGTTCTTTTATATTATTCGGGGAGTTTATGTCGTATGTTACTTTGATAAAATTGTTAAAATCTTGATCTGCTTTATAAAAATTTAAACCCATATCAGCTTCATTGAGTAATTCTAAGAAAGCTGAAAGAACTTCAATGTTATCAAAATTAAATCTTTTAATTGGTGCATTTCTACCCTTGAAATACTTTTTCTTATAGATTTCCCAATTAATTCTACTTTCATTCCAAGCATTAAAAATATCTGGATTTGATGTCTCGGGTAGTTTATTATTTATTAAATAATGTAATGAGTTTAAAAGCTTTTGTTTATCATTAATTGTAAAAGCATAGTAAGTGCCTTTCCCAGTTGATAGAAATGCAACAAATTTTTCGTCTAATAAATCTAAACTCTCAAGTTTTGCAATTTCCACTAAATCCTGCATTGAAAATATAGACTCTGTATCCCCGTTAGCCGTCGAAGTCGTTTCGTAATGATAATGACCAAATGCCTGTATCTTATTTGTTAAATTAGATGGCAATCTAACCCAAGGTTGATTTGCGTTACCTTCTCCATAAACTATACTAGTAATATTCTCAAACTTTATACATATTTTTTCAAAATTAATGTTAGAATCATCATCCAAACTCTTTAAAACTGTTTTGAAATTCGGGTTTTGCTCTAAAAAATCTGTAACCTCATCACACTCATCTTGGACAATTTGATCTTGACATGCTGTTAAACACACTACAGGTGTTGTAACATCGGATGCACATTGAATATCACCTTCATATCCCTCCGGTGTTGGTGGACAAATAACATAATCATTGTCATCATTATCTCCAGATCCGCTTGTGCCACCGGATGTAGTTCCTCCATTGTTGCCACCACCTCCTGGCTGTCCATAGTCATTACCATCATCTCCTGTATTATCAGGGTTCGTATTATCACCTCCGCCTGAAGGATTACCACCACTAGACGTATTGTTGTCATCGGACCCACCGCCAGTAGTTCCACCGCCACCTTGACTGCTACCATCGTTAAACTCGGGAGGACATGCAACTGATGGATAAGAAATCACCCAGGATCCATTAATCAATTCTAAATGGAACGTATGACATGTATTTGGCGCAGAGACAATATAGTCTATACCACCATGTGTTATCGTACACGGATAATCATCACAAGGATCAAAAGCTCCGCCGAAACTACTCTTTTGATAATTTGATTGTAGGTCGATAATAGTTGTAGATGTACCATCAGCTCCAAAATCAGTTAGAAAAAATTCCGTTTTCAAGGTCATTTTGTTGACTCGGCGATAATTGATATTTGACTATATAGGCTTCAAATGTTCCATCAGTTTTCTTACTTAATAATAAGTTATGGAGCTCGTCATCAACTAAGTCATTGTAAATCTGATAAGTATAAGATTCATAGTCACCTACCTGAAGATGAGCAACATTGTTTTCTTCTACGGTTACATCATATTCTTCCAAATAGGTACCTTTGTTAAGCCCTTCTTAAAGATCATTATTTTGAATAATACTTTGCAAATACTTTTGCTTTTTTAACTCAAAGGATTTCAAAGCACTTGTTAATTTAGGATTATTTGTATAATCTTTTTTATTAATAAATTCTATGCTGTAAAAATCATCTTTAGAGTTTTCAATTAATGAGGAATCATCATTATAGCAAGAAATAAATAAAAAAACAACACCAAAATATAAGTATTTCATTATCTAATTTTTGTGTGCAAAAAAAAACAATTTATTAAGTGTTAATTATAATTTTTTTAACATTATATTTGGAGTAGTTGTTCTGATAAGTAAAGCTATAAAAACAGCTTCCGGTATATCTTTCTATTTTTAGATGAGCAGAGCCTTTTTGTAAAAGAACTACAAATCATGGCCTCCATGACCTCCTACGATTTTATTAAAGCTTTTTTTAAGCATGCCTTTGATGGATTTCAGATAAAATAATTTATTTTAAAATACTGTTCATCAATACCTTAAACTCACTAAGCATCATTGCGGTGGCACCCCAAACCACGTAATCATGAATATTGAAACTCAAGACCAGCTTTTTGTGCGCGTATGATGTTGAAATTTCTTTGGTTTCAATTTCAATATCATGTAAGAAGTCGCTTAGTTTTACTTCAATAATGCGTTCGACTTCGGTGTCTTCTTTGATAAAATTCGGTGTGCTTTTGGCGTAAGCTAAGGTCGGGTAAACCATAAAATTAGATGGAGGTATAAATAAGGGTGTCAGTGGTCTTACAACGTTAACATTATGCATTTCAACACCAATTTCCTCTTCAGTTTCACGCAGTGCTGTGTGAATGATATCGCGGTCGTTTTCCTCTATCTTTCCTCCCGGAAAAGCAATCTGATTAGAATGTACGCCTTTATAGGACTTTCTAAGAATCAACACAAAATGAGCATCGCCTTTCGCATCGGGATACAACAATATTAAAACGCCGGCCTGCTTGGCATTTGGGAAATGCATATCACTTTCTAAAAACTCTTTTCTAAATTCGGGAGTAAGCAAAGCTTGAGCTTTCTTACCGGGTAAGTCTATTTTTTCTATTTTTGAAAAAAATTGATTGAGATATGAGAATTGCATTTGTAAAGGCGCTTTTTTTATTGATTGGCTTGTCGTTTTTAAGCTGTAAAAATGATGCCAAACCAAAACCCGAAAATACAAAAACCGAAGCTAAAAAAACTAAAAATACCATCCCGGAAGTAAGAATTCCTGCCGGTGGAGAAAATGACGTGGATGTCTCTCATATCGAAACCCTTACTCAGGAAACTTTAGAAGCCTACTTACGAAAATACGAAAGAAACAATCCGGAGTCTATCGTAGAAGTCACTACCGAATTTGGTAAATTTAAAATACAATTGTTTGCGCAAGAGCGTTTGCATCGGGTAAATTTTATACGATTGACAAAGCTTGGCTACTTTGACGATACTTTTTTTCACCGCGTAGACAGTGGATTTGTCATTCAGGGCGGTAACAGCGATAAGCCCAGCACTCAAAAACTAAGAGACAAAATTGGCGATTTCCTGTTACCTAACGAGTACAGTTCTTTTCATAAAAACAAGTATGGCTACGTCGGCATGGCTAAACCACCAACTCAAAAAGTGAGCAATGCCTCTACTCCATTTGAATTTTATATTGTAGTAGATAAAAACAATGCGCACCACCTGGACAAGGAGTTTACAGTCTTCGGCCGTGTTATCGAAGGCATGGACGTGGTAGAAGAAATTTCTAAAGTAGAAACAGACGAAAGCGAATGGCCTCTACGTAATGTGCAGATGGATGTGAAAGTGATAGAGTAAAGCCCCCTAACCCCAGTCTGTCAGACGAGGCAGGACCAAAGGGGCTTATGAGTAAGAACTTTGAAAATGTAATACTGGTATTCTTAAAAATATTATTTCAGATAACAAATCAAACCGTTACATTGATAAATTAATTCGTTTTTACCAGTTCGATGTTTGGTCGCCACTAATGCACGAATAATTTTTAGTTCTAAGTCATGTTACTTTAAGTAGCGAGTTGATAAATGGTAAGCATATTTATTTTTTTTGAGACTTAACTCCACTTAGCGAAACTTAGCGTAAAACCTTGCGAACCTTGCGGTTAAGAAAATTACAATAATTCTATAGATATTATGAAACTATTAGGCTTCAATAACCTAAACACCGTCCATCAAACTCCTAAACCTATAAACTTTAAACTTATAAACTCAAATCAAGCCATTTCTATCGTGTTGATAAACAGATCCTTGATGTCTATACCTGCGGCTGCGGCTTGTTGAGGTAAGATACTGGCTTCCGTTAAGCCAGGACAAGCATTAATTTCTAAAAAATGAGGCTTGCCTTCATGAAATATAAATTCTGATCGTGTTAAGCCTTTCATTTTAAGTATTTTAAAAATCCTAACAGCCATATCCCGAACTTCTTTAGTCAAGGATTCTTCAAGATCAGCTGGTGTAATTTCCTGAGATTTGCCTAGATATTTAGCTTCAAAGTCGAAGAATTCGTTTTCAGAGATTATTTCTGTTATAGGCAAGGCAGACACTTGACCTTTATAATTAATTACTCCAACAGAAAACTCTCTCCCATTTAGAAAAGATTCGATGATCACCTCATCGTCTTCTTTAAGGGCGTGTAAGATGGCATTTGGAATTTCATCTTCGTTTTTAACCTTGGTTATTCCAAAGCTACTACCAGCTCTGTTGGCTTTAACAAAACAAGGCAAGCCTACTTTTTCTATAATGGCTTTAGTATTAATCGCTTCACCCTTGTTATAAAAATAATTTTCTGCCGTTGGGATGCCGTAGGCCTTTAATACACTTATACAATCTCTTTTATTGAATGATAGTGCCGCGTTATAGTAATCGCTTGCTGTTTGTTTGATGCCCAGATTGGTCAGATAAGCCTGAAACAGCCCATCTTCGCCCGGTGTGCCGTGTATTGTATTAAACACAACATCGAAAGTAACTTTATCGCCATTTAGAATAAACGAAAAATCACCTTTATCTATAGCATATTTGGTGTCGTTATGCCAGACGTACCATTCGTCTTTTAGGATATGGGCACGATACATGGTAAAAACATCCTTCAAAGTATCAAAAACAAAATTACCACTTCTAATTGATACTTCCCATTCGCTAGAGTATCCGCCCATAGCGATGGCAATAGTTTTTTTAGTACCCATTCTTATTTAATTTTACTAGAGATATAGTCAACGATGTCTTCTTGAGAAATTTCAGTTTGTTCACCAGACTTCATGTTTTTAACAACTACAGTCTGATTTTCGAGCTCATTATCTCCCAACAAAGCGACATATTTATAATTATTTTTATCCGCATAGGTAAATTGCTTACCTATTTTGTGTTTATCGGGGTAAAGCTCTGCGCCGATATGTTCAGATCGGAGTATTTTTATCAGCTGCATAGCAGAGGATACTTCTTTTTCGCCAAAGTTTAAAAACAACACACGTTTGTTCTCCACCAAATCCGAAGGAAAAAGCGCTAAGGCTTCAAGAACCAAATAAATTCTGTCTAATCCAAATGAGATGCCTACTCCGCTCATGTTTTTCAACCCAAAAATTCCGGTCAGGTCGTCGTAACGGCCACCACCACCGATGGAACCCATTTTGACAGATGCGGGTGGACTGACTTCAAAAATAGCGCCTGTGTAATAGTTAAGCCCTCTGGCAAGGGTAACATCAAAGTCAAGATGCGTGCCGGATAATCCTAAGATTTCGGTTTGAGCAACGATAAATTCTAATTCCTCTATGCCTTGCGTTCCAACTTTAGAAGCACTCAAAATGGATTTCATTTGCACCAGCTTATCCTGTACATCGCCTTGTATATCAAAAATGGGGTCAAGTTTGGAAACAGCCTCTTCAGAAATCCCTTTAGACAGCATTTCTTCAACCACCTTGTCTTTGCCTATTTTGTCTAACTTATCTAAAGCTACTGTAAAATCAATCAGCTTATCCGATTCGCCAATCAATTCTGCAATACCGGATAAGACCTTGCGATTGTTTAGCTTTATGGTAACGCCTTTAAGCTGCAATGACGAAAATACAGCATCGTAGAGTTGAACAAATTCGACTTCCTGCCATAAACTCGTACTGCCTACTACATCGGCATCACACTGGTAAAACTCTCTAAAGCGTCCGCGTTGAGGACGGTCTGCACGCCAAACGGGTTGGATTTGGTAGCGTTTAAATGGAAAATTAAGTTCATGCTGATGCTGTACCACATAGCGTGCAAAAGGCACTGTTAGATCGTAACGTAAAGCTTTTTCAGAAATATAAGTTGTTAGCAGGTTAGAATCTTTGAATGCTTCTTCATTTTTGACTTTACTTAAAAAATCACCGGAATTCAGTATTTTAAAAATCAACCGGTCACCTTCATCGCCATATTTTCCCATTAAGGTCGACGAGTTTTCGAAACTTGGGGTTTCGATGGGTTGAAATCCAAAATTCGAAAAATGGGTTTGTATGGCATCTGTGATGTATTGCCTCTTGGCGATTTCTTCGGCGTTAAAGTCTCTTGTCCCTTTGGGTAATGATGGTTTTTGAGCCATAAATGAAATTATGCAGTTTGGTTAATCAGGTTATTAAAATATTGAAACAACTCGCCTTTTGTGATGTTCGCGCCTTGTTTGATCAGGGCAAAAATGTCCTTGTTGCGGTCATCGCTCAGGGGTTTTGTGGCCTGGTGTATTTCCACTTCGTCTGTCAGCAAGTTGTCTTGTAACCATCTGTAGCCTTCGTTAGTGGTAATGTCGATGTCGTCCCGGGTAACGCCAATTTTAATGAGCTGTATATCCGTTTCTAAGAAATGAAACAAAAACATGTGCTGCGCCGAAAAATGCTCGACATACTCCACTTTTTTTAACACACCTTCCCAGACCAAATCACTAAAGATGTCTAATTCTTCTTCAGCGACTTCAGGTTTATTGGTTTTGATGTCGCTCCACTCCTCTGCGGTAATGGATTGGGTCGCCAAAAAATTGATAAACTCCTGATGTAACTCTTCAAATTGCTCCTTTGTAAGCCTTTCGTATTTCATAGGTGCAAAAGTAAGGAAAAGCAATTGTATAGCTTCAAGTTTTAAGCTGGTTTTTAGTGTCGCTTATGAGTGGAAACCTACTGATAATTAAACATCCAAGTAGTTCGCCTGCACTTTCTTATTTGTTTTTACACTATGTTTTACTTCCGGCAAAGCTTCCTTTACGGCTTTGAGGTATGCCCTAATGTTATTATACCTCTGCCTGTCATTTTTTAAAAATGCTTTTAGCTGTTGTTTTTTAAATTTTTTAGTGTAGTCGCCAAAATCGAGAGAGTCATAGGTATTTACATTAGCGAATATCACTTTAAATTTACGCAATTCTTTTCTGTAGTATTCTTTTGAATATACTTCAACTTCAGGTTTTGCTCTGTCTTCTCTGTCATGAATAAGAAAGCATTTAGGCAGTATTCCAATCTTAAACCCATGGTACCTCAGCCTTTGGCAATAATTGTCATCTTCGCCGTAATGAAAAAAAATAGGATCAAATCCGCCAATCGTCATTAGGCAGCTCTTGCTGATCAACCATCCTGCTGCGTTTACAAAAGGGACATCGTAAACCTGTTTAAGAAAATTCCCTATAACATGATCTGAAAAAAAATATGGGTTTTTATCATACCTTACATAATTTGAAAAATTCCTATCCAGCCTTGTTTTATGGGCATTGAGGTGAATCGGACTTAATATTCCGTATTCGGTATTGTTTTTCTGAAATACGATGAGCTTTTCTAAGGCATCATCAACAATGTATGCATCCTGATTGAGTAAAAACACCTGTTCTGCGCCTTGTTTTAGTGCATAGCTTATCCCAATATTATTGGCCTGACCAAAGCCAAGATTTTGACCTTGTTGGAACAAAACAACTTCAGAATAGTTGGACTTGATATGTATTACGGTATCGTCTGATGAATTGTTGTCCACTACAATAACCATATATCTGGAAAAATCGATACTGCCCAAACAGTTATCTATCCATGGCATGGCGTTGTGGGTGACGATAACGATGAAGCAACTATATTGCACGCTTTACTTTTTTTAAAATTTTATTTTTAAAATATTGAAACTTCATTTTTATTCTAAATTGCTGAACCTTCATTTGAGTGATATTTTCATCTGCAATTTGTTTTTTAAATACGTTATACATTTTATTGTAAAAGATTATATCGCCATTATTTAGTTCTTTAATAGCTTCTAATGTTTTAAAATCAATACTATCTATGCTTTTTCTATTGATGGTTTTATTACCAATTCTATAGTATATATTACTCCAATTATACTTCTTTTGTAAATATAAAATTGATTCATCAAATCTTTCTAAAATACCGACATGCGAAAAATGGCTTTCTATATTTTCTAATGCCTTTTTAAGCATAAGTTCCTCGTTACCGTCAACACCACTTATAAACCTTATTTGTCCATTATGTATATCAGGTCTTTTAATTTTGGTCACAAATTCATGAAGAGTAGTGTTATTATTAAAATCATGTGTTCGATATAAACCATGATTAGGCCTTCTTTTTACGTAGTAGTAATAAGAAATGATACGTTCAACTGGGTCTCTTAAAAATGTTATGTACTCCACAGGTGAGTTAAAATGTTTGTGTAAACCAAATTCTAAATGTCCTTTTAATAAATTTATGTTTGCTTTTTGTGAATCAGGCAGAGATATAAATTCGTTTGTGTTTAGCTTAATTCCATCAATTACTTTAATGCTGAAAGTTTCTTCTTCAGAATAATTCTTCGTTAATATTGAATTAAATGTTGTACCACCACACTTTGGCAAATGTTGAAAAATTACTTTTTTCTTCATAGAAATAACCTCCAATTTTTTAATTTTTGAAATCTACAATCTCAGGACAATTGTCTATCCATGGCATGGCGTTGTGGGTAATTATGATAATAAAACAAGATTTATTCATCTAATAAATTTTGAAGAACGGCGTAGATTTCTGGACACATATTCTCAGGTGAAAATCTTCTAAAAATGTCTTTCGCAATATTTGAGTCCTTTTCATATAAAACTTTGTTTCTATAATACTTAACTACAGCTTCTGCCATTACCTCAATATTCAAGTAAGGTACAATTACTCCACCGCCATCTTTCATAACCTCTTGAATTCCTGTCGCTTTATCAAAGCAGATTATTGGTTTTCCTAGCATACCAACTTCGATGCAAACCAAAGGAAATGGATCTTCTTTAGATGTCATTAAAAAAACATCAAATTCATTAAATTTATGGGATGGATTCTCAAATTCGCCTAAAAATTTGACTTTATTCGTTAATTCCAATTTTTGAAGATCTTCTTCTATAATTAATGTTTCATTTTTTGAAATGTTGCCTATCCAATTAAATTCTATTTCAAGATTTTCATAATTATCAAAAATATATCGAGCCACTTGTATGAAAAAATCATATCCTTTTCTCCAAAATACGGTACCGGAAGCACCAACCAGAAATGGCCTACTACTATTTTCTTTACTAATAAGCATATCATCAACAGCGGAAAATTCATAAACCCTAGATATTTTATTATCATTAATATTCCATGAATTTTGGATGTTTTTTACAACTTGGTTTGATGCTCCAATTATGTGGTCGATATAAGGAACTACTGCTGTAGGTTCAGGAACGTACTTTCGAAGGCCAATATAAAGCTCATGAATATGAGCAATCAATTTTGGTTTTTGTTTTGCAGCTAATTTGATTTTGACTGCAATATCTAACGAAACAACTGAATTTGCATAAATAATATTGTAATCTTCTTTATTAATCGATTTTAATAATTTTGTGTGATTAGTATTTTTAAATCTAAGTTTGGATATTAGTCGAGAAAATAAAGTTTTGTTTGTAGATGATTTGATAAAATATAATTTGTCTGAAACAGCCTTAAAATCTCTCTCTAAAACACCACTTTTAATTATAAGAACACCAATTAAAAACTCAGGATGATGTTTTTTTATCCACTTTAAGAATTGTAACAAAACTATAGGCGCACCCGAACGAGAGGCTTCATGGGAGATAAAAAGGATTTTCTTCATTTTATTAAGTCAATAAGTTTTTTGCTGAAGTTTTCAACCGGATCTTGATCTATAATATTAAATAGATGTTCTCTACTTTTTATTCCCATATCAATCCAATTATTTCTAAATGACCAGGCTTTCTCAAGCACAATATCTATTAACTTAAAAGTTGGTGCATCTATTAAATATCCTGTTACACCATCAACAACTAATCGATTAGCATCACCAACATCTGTCGAAATAACCATTCTGCCATATGACATAGCTTCGAGCATGGCTAATGACTGTCCTTCCATCCTTGAAGGCATTATACAAACTACGTTTTCTTTCCAAATTTTAGATTTATCCCTTTCAAATCCACAAACCTTAATTTTAGATTCTAGACCATAAAGACTTATTAGTTGTTCTAGCTGATTTTTGTTTATTCCTTCACCGTATAAATTTAGCCTGAAATTTCTAGATCTCCATTTTTCTTGAGAAAATACTGAAATAAGCAAATCTTGGGACTTGTGATAGTTATTAAAACTAGCAACCAATCCAAATGCATATGTATTAGCAGTCAGATTAGGTTTAATATAAGATTGGTTAAAATTAAATGGATTATTTATAAATTCCTTGTTAGAGATTGTTGTGGCTAACGTTCTCTCTACTATCGATACATTATCTTGAGATAAGAAATATACTTTTTTTGCATTTTGATAAGCCCTTAACAGACCAATTGTTTGTGTATCTTTAACAGTTCTTATATCAGTTGCTAATTGAACAATAATAACATAGGGTATATCAAAATTCTCGATATACTTACAATATTCAGTTAGCTTATAATCAAAACATTGTCCTATCGAAATCATTATTAATGACAAGTCATCAACTTGATTTAATAGATATAAATCATGTTTATTAGTATTAAGCCTTAATAATTTTTCTATCTTACTTCTTTTTAGATATTTTGGTTTAAAAAGGCATTTAATACCATTATGTTTTAATTCCTGTATTCTCTGTGGTTCATTTTGCCATTCCTTAGTGAGTGTAAAAACTTCGTAATTTCTAGAAAGGTGCAAGGCTGTCTTGCTCCATAGTTCCTCGCTTCCACCCCAAGGCACATGGTCGTTAATAGAAATAAAAAGTAATTTTTTTTGCATTTAATGTTATTCAATCTTTTGAAATTCAACTAAAATAGAATCTCCTTTAAATATTCTTTTCAATATAGAATCTTTAAAGAAATTTTTACCAATATATCTAGATAATCGGTATCCAACGATATTATTCAACTTACTAACTACAATATCTCTGGAAAGACTGAATCGAAATTCATCCAAAGGCTGGTAATTAATGGATTTAATCCTGATTGGATATTTTTTTGTCAATTTTTCAAGTGACTGTCTTTTCCAAATTCCCATATGATGAGGTGGAGAATTTAAAGCAGAAGTTGTACAATGTAACCTGTAATTATTTTGACTTGAATAGTATTCGAGCAAAGTTTTTTGTTTAAAGTAAATTGCATTATTATTAGGTACTGCGATAATCAAGACACCATTTTTCTTAAGGCATCTTAAACAACTAGAAATAAAGTCATCGACATTTGATACATGCTCTAACACTTGAAATGCACATATTGCATCTATGCTATTTTCGTTTTCCATGCTATATTGGTTTATGGACATGTTTTTTACATCAAGACCAAGACTTATTCCCTTTTTAACTGATTCTTCATTCAACTCTAAACCAATAACGCTTTCAAATTTATCACTTATTACTTTGAGAAAAGAATGGTTACCACTTCCAATTTCTAAAATTTTTTTATAGTCTTTTTCTAGGATTTTTAAAGACTTAATATGTTCCCAGCTCGCAGAACTATAATAATGAATATTTCTTTTATCCAACAATTCATAAAACTTATTATCACCTGAAATCTTAAATGGATAATAAAATTGATATCCTGTTTGTGGACATGAATATAAGTCAATTTTTACACCTTTTAAGCTCGAAATAAGATCGACACCAAGACCAAATCCATTTTTATACCATAATTCAATATCTTCATAATTTAATGAGGAAACTTTCTTAGCAGCTAAATTTTTATAAATAGGAGATCTTACATTCATGATTTACCAGTCATACTCTTTACCTATCAATTCAAATAACTTCAAATTACCTGGTAAAAATTTATTTTTTAGTAATTCGACAGTTTCTAGACTAATTTCGCCTTGATAATCACCTACTAAATATTCACCATCTAAGGATAATTTTTTTGGCATATCTAACTCTAACCAATCAAAAATACGCATCATCACAGAATTTCTGCTTTTTTTAAGTTCTTCTGATTCTACTATAAAAATATTTGACCTATCAAATAAATCAAAATATTGCTTTAACTGTTGATAATATAATCCTCTCCTTATAAAACTTGGCTCATAGTAATCGTCTTTACTATCTAACTTTTTTATTTCTTTTTTCAAAAATCCTTCAAAGGATAAAAATGTTTTTTTATCTAGTACTTCCAACATTTGTTTTTTGTAAAATTCACCTTGCCCTTCCAGATGTTTTTTATAATATACTATGCCTTCGCCATTACTCAATCTCCTATACATATTATATGCAGAGTAAGCTCTGTAAACAGGATTTCTTAAAACTGCTATAATTCTAGCATTAGAATTGTAATCATATAATCGAGAGGCAGAATTTTTAATGTACATGTATTCAACCGATGCATCAAGTGAGTTATGCAGATTTATACCTTGACGAAAATGCCTATGATACCAATCATCTCCTTTGGAATAATTGATGTCATAACTAAAATAATCTACTTCTTTAGGCTCTGAACCATAAATTTTTGGATGCTTTTTGATATAGTTAAATAGTGAAGTAGTACCACATTTCTGTGCCCCAATAATAAAAATACCTACACGCGATTTTTTATAAAATAAACGACTCAGATACTTCATTGAATCGATTTATAATAGGTTGGTGCAAAAATTAATCTTTCCTTACCTACAACAACAAAGTTTTTCACGTTCACAAAATTTGCAATAACCTGGATTGTATTGTCTTCGTAAGAATCAAATCTTACGGTTACAAAATATTTGCTTATTGACAATAAGCATTTATCAAATTGGAGATTGAATTCTTGATTAGAAGAATTTCTAATCTCGACTTCATTAGACTCTAATAATGCTACGTTTAATTGTTCCATATTATAAACAAGCAGGACTATTTTTACCCTTTTGAAAATTTTATTGGAATCAATTTTTACTTTAATATTAAAATGCTTGTTAAATTGTATTTCATCAATGACAGTACTCTTTTCAGTACAAAACTTAATATCGTTTAGTTTTAATACCTCACTCTTCTGACTAAGAAAATTTACATTATCTAACTGATTAAAATAATTTTGAATTCCATATCCCACGTCTTCAGTAGCTACACTAATCATTCCCTTATTTAGCATTATAATTTTTGTTGATATTCTAGATACGAAAGGCATGCTATGAGAAACAAAAATAACAGCTGTAGATTTCAGCAATGAACTAATGGCATTAAATGACTTCATTGCAAATGACATATCCCCAACCGCCAACACCTCATCAATGATCAGGACATCGGGTTCCATCTGCGCGGCTACGGCAAAGCCCAATCGCACCTTCATCCCGCTTGAATAATTCTGGACGGGCATGTCGATAAACTCTTCAATTTCAGCAAAATCGATGATGTCCTGCAGCTTTGCATCGATTTCTTTCTTAGTAAAACCTAAAACCGCGGCATTGTTGTATATATTTTCACGGCCTGTAAGAATCGGATTAAATCCTGCACCCAACTCGATTAATGCTCCTACCCTGCCTTTTATGGTAACTCTTCCCGCATCGGGATTTATAAGGCCGTTCAGTATTTTAAGTAAGGTCGATTTGCCAGCGCCGTTATGCCCTATTAGACCAAGGCATTCTCCTCGCCGCAACTCAAAACTAATGTCCTGCAAGGCCCAAAATTCCTTAGGTCTGAGTACGCGCTGTTTTGTTTTTTTTGACTTGACATTGGTAAACAAATCCTTGACCCCATACCAAAGACTTGTTTTAAGATCTTTACAGAACTTTTTGGAAACACCTTCTACCTTTACCAATACTTCATCCGTCATAATCAAGCGCTTAGTCGTTCAACAATTATGGGGATCGACAACCTGTAAAACACCAGGGCGATGAGCAGCAATGGCATACAGCACAATAATGTTATTAAAAATGCTGTAAGATGTTCCGGCGATTGCCCTGTAAGCCAGTCCCTTGAGGTTATCAATAAGGGTGTAAACGGATTATAGGTCATTATGGTCTTGAGCAGACCCGGCTTTTCCGGAATCATGTAAACCACCGGTGTGATGTACATGACAAATGTAAGTCCAAAAGTGATCATACGGCCAATGTCTTTGTACAACAGGCCAAAAGGAGAAATAAGCAGTCCGATGGTGGTTCCTAAAAGCAATGCCCCTAAAATTGCCAGCGGAAAAGCCAGCATGCTCCAGCTAAAGGCAATGCCAAAGAACACAACAAACACAAATACCAACACAATTTTTATAGCGCTGTTAAAAAGGAGTTTATAAATACCGGAAAGAATCAACGCCTCTTTTGGAAAGTTGATTTTACTCAAAATACTTCTTGCCGCATTGGTGCTTTGTGTAGGTGAGTTTATGGCATCTACGACAATAGACCAAATTAATGTTCCTGAAAAGGCATACAACGGGTACGGTATGCCGGTATCGGTTAGTTTTACCACACCAGAGCCATTTAAGGCTATCCAAACCACAGCTGTAGTTATCGGCATGATAAAAGCCCACAAAATACCAAAATAGGATTGCCTGTATTGCGCACTAATGTCGCGCTTGGCCAGTTGGCGAGCCAAGAACAAAGACGACTTTGTATCCCTTAAACTGCATAACAACAGCTGGCGGAAGGACTGGTTATTCTGATCGGTATAGATTTTTGTTTCCAGAGTCTTTACTTTCTGTATTGCAAGTTTAAAACTAAGCAAATTTTAAAATATTTACTTTGTTTTAACCCTCTAAATTAAAAAGAAATCCAGGAAACTACGCAACTACTGGATCGCCTCAGCGCTAAACGAAACAAGTTCGTTGGCTTCTGTCTGGTAATATATTTCTATTGGCCTGCAGCATACTTCACAATCTTCAATATAAGTTTGAGAGGATACCGATGTATCGATTAGCATGCTTATGCTTTCCCAACAATAGGGACATTGAAAAAAATGCTCTTCCATTTAAAAATCTACATTTAAAATCTGACCTGTAAGTTGCAGCAATTGAAGCTCTGCTAATTTGGCATCGTACTTTGCTAAATTATAAGAGTTTAAAGCATTCTGAAGGTTTAATTGCGCCTGACGAAATTCCAGAGATGTAACTTGGCCTAATTCAAACTGGCTTTGGGTTCTGTTGAAATTATTTTGGTTGGTTTTTACGTTTTGTTGCTGTAAATCATAAATATACAACCTTGTCTTGTAAGTATTTAAAGCGTTTTGAATGTCGCGATTAACACCAAGTTGAATTTGTTTACGTTGAATCTCCTGATTTTCGTAGTTAATTTTTGCATTTTGTATTCTAACAGATGTTTGTCCACCATCAAATAGATTCCAATTTAAACTAATACCTGCAGCTAGTCTGTCTGAGGTTTGGATAGAACCCGGGAAGAATGGCGATTCCGGACTTACATTTCTATTCCATCCGTAAGAGCCTATAAGGTCTATAGTGGGCAAATAGCCTGTTCGACTTATTTTTTGGTCGTATAGACTAATTTCTAAGTTTTTTTCAATTTGCAGTAAAGAGACATTATTTAATTCGTAATCTTCAACAAATTTTTCGATCTTCAACATGGGAGTAAATGAAATGCTTGTATCCACTTGAAAATCTTGAAATTCATTTGAATTCAGAACGACCTGCAAATCTCGTTTGGCATTATCAAGGTTTTGAAACTGTGTAATTAAAGCAATACTATCATTAGAAACGTCTACATCGGCGTTTAATACTTGTAGTTTGTTTACCTGTCCGTACTCAAACAAATACTGTACGCGCTTTAAACGGTCTTTTGAAAGCCTAAGGGTTTGCTTTTGGATATTAGCATTTTCTGTCAACCTGGCAACTTCATAATACACACTAAACAATTGGATGAGAGTATTTTCTATGGTTTCTCGGGCTTCTAGTTCCGATAAATTATATTGTTCTTTTAGTCTTTTAAAGTTATACAACCTGCCTAATCCATCAAAAAGTGTATAATTAAAATTGACTGCTGCATTGTAATTTTCACTTTCTAGATCCGGTTGATCTAAGTTCCCCTGGCCTTCAATTTCTGTAAATCGGTCTGTGATATCGTAATTAGCACCAGCAGTTGCGTTTATAGTTGGCAAATACCCCGAATTGAGAATACTTTTATTGTTTTCAGCTATTTCAACATTGTTTTCAGCTATTTGAATGTCAAAATTTTTATCAAGCATAAGCTCAACTGCTTTTTTCTTGGTAAGCAATTGCTGGGCATTACCAAAAGACATACCTAACATCAACACTAAAAGTAAAATGAACTTAAAATTTTTCATCTGCTAATTTGCTTTTTGCTGTTCCGAAGGATTATTCTCATCTGCAACACCATGACTACCCTTACTGCTCCGTTGGTATTCTTCCAATTCGTTTTGTTCTATTTTTGCTCGCTCAACATCTTCTTTAGCATACCTTTTTCCTGTAATTAACCACTTTACATTGGTTTTAAAAGTATTAAACAAGGATAGCCCAACTGGTAATAATACCAAAGTTAGTATTGTAGCTATCCCAATCCCATAAGCAATCGAAATGGCCATTGGTATAAGAAACTGAGCTTGTCGACTTTGTTCAAAAATTAATGGTGCTAGACCTGCAATGGTGGTTAAGGAGGTTAAAAAAATCGCTCTAAACCTTGATTTACCGGCATTAAAAAGAGCACTATCGTAATCCATTCCTGATTTTAGATTGGAGTTAAGTCGTGATATTAATACTAAACCATCATTTACCATAATTCCTATTAAAGCAATGATACCCAATGCTGAAAGCACGTTGATGGCAAAACCATGAATCCAGTGCCCCCAAGCCACACCTATTGCACTAAATGGTATAAGCAAAAGCAATAATAAAGGCTGAGAATAACCTCTAAAGGTAAAGGCGATAACTACAAAAATTAAAAACAAAATTACAGGAAGCGCTGTTTTTGCTGAACCTGAAATTTTTGAGGCTTCCCTGTTCTGCCCCTCGTAAGACACTGAAAGACTAGAATACTTCGTTAATATTTCTGGCATCACATTCTGTTGTATATCTAGAAGGATATCTGTAGCACTTTCGTTGGGGTCGGACAAATCTGCAGAGACATTAATCTCACGCATCCCATTTAAAAAATTAATAGATTCTGTTCCTCTTACGATACTGTAAGTTCCTATTTCATTAAATGGTACTCTTAGACCACTTGGGGTTATCAATCGCATATCATCTAAATCGCGAATAGAAGACCTGTTATCCAAATCGTACCTTACCCAAACTCTAATTTCGTCTTTACCCCTTTGAAAACGCTGCGCTTCAGTTCCAAAGAAACCGTTTCTTACCTGGCGCATCACTTCGCCTAAATCCAGGCCTAAGGCGTAAGCATTGGGTTTAAGTTCTATTTCAATTTCTTTTATTCCTTTTGGGTCATTGTCTACAACATCTTTTAGTAAGGCATTATCTTGCATCCATGCTTTTAGATCTTCTTTTGCCAAGTCTAATTCGTCTATATTATTTCCTAGCAAAGAGACAGACACCGGCTTGCCTCCAAAGTTTCCGCCAGAACCAAAAGTGATGCTTTCCACTCCAAAAATTGGTCCTGCCTCGTCTCGTATGGCATTTGTAATTTCAGGAGAGCTAAAATCTCTTAACTCGCCTGGCAATAAATTAACTTGCAGCGAAGCTTTATTATTTCCCGGACCGACCCTTTTAATTGTGTTTTGAACAACTTGAAGATTATCTGTTTGTTTGGCTGTAAATTCTTCATTTACACGCCATGCTGCATCTTCGACAAGAGAAATTATAGAATCTGTCGTCCTGGGATTTACTCCTTCTGTCATGAGCAAGTCGATACTCGCTCTATCACTTGCTATATTTGGAAATAGAGTCACTCTTATTACATTACCACCTATAGACCCAAAGGTTAGGATCAAAAATGAAATGAAAAGCATGACTATAAAAAATCTATTTTTTAAGGCAAAACTCAAAAAAGGAGAATACGATTTGTCTCTGAGAAATGACATGATGCGGTCACCAAATTTGTTGATATTTCGCATTTTTCTAAAAAATCTACCAACAAGGGTTTTGGCAGGTTTCTTTTTATTAATCTTTTTAAGTGCACTGGAATGGGCAATGTGTGCCGGGAGAATAATAAATGCTTCCAATAGCGAAACTGCGAGTGTAAGCAACACGATTATAGATACTTCTGAAAAAAATGTTCCGATTCTACCCTCTAAGAAAAAGAACGTACAAAATGCAAGAATTGTAGTTAGGATAGCGGAGACAATTGGCGGAAAAACTTCTAAAACACCATCTATTGCCGCTTGAACAGGGTTTTTTCCTCTTTCATAATGCTGATAAATGTTTTCTGCTACAACTATACCATCATCAACCAAAATACCAATAACGATAATCATCCCAAAAAGAGACAGAACATTGATGGTTACACCAAAGGAATTGGCAAATATAAACATGCCTAAAAACGATATGGGTAACCCAAAAGAAACCCAGAAAGCTAATCTGGTATTCAAAAATATGGACAAAAATAAAAGGACTAATAATATCCCAATCAATCCATTTTCAAATAAAAGTTGTGTTCTTTGGTTAAGTGTAATCGACCTGTCACTTACAACATTGAGCTGTATGTTGTTATTTTTACTATTAAAATCTTCTATGTAAGCTTTTACATTATCTGCAGTGGATAACAGATCTTCTACATTTGTATTGGTTACAATAACATTAATAGCTTGATTGCCATTATAAAATAAAGCATTTGGAGTTTCTTCGAACTGATCTCTTACAGAAGCCAATTCGCTTAAACGCACTACAGTTCCATTTGGCAATGTTTTGATAACTATATCGTTAAAACGGTCGGCGTAATAGTTTCTTTCGTTTACACGAATCAAGTAATCTTCGGTATCGGTTTTTATGGTTCCTCCGGTAGATAGGATATTAGATCCTCTTACTCTAGAAGCTATTTCATCAAAGCTGATGTTGTACGCCAACAACTTATTTTCATCTAGGGCAATTTCTATTTCCTGCTCAGGAAATCCTCTTAATTCTATTTGAGAGATACCATCAATTTGTCGTAATTCGGTTTCTATGCGGTCTGCAATATTTTTAAGGCTTTCCAGCGTTACATTATCACCAGAAATAGCAAATTCTATCGTTTCCCGAATATTTTCCTGTTTGGCAACCACAAGAGGCTCCATGCCAATAGGAAAATTTGGTACGCGATCAACAGCATTTTTCACTTCTGTCAACATCACATCAACATCTCTGTTTTCTTCTATTTCAACTGTAATCGAACCACCACTTTCTCTGGCTACAGCTGTTGTTCGGTCTATACCTTCTAAGCCTTTTAAATTTTCTTCAATCTTAATAATTATGCCTTCTTCAATTTCTTCTGGAGAAGACGCCGGATAGGTAATATTGATGTTTATAATCTTAGAATCTTGAAGAGGAAAGAATGAAGACTTTAAACTGAAATACCCAACTATACCAAAAATAAAAAAAGCTAGAATAACGACGTTTACTGCAACTTCGTACTTTATAAAATAAGTTATAATCTTTTTCAAACCTTTAGATTTATTCGGCTTTTACAAGCATTCCTGGATACGCACTAGACAGGTTGGATGTCATGATAACATCACCATCGTTTAAGCCCTTTACAATTGCATTTTGTTCGAAAAAATATACAGGTCTTATAGTTTTGTAGGCTAAAACTGTGTCGTTAATAATAAAAATTTGATTGTTGTTATTAATTAGAGAGCGATTAATAGCATAAGCGTTTTCTATAGTTTGCGCTTGTATTTCAGCTTTTAGGTATTGCCCTTCTTTTACATTATCATCCTCGACTTGAACAAATATTTGAACCGTCTGAGTCTCTTGATCTATTTGGCTGTTTATTCTTACGATTTCACCAATCGTTGAAACATTACCATCTAAAGCACTAAGCTTTACAGTATCCTTAACCTTCAAGTAAGGAATCAAAGATTTTTGAAGAGAAATTTGTACCTCATAAATACTAGGGTCTATAAATTCGCCCAAACGTTGCCCGGGTCTAATAAGCGTACCTGGGTTGATGGTGGCTTCTGAAAGCACTCCAGTAAAAGGTGCTTTAATGTTGAATTTATTTAACCTAACTTCTAGGTTTTTGATGTTGTAATACGAGCTCAACAAGCCTCTACCTGTAATAAAATACGTTAATTGTTTAGATGATTCAGGAAGTTGACTTAAGGGTTTGTTTACACTAAAATTGTCTAGATAATTTTGCCACGCTTCGTATTGGTCTGGGAAATCCAGCTTGATATCTGGAATTATTGACACTATTAAATTGAAAAAGTCACTCTTTGCTGATATGACATTAGCTTGAAACTCTTCATTATTTAAACGAAATAATACGTCGCCTTTGTTGAATTTTTGACCTGCTCTAAAACTTTTTGACGAATATTCGAAAACACCCTCTACTTCGCTAAATAACTCAAATTTCTTTAAGGCTTCTGCAGAACCATTAGCTTCTACAATAACAGGAATATCTTTGTTCTTAATTGTTTCGCCAGAGACTGGTTTGTACGTTAGGTTTTTGGCTTTTTTTTCTTTTTTTGGTGCAGTAACTAAGCGATAAGCAAGATAGATTGATCCCGCCAAGACCAAAACACCTAAAACAACTAAAATTATCTTCCTCATAAATATTTTTTATGACGTGCAAATGTAAGTTGTTTACCGTATGCTATAAGTTAAGAGATTGCTAATTCAGTAAAGCTTAACGAGAAGTAAGTATAATTCTTATATACCTAAATTTTATTGTTATAATCTTGATATTTATACGATTATATTAGAGTTTTGAAAATCTGTCTCCCTGAGCTAAGTCGAAAGCTGCTTTTGTAATAGATAATCTTAATGTGGCTTTGACTGGGCTCAGCCTTACAAGTATAAGATATCGATATTTATCTTTTTGTATTCAACAAATTAATCAGACTCAGGTTTTAAGCTAAATAATCTTACAAATTATGCAATCTAATAAAGTATAAAAACAAAGCAATGGTGCTTAGGTTTGATTTGTCTCAGGAAGTTGTTTGTCTTTTTTTAGACTTTTCTCTTCAACAACCATTTTACTTTGATTAGATTTTATTTTTTTTCCCATATATACCAGCTTATGATCTTCAGAAACATCTAAAGTATCGCTACTGGAAGGAATAATAGCCAAATTACCCTCAGGATTTTTGATAAAAAGCGGTATTACATCTTGGTCTTCATTAGTAATTTTAATCAGCTCTAGGTAATGTTTTTTGTCTTGTATAGTGATTTCATGAATTTTCGGATATCGTCTTGACAAATTTACCAATTTGATGTAATCGTCTGTGTGTGAAAACAATCCATCTATAGGATTGTCTTCCGGATTGGACATTTCTTCCGGCGAAATAATTCTGTAAGTCCCGTTTTCTCCAAATTCTTTTTTAAAATTTTGAATAGCCTTTTTGTTGATTGAGGTATTCCCCGTAAGAGCAAGGAGGTAACCAATATCACTTAATTCTAGATTATCCTGAAGATTATCTGAAAAAATATCTGCTGTAAAGGCATTTAACCCCA